>DASXCL010000001.1:0-34369 GCA_036491195.1 Candidatus Angelobacter sp.
GTTCTCTGACATCCATCGTTTTCCAAGCCATTCCTCTGCTGCTCCTGCGCTCAGCTCGCGCCGGAGTGTAAAGGATGTCCCGGTACATTTTGTAAAGGATGTCATGAATCTGAACAAACAGCGGGCTCGTCGGGGACCCCGATTTTGCGTCGCGCAGCTCATGTTGAAAGCCCTCACCATCGTCTCTGATGATGAGGGCTGCAAGTGATATCGAACCTATAAGCCGAATTTTGTACGGCATTGCTGCCGTGACGGTCATTCCTCTAGGCCGGTCATTGCTGAACGGCTCAAGCGACCTACCCGGAAGTTTGGCGCACCGAGCCGGCACGCATGGAAAACGGCTTGCGCCGTCATCCATTCCTTCCCTATTTGGTCTTGCTCCGTGTGGGGTTTGCCATGCGTCGCGCATTACTGCTCGACCGGTGCGCTCTTACCGCACCTTTTCACCCTTACCTTCAGTATCCGAGGGTTCCGCACGGCTTGCGCCTGCTTTGCCCTCGCGTCCGGTTTGAGCAGAACGGCTCTCACCGTCCGCTCACCCCGGCCCAAGGCGGTATATTTTCTGTGGCACTTTCCGTAAAGTGGCTTTCAAGGCACCCCACCACGCGAAACGCGCGTCGGGGACCCCGCGAAACCACCCTCCCGGACGTTATCCGGCACACTGCTCTGCGGAGTTCGGACTTTCCTCTCTCTGGATCGCGCAGCCCGGGAAACCCTGGCGTCCACAACCCAGACAGCGACCATCCGGTCCGACATCAGCTATCCATATTATAAGATGAATTCGGGCAGCAAGGCTTTATATCCCCCACCGGCAGCGGCCTGATAGACAGATATCTCAAGGAGCCACAGATTTGATGAGGCGTCACATTTGGAAGATTGCGCTGATGTGTGCGGTTATTTCCACGACAGTATTTGGGTTCTATAAAAGGCACGATCCGACTCCGGCTGAACAAAAGGCCATCACCAAATACGCTGACACCATGAACAAGGTGCTTGACCAGTTCCGCAGCCCTGACTGGGACGAAAAAATCGATGCCACCATTGATCATCCCACGGTGGACACCTTCGGCGACCGCCCCATGGATATCGACCAGATGCTCCAGCGCACCTATGAAATCCGCAAAGATTCAAAGCGCTATAAGACGCTCGTTCTGCCCCGGCTCCAGAAAAACGCTGCGGAAAAAGATGTGTCGAAAAAGCAGCTTGAAGCGGCTCGGATTGAGGACCTGCAGCATCTCCAGGTGCAGGTTCACTTCAACATGCTGGTGGTTCCCCTGATTACCGGCCCCAACCCAAAAGTTGACCCCAAAATCCCCGGAGCGACTTTTGTGCACCAGGACCGCAACAATCCCTTCAGCCACGGCGTGGCCTATGTTCTGTTTTTCAGCAGCACCAAGAACGGCCGCTGGGAAGAGGTCAATGACGTCTACCGCAATTTCTTTGTTCATCCCCCGGATACGCCCTACATTGAAAATATAGAGGTCCGGATATTTGGCCCTGAAGATCGCATCAAAGAGCTGCTGCGTAAGATCGACTGGAAACAGGTAAATAGCGCCCTGACTATGTAAGGCATCGAACCGAGTCCTGCCCGCGAATAATTTTTTTGCCAGGAATTCCAAGGTCCAGCATCTAATATCGAAACGTAAAGTAATATTAAGACTCGAAAGATAGCCAAGATAGAATGAAGGCAGATTGACGGACGCGATGTTGAATCTTGTACCAGGATTGATAGCGGCTGGGCTGGCTGTTTGCGGCATGTGCTTTTATCTGCTTTGCCTTTGGAGTGCCCGAAGCTTTCAGCGGCGCGGCGCGCAGCCCACGTCTGCCGTTACTCCTCCGGTAAGCATTCTCAAGCCGCTGCGCGGTGTTGATCCGCAGATGTACGAAAGCTTCCGCAGCCACTGCGTGCAGGATTACCCGGAGTACGAAATCATCTTTGGCGTCAGTGAGCCGGACGATCCCGCGGCGGAAGGCGTACAGCAACTGGTCCGGGAATTTCCCAACTGCAAAATCCGCCTTATGGTTTGCCCTGAAGTGCTGGGCAACAATCGCAAAACCAGCAACCTGGTGCAGATGCTGGCATTCGCCCAGTACGACCACATCCTGATTAATGACAGTGATATCTATGTCACTCCGGATTATTTGCGCCGCGTGATGGCTCCCTTTGCCCGCCCGCAGGTTGGCATGGTGACTTGCCCGTATCGCGGCATCGCCGCCGATACTCTGGGCTCAAAGCTGGAATCCATCGGCATCAGCACGGATTTCATCGCCGGCGTGCTGGTGGCCCGACAGATTGAAGGCGGCATTCACTTTGCTCTCGGATCCACGCTGGCCATGTCGCGCGCGGCGCTTGAAGCCATCGGCGGCCTGCGTCCCCTGGTCGACTATCTGGCCGACGATTTTGAGTTGGGCTATCGCATCGCCAAAGCGGGTTATGACGTGGTGCTGGCGGATATCGTGGTGGAAACCCATCTGCCCGCTTACAGCTTCCGCGGATTTTTTGAGCACCAGATGCGCTGGGCCCGCAGCACCCGCGATTCCCGCCGCATGGGCTATGTTGGCCTGCTTCTCACCTTCGGCCTGCCATGGGCGATTTTTGCCGTGTTGCTCGCGCCGTTCAGCTGGTGGTCATGGACTACCCTGGCCGCGGCCGCGGCTTTGCGGGCTGCTGTCGCGTTGAAAGTAGGTATTGGCGTCGTGCATGACCGCGCTGTTTGGCGGCATCTGTGGCTGATTCCGATCAGAGATCTTGTAGCTTTCGCGGTGTGGTTCGCCAGCTTTGCTGACCACACGGTCCACTGGCGCGGCGAAGTCTTCATTCTTCAAGACGGGAAGATCCGGCCGGCTCATCCGCGTGAGCCTGAGCATGTCAGCGCGGCAAAGCCCGATCGGGACAAGGTTTCGGCCCATTGGTAAGCACCAGCTTGCCGCCCCACTTTGCCAGCTGGCAGGCCCCTGCGTCTTTCACGTAGTTCGGCACGGTATCTTCTTCAGTCCATAGAAACACGCGCTGCTGGCTGTGCCACAGTTTCTCGAACGAAGCGTCGTCGTCAAAAACCGGCGGCGCGTCCGGAAAAGTCGAGCCATACCAGATGTTGTTGTGGCGGCCGTTGAGCATGCGCATCTGCCGCCGCGTGTAGTAGTTAATGCCGGAAGCGGCCTCGTAGTCGCCGTTGTCTTCAATCACGTCACCCGGCTTCCAGTTGCGCTCAATGGCGTCGGCCAGGGTTTTAGAAGTCAGCACCGGCGAAAAAATCACCAGTCCGCGATGTGCCGCCAGCAACAGCACCACCGCCATTGCCGTGAGCGCCATGTTTGCCGCGAACGTCCGGTTGGAACGTCGCAGCAGCCAGTTCAGCAGTGTGCCTAGCGCAAAGGCCACTCCCGTAACCAGCAGTGGAACCTTGAAAGCGCCCATAGCCTTTCCCGTCAGATCAAGAAAGTGCCCGAATGACAGTTTGTACTCTTCGGGATTGCGTTTCAGCAGTTCGGCAATGTCATAGTTCGCGGGCGGCGTTTGCGCCTGGATTGCCAGCATCACGCACGCAATGCACGCGATCGCGCCGATCACCAGCAGCACCAGCGATGAAATTCGTCCACTGCGCCGCTCCCGGCTATCGAGCGGAGAAGCGGTCTCTCGGGCCAGCCATCCGCCCAGCAGCAGCGCCAGGCCCGGCAGCGCCGGGATCACGTAGTATTCCTGCCTGCTGGAAAAACTGAAGAACGCCATGATCACTAGCGCCCATACGGCAAACAGCAGCGTGGCGCGCTCTTGCCTTGAGAGTCCATTCTTAGCAACCCCAGCGCGCCAAAGCTTGATGCGTCGCGGGACCGTCGCAAGTGCCTGAACAATGAATGCCGTCCATGGCATGAGCCAGAGCAGATTCAATCCCCAGAACAGCCATATCGGCACCGTGTCATAGTCGGCGGGATAGCGCTTGTTCAAGTAGCGCAGAAAGTGTTCGTTGACAAAATAAAACCAGAAAAACCCCTTCGTCTGCCCCTGCGCCGGATTGCGAAATCCCGCCAGCAGGTGCCATGGCGCAGCCATCAACAGGAACACCAGAAAGCTCGAGACCAGCCGCAGCTTCAGCAGATGCCGTAAATTTCCCGTGATCAGCAGAAAAAGAAAAATTGCTCCAATCGGGAATACCAGCCCGATCAGTCCCTTGGTCAGGACGTTGAGCGCCATCGTGGCGGCAATGCCCCAGCACAGCCACTTTGATGGCTTATGTCCGGCTTCCGCCTGTTCCAGCGTCGTCAGAAAGAAGTCGAACCCCAGCGCCAGCCAGAGCCCTACCAGCATGTCCGGAATCAGAATGCGTGTGAAGATGAACGGCCCAAAGCCTGTTCCCAGAGCCAGCGCTGCATAAAGGCCGCCCTCATCTCCGTAAAAGCGTCTGCCGATGCGATAGACCACCAGCAACAGCGCCAGCACGCCCAGTGCAATTGGCAGCCGCGCCGACCAGTCATGCACGCCGAAAACCTTGAAGCTCCCCGCCACGCACCAGTACATCAGCGGAGCCTTTTCCAGGTAGCGGAAACCGTCATTGATCTTCAACGTGACCCAGTCATTGCGCTCCACCATCTCGCGCGCGGCTTCGGCGTGCACCGTGTCGGCGTCGTCCATCAACGGCGGTTGAAACAGACTGCCAAGGTAGATGACCGCCCAGACCAGCACGATCAGAAAAATGAAGAGATTATGTCGCTGGCCAGAAGCACTGGACACAAGCAAATTATAAGATGGCTGCGGCGGAAGCTTGGTATGCATGAAACCGTCTATTATAAGAGCCGCGCATGATAAGCGCGCCTCCAACTCTATCGAAAAATATCCCTGGCTAACCGTAATACACAGGAGATTACGTGAGTTTGAAAAAACCGCCGAAGTATCTAACCAATATCGTTACTTACTTTGACATACTTGGGTTCAAAAAGCTGATCGAACAGCAACCGGCGACTGAGATTTCGCGAATCCTAAATATCTTTAAAGCCTCTGCTGAAGGAGACCGCAAGGAGGAACGTGATTTTATGCGAACCTACGTCAACTTCTCTGATCTCAGCGTGCGCGGAGTTGTTGTTTCATCTGCTGATTATCTCCTTGCCTATCCTGCTTTGCTCGATTACGAGCTTGAAAGCATCGCAGGCATTCAATGTAAGTTGATCGAGGATGAGGGAATTGTTATCAGTGGAGGTATGGCAATCGGGCCGCTATCATTCGATGGAGAGTTTGTGTTTGGGCAGGGTCTAGTTGATGCTTACGAAATGGATAAACGCCCGACTGTTCCGCGAATCGGGGTGTCTTCTGAAATCGCAAATATCGCAGAACGCAATGCCCAGGAGAGGGATCATAAAATTGCCCTAAATCTAATTGCGAAGGATCAAGACACTGAAGAGTTTTATGTTGATTATCTTCGGGCTGCACTCATTGAAAGAAGCGACGATAATGCTTTCAACCTGCTCCAGAGGCACGCCGATCTAGTCACTATGGCGTTGGAAAAGTTCGCCAGCGGTTCCAGTGTTCGTCCAAAATACGAATGGATGCGACGCTATCACAATGAGTTCGTTCATACTTACTTCACGATATTCGATGAGCTTTTGCTGGATTAATTCTCGAAGACTTTGCGTATTAACAATCAAGGATTCAAAAGACTCCAATGTCTGGCTCGGGGGGGACTTTGGTACGCCCGATCAGCTAAAATTCGATGGAACGCATTGAACGTGCTGAAGTGAGCAAATTGATCCAAACTCAGGAAACGCAGCTCCGATTTGGTGCAGCATCAGGGATAGATTTTTCCCGCTACCAGGCCGACGCCCTCGCTGCCGAACTGCGCGCCGCCATCACCGGCGAGGTCCGTTTTGATGATGGTACCCGCGCCCTCTATGCGGTCGATGGCTCAAACTATCGCCAGGTCCCCATCGGCATCGTAATCCCCAAAAGCATCGAAGACGTGATTCAGACTGTTGCGCTGGCCCGCAAGCACGGCGCGCCGTTGCTGCCACGCGGTGGTGGCACCAGCCTCTCCGGACAATCCTGCAACGTCGCGGTGATTGTGGATTTTTCTAAGCACCTCAACCAGATCATCGAGATCAATCCACAGGAGAAATATGCCTGGGTGCAGCCCGGCTGCGTGCTGGATAAGCTTCGCAACCGCGCCAACGAGTTCAATCTCACTTTTGGCCCTGATCCTTCCACGCATGAATACTGCAACCTTGGCGGAATGATCGGCAACAATTCCTGTGGCGTGCATTCCGTCATGGCCGGCCGCACCGTCGATAATGTCCTGGAACTCGACATCCTCACCTATGACGGCGAGCGCATGCGCGTTGGCCCCACTTCAGATACGGAATTTGGAGAGATCGTTCGCGCTGGTGGCCGTCGCGCAGAAATTTATTCGCGACTTCGGGCACTGAGCGACCAATACGCCGACCTTATTCGCAGCCGTTATCCCAACATCCCGCGTCGGGTTTCCGGCTACAGTCTCGACGAACTCCTTCCCAACCGCGGTTTCAATGTTGCTAAATCGCTTGTCGGCGCGGAAGGCACATGTGTGATCACCTTGGCCGCCAAAGTCCGTCTGGTCGATTGGCCTAAAAAACGCACGACCGTGGTGCTTGGCTATAAAGACATTTACGCCGCTGCCGACAATGTCCCGGAAGTTTGCAAATCGAAGCCCATCGGTCTGGAAGGCATGGACGACGTCCTGATTTCGAACATGAAGAAGAAGGGTCTTCATCCTAAGAGCATTGCCATGCTGCCTGAGGGAAAAGGCTGGCTGCTATGCGAGTTCGGTGGCGAGACCAAGGAAGAATCAAACGCCAAGGCGCGAGGGCTGATGGATCGGCTCAGCCGCCAGCCCGATCCGCCCAACATGAAGCTCTTCATTGACGAGCAGGAAACGCTTCTCGTCTGGAAGGCCCGCGAGTCCGGCCTGGGTGCGACCTCGCAGGTGCCGGGCGAGCCGGAAGCGTGGGAAGGCTGGGAAGACGCGGCGGTGTCGCCGGAAAACCTCGGCGAATATCTGCGCGGCCTGCATCGTCTGCTGGCGAAATATGGTTATCACTGCGCGCTCTATGGCCACTTTGGCGATGCCTGCGTCCACATGCGGATCAATTTTGATCTGGTCACGGAAAAGGGCATCAAAGATTTTCGCGCCTTCGTGGAAGAAGCCGCCGATATGGTCGTCCAGATGGGCGGCTCGCTCTCCGGCGAGCACGGTGACGGTCAGGCCCGCGGCGAGCTTCTGGTCAGAATGTTCGGCCCCGAATTGATGGAGGCCTTCCGCGAATTCAAGC
Organism: Candidatus Angelobacter sp.; assembly: GCA_036491195.1. Classification (GTDB taxonomy): domain Bacteria; phylum Acidobacteriota; class Terriglobia; order Terriglobales; family Acidobacteriaceae; genus Angelobacter. Next base: position 7,294 of record DASXCL010000001.1, read on the forward strand.
GCATATGGGACCCCGATTGGAAGATGAATCCGGGCAAAAAGATTGACGCCAATCCCCTCGATCAGAATCTCCGTCTCGGTGCCACCTACCGGCCTGTCCCGGTCAAAACCTATTTTTCTTTCCCGGAAGATCACGGGCATTTTCCTGAAACCACGCTACGTTGCGTTGGCGTGAGCAAGTGCCGCAAAGATGATGGCGGCACCATGTGTCCCAGCTACATGGCCACGCGGGAAGAAAAACATTCCACCCGCGGACGCGCGCGCCTGCTCTTTGAAATGTTGCGCGGCGAGACCCTTAAAGACGGCTGGAAGAACGAGTACCTGAAAGACGCGCTCGATCTGTGTCTTGCCTGCAAGGCCTGCAAGAGCGAGTGTCCTATCAACGTGGACATGGCCACCTACAAAGCTGAATTTCTGGCCCACTATTATGAAGGCCGCTCGCTTCCTCGTGCCGCCTACTCCATGGGATTGATCCAGCGCTGGGCCGGCATGGCCCGCATTGCGCCGTGGCTGGTGAATTTTCTTGGCCGCGCGCCCGGAACATCACAATTCACGAAGTGGCTTGGCGGTATCTCGCAAAAACGCAACATGCCCGCCTTTGCTAATGAGACGTTTACCGCGTGGTTTCGCCGCCGAGAAGTCAGAGATCAAGGCCGACCCCAGGTCATTCTCTGGCCGGACACCTTCAGCAACAACTTTCATCCTTCGATCGCCAAGGCCGCTGTTGAAGTTCTGGAGCACGCAGGATATCAGGTGAAAATTCCGCAGCAAGGTCTATGTTGCGGTCGTCCTTTATATGACTTTGGCATGCTCGACCAGGCCAAAGCCACGCTGGAACAGACGCTCGTTGCCCTTCGCAATGACATCGAAGAGGGCACTCCGATCATCGGCCTGGAACCAAGCTGCGTCTCTGTCTTTCGCGATGAAATGACCAACCTGCTGGGTAAGAACGTCACAGCGCAGAAACTCAAAAGCCAGACCTATCTTCTCAGCGAGTTTCTCATCAATCAGGCCGACTATCGTCCGCCGCAGCTCAAGCGCAAAGCAATCGTCCACGCCCATTGCCATCACAAGTCGGTGCTCAAATTTGATTCTGAATCAGAACTGCTGAAGCGCACGGGCCTTGATTTTCATGTCCTCGATTCCGGCTGCTGCGGCATGGCCGGTTCTTTTGGTTTCGAAGCGAAAAAATACGATGTCTCGGTAAAAATCGGCGAGCGCGTGTTATTGCCCGCCGTCCGCAGCGCCGCCGCTGACACGCTCATCATCACTGACGGTTTCAGCTGCTACCAGCAGATTGAAGGTCTTACCGGGCGCAAACCGCTGCACATCACTGAAGTTTTGCAGATGGCTATTTCTGAATCTTCCACGCTCGACAGTGAGGCAAAAGAAAACTCGCCGCAGATTTACGCAGATGCCCGCAGATAATAAAGATAGAATCAACCGCGAGTTAACACGTAAAGACGCGGACTATTCCTAATTTAATTCGCGTTGTTTCGTGAAATTCGCGGCCAATCTTTTTCATCTGCGTTCATCTGCGCAAATCTGCGGCTGACATGGTTTGGCAAGTGCCAACCTAAGCCGGCTTCTCTACCTGGTTGTAGCGGCGCGCGGCGCGCCTGCCCAACGCCGTCAGCGGCGAACGCGTAACCGCCGATTGGCTTTCATGGCCCGCTTTCTTCTCCGTGGTTCCAGCGGCGTCCGGCAATAGCCGGTTCACCTGGGCCAGCACTTGTTGCGTCAGGCCCGGCGCCACGCCATGGATTCCCGCCAGCAATTTCGCCTGCCAGCCGATGATCAGCTCGGCCCGATTGGCGCACGTTGCATTCACAATCTTTTCCGCCGCTCGCCGCGCCGAGATGGAAGCCAACGGATTTGTTCCGCTCACGGCGAACCAGCCAAATTCAGCTTCATGGTTGCCTTTGAACTGCGCGTTCAGATGTGAGCCGGTGCGCATCAGTCCGGGCGCCACCGTAAGCACGTGGATGCCAAAGCGCTTCAACTCCGCGTGCAAACCTTCAGAAAAGCCGGTCACAGCAAACTTGGCGCAACCATACGGAACAAGATGAGGTACGCTGACCTTCCCGCCAATCGAAGCAATGTTCACGATCTTGCCCGCTCCGCGCGCCAGCATCTGCGGCAGCACTGCGAGCGTGGGATGCACCGTTCCCCAGAACATCACGTCCATGGCTTCCTGAAAATCTTTCAGCTCCTGCGAGAGGATTGGCCCAACGGAAATCACGCCCGCGTTATTGACCAGCACATCGATTTTTCCCATATGCCGGATAACGGAGCTCACCAGGTTATCCACTTCCTCCGGCTTGCTCACATCACACGGGACCGCGCAAACCACAGCCCCCAGGTCTTCCAGTTGCTGCCGCGCGCGGGCAAGTTCCTGCTCGTCGCGGGCGCAGATGGCGATCTTCGCTCCAAATTGCGCGAACTCTTCCGCCAGTGCCAGCCCCAGGCCGCGTGATCCGCCGGTAATGAGAACCGTCTGCCCACGCAACTCGCGCAAGCGACGCTCGCGGAACATCCGCAGTCCATGTCGCAAAGCCATGACTGTTCCTATCCCCGCTGCCGCGCCCGCCATGAGCGTACCTGCCGCTGCGCTGCCAATGATGACTTTTGTCCGATTTTTCATTGCTGTGTCCTATCCGGCTTTTCAGCTGGCAATCTTGAATTCGGCTTCGGCGGCCAGCGCGGGCACGTTGATCCGCAGTTTTTCTCCCAGCGCCAGAAAACGCTCCTGCCACCGCCGTGACTCCGGGTCGTGCCTGCGGGCGATCTCCGGAAAAGTTTTATGCAGCATGGAGTAATAGATGTTCTGTGCATGCCAGCAGTCCACCGAAAACGGCATCATGGGATAGAGGCTGGTGAGCACGTTGGCGCGTTCCAGCGTTTCACTGTCCTGCGGCTTCTGCTGCAAACGCCGCAGAATCCGCGTTAGGCTGTTGCCCGCGGCATAGCGGACGCCCGCTTCGTCCACCTTCACGCCTTCGCGCTTGACCATCTCCATCAGCATGGCGATTCTCACAAAATCCACCGGATCGGTTTCGAAGGTATGTTTCAGATCGTTGTTAAGGACAAATTCGGCGGTAAAGCGCAACACGTCCGGCACCGGCTGGCCCATCTCTTTCAAAAAACGCAGCAGTGAGCCGTGCCTTTCGTAAATCTGGTGGTAGCTGGCCTCGGCATCTTCCAGCGTGCGGGAAAGAACAATGTCCAGGATCCTCTTTTGCTCATCTTTAAAGAGCGCCTGGAACGAATACTGCATGCCGCCGAACTCGAGGTCCAACAGCCGCAGAAGCTCGCCAAAGTCGCCGGCGGAAAAAGCCGCCATGCTTTCCGCCGCCACGCGGTTGTAATCTGCGTCCTCGTGGATTTCGCGCACCCCGGCGTGCAGCACCTGATCGCCCAGATAAACGGCCGCGAAACCCAGTTCGATCGATTCCCGCGTTATGCGCGAACTCACCCGGGAAATCCCCAGCGCCAGCCTGGCCGTGCCGGCTTCAGTGTGGCGATAGTCGATTGCTTTGACCGAGTAACAGTACTGCGGGACCACATGATCTCCGTCAAACATGGAGCTGATGGCATAATGCGCTGCCACCTTGTTCAAGTCTACGAAGGCAGGCTTTACCCACCGGTTATAAATGGAAGCGCCATCGCCCAACTCGGGCAGGTTGCTGCGGGCTTCGCCCAGCCGCCGCAGAAATTCCGGTTCGGCATCCACGTTTCCGGTTTCGCGCGCTAACTGAATCACGCGCCCCGCATACTGCAAAACCTGTACGGTTTCAATCCCGCTCAGCTCATCGAAGAACCACCCGCAGCTCGTATACATCAGCATTGCGTGCCGTTGCATTTCCAGAAGTTTGAGCGCGGCTACGGTTTCCTCCGGTTTGAGCTGGTGGCGGGAATGCTTTTCAAAGAACTGCCAGAGCGCATCCGGAGAACGGTCCAGCACCACGTCAACGTAATCATTGCGCGCCGTCCAGGGATCGTGCAGGAGTTCCCCGGCCTTGTTCTCAAATACTTCGGCAACGCAGTCGCGCAGGTAATCCAGAGTGGAACGCAACGGTCCCCGCCATTGCTGGTTCCAGCCTGCGCGGCCGGAGTTACAGCCGCAATCGCTGCGCCAGCGCTCCACACCGTGCGCGCAGCTCCAGGAGGTGTTCTCCACGATCTGGACTTCATGCGTCGGCGGATATTTTTCCAGAAATTCTCCGTAATTCGTGAGCCGGATTCCCGGATCATTCTCGATTCGGTCCAGCGCGTAGGAAAGCGCCATGTCGCCATGGCGATGGTGATGGCCGTAAGTTTCCCCATCGGTTGCGATATGCATTAGCTGCGGCCAGTCGCGCCGGTCAGAAAAGCCGCTTTTCAGGCGCGCGGCAAACTGCTCTCCACTGTTGAGCAACTGCTCAAAGGCCACGGCCCGGGAAATTGGGCCGTCGTAAAAGAAGAGGTTGATTCTCCGGCCCGAAGGCAGCCGTGCCAGGTACGCCCGCGTGGGATCGATGCGTCCGCCGCTGACATCCTTCCAACTGCGCCCACCGATCTTACGCACCCTCCCGGCCTGATGCGGCGCCAGCACGGTAAACTTGATGCCCTGTTCGGCTAGAGTTTCAAGACTCTCCACATCCACGGCCGCTTCCGCCAGCCACATTCCTTCCGGCGCGCGTCCGAAACGGTGCTCAAAGTCGCGTATGCCCCAGATTGTCTGGGTCAGTTTGTCGCGCGCGTTGGCCAGAGGCAGAATGATGTGGTTGTAAGCCTGCGCCAGCGCAGAGCCGTGTCCGGAGAAGCGGTCCTGGCTTTCCTGGTCGGATTCAAGAATGCACTTGTAAGTTTCAGAGGCGTTATCTTCCATCCAGGAGAGCAGCGTCGGACCAAAGTTCAGGCTGATGCGGGAATAGTTGTTGACGATCTGCCGGATAAAGCCTTGCTCGTTCAAAATGCGCGACGCGCCGTTAGGAGCGTAGCATTCCGCTGTGATGCGTTCGTTCCAATCGTGGTAGGGATAGGCGGATTCCTGGCGTTCCACCGCCTCCAGCCAAGGGTTTTCCCGCGGCGGCTGGTAGAAATGAGCGTGAATGCAGATACAGCGTTCCATCAAGAAAAGGCAACGGCCATGTTCCAGAAAAGCACTGTCCCGAAACTTGGATGTGGATCAATGCCCGGGTGGTGCCTGAAACGCCAAAATCGGCCCAATCTCATTCGTGGTCTTGATTGCCGCCAAAGTCCTTATTCCTGCCCAGGAAAGCCATGTCTCTGCTCAACGTGAGTACCGGCTTACCCAACGATGCAGCAGCTCTCTCTGCGCGTGATCGGCACGGCAAGTGCATATTGATCACTCAATCTGTTCCATACCCGGTTCCCCATATGGCCCAGAACATCCTACGGAATTGAGGTATAGGAAATGCCTGCTTCTTGTTTGCGGAAGTTGTTTCTAGGTGTGGCTGCAATGGCGGTTTTGGCTTTCAGCATGCCCGCGGCGCATGCTCAGGTCTGGGTCGGTTCAACCGGGACGGTGGATCCCAACAGCACGAATCTGGTGAAGTACATCAATGGAAGAGTAGAACTGCGCAATGATGCGCCGGTCGGTTCAGTGGCGTTCATCCGATACAACGTGTTGCCCGTGCGCGACCTGGCACAAGACTTGTCCGATATGGAATATCGCGTCTTCGATGCGCGTTTTCTGGATAATGGCGCAGGGCACGTTTTTCTCTCGCTTAAACAGGTGAACATGAGCACCGGCCTGATTACCACGCTGATGACATTTGACAGCAACTTGTCTGCACCCAGCGCCTCTTACCAGCGGGGCAATACGCCGGGGAACCCTACTTTTAACTTTATCTGGGCGGATTCTCAGGCGTTCAATCCAACAGATAACGTTTATTACATAGAAGCGCAGCTCAGCCGCACTGCGGCCGGGGGGCAGGCGGGCCTTTAGGGATTTTCGATCAAGAAGATTATTCCCTGAAGTACGCGCTGGAATCGTAAGTACGTCCTGAAAAAAGTAAGCGCGGAGCAAGGATGGGGCCAGAGTTCATTTTCGCATTGGAGGCGTATGGCTTATTCCCACCAGCAGACCTTCTGGTCCCAGCAGGCGTGTGACGGTCTGGCCCAGGGTTCCTTTCGGATCGCAACCAGCAGTTTATAGCCCTGCGCCTTCAGTTCCGCTGTAGCTTTTTCGATATTTCCTACGTCAAATTCGATCCACGCTTGTGGCGCCGGAAGATTGCCAGGCCATAGATCCGTTCCAAAGCAGGATTCAGCCGCCTGCGCTAGTGGCCACAAGGCAAAATGCTTCACGCCATCCAGCCCACCCGTATGTAGATAGCCGTCGCTATCTTCTTTGAACGGCAATCCCAATGTTTCGGAATAGAATTTGCGGCTTGCAGCCGGGTCGCGAACGATTGGGCCAAAACCGGCGACGAATAGCACGTCGATGTTTTTCGGCATTTTCACAGATAGTATCTTAGCTCTTGGGCGCCCCTCACAGATAACAACTGAGGAGCCGTTTGGCTTCGCATGCAATTCTGCGGCGAAATAATTTTGGGTTTCATCGACCGTCAGCTCTGGGCGGCATAAATTTTGCAATCATTTTGAACGCAAAAATATTTTTTTCGTATTTGTCCGGTGGAGGGTAGCTGAAATGCGCAACTCTTGTTTATAATCATCCGTTTTCGTCAGTGATGCAGATCACAGACGAATCCTGTGGGCTGCCGATCGCTTGGCAGGGCAGGAGCGCGACAGTTTTTCGGACAGACTTTATTCAATGGCACAGATCTTTCACCGCAGTGCAAATACCCTGGCTCGGGCCAGCATTCTCGGCGTGGTACTTCTGCTTTCGGCGGTAGGCGCGGCGCTCATGAAATTTCAGCGCTCGCCCTATGTGACCACGCAGCATATCGCTCCGGAACAGCCAGTCCCGTTCAGCCATCAACATCATGCCGCAGGGCTGGGGCTGGATTGCCGCTATTGCCACACCTCGGTGGAGGATTCGAGCTTTGCCGGAATTCCTCCCACCAAGACCTGCATGAACTGCCACGCCCAGATCTGGACCAACGCTCCCATGCTCGCGCCGGTCCGCTACAGCTTCTCCAGCGGACAGTCATTGCAATGGACGCGCGTGCATGACCTTCCCGATTTCGTTTACTTCAACCACAGCATTCATATCAACAAGGGCGTTGGCTGCTATAGCTGTCACGGCCCGGTGGATGAAATGCCGCTGATGTACCAGGAAAATACCCTGCAGATGGAGTGGTGCCTGGATTGCCATCGCGCGCCGGAAAAGTTTCTTCGACCGAAGAATGAAGTGTTCAACATGAAATATCAGCAACCGACAGAGGAACACCCGGTTGAAGCAATGATTGGCGGCACCAAGACGCCCTTCACTGAGCAGTTAAAGCTGGGAACAGCCTTGCGGAACGAGTATCACCTGCGCACGTCGCAGGACATAACCAGTTGCTCCACCTGCCACCGATAGGGTGGAAACAATATGGAAACGAATGTCTAACAGAAGCGATTCAAATCCCAACCTGCTTTCCGCCAGCGAGATCAAGCCGGCCAGCATGGAGCTGGAAACCGTGCGCAAGAAGCTGGCCGAAGCCAAAGGGCCAAAATACTGGCGTACTCTGGAAGAACTTGCGGACCAGGAAGCTTTCGGCGAACTGCTGGAGCGCGAATTTCCGCGCCAGGCTTCAGAGTGGGTCGATCCGGTTTCACGGCGCAGCTTCCTCAAGCTTGCCGGAGCGTCCATGGCGCTGGCCGGGCTGGCCGGATGCACGCGGCAGCCGCTGGAGCAGATTCTCCCCTATGTCCGCCAGCCGGAGCAGCTTATTCCCGGCAAGCCGATTTTCTATGCCACGGCCATGCCCTTCCACGGCCACGCGCTTCCTTTGCTGGTGGAAACCCACGAATTTCGTCCGACCAAGATTGAAGGCAATCCGATGCACGCCGCCAGCATGGGCGCTACTGACCTTTTTGCCCAGGCGTCGGTGCTGAATCTTTACGATCCTGACCGCTCCACCACCCTGACGTATATGGGTGAGCTGGGCTCATGGGGCGATTTTGCCATCGCGATGCAAAATGAAGTCCGCGCCCGCAAAGCCTTGCAGGGCGCCGGGCTGCGCTTTCTTACGGGCGCGGTCAGTTCGCCGACGTTTGGCTGGCAGATGAAGGCCGTGCAGCAGGCTTTCCCGCAGTCGAAGTGGCATCGCTGGGACCCAATCAATCGCGACAATATGCGGGCCGGTTCCAAACTGGCTTTCGGCGCGTACTACGATCCGATCTACAAGTTTGAAAATGCCGTGGTCGTGCTCTCGCTGGATGCTGACTTCCTTTCCGGCGCGTGGTTCCCGGGCTTTGTGCGCTATGCGCGTGACTTCATGCGCGGACGCAAGCTGGAAAACAGCGACCAGATGAACCGCCTGTACGTCGCGGAGAGCGCGCCTTCCACCACCGGCGCCAAAGCCGACCATCGCCTGGTGCTGAGGCCCTCGGAAGTCGAGAGCCTCGCGCGCGCGCTGGCCGCCAAAGTTGGCTTGTCCGGCTCGGCGGGCAATCTCAGTCCTGATCAGCAGAAGTGGCTTGACGCCGTTGCCGCAGACTTGATGGAGCACAAAGGCAAATGCCTGGTGGTTCCCGGTGAATTCCAGTCGCCCGCGGTGTACGCGCTGGCGCACGCCATCAATGGCGCGCTGGGGAATGTCGGCCAGACGGTTACTTACATCGATCCGGTAGAAGTGGACGCGGTGGAGCACGGTCAATCTATCCGCGAACTGATTGCTGACATGAACGCAGGTAAAGTCGAAACGCTGGTGATTATCGGCGGCGATCCTGCATTCAATGCGCCGGTGGACCTGGATTTCGTTGGGGCTGTTGAGAAAGTCAAGCTCCGCATCCAGTTCTCCAGCTATAAGAATGCGACCGGCGACCAAATGCATTGGCATGTGCCGGAAGCGCATTACCTGGAAGCCTGGAGCGACGCCCGCTCTTATGACGGAACCGCATCCGTGATCCAGCCCATGATCATGCCCTTGTATGACGGCAGGAACGGGCATGAACTGCTTTCGATGTTTTTGGACCAGCAGGGCACTTCATCGCACGACCTGGTGCAGACCTACTGGAAATCGCAGCATCCCACCGGCGATTTTGAAACGTTCTGGCGGACGGCGGTCCATGACGGGTTCGTAGCAGGCAGCGCCTCTCCGGCAAAGCAGATCACCCCCAAACTTGCGGCTTTGCCTCCGATGGCCGCTTACGACGCTCATGCCGTGGAAGTTTCATTCCGGCCGGATCCGACGATTTACGACGGCACCTTTATCAACAACGCATGGCTGCAGGAAACGCCCAAGCCGTTGAGCCGCAGCACCTGGGACAATGTGGCCATGATTAGCCCGGCCATGGCAAGTGCATGGAAGCTCGATCAATTGAGCGACCAGAACGATCACCAGTCCGACGCGCAAAGGATACTTGAAGTCGAGTTTCAGGGGCGCAAAGTAGAGGTCCCCTATTGGGCGCAGCCCGGCCATCCCGATAACGCCATCACGCTCTTTATGGGCTACGGCGTCCCAAAGACCGGACGTGTCGGTACCGGAACAGGTTACAACGCCTACAAAGTCCGTCCCAGTGCTGCGCAGTATACGGGCAGCGGCGTAAAGATCAACGTCACAAACCGCTATTGGGATATCGCCGTCACTCAGGGCCACTTCAGCATGGATGACCGCGAGCCGGTCAAAGTGGCGAACCTGGAAGAGTACCTGAAGGACAAGAATTTCGCCCACAATCCTGCAGAACAGCCGCAGGATAAGGGCGACAAGCAGGAATCGCTGTATTCGAATTTCAAGACCCAGGAGAATTTTTACCAGAAGTATGCCTGGGGAATGTCCATTGACCTGAATTCGTGCGTCGGCTGCCAGGCTTGTGCCGTGGCCTGCCAGGCGGAAAACAACATTTCCGTTGTCGGCAAAGAGCAGGTGCAGCGTGGCCGTGAGATGCAGTGGATCCGCATCGATTCATATTACGAAGGCGATCCCGCAAATCCCAGCGTCTATTTCCAGCCTGTTCCATGCATGCAGTGTGAGGACGCGCCGTGCGAGCCGGTTTGTCCTGTTGGCGCAACCACCCACTCCACGGAAGGCCTGAATGACATGGTCTATAACCGCTGCGTGGGCACGCGGTACTGCTCCAACAACTGCCCGTATAAGGTCCGGCGGTTTAACTTCTTCCTGTTTGCGGATTACGACACCCCTAGCCTGAAGCTCGGACGCAATCCTGACGTTACCGTTCGCAGCCGTGGCGTGATGGAAAAATGCACGTACTGCGTGCAGCGAATCGCCGAGGCCCGCATCGCTTCAGAAAAAGAAGACCGTGATGTCAGGGATGGCGAAATCAAGACAGCCTGCCAGCAGGTCTGTCCCACTGAGGCAATTACCTTCGGCGACATCAACAACAAGAACAGCGCCGTAGCGAAGATCAAGAGCAGTCCGCGCAATTATCAGCTTCTGGCGGAATTGAATACGCGCCCGCGCACCACATATGTGGCGGCAGTGCGAAACCCCAACCCCAAACTAACGTCTGGCACGGAGAAGGCATAAGAGATGGCTGCACCAGACATACTGCCGCCTAAAGGTGTAAGGCCACCGATTATCGGGCCAGGCCAAACTTTTGGGACAATTACAGATCGCCTTGCCGGGATTGTGCTCACCAAGCACACCCCGATCTTCTGGGTAGCGATTGTGGCTCTTTCCCTGGCGCTTTTCGGCATGCTGCAAACCGCGATCGGTTACCTGTTGGTCAAAGGCGTGGGCATTTGGGGAATCACCATCCCCACCGGATGGGGCTTCGCCATCGTGAACTTTGTATGGTGGATCGGTATCGGCCATGCCGGCACGCTGATATCGGCGATTCTGCTGTTGTTCAAGCAGACCTGGCGCACCTCGATCAACCGCTTTGCTGAGGCCATGACGATTTTTGCCGTCATGCAGGCCGGCCTTTTCCCGCTGATTCACACCGGGCGTCCCTGGCTGGCGGCTTACTGGCTGTTCCCCATACCGCTCACGATGGGAGTGTGGCCGCAATTCCGCAGTCCGCTCATCTGGGACGTTTTCGCCGTCTCGACCTATTTCACCGCGTCGTTCCTTTTCTGGGGAATCGGGCTGATTCCCGACTTCGCTACGCTGCGCGACTCAGCCAAAACGCTGGTTGTCCGCCGTATTTACGGGATGCTGGCGATGGGCTGGCGCGGATCGGCCAAGCACTGGAACCGCTATGAAACGGCCTACATGCTTCTGGCCGGTCTCTGTACTCCGCTGGTGCTCTCAGTACACAGCGTGGTGTCTCTGGACTTCGCGGTCTCGGTTGTGCCGGGATGGCACACCACGTTCTTCCCGCCATACTTTGTCGCTGGCGCGATTTATTCCGGCTTCGCTATGGTGCTGATGCTGGCGATTCCTTTTCGCTATCTCTATGGCATGCAGGATTTCATTACCCTGCGCCATCTCCAGAACTGCGGCAAATTGATGTTGGCCACAGGGCAGATTGTGGCCTATTCCTACGGGATGGAAATGTTTATTGGCTGGTACAGCCAGGATAAGTACGAACTGGCCATGGTGGATAACCGGCTGCATGGGCCATACTCGCACTATTACTACATGCTCATCCTCTGCAACATCCTCATACCGCAATCGCTGTGGTTCAACAGCGTGCGCTCCACGCCATGGAGGCTCTTTGTGGTGGCCGTGGTTGTGAATACCGGCATGTGGCTTGAGCGATTTGTCATTGTTGTTATGAGCCTTCAGCGCGATTACATTCCCAGCTCGTGGGGCATGTACTGGTTCACCAAGTGGGACATGATGATTTTCATCGGGACCATGGGGTTCTTTACTTTGCTCTTCTTTATCTTCATCCGGCTTATGCCGGCCATTTCCATCTTTGAAATGCGGAATTTGCTTCCGCAGGCCAAGGTGAAAGAATGACAGCAGCACCTATTTACGGACTGATGGCGGAATTTGAAACGCCCACGGAACTGGTGGAAGCGGCCAAGGGCGCCTATGCTGCCGGCTATCGCAAAATGGATGCCTACACGCCATACCCGCTGGAAGAAGCGGCCGAGGCGATCGGCGCGCACCACAATCGCGTGCCGCTGATCGTTCTGGTCGGCGCCATGCTGGGAATGATTGGCGGGTATTCTCTGGAATACTGGGTTTCCGCCGTAGCTTATCCCATCAATGTGGGCGGCAAGCCGTTCCATTCCTGGCCGGCATTCATCCCCGTAACGTTTGAGTGTGCGGTGCTGGGCGCGTGCTTGGCGGCAGTATTTGGCATGCTGGCCTTAAATGGCCTGCCGCAGCCCTATCATCCGGTGTTTAACTCGCCCAACTTTGTGCGCGCCAGCCGTGACCGCTTTTTCCTGTGCATCGAATCTCAGGACCCACGGTTCAGCCCGTCCGACACACGGAAATTGCTGGAGAGCTTCAAACCTGAGGAGATCACGGAGGTGCCGTATTAATCGTCCGGCACAAATCCGCATTGCCTGGCTGCTGTTCGCGGCGGCAGGGATGGCTGTTCTTGCCGGTTGCCGGCAGGACATGCACAACCAGCCCAAGTTTATTCCGCTTAGATCGAGCGAGTTTTATTCCGATCGCAGATCGGCGCGTTATCCCGTTCCCGGCACCATCCCGCAACTGGATGACAAAAACGTGGACAAGGAACAACTTGATCCCAACAGTTATTTCCTCACCGGCAAGCATGGCAATACCTACGGCAACGAGCTGCCCGCGGGCACGAATCCGAAAACAGTTGCCGCAACACTGGCGCGCGGCCAGGAGCGCTACAACATCTATTGCCAGCCCTGCCATTCGCAGTTGGGCGACGGAAACGGCATGATTGTTCAGCGTGGCTACAAGCGCCCGCCATCTTTCCATGTGCAGCGGCTCAAAAACGCGCCGCTCGGCTGGTTTTATGATGTGATCAGCAACGGCTTTGGCGGCATGCCGGACTACGCCGCGCAGGTAAAGCCCGCTGATCGCTGGGCCATCGCCGCTTATATTCGCGCGCTGCAGCTCAGCCAGAATGCCAGTGAATCAGATGTCGCGGCGGCTGATCGAGACCAGCTGAACAAGCCGGCAGAAGAAGGAATTACCATCCCTGATACCTCCATAATTTCGCCCGCCGTAACCACCCCAGTGAAGCCGGCGCCAGACACGACGCCAAAGGGGAACAAGCGATGAGCCAGGTCTTGGTACGCGTTACCCCTAAAGATTTTGCGCCGCCGGCCGTTATTGACCGGATGCGCTCACGCTCGCTCGTGGTGGGTGTGGTCTTCAGCGTTCTGGCGCTCGGACTCACGCTCGGGTTGAGCCAGTGGGATTTATTCCTGCGTTCATGGTTGTTTTCTTTCATGTTCTGGCTGGGGCTTACGCTTGGTTCTCTCGTGCTCTTGATGCTGCAATACACCAGCGGAGGCAACTGGGGCCGCCTCGGTCGTCGCATATGGGAAGCTGCCGCAGGCAACTGGTGGCTGATGTTCCTGTTCTGGCTCCCGATAGCCATCGGGGTGAAGCGGCTCTATGTCTGGGCCACAATGCCGCAGGACCCCGCGCAACTGGCCAAATTCATGGCGCATTACGGCGCGGACAAGATCCACTATTACCTGAACACCCCGTTCTTTCTCGTCCGTGGAGTGCTCTACTTTGCTGGCTGGGCGGTCCTCTACTATTTCCTCAAGCGCTGGTCCATTCGTGAGGAAGCCGGGACCACCACTCCCGCCCAGTTTGTCTTCATCCAGAATTTGAGCGGTTTCGGCATTGTGTTTTATGGCCTGACCATCACCTTTGCTACCATCGATTGGACCATGTCGCTGTATCCGGAATGGTGGTCAACCGTCTGGGGCATGCTGTTTATGGTGGGCCAGGTGCTTACCGCATTCTGCTTTACCATCTGGCTTTTTACACGGCTCTCTGAGATTGAGCCGGTTTCGCGCATCTTCAAAATCGACTACCTGCATGACTTTGGCAAGCTGATGTTTGCTTTCGTCGTGCTGTGGGCTTATCTCTCGTTCTCGCAGTGGCTGATTATCTGGTCCGGCAACATGCTCTCAGAAATCCGCTGGTACCTCATGCGGCTGCAGAACGGCTGGCAATACTTTGGGACAATCCTGATCTTCGTCCACTTTGTATTCCCGTTCGCGCTGCTGCTTTCGCGAAATAACAAGCGCAGCCGGAGACGGATTGTTGCCATTTCTTTCTTGGTGCTGTTGATGCGGCTGGTGGACCTTTTCTGGCAGACGGCCCCGAACTTTTATCCTGGCACCGGCGCGGGGCTGAATAACTTCCACCTGCTGGATGCGGCCATGTACGTAATCTGCCCCATCGCCATGGGCGGAATCTGGCTGTTCTTCTTTTTTCTGCGGCTGGGCAAGCGTTCGCTCATGCCGGTAAATGACCCTGGTTTTGTCCAGATGCTGGAAGCGAAACATGGATAAAGACAAATTTGAAACCCAATCCGGCGGGCACATCAAAGAAGGCCATCAGGAGAGCGACATAAACGTTGGCGGCATCGTGTGGGCCGGCGTGATTTTGGCCGTCGGCGGCGTCATCGCCTTTGTGGTAGCGATCGGCATGATCTATGGGCTGGAAGACTACGAGAAAAAGCATGAAGCCAAGCTGACGCCCGTGGAACAGCAGTTGCAGCGTGAACGCGAACAGCCCAAGGAAGGCGAAGGCAAAGAAGTGCCGACCAGCAAAGGCGAAATCAAGCCCGCGCCCGATTGGTACGGCCGCGGCAAGATAGAAGATCATTTGAGCCGCACCATCAAAGCTCCCCGCCTGCAGTACGATGACGAGCACGACATGGGAATGTTTGTCGGTTCCGAAGTCAAATGGCTCAGCAGCACGGGCAAGACGCCTGATGGCAATATCCATATTCCGATCGACCGGGCGATGGAAATTCTGGCCCAGCGTGGCCTGCCCCCGGTGAGCGGACCATTTCAGCCGGCGAACGTCGGTGCGCCAAGCGCTGCCTATCCCACGGGAGCGGGAGACTCAGGCCAGACGACGCGCGCTACTCCGGCAGGGGGTGTAAAGAAGTGAAGTACGGCAGTACAATTCGAAAAGCGCTTACGGTCATGACATTGGCGGCGTACGCTTCGGTTTCAGCCTGGTCCCAGGCTGCGCCCAAGCTTCAACCGGGCGAGTCAGTACCGAATGTGAAGCCTTCCATTCTCGATCAGGTCGGGCTTGACCAGCGCCTGAACCAGCAGGTCCCACTCGATCTGGCCTTCAATGACGAAACCGGCCAGGCCATACAACTGCAGCAATATTTCGGACAGAAGCCGGTCATCCTGATGCTGGTGTATTACCAGTGTCCCATGCTTTGCACACAGGTGTTAAATGGGTTTACTGGGGCGATGAACGGCATCGTTCGGTTCAACATTGGGCGCGAGTTTAACGTGATCACCGTCAGTATCGATCCGCGTGACAAGCCGCAGGACGCTGCCGCCGCGAAAGAGCGGTACATCAAGCGCTATCGCCGGGCCGGAGCGGCGGAAGGCTGGCACTTCCTGACCGGCAAGAAAGATCAGATTGACGCGCTGGCGCAGGCCGTGGGGTTCCGCTACGCCTGGGACCCCGAGATCCAGCAGTACGCGCATGCCAGCGGCATCATGCTGCTTACACCGCAGGGACGCGTGGCCCAGTACTATTACGGCATTGAGTACGCGCCGCGCGATATCCAGTTGGGGTTGATCGAAGCGTCAAAGGGCAAGATCGGAAACGTGGTGGACCAGGTCCTGCTTTACTGCTACCACTACGATCCCAGGCAAGGCAGGTACGGCGCCGCGATCTTCAACGTTTTACGCTTGAGCGCCCTCGCTTCTGTACTGGCGCTGGGCGGATTCATGTTCATCATGTTTCGCCGCGATTCGCTCGCTGCCAAAAAGGGCCGCGTAACCAGGACAGCCGAATAGATGCAACTGAACTTTCCCATTTTTCCGGAGCAGGCCTCGAGCATGGCGGGGCAGGTGGACGCGCTCTACCTGTTCCTGGTGTTGATCACCACCTTTTTCTCGCTGCTCATCGCCATTCTCATTCTCTATTTCGCCATCAAGTACCGCAGGACGCCGGAGCGGCAAGCGGAACAGATCCATGGCTCCACTCTTCTGGAAATTGTGTGGACCGTAATTCCGCTGGGAATTTCCATGGTGATTTTCGTCTGGGGCGCTTTGATCTATTACCACATGCAGCGCCCGCCGGCGAACCCGCTGGAAATCTATGGCGTGGGCAAGCAGTGGATGTGGAAATTCCAGCACCCTGGCGGCCAGCGCGAGATCAACACGCTGCATGTGCCCATGGGGCGCGACGTGAAAGTCACAATGATTTCGCAGGACGTGATCCACAGCTTCTTTGTGCCGGCCTTCCGGGTAAAACAGGACGTGCTGCCGAACCGCTACGTGTTTACCTGGTTCAAAGCGACCCAGCCTGGGACTTATCACCTCTTCTGCGCGCAATATTGCGGCACCAAGCATTCCGGAATGGTGGGCCAGGTGATAGTAATGACGCCAGAGGATTATGCAGGCTGGCTGGCCAGCGGCAAGGCTGAAGGATCACTGGCCTCTTTGGGTGAAAAGGCGTTTCAGCAATACGGCTGCACCACATGTCATCGTCCCGATTCCGGCGCGCGGGGGCCCAATCTTGAAGGACTGTACGGGCGTCCGGTCCGCCTCGTAGATAACCGCGTGGTGCTGGCGGACGACAATTACATTCGCGAATCGATCCTTGAACCCAACGCCAAGGTCGTCTCCGGCTTCCAGTCCATCATGCCGACTTTCCGCGGCGTGGTGGGTGAAGATGAGATCATAGCGATTACCGAGTACATCAAGCACCTGGCGCCGCAGGAAGCGAACCCGCTGAACAACCGCACTACGCCTTCGCAGATACGCGACAGCGAAGTGCCTAATATTCAGCAACAAAATCGGCAACAACCGGCGCAGCAAACCCCGCAGGGAACCAGGCCTGCAAATCCATCTGGGAAGAAACCATGAGTACCGCAACAGCAATCGTTAAACCAGTGATGCCCGAAAAGCATTTCCTGAACGACAATTACGGAATCAGATCGTGGCTGCTGACCAAAGACCATAAGCGGATCGCGATCCTGTACCTGTTTTCCATTACGTTCTTCTTCCTCATTGGTGGCGTGTTTGCATCGCTGATCCGGCTGCACCTGCTCACGCCCAACGGCGAGTTGTTCGAGGCTGATACCTATAACAAATTGTTCACCATGCACGGCGTGAACATGGTCTTCTTCTTTTTGATCCCGTCTGTACCTGCGGTGCTGGGCAATTTCCTGGTGCCTATCATGGTGGGCACGAAAGACCTGGCCTTCCCCAAGATCAACCTGCTGAGCTGGTACTTGTATATTGCCGGCGGCACGTTCTCCATGGCCGCAATGGTTTCCGGAGGCGTGGATTCCGGATGGACTTTCTACGCCCCGCTCAGCTCTGGCTATTTAAAGACGCACGTTATTATGCTGGCCGTCGGGGTGATCATCGCCGGATTTTCCTCGATCTTTACCGGCCTGAACTTTATCGTTACGGTCCACCGCATGCGCGCTCCCGGCATGACCTGGGGCAGGCTGCCGCTTTTTGTATGGTCGAACTACGCTGCCAGCCTGATCATGATTCTGGGAACCCCGGTGATCGCGATCACGCTGATCCTCTTGGCGCTGGAACGCGGCTTCCACATCGGTATTTTTGACCCGAAACTAGGCGGCGATCCCGTGCTGTTCCAGCACATGTTCTGGTTTTACTCGCACCCGGCGGTTTACATCATGATTTTGCCCGGCATGGGAGTAATCAGCGAAATCGTTCCCTGTTTTTCCCGGAAACGCATTTTTGGATATTCTTTCGTGGCATTCTCCAGTATCGCCATCGCGGTCTTCGGCTTTGTGGTTTGGGCGCACCACATGTTTGTCGCTGGCATCTCGGTTTACTCGGCGTTGGTGTTCTCGCTGCTGAGTTATGCGGTGGCCATCCCTTCGGCAGTAAAGGTCTTTAACTGGACCGCCACCATGTACAAGGGCTCAATTGAGATGAGTACGCCAATGCTCTATGCCATGGCGTTTATCGGCTTATTTACCATCGGCGGCTTGACGGGGTTGTTCCTGGCTGCACTTGGGTTGGACATCCACATCCATGACACCTACTTTGTCATCGCGCACTTCCACTATGTGATGGTGGGCGGCATGGTTACGGCGTATCTGGGAGGACTCCATTTCTGGTGGCCCAAAATTACAGGACGAATGTATCCCGAAGCGCCGGCAAAACTGGCCGCCCTGATCACGTTCATCGGCTTCAACCTCACGTTCTTCCCCCAGTTCATTCTTGGCTACATGGGCATGCCGCGCCGCTACTGGGCATATCCGCCTGAGTTCCAGGTGCTTAACGTTCTCTCCAGCGCCGGGGCTTCAGTGCTGGCGGTGGGATTCCTTCTGCCATTGCTGTATTTTGCGTGGTCGCTGAAGTATGGGGAAATCGCCGGCGACAATCCCTGGAAGGCCACCGGCCTTGAATGGGAAACCAGTTCGCCGCCGCCGACGCATAATTTCCATCACATTCCAGTTGTCACCAAAGACCCGTATGCCTACGGAGAAGATGCGGAGGTCACCGTTGTCCACTAGCCAGACAACCACTACCGAACATCATCCGGCGCTGGCGCACCAGTTTGACAGTATGGAGCAGCAGCAGGAAGCTTCCACGTTTGGCATGTGGGTGTTCCTGCTGACTGAAATCATGATGTTTGGCGGACTGTTTACCGCCTACCTGATTTACCGTCTCAAATACTATCCGGCCTTTGTTGCCGGGAGCACAAGCATCAGCGTCTCCTGGGGATTTGCCAATACGCTTGTCCTGATTGTCAGCAGCTTTACCATGGCCATGACGGTCTGGGCGGCGCAAAATGGCAGGCGCAAAATGCAGGTCTGGCTATTGCTGGCAACCATGGCCCTGGGCGCGGCCTTCCTGGGCGTGAAGGCCAAGGAATACTACGACAAGTGGGACGAGTGCCACATCCCGGGCCACGTGATCGGCAAAGGCTTCAATGCCTGGGGCGGCTGCAGCGCCACGGACAAATCGCTGGGCAACATTGCCGAGGAAATCCGAGATCCGAAGAAGCACGGCAATCCAAACGTCCCTGAAGTTGATGCCGAGCAGACAGCGAAGCGGACGGAAATTTTCTTTTCCTTCTACTTCCTCATGACCGGCCTGCACGCCTTCCACATGGTCATTGGCCTGGGACTCCTGACGTGGCTGTTGTTGCGCGCCAAAAGCGGGGAGTTTGGCCCGGCCTACTACACGCCGATTGAGTTGGGCGGCCTGTACTGGCACTTCGTCGATATTGTGTGGATTTTCTTGTTCCCGTTGCTCTATCTGATCAGCCGGCACCAACACGGAGTTTAAAAGGACCCGAGAAAAGCACATGTCGCAAAATTCACATCCCACTCCCGGTCTTTACCTTGTGATTCTGCTCTCCCTGGTGGCAGGCACCTGCCTTACCTGGGGCATCGCCTTTGTTGACTTAGGAAGATGGAATCCTGTGGTCGCCCTCACAATTGCCGTGATCAAAGCAGTTCTGGTGATTCTGTTCTTTATGCACGTCCACTACAGCAGCAAGCTTACCAAGCTGACGATCTCAGCGGGTTTTTTCTGGCTGATGATCATGATCACCATGAGCCTGAGCGACTATCTGACACGGACGTTCTTGCCGCAATAACGCTGTATTTAGTACTTAGTATTTAGCTGCAAGACCGCAGCGTTTCGGTGGTCTTCCAGGCTGCTAAAATCTTCCGAACAAGTACCAAGTACTAAATGCTAAGTGCTACTTTGTTAGAATCTCTTCCAGAAAATCCAGCGCCCTGGGATCGTTCATCTGTCCCAGCCAAAATATAGCTTGCTTGCGTACGACCGGATTCTTGTTCGTTTTGGCCACATTGATCAGGCGCGGAACAGCGTCGGCGTCGTGCATCTGGCTCAGCGCGAAGACGGCCTTCTTCTTCACTTCCGTTTCAGGATCGTTCTCGATCGCCTCTGTGATCTGCTGTGCTTCCTTCTTGCCGCCGATCTGCGCCAGCCAGAAGATGGCCTGGCTGCGGACGCGCGGGCTCTGATCGTGGCGCGCCATGTCGATCAGGTCTTTGACCGCATCGGGTTCTTTGCTCTGCGAAAATGCGAATGTGCCTTTCTCGCGCACGCGATCGTCGGGGTCCTCGCGCACATATTTGCGCAGCAGCTCCAGTCCCTTCTTGCCCCGTTCCACGCCCAGCCAAAACGCAACATTCTCTCGCAGTGACAGCTTCTGTCCTGGCTGGATCATCTTTTCCAGCGCCGTATCAGCCGCGGGCGTGTCATGCAGAGCAATGGCCATCACCGCCTGGTGCCCGGGATCGTTATGCCGGTTCGCGTTCTCCGGGTCCCCAGCCGTTGCCAGCCCGGTCAGAAGTTCTACGCTCTGCTCCGGCTTTACATCTTCCAGCCAATAAAGAGGAAGATTGGCAAAGTCAAGTGCGCAGTCAGCGCTGTAAACCCGGACCTTCGTGATTTGCTTTTCCTCTGCCCGGAAGAAGATAAAGGCATACGGCAGCGGTTCCGGTGGCGAGCAATTTGAGTTCGTGCCATTAAATGAGCTGCCCTTCTCAGACTCCATCCGGCAGCCCATGCAACAATTTGCCTTGGCCGCTTCAATACCGTCGACGGAATCAAAGCAGCACATGGTGCGATCTTTGGCCGCCGTTGGAATTCTGTATCCGATCCAGAGCGGCGCGGCCTGCTTCTGCACCAACCCGTCAACCGTTGCCTTGAGCCCCGCCGACGCCGTAAGCTCCTGCACCTTCGCATTTGAAATCTTTGGCTTTGGCGGAGCTTCCTGTGCCGTCACGATCGCGGCGCAGCAAACCATCAACATTGCGATTGCATTTTTTTGCCAGCGTTTCACGGCGCGCTCCCTTATTTGTTGAGTATTTCCATCATGTAGTCGCTGATTTCCGGCGAGCTCATCAAAGACATTTTTGAGATCAGCGATCTCTTCAGCTCGGGGTTGGTCTCCTTTTTGGCCAGAGCGACCATCTCTTTTCCCGCGCCGTGGAGAAACAATGCGTTAATGACTTTCTTCTTCATCGCAAGATCGGCTTGTGAGTTGTACACCTTGGTCAAAGCAGCCAGGCTCTCGTCTCCGCCCACCAAACCGAGGGTATTGATGGCCTTATCAAGGACGGCAGGGTCTTTTTCTGTCTGAACAATCTCTGCCAGTTCGTGGGAACACCCGCACAGCAGCATGGCGCCCACAGCTTCTTCGCGCGTCTCAACATCAGGAGAGTTCTTATAAAAGTCGAGCAGTTCGGCGCGGCCGCCCATCATGCCCAGGTAGTGAATCGCCTCGCGGCGAAGCTCAGGGTTCTTTTCTGTCTTCGCCAGCGCTGCAACGTCATCTTTGCAGCCGCACATAAGCCACGCTTGAAAGACGGTTTTCTTCACGCCAATGTCACTGGAGGAGTTGTAGATCTCTTTCAGCACGGCGCGGTTGTGGGGATTGCCGTTCATTCCCATGTCGCGGATAGCTCGCTTTTGCAAGTCCGGTTGATTGTTCGCCTTGGCAAGCCCCATCAAAATCTGCTGGGCTTTTTCCGATCCGCTTTGCGAAAGTACGAACAGCGCTTTGTCCTTGAGCTTTGTAGGGTAGTTGCCCATGATGATCTTCTCCAGCAGGGGAACGGCCTTTTCCGGATTCGAATTCATGAGGCTCTGGATAGCCAGTAGTTTCAGCTCTTCATCAGAGATGTCTTCGGGATTGCCTCCGCCGCGAACTTCCTGCTCCAACGCTCCTGCATCGCGCAGCCAGTTGCTTTTGGGATAGTTCTTACGCAACTCGCCGATGGCCGTCAGCGCCTGGGCTTTATTGCCGGCTTTGTTCAGTGCGTAGGCCTTCCAGTACATGGCTCCATCCGCCCTGCGGCCATGGATCTTGATTACTTCATCAAACTGCTTGATGGCGTTATCGTATTCGCCATTGTCCAGCGCGTCTTTGGCGGACGAATACAGCTCGTCTTCGTGGGCGTTGGCTTTCTCCGCGGTTTGCGGGTCCAGTAACGACGACGAGGGAACTTGCTGTGCGGAAGCGAATGCGGTCAGCCCGAAACAAACAGCCAAGTTGAGAAATAAGTTTAGGAATAATTTGCGATTCATCATGTGTTATAGCCTCTGGTTAGCGCCAGCGCCGGAGAGTTGCGGACGCCGCACCTTTGAATTCACTTCAGAACCAACCACGCGCACCTTGAACAAAAGCCCTTCTGACTGGATCGTGTGGCGTACCTGCTGCAGGTCTTCGGAAGAAACTTCTGCCGGTCCGTTGGCGATCTCCGCCAGCACCCGTCCTAACTGGTCGAGTAATCGAGCGACCTGCGGATCGCCGGTCTGCTGCGCGCTCACGCGATAAAGATGATTGCTGTCGAGGAGTTCGCGGGCCTCCGCCTGTTCACTGGAGAAGTTGATGGAGCCATGGGCGTCGCCGTCTTCGTTCATGATCTCCACCAGGAGCATCTGCGAGCGCTCCAGGTGATCGCCCACCGCCACCAGAACCACTCGCTGTGGATTAACCTGAGCGGGAGGTTGTTGCGCTATTTGCTGGCCAGGACGCGGCCAGAATCGACCGGCCAGAAACGCTGCAACCAGCAGCAGGGCCATTACTCCCGCGAATGCCCATTTCGGCGGCGACGGCCTGAGCAGCCGCCTAAGAAAGCCACCTTTTTCCGGCAGGCGGTCACGCAAGTTGAGCCATGTCTTCTGCTCGAAGCCCGT
This sequence comes from Candidatus Angelobacter sp., assembly GCA_036491195.1. Classification (GTDB taxonomy): domain Bacteria; phylum Acidobacteriota; class Terriglobia; order Terriglobales; family Acidobacteriaceae; genus Angelobacter. Next base: position 30,142 of record DASXCL010000001.1, read on the forward strand.
CGGCGGCTCAGGGACTTCCAATGGTTCGATCTGCTGGAGCATCGATTGCACGCGCGCAAACTCAGCGCGGCAGTCTGTGCAGCCGGCCAGGTGGCGCTCGATTTCCGTCGCTCCCTCGGCATCACCGTAAAAGTGAAGCACGATTTGTTCTTCGCTGAGATGGTTCATTTCACGGCGCTCCCACCCCACCGCTCGGACCGTGTTCGCGTCCCCGGGCTAGCATAGGGCTCAAGTTGCTGGCGCAGCTTCTGCACCGCCCGAAAGACGCTGTTCTTGGCCGCGCTGACTTTCAGATTTAGAGTCCGGCTGATTTCTTCGATGGATCGGCCTTCCATATGCCTCATGATGAAGGCCACGCGCTCGGCCGGCGTCAGCAGTCCCAGAGCGCCGGCAATCTTGTTCTTCATCTCCGCGCTGAGCGCAATGCGATCCGGGCCGGGTCCGGAGGCTGGAAGCTGGATTTGGGCACTGTCGCCGGCATCAGGGTTATCGACGATCTGATAAGTGTTTTTGGTCAGCATCTGCGTTTTTCTCGCATTCAGGAAGTCAATCGTGCGGTTGACCGCGATCCGGTAAAGCCATGTGCTGAAGTTGGAGCGGAGCTCAAACCGCTCCAGACTCTTGTAGGCCCGCAGAAAGGTTTCCTGTACGAGCTCTTCCGTATCCTGCTGGTTTCCGGTCATGCGGTAAATCACGCAGAAGATGCTGCGGGAATGGCGCTCGACCAGGACACGAAAAGCGTCTCTGTCGCCGGCCAGAACCTGCGCCACTACCGCTGCATCTGTAACTTCCATTCGTTTAACTTAGACTGGAAAAGAGGGAAGCGGTTAGGGGAAATTAACCGCCTAACCACAAAGGACACGAAGGAACACAAAGGTTAAAGATTCCAAGCAGCATCTTGGCTGGTAATTTGTGCCGCAGGATCAGAGAAGCAAATTCAGATACTGTGGTCTCTGTGGTTCTTGGGTTGTTCTTCGTGTTCCTTCGTGTCCTTTGTGGTTAAGCTTGTTCCACGGCGGCAGCCACTCTCAGCACCGTGCTCTCATCAAAGTGCCGTCCCAATACCTGAAGCCCGATGGGCAGGCCAGATTGAGTGTTCCCGCATGGAACGCTGATCCCCGGAATGCCTGCCAGGTCCGCGGTGACGGTGTAAATGTCGGCGAGATACATAGATAAAGGATCGTCGGATTTTTCACCCAGTTTGAAAGCGGGAGTCGGCGCTGTGGGCGTGACGATGGCATCGACTTTCTGGAAGGCCTGTTCGAAGTCGCGCGTCAGCAAAGTACGAACGCGCTGCGCTTTCAGATAATAAGCGTCGTAGTAGCCGGAACTGAGCGCATATGTGCCCAGCATGATGCGGCGTTTTACCTCAGCCCCGAAAGCCAGGTCGCGGCTCTTGCGATACATTTCAGAAAGCGTGTGCGCGCCTTTGGCGCGATAGCCGTAGCGCACGCCATCAAACCGGGCCAAGTTGGCAGACGCCTCAGCCGTGGCGATGACGTAATACGTGGGGATGGCGTAGGCCGTGTGCGGGAGGGAGATGGGTACGATCTCGCAACCGGCGGAGGTTAGTCTCGCGATTCCCGCTTCGACTGCAGTACGAACCTCGGCATCCAGTCCTTCACCGAAATATTCTTTGGGGACGCCGATCTTCAGCCCGCGAACCGGCTTTGCGAGATCCGCTTCATAGTCCGGAACAGAAACGTCTGCTGAAGTTGAGTCCAGCGGATCGCGGCCAGCGATTACGCGCAGCAGAATCGCGGCATCTTTCACCGTCTTGGTGAGGGGGCCAATGTGATCGAGCGAAGAAGCAAAGGCGATCAGGCCGTAACGGGATACGCGCCCGTAAGTTGGCATGAGCCCGACGACGCCGCAAAACGAGGCTGGCTGGCGGATGGAGCCGCCAGTGTCTGATCCGAGCGTTGCGACCGCGGTACCGGCTGCGACTGCGGCGGCCGACCCCCCGCTGGAACCGCCGGGAACGCGTGATTTGTCGCGCGGATTGCGGACAGGGCCGTAGGCGGAATTTTCATTGGAGGAACCCATAGCGAACTCGTCACAGTTCATCTTGCCCAATATGATCGCGCCTGCGGATTCCAGCCGGGCAACGGCGGTGCAGTCATACGGCGGGACGAAATTCTCCAGGATCTTTGATCCCGCAGTGGTGCGGATTCCCTTCGTCACCATTACATCTTTGATCCCGATAGGCACGCCGGCCAGCGGTGGCAAAGCAGCGCCGCGGCCCACCAGGTCGTCAATGCTCTTTGCCTGTCGTAGAGCGCGATCTTCGCAAAGCGTGAGATAAGCGTGGATTTCGGGGTCCTCGGCTTTGATTTTGCCGTAGAACTGCTGCACCAAGCCGGAAGCGGTAATCTGCTTTGCCGCGATGGCGGTGCGTGTGGAATCGATGGTGAGAGTCGCGAGTTCCATGATTTTCGGTCACCAAAACCGCATCGTCCGCAAATGCGTCTTCGTTTGCAGCAATTGGCAACTGGCAATTGGCAAAACCAATCCGCCGTTCTGGCTAATTGCCAATATGGCCATTTGCTAATTGCTATTTTTCAATCACTTTCGGTACCTTAAAGAACTCGCCATCGGTCTCCGGCGCATTCTTCAGCGCCTCTGCGTGGGGCAGGCATGGAACAAGAACGTCTTCGCGCCCGGTAAAGGCCGGGCCGACCGCCAGTGCTCTTTCTGATTGACCGAACCTCGCTGAGACTCCCGCCATCGGCGGAACATCCGATGTGTCCAGTTCATTGAGGTGGTCAATATATTCGAGAATGGAGTTCAGGTCTTTGAGCATGCGCTGGCGTTCATGGTCTGTGAGTTCCAGATTGGCCAGATCGGCCACGTAGGCGACGTCTTTTTCCGTGACTTTCATTGGTAGCACTCAGAAGGTCAGCACTCGGCATTCAGCCCCAACCACTTTGTCTTTCGGGTAACACGCCATCTGAAATCAAAATCACGAGTTTTCTGATTTAACTGACTGGTGATTGCCGATCGCTGAAGGCTTCACTTTAAACTGCACGCTCTTTACCGCCTGTCCCAGCAGGCCTTCGTAGCCACTGAGGTATCTTGGGGCAAAAGACTGGAGTTGATTGCGCCAGCTCACGTCGGAAACCTCAACAATCAAAGTGCCGTCGGAAAAACCTGCCGCCGTGGTGCGGGCCGCCACTTCTTTGCCGCATATCAGCGGCCACGCGAGAATCACGGCTTCTTCGACCGGCCGTGTGCGCAGCAGGTCTTGCATGATCTGACGCAAACCTGTGCGGACGGACTCCATCATCAGCTCCCAGGAAAGTTTTCATTCTAGCAGTTGCGCTGTAATCGAAAATTTTCTCAATCGGCGCGACGTAGCTTGCCATTCAACAGTGGTTCACAGCACTTTGTTCCACCAGATTTAAACTGAAGACCATGAACCGTAGTGCTTTTAAAACCAATGACTTAGGATGGTTTTAGCCTCTCCGTTTAATGCCGAACGGAACCGCTGAACCATTATTTACACCCATTCAGGGAAACCTTGTTCAACAAATGGCAGCGCGGCAATTACTATAATCTCGAACTCAATATCCCGTTTTGTTTCTGTCTCATAGCTTGAAAGAAGGCGCCGGAAGTGGCGCAAGGAGAGGCACAACTAATGCACAAGCCGGTAAAGTATGCTGAGAAAGTCCTGACCTACGGAGCAAAAGGGGCATGGGCAGTTTTTGAAAAAATCAACAGCATCAAACCGCGGCCATCGTTCACACCCAACTGGTCAGACAAGCCGATCTTGAAGTCGTGGGAAAAGACCAAGCCTCCGCTAGGCTGGCCGCGCTCTACCGACTCTCTTTGCCCTAAGTGCGTTCCGGAAATCCGGCAGCAGATCGTTGACGGCAAATTGCCTCACGAGATCCTGCTCAATGAAAAAGCCGGCGAGATCAAAGCCACCATCGTCGAGCGCGACGGCAAGATCCTGATGGTGAAAGATTGCCCGCTGCACGGCCACTTCGAAGATGTGATGGCGATGGATACCGAATTCTTCAAACATTTGGAAGATGTATTTCCCGGGCGCGACATCGCTGCCCATAACGACGAGAAGCTCCACAATCACGGCACCAGCACGGTAAAGCACGGTCGCGGATCGGTCCTGACCATTGATCTGACCAACCGCTGCAACATGATGTGCGATCCCTGCTTCATGGACGCAAACCAGGTCGGTTTTGTGCACGAGCTGACGTGGGAAGAAATC
>DASXCL010000002.1:0-19189 GCA_036491195.1 Candidatus Angelobacter sp.
CTTTTGACTTAGAGCAATTCGCCAGGGCATACCAAACTCTGAACTCAATTACCCGATTACCAAATTACTCAATTACCAAATCTACTTAACTTCCTTATGCCCTGTGTGCTTGCGGCACCGCTTGCAGAACTTCTTGAACTCCAGCCGCCCCGTGGTGGTCTTCTTGTTCTTCGTAGTCGAATAGTTCCGCTCTTTGCAATCGCCGCACTGTAACGTAACAATTTCTCTCATAAAAACCTCATGGCCTCAATCCGATGGACTGTACAGTTTCCAAAAAATCCACTGACAGAATGTAATCCCATCTCACTAACACAAGATGTTTGCCGTCTTCCCGGTCGATCCTGATCCAAATTCCCATGTCGTCAGTTTCTTCGACATCGACTAGCAGAGCAGGGGAATCTGCCAAGTGAACCTGCGCCGATTCCAAAACCGCTCTGCCATTTTCATCCACCAAAATCGAAACGCGTTGCCCGCTTATATTCGCTGACGATCCAGAAGTCCCAGAGTCGTTCGCAAAATTCTAGTCAATCCTTCTTCCGCTTCGAGGGAACCTGCTTCAAAGAGATCATCGATCAATTCCTCTCTGATCCGCAGAGGGATAACCACATTTCCTCGTTTAACATCCACCTCAAACTTACCTTGCCTTGCCCGAAGTACAACTTTCTGAATCGTGGCGTCTGAACCGAGCTCGCGAATTTTCTTTTCGAGTAGCCGCGCAACCATTTCCGCTTTGACGAGCAATTCATTCTGAGCACGCTCACCTTCCAAGATCATCCGAGCGTATGCCTCTTCGGAAGCACCCAGCTGTTTTGCAGTCTTCTTTTGTGCTTCAGTCAGCGAGGGCAACTGGTCTTTGGGAATGCCGGCCACTGCTTCTTGCGCGCTCGAACTCCCTCTGGTTCCATCAACCACAATTTGCATTACAAAAGCCCCGCCCGCTAATTCTTAACCTAATAAATTTCAAATTACTCAATTACCAAATTGTTGGACCGCAGGCGCCCTCGCCTGCGACCTGCAAAACTTACTGAATAATCTCTGAAATCGTTCCCGCGCCCACCGTCCGTCCACCCTCGCGGATGGCAAAGCGCAAGCCCTTTTCCATGGCCACCGGTGTAATCAGCTCAATGGTCAGCGATACGTTGTCGCCCGGCATCACCATCTCCGTGCCCGCCGGCAGCTCGGCTACGCCCGTGACGTCCGTGGTGCGGAAGTAAAACTGCGGACGATAGCCCTTGAAGAATGGCGTGTGACGTCCGCCTTCTTCTTTGTTCAGGACGTAGATCTCGGCCTTGAACTTGGTGTGTGGCGTAATTGATCCGCCCTTGGCCAGCACCATGCCGCGCTCGACATCGTCTTTGCCGATGCCGCGCAGCAGCAGCCCGGCGTTATCGCCGGCCAGACCTTCGTCCAGCTGCTTCTTGAACATTTCCACGCCCGTCACAACCGTCTTACGCGTATCGCGAAAACCGACGATCTCAACTTCCTCGCCCACCTTCACCTTGCCGCGCTCGATCCTGCCCGTAACCACGGTGCCGCGCCCTGAGATCGAGAAGATGTCTTCAATCGGCATCAGGAACGGCTTATCGATATCGCGTGCCGGCAGCGGAACGTATTTGTCCACCGCCGCCATCAGCTCGTCTACCTTGGCTTCCCACTTGGCTTCGCCGTTCAACGCGCCCAGGGCCGACAAGCGGACCACCGGAACATCGTCGCCGGGGAACTTGTAGCTCTTCAGCAGCTCGCGAACTTCCAACTCGACCAGGTCCAGCAGCTCGGGATCGTCCACCGCATCGCATTTGTTCAACGCCACCACGATGCACGGCACGCCGACCTGGCGAGCCAAAAGCACGTGCTCACGCGTCTGCGGCATGGGGCCGTCAGTGGCTGCAACCACCAGGATCGCGCCATCCATCTGCGCCGCCCCGGTAATCATGTTCTTGATGTAGTCGGCGTGGCCCGGGCAATCCACGTGGGCATAGTGCCGGTTCGGCGTCTCATATTCCACGTGCGCCGTGGCGATGGTGATACCGCGCTCACGCTCTTCCGGAGCGTTGTCGATCGAATCAAACGAACGGAACTTGATCTTGGGGTTGTTCTTGGACAACACCTTGGTGATCGCCGCCGTCAACGTGGTCTTCCCGTGGTCAATATGACCAATCGTCCCAACGTTTACGTGCGGCTTGCTGCGATCAAATTTTTCTTTTGCCATTGCCTCTCCTCAAACGCTCTATGAAGTTGCCTCAACTCCACGCGTCAGTAATACCGATAAATCTTCTGGTACTTCTGGCGGACTTTCGCATCCACCTTCTCAATCCGCTCCAGATAAAATTCGCGCATCAGGGCCTGGTCGGAAACCGTGAGCAATTCATACAATGCCTTGGCCGTTTTTCCCGATTTGGCCAGCCCGCTGTCTACCGATTCCAGAATTCCCAGGCCGATAATCTTTTCAAACTCACGCACATACACCGTGCGGCTTTGCAGCTTGCTGTAAAACTTTTCCACTGCGGCGGAGTTAAAGATCCTTTCCAGCGCTGATTTCAGCTGCTCAAAATCTTCCGTCCTCGTGACCGCAATTTGCGCCTGCTGGTACGCCATGTTCCTTTTCAATCCCTCGTCGGCTTCAAACTCTGGAGCGGGAGACGGGAATCGAACCCGCGACCAACAGCTTGGAAGGCTGTGACTCTACCACTGAGTTACTCCCGCCTCACTGATTTGTGATTGTTGATTTGTGATTGCCGTCTCTTGGTCTTCAAATCACCCAATCACAATTCGCAAATCACTCTTTCTCGATCTCTGGAGCTGATGACCAGGATTGAACTGGTGACCTCTCCCTTACCAAGGGAGTGCTCTACCAACTGAGCTACATCAGCTCGAAATCTCTTCTTCGTCCTGCTCGCCGCGAATCTGATCAGCCCGAAAGTGCAAGACCGTTCTTACTGCAAACAGCGCCAGCACGATCAGAGTCAAGGACCGAATACCGATATGGCCGCTTCCAACAGGCAACGGAACATCTTCCATCGTTACCCAGATCAGCAGGCCTAAAGCTGCGTAAATCGCGAGTGCCACATAAAACCGCTTGCGCTTCTGCATTTACAACTCGCGCTAAAACAATCTGGTGCACAGGGGAGGATTCGAACCTCCGTAGCTCCGAAGAGCGGCAGATTTACAGTCTGCTACCATTAACCACTCGGTCACCTGTGCATTGAACCGAGCCTTTTGCTTCGCGCTAACGTGGCGCTCACTCATGCTTTTACCCGGCTCTATATGCTGGCTTTCAAACGGGCGCTTTTCTTCACAGGACAAAAAGCGATCAAGGGACGCGCGAACATACTTCCGCATCAACCGCCAAAAAACCTGACGTTTAGGAAGTCTTCGTGGGTTTGCCTTCCGGTAGAAAACTACTTGTGTGTGCGCAGTGCCTGCTGTGTCCGAAACGCGTCCAGCTACGCGCTTCGAAGAATCCCGTTTCACTATCTGGAGCTGGCGAAGGGACTTGAACCCCCGACCCTCTGATTACAAATCAGATGCTCTACCAGCTGAGCTACGCCAGCACAATCCTCCCGTAACCGGGCACAAAGTTAATAAGTTAGCACAGCGGCAATCCGCGTGCAACACCGTGTCTTGTCGCCTTGTCAGGGGAAACGTAACCTGCGTGGTACCGCTCCTTTTATTATTTTAACAAGATTTCCCCGTTTGCGACCATCGCCGCCCACAAAAAATTCGCTTCATCTATACTTATCGCCGTATGTTCAAGCATCGCAAGCTGCTGATTTTAGCCATCTTACTGGTGGCCGCCGCAGCCATAGCATTTGTCGTTTACCACCGCACGTCCCAGCTGCCGGAAGCGGCCCGACTGCTGCCTGAAGGCGACCTCATCTTTTATGCAAATCTGAAACCGGTCCATCTGTTCGATCTGAGAAAATCCACCGAAATACAACGCGAAGGCGAGTACAAAGATTTCATTAATCGCACCGGCATCGAGTTTGAGCGCGATCTCCGCGAAGTCGCCATGTCACGCCGCGACACCCCGGATGGCCGCGACGTTGAATCATCGGAAATCTTCATCGGCCAGTTCAACCAGACCCGCCTCCGGGATTACCTTCAGTTGCTCTCGACCGGTACTGAGACCTATAGCAATCACACCATTTACTCCATTTCCCATGAAGGCCACCTGGTGCGCGTTGCCTTGCTCGGGGCCGACGAAGTTTCTGTTACGAACATGGCTTCGCCTGAAGCCATGCACGGTATTATTGATCGCACTTTCAGATCGTCTCCCGGCCCCTCTCTGCTCAGCCATTACCCTGATGTTCCTTTTGGCAGCCTGGCCTGGCTGATCACTCGCCTTCCCAATAAGCCTGACAACCTGCAGCTTCCTGGAGGGCTGGCTCTCACGCTTCCGTCCGGCTCCGTTGCAGTCGGCTCTTTGCGCTATACCGGCTCACTGCTGCTACGCGCTGATATCTTTGCCCAGAGTGAGACCCAGGCGAAAGACATTGTCGATTCTGCCAATAATCATCTGGCGCTGGTGCGGAGCATTGGTCGATTCATTAAGGCCAAAGGGCCTGACCAGGATGTGAAAGCCGCTTTTGACAGCATTCAAGTCCAGCAAAAAGAAAATGTGGCGGTTTTCACCGCCACAATCCCGCAATCGATTCTCAAAAAGGTCTGGTCAGAAGCTCAGTCGCAGGGTGCCGTTACCGGCTCGCCCACGCGCTAGGGCTGAATCACATGGCTCCGGAAGCCACCTGCTGGTTAAAGCTGAAACGCAGGTATTTGCCCGGATTTACCGGTGTGTTGAAGATGCGGACTTCATAGTGCAGATGCGGGCCGGTACTGCGTCCGCTCTGCCCCACGTAGCCTACGGAATCGCCCCTGCGAACCAACTGCCCCACGCTCACTGCAAACCCTGAAAGGTGGCCGTACAGCGTGCTTATTCCGTTGCCATGGTCAATCATCACGGTGCGGCCGTAGCCGTTCATGAAATCAGAGAAGCGGACAATGCCATCCGCCGGAGCAATAATGCGAGTGCCGTAATCACTGGAAATGTCCACGCCGCGATGGAACGCTCCCTCGCCGCTGAACGGGTCAATGCGCTCGCCAAAGGTTCCGGTAACTCTTCCCTGGACCGGCCACAGTGTGGGCGCAGCCGCCAGCCGCATCCAATCCCGCGTGCTGGTGTCGCGCACATCACCCATGCCAATGCCGACCGACGCCGCACCGGTCATTGCCGTGTTCCGCAGTGCGTAAAACTGCTGCAGCGATGCGGAAGCTGGGTCATCGTCTTCAAATGCTGGATCGGGCTTGAGACCATACAGGGAAGAAACTTCACCTGCCAGGGAGCTGAGGGACTGTGCTTGCAGCTCGTTTTCCTGGGCAATCTGCTCAAGCTGAGAGTACTGTGATTTCAGGGCTTTTTGTTCGTCGCGAAGCTGGTTGAAACGCTGCGTCTTGACCACCATGCGGGTATAGGAGCCCAGCATGCCGGTAATCGTCAGCATGCCAATCAGCGCGCCGGCCACAAACACGTACAGGTGGTGCATCGGAACAGGGATCTTCAGCAGTTCCCCTTCCGCGTTTCTTGCCACCAACATGATGTAAAAACGCTTGCGCAAACTGTTTACTCCAGGTTAGTGATTTTCTCGACCAAATGCCCGCGAGCGTTGTCCGGCTGGTACGCTCTTCTGAAGGCTAACAAGTCTTACAGGCCCGAATCGGCTAAATTCCTTCAGGCAGCTGGTCGGATCAGGGGAGCGGCAGCCAAAGGAATATGAAATGTTGGATAACCTTAACAACTGGCTTGCACAGTGTCAACGCCCGAACGACCATACTTGTGTAACGAAGGTCGGCTGCACTGGCCAGTAGCCAAGCCAATTTAGGTTATGGCCTCCCGTTCCTGTACCTTCGTAACCTAAGATCGGCGGGCGACTGAAAGTTACAGTTCGGCGGTTCAAGTTTTGGACGTAACCACCTATGGATTACAGTGCTTAAAGAGAGAAGCCTCATCAAGATAATCCGGCAGCTTGCTGGCTCGTCAGCAGCCAGCTCAATTGTTCGTGGCATTGGCGACGATTGCGCTGTCCTGCGCCTTCCTCACGCCGCCGAGCTTCTGGTTACCACTGACCTTTGCCTGGAAGACTTGCATTTCCGCCGTGCCTGGCACCCAGCCCCGGCCGTTGGCCATCGCTGCCTCACGCGCGGCTTGAGCGACATCGCGGCCATGGGCGGGGAACCGCTGGCCTGTTTTCTCTCTCTTGGACTCCCCGAAGACCTGCCGCAAGCCTGGGTAAATGGTTTTCTTAGGGGCCTGCTGGCCCAGGCCCGGCGCTTCAAAACCCCGCTCGCCGGTGGCGACATTTCCTCGGCTTCTCAGATCACCGCGGATATCGTCGTCACCGGCCAGGTTCCCGCCGGCAAAGCCGTGCTTCGCTCCGGTGCCCGCCCCGGCCATGGGGTTTATGTTACCGGCTCCCTCGGCGGCTCAGCCGGAACCCTGAAGGAGCTTTTCGCGGGAAAGAAGATCCAGTTGGCAAGGTCGAATACCCACTTCTATCCCACACCCCGCGTTGAGGTTGGCAAATGGCTAAGAAAACACGCTCTCGCTACCTCCATGATCGACTTGAGCGACGGCCTTTCCGTCGATCTGGCGCATATTTGCGAAGAGAGCGGTGTCACCGCCATCGTCGAAGCAAATAAGATTCCCGTAAGCAAAGGTGCTGATCTTCAACTGGCACTCCACGGCGGCGAAGACTATGAACTGCTTTTCACCGCGCCCAAACGCGCCAAAGTTCCGACTCGGATTGCCGGAACCCGGATCACCGAGGTCGGGGTGATCAAGAACCCTTCAGATTACTCGTCAGCAATACAGATTCTGGAGGACAATGGCAAAGTCAGGCCGCTGCCGCAACGCGGATGGCAACACTTTGCAAGGCAGCACTGATGGTTCCGCGTTAACGTCCGGTAACTTTTGATAAATTCAAACGTAGGATGGTTTATGAGCTCTCCAACTGGTCCCACTCCGCCACCGCCAATGTATCCGGTCGCAACCTTGCCCGCCGAACCCGAACCTGTTGGTCCCGGCCTTTCTGAGCCGCAACGTCTGGTCAACACGTTTATTGCGCCGAGCAAAACATTTGCCGATATCAGGCGAAATGCCAGTTGGTGGGTGCCATGGCTGATTTCAGCCGTGTTCACCCTCATTTTTGCCGTCGTCGCTGTACAGAAGATTGACATGGGACGATTCGTTCAGGAGCAGATTGATCGCTCTCCATCCGCTCAGAAGCGCATGGAGCGCCTAACGCCTGAGCAAAGGGCCCAAGGCATGGCCCTACAAGCTACCATCACCAAAGTCGGCTTTTACATGGCGCCTGTCTTCACTTTGCTTTTTGGACTGATCGTCGCCGCCGTTCTAATGTTCGTCTACAACTTCATGCTGGGCGCAGAAGTGCCGTTCCCCCGCGCCCTGGCGATTGTGTTCTATTCCGGCCTTCCCGGCATCCTGGCAACGATTCTCCTGATCGTCAGCTTTTTGGCTAGCTCTGACCCATCGACCATCGATATAACCCGGAATCCCATGCCTACAAACCTGGGGTTCTTTATGGATCCTGAGGGGAACAAGGTTCTATACGGGCTCGCATCAGCGATCGATGTTTTCAGAATCTGGTGGGTCACTTTGCTGGGATTGGGATTTTCCGTGGCTTCTTCCAATCGTAAGCCAAGCGTCGGCACCTCAATCATTACGGCATTTATCTGTTACGGCGTCCTTGTCTTGGTTGGAATTGGTTTTAAGGTCGCATTCAGTTGAGGATTGGGGACCGCAAAATCCTCCGTTTGCCGATAAAAATCAACCATTTACTGGTTGCTGCTGCCTAAAGCTGCCGGTGTATGATCTAATTACTAGTTTATACATGGCAGACTTCAGGATCAGGTTAAGGCGACGGCTGAAAGCCGCAAACCGCACCTTTCGCGAAATCAAAATGATCGCGAAGGGCCTGCTTTCGACCGACCACCCTATCCAGGTCCACATCATTCCCATGCGGCGCTGCAATCTCTCCTGCGCCTATTGCAACGAATACGACGATTTTTCCGATCCCGTGCCCCTGGAAGAGATGTACCGCCGCGTGGACAAACTGGCGGCGCTGGGCACCACGCTCATCACCATCAGTGGCGGCGAAACCCTGCTGCATCCGCAGCTCGATGAAATCATCGGCCGAATCCGCTCCCATGGCATCATTTCGGGCCTGATCACCAATGGCTACCTGCTCACGCCGCAGCGTATCCAGCAGCTGAACCAGGCAGGTCTCGACCATCTGCAGATTTCCATCGATAACGTAAAGCCCGACGAAGTTTCCAAAAAGTCGCTCAAGGTCCTGGACAAGAAGCTGCAATGGTTGCGCGAACACGCCGATTTTCACATAAACATCAACTCCGTGATCGGCGCCGGAGTCAAAGAACAGTGGGACGCTGTGGCCATTGGCAAGCGCGCAGTTGAATTGGGCTTCACCTCCACGGTCGGCATCATTCATGACGGCACCGGGCAGCTTCGGCCGCTCGACATAGAAGCGCAAACTGTTTTCGCCGAAATGAAAAAGCTGGGCAAGCACAGCTATGCCCGCTTCAACCAGTTTCAGAACAACATCGCTTTGGGCCGCCCGAACAACTGGCGCTGCCGCGCCGGATCGCGTTACCTCTATATCTGCGAGAACGGCCTGGTGCACTATTGTTCGCAGCAGCGCGGTTATCCCGGAACGCCGCTGGCTGAGTACACCGTGGCCGACGTTCGCCGCGAGTTCCTTACCCAGAAATCCTGCGCGCCCAACTGCACCATCTCCTGCGTGCACCAGACTTCGCTTGTCGACTTCTGGCGTGCGCCGCAGACTCTTGAATCTCATGCCAACTTCCGTCCAGCAGCAAAGCCGGAACTGGTGCAGATTAAAGCAACGCAACAAGAAGAATCCGTAATGGGCGACTAGCAATTTCTTATGGCTTGAACCCCACTGACGTCCACAACGCCGCCGGCTGAAACATTCTTCCGCCGGCAAATACCGTGCTGACTTTGCGAATGTCGCTGATGTGCTCCAGCGGATTGCCGTCCACCACAATCACGTCAGCCCGCTTGCCCGCCTCAATCGTTCCTGAATCTTTATCCATACCCATCGCGCGGGCGGCTACAAGCGTAGCTGACTGAATCGCTTCCATCGGCGTAAAACCTGCCTGGACGTGGAGCTCTATTTCGCGGTCCAGGCTGAAGCCCGGCACTGACTGGTCAGTGCCCGCGACGATCGGCACTCCGGCCTGATGCAGCAGCCGGACCGTGGCAACCATCGCCTGGAAGGTGGCTGCCGACTGTTCGACTTTCGCCGGCGGCATGCCCATGGTCTCCAACCCTTCTCTCAGCTCCGGCGCCACTCGCAGTATGCCAGGCTCGAATGCGGAAATCGGACGATCCAAAGGATGCGTGATGAGCTCCATCAAAGCCAGCGTCGGATCAACGACAGTATGGTGCTCCAGCAATAGCTTGATTACTTTCTTCACGTTCGGCGCATCCGGGTCAATTGTCTGCGATTTCGGGTCCACCATAAGTGGTGTCAGATATTCCACATGATTGATTTGGTCCATGCCATCTTCGATCCCCTGAATCGCATTCATGCCGAATGGAATATGTCCGGTCACGGTCATGCCCAGGCGATGGGCCTCCGCCGTGACCACTTTCAGAATGTCAGGCTTCACAGAGCTATAGATTTTGATCTGCTGGAAGCCGGCGGCTTTGTATTTCTGTACCTGCTCGCGCGCCTGCTCCGGAGTGTCCACGAGAATCACGCCGAGCGAGAACGGCCCGCTGCCATCCACCACGCCAGCCATCACCAGCCTGGGACCAATGCCACGCCCGGTCGCAATGGCATCCCGCGCAGCGACGATAAACTCACGTTCGTTGCCCACGTCGCGCGCCGTCGTAACGCCGGAAGCCAGATAGATCGGCCCCCACTCCACCTGCTCAAAGTGGGCGTGCATCTCCCACAATCCCGGCAGCACGCTCTTGCCCTGTGCATCCACGATCTGCGCGTCTTCCGGTATAGGAGTGCTTGCCGCCGGACCAGCCGCGGCGATCTTTCCATCCTTCAGTACGACCACGGCATTCTCAACCGCAGGTCTGCCAGTGCCGTCGATCAACCTGCCGCCCACAATCGCGACTACGGATTTCGTCTGCGCGCTGAAACCGGACGCTACGTTCGCCAGGTTGGCCATGCCATCGCGTGCGGCTCCGGCCACAAAGGACGCAAGGCCGTCTTCATATCCGGTGGCCACCGCCTCAAAGTGGTCCATCTCCGCATCCACGCTCACCAGCGCCACCAAGTGGTCATTGTCATCAAACCACAGTGACTCCATGCCCCAGATCAGCCCGCGGATGGAGAGCTTGCGCAACTGCACCTGGCGACCGGCGATGGTGAACTTTTCTGTCCCCACCTCCTGAATCTGGACTTCGCCGCGCGGCAGCGTCTTCAACACCGGTGGCCGTCCATGCGATCGCCAATAGCGCACCAGCATCATCTGCACGGAGACCGGAGCATAACCTTGTATATCAAAAAACCTTTCCCCGGGCGCGATGGTGACCTGGCCGGCGCTCCGGCCATGGACCGAATTTTCAATCGAAGAAAAGCGCGAAATCTTTCCTTTGATCTCAAAGTCGCTCGGGGTAAGGTCCAACTCCATAATTAGCGTGGTCACCAGCGGCACTTCGGTGCCACGATCAGTAAACTTGAAACTGTCTTGCAGCTTCCATCTTCCCTCGCCTGGCGACAGAACGTAAGACTCTTTGCCGATCAGTTGCTCGAACTTGTGCAGGTTAAAAGCGCCGTGCTCATTGGGAGGGACGTCCCGCGCCCATGCACACGCGGCCCACAACACCAGAACAGCAACACAAGTTCGGTTGATTGCTTTCACAAACTCCTCCTTATTTCCGATGATGCCGATGTGCGCGCTCATACCAGGAAATCAATCTGCTGAAGAAACTTCAACTTTTTCTCCACCGGCAGGAATGAGGCCTCTATGGAGTTGCGCGCCAGCTCACGCAAATGCTCATCGGAAAAATTGAACTCCTTCTGCGCGATGTCATACTCCTTATTCAACGTGGTTTGGAACATTGCTGGATCATCCGTGCTCAAGGTAACCATCAATCCGTCATCAAAGAACTTTCGGACCGGATGCTCCCGCAGTTCAGCGCATGCTCCCGTGCGCAGATTGCTGGTGATACATACTTCCACCGGCACCTGCTTTTGCGCCATCACTTCCAGCAATTCGGGATCGCGCGCCGCTGAGAGTCCATGCCCAATGCGCTCGGCGCCGATATTCAGCGCTCCCCACACGGATTCCGGGCCTGTGGTTTCGCCGGCATGGGCCGTCAAGCGCAGCCCATTGTCTGCCGCTTTTTTGTAGAGATCGCGAAACCACTCGGCGGGCCCACGCGCTTCATCTCCGCCGATGCCAACACCCACAACGTTGCGGTCGCGCAGCCGCGCAGCCAGATCAAAAACCTCTCCGGCGGCGTCGGGGCCGAAGTGGCGTACGGCGTCAAAAATCCAGAGCAGCGATACGCCAAAATCGCGCTGCCCGCGATCGCGTCCGCGCTCCATGCCTTCAAAGATCGGCTCCACCGGCTGCCCTCGCCAGCGGATGACCCCGACGCTCACATAAACCTCGGCATGCACAACATTCTGCTGGCGCAGCTTCTGCATGAGCCGGTACGTTACCAGTTCGTAATCCTCCGGCGAACGCAAACGCTCCGTCACCGATTTGAAAGCCAGGAGGAATCCGTTGAAATCCTTGTAAGAATAAAGACGGCGAACGTCCTGATCGGTAAGCACGTCCCCGCTGCCGGTAACGTCATAACGATTGTTTTCGGTCGGCAGAGGAGTGTTATAGCGGCGGCTCAACTCCACCACAGTCGCGGGATCGACGCTGCCTTCCAGGTGCAGGTGAAGTTCCGCTTTGGGCAGCGACTGGATGAATGATTTTGAAGCCATCACCCTTTGCCGGCAGGAACGTTAGCAGCTGCGAACTCGCTGTGGCGGCGGCTGTAAAGGAAGTAAATCACCAGACCGATGAGGAGCCACGTGAAAAAGCGAATCCAATTCAAAATGGGCAACCCGGCCATCAGGAGAATGCAAGTAAGAATTGTCATCACTGGCGCTAAAGGTCCGCCAGGAGCGCGGAAGCCACGAGGCCGAAGCGGATCGCGATAACGAAGAATGAGCACACCGCCGGCAACCAGGGCGAAAGCGAAGAGTGTACCGATGTTCGAAAGGTCTGCCAGGGTCCCGATGTCAAGCAGACCCGCCGGAATGCCCACGACGAATCCGGCGACCCAGGTAGCCACATCAGGAGTACGAAACCGCACGTGAACACGGCCGAAGATTTTTGGCAACAAGCCGTCACGGGACATGGAAAACCAAACCCGGGCCTGGCCCAATTGGAATACCAGCAGCGAAGATATCATCCCCATCAAGGCGCCACAAAGAACTGCCAATCGAACCCATGGGACGTTCAGCTTGCGCAGGACGTTTACCACAGGAGCGGCATCGCCCAGGGTGTCCCACTTGGCGATGCCCGTCAGCACTACCACCACAGCTATGTAAAGCAGGGTGCAGATGAGCAGCGTGGCTATGATTCCGATAGGCAAATCGCGTTGCGGATTTTTCGCCTCCTCAGCCGCGGTGGAAACCGAATCGAAGCCGATATAGGTAAAGAAAATGATAGAGCCACCGGTCAGGACGCCACCCCAACCGTTGGGCATAAACGGGTGCCAGTTTGTCGGATGGATGAATTGCAAGCCTGCAAAAACGAAGATCAGGATCGCGACGATCTTCACTAACACCATGATGTTGTTCGTACGCGCTGACTCGCGAATTCCGCGTACCAGAATGACCGTGAGCACCATAACGACAAGAAACGCTGGAAAATTGAAGCCGAAGTGCCATCCCGGGCCGTAAAGGTCGTTCCCTGCCAAGTCCTGCAAGCCGGTGGGGAGATACGCCGGCGACACCCATCTGAGAGATGGATGGAGTCCGAACCAGTCCATGAGATCGACAAAATGCGCAGCAAAACCAACGCTCACCGCCATATTGCTGACGGCGTACTCCAGGATCAGGTCCCACCCAATGATCCACGCGATCAACTCGCCCATAGTGGCGTAGGTGTACGTGTACGCGCTGCCGGCTATTGGAATCATTGATGCCAATTCCGCATAACAGAGTGCGGTGAAGCCGCAGGCGACCGCCACTAGAACGAACGAAAGCGCGATCGCTGGCCCGGATCCTGGCCTCCCGAACGTAGCGGAATGGTGGATCAGATACTCGAGAACGGGCGCATTAAGGATCGACTTCGCAGTAAACGTCTGCCCCGCTATGGCGGTGCCAATCACAGTGAAGATTCCCGAGCCTATAACAGCGCCAATCCCCAGCGCAGTAAGTGACCACGGCCCAAGGGTCTTCTTTAGCCGATGGGCCGGATCTTCCGAATCAGAAATCAGCTTGTCGATGGACTTCTTGGCGAAGAGTTGGCTGGCCAGAAAGGCCTCCTTAAAAACGACTGTTGCGGCGTAGAAGCGTAAGCCGCCACGCCGCCACCCATGCTTAGCGCTTGGCTGTGCCGCGAACCATCTTCTTCATCTTGGGCTTTTTGGAGCCGCGCGCGTATTCGCGGGGCTTCTTGGGCGCCTGCTTCTTGCGCGCCGTGCGTTTTACTTTCTTGCGTTCTTCCTTGCTCAATGCCTTGGTATTTGCCATGTATCTGTCCTTAGCCCCTGTCCTAATCTAAAGATAAACTGCGAAAATCGTTACGCGCGCTCCAAATGCGCGTACTTTTCCACCAGCTTTTTCAATCCGAATCGTGGAAATTGTACCGTAATCTTGGCGTTTTCTCCTTCACCTTCGCGCCGATACACCACTCCCTCGCCATATTTCGGGTGTTTCACACGCTGGCCGGGGCGAAAAGACCCGCCGCCCGCCGCCTTCTCCACCGGAAGCTGCGGCCGGTTGAACTTCTTGCCGCGCGAGGCAAAGAAGTCGGCAATGTTGTCGATGGAATTGTACCTGGGACCCGAATAGCCGCCATTGCGCGGTTTTGCCTGCACCGACTGCCGATTTACGCTCGAAGGCGCGCTCTGGTCTTCGTCTTCATAGCTGTAATGGCGCTCGCCAAAGTCAGCGCTCTGGTATTGCGCGGCTTGTCGCGCCCGCGACGATGTACCCAGTTCTTCCAGCAGCTGCTGCGGCACTTCTTCCAGAAATCTCGATGGCACGGTCGCGTCTGGCATGTCTGTGCCATAACGCCGCCGATAACGGGCGTTGCTCAGCACCAGGTGGTCCATGGCGCGCGTCATGCCAACGTAGCAAAGACGGCGTTCTTCTTCCATCTGGTCAGGATCGTTGAAGGCCCGCGAGTGCGGAAACAGCCCCTCTTCCAGGCCGACCAGAAAAACCAAACCAAACTCCAACCCTTTGGCTGAATGCAGCGTCATCAAAGTTACAGTGCCGCGGGGATCGTAAGTGTCCACGTCACTCACCAGCGCGGCATGGTCCAGAAATTCCGCCAGCGTTTCTCCGCGATCGCGCGAATCCATGGCGGCGTTCACCAGTTCGCGCAGGTTGTCGATGCGCGCCAGCGAGTCCGGCGTGGCCTCTTGTTCCAGTTGCTTGATGTAGCCGGTGCGATCGATCAGAAACTTGAGAATTTCAGGGATCGAAGCCGGGCCACCCGGAGTGCGGAAGCCTTCGACCACTTCTGTCCCTCCCGCACTAACGGAGATTTCGACCGCCTGCTCCAACTCTCCGTCTGCAGCTTCTTCGAGTTCCGGTTCGTCATTGGCGCCAAAGTCAAAGCTGATGTTTTCTCCCAGTTGCGCCGGCTCGAAGGAAACATCTGTGTCATCAAGCACCGCCGCCGGCGGCTGTTCACCGCGACTCTCGACCGCAGCCGAGGGCGGCTGCGCTCCACCTGCGAGACGCTCCACAAAGGTTCCCAGCAGCATGGCCCTAGCGTCTTCTATTAGATCTTTGAAGCTCTTCAGGGCCGCACAGGCACGCTGCGGCAGCAGCTTGCGATCAATCGCCTCGCTGATGGCTGACCAGAGAGACATTCCTGTCTCCAGCGACAGCCGCTCCAACGTTTCGATCGTCGATTTGCCGATTCCCCGCGTCGGCGTATTAATCACGCGTAGCAAGGCAATCGAATCCTGGGGATTGTTGATCAGCTTCAGGTAGCTGATCATGTCCTTGATTTCCGCGCGCTCATAGAAAGAAAATCCGCCGACGACCTGATAAGGAAGCTGATAACGCCGCATGGCCTCTTCAACCAGTCGCGACTGCGAATTCAGCCGGTAGAGCACGGCCACGCGCACATCCTCCGCGCCCTCTTCTTTCACTTTCTTCAAGTAGCGCGAAATATAGTCGGCGGCAAACAGTGATTCGTTCTCGCCGTCGGGCGCTTCGTAATAGCCGATCTTGTTGCCGCCCTGGCGCGCCGTCCAAAGGGTTTTGCCTTTGCGCTTCAGGTTGTTGGAGACCACTGCCGACGCTGCTTCAAGAATTGCCTGCGTAGACCGGTAATTCTGCTCCAGCCGAATAATGCGTGCCTCTGGAAAATCTTTCTCGAACTCCAGAATGTTGCGAATGTCCGCGCCGCGCCAGGAATAAATTGACTGATCTTCGTCGCCCACCACGCAGACGTTGTGCCGCGTACCGGCAAGCAGCTTGATCAGCTCATACTGGGGACGGTTAGTGTCCTGGTATTCATCGATGAGCAAGTACTCGTAGCGACGCTGGTAACGCTCGCGCACCGTTGCCGACGACTTCAGCAGCCGCACCGTCTCCAGCAGAAGGTCGTCAAAATCGAGCGCATTCGATTTGCGCATCTCCTTGCGATACTCCTCAAAAATGTGCGCGATTTTTTCGGTAATCGGATCGGCCGATTGCAGATACATTTCCTGCGGATCAAGCATGTGGTTCTTGGCCCAAGAGATGCGGGAAAGCACGGCGCTGGGCTTGAGCTGCTTATCGTCCAGGCCGAGCCGGCGCATCACGCCCTTGACTACGGCCTGCTGGTCGGACTCGTCATAGATAGCGAAATCTTTTTTGTAGCCCGCGCCGCCGGGCTTTCCTTCTGCTCCGCCAATCCTCAATTCTTCAATATCGCGCCGCAGTACGCGGACGCAGAAAGAGTGAAACGTAGCAATCAGCGGTTTGCGTAGCGTCCTGCCACCCAGCATGCTGCCAACGCGCTCCGCCATTTCTGCTGAAGCTTTATTCGTGAACGTAACAGCCAGGATCGAATCTGGCTCAACCCCTTTATCCTCAATCAGATGGACAATGCGATAAGTGATCACGCGGGTCTTGCCGCTGCCCGCGCCGGCCAGAATGAGCAAGGGGCCATCAACGGCTTCCACCGCTTCGCGCTGTTGAGGATTGAGTTTGTCGAGGAAGTCGGCCACGTTAGATCAAGTATCGCGTGTTTGGGAGAAAAAGGAAAATGCGGGAAGGCTTTGCAAAAACCTCAAACCTTACCACGGATGACACTGATAACACTGATTTACACGGATCAAAAAAGTTCAATAGATCATTTTGAATTTGTAAATCCGTGTCATCCGTGCTCATCCGTGGTGAGATTTATTTTTTTGTGCAAAGCAATGGCCGGAAATAAAACATCCACCGGGGCACGAAGAAAATAAATGAGCCGCAGATTTGCGCTGATGCATTTTGCCTGATGCTCCGGTATATATAAGCAACCGCAGCAAAGAAACACCGCAGACTGGCCCACTCCTGAGTAGCGAGTTCTACCCTCGCTAGATACTTAAGAGATATCCGGCCAGTTGCATTTAGAAGCACCAGGTGCCCACCTGTCCCGCAGTTTTGTTTGCCAAAGATTCAGTGAGTTTATGCGCCTCCAAAGCGAGGTGCGGGTATTGGATCGTCTCGCGACAAACCCTACGCGCGGGGCCAGGGAGAAGTGTGTTCGAAAGTACAAATTGAAATTACACAAGGAATAAGGAGAGAAAAATATGCGTTCCATCCCCCAGAAACGGAGTTGTCGTTGTATTTTGGCTGTACTTGTATTGACAGTTGTAATAAATGTCCCGAAGGTGTCCGCTCAGGCGACGAAACAAGTCAATTGCGACCAGGGAGATACCATCACCGCGACGCTGCAGTCCGTGCATCGCGGCGACACGGTCGTCATCTCTGGCACGTGCAACGAGAACGTGCTGATCAGCGACCCCACAGGACACTACGCCGGAGTAACGCTGGATGGCCAGGGAACGGCAACCATTGCCGGCCCGGATCCCACGCTGAATGTCATTGAGCTGACGGGCGTGTCAGGGTTCACGATTCGCGGCCTGACGATCACTGGCGGGAATGACGGGCTTTCAATCAATACGGGAAGCGTCATCGCCATCGACACGGTCGTGGTCCAGAACACAGGACGCCATGGAATCCACTTCCAGCGCGGGAGCACGGATGGGTACGTGGTGAATTCGACCATTCAGAACAACCCGGGGAACGGAATCGTGATCAATGAAAACTCCTATGTCCGCGTGGGATTCACCGATGGCGTCGGCGCATCGCAAGGCAATACCGGACCGTGCGTAATTCAGAACAATGGCGGCTACGGCATTCGCATCCAGCGCGGCGCTACCGCCAGGGTTTACACCAACACGATCAGCTACAACGGGAATAACGGCATCAACATTGAAAGCGCCTCGTATGCCGAGATTGCTACCAACGTGATTGACGGCAATGGCAAGAATGGCATTGCGGTCAGCGAGAACTCGACGCTGCACCTGGGAAATCCAAGCGGCACCAAGAACGAAGACCAGCCCAACACCACCAACGTGCCCAATGGACAGTTCGGCCTCTCCGCCGCCTGGGGATCGTACGTGTCAGGCCGCATGGGAACCTTGACTGGGACCAGCGGCGCTTCAACCATCGCGCACGACTCGAACAGTAACCTGACACCCTAGCCTGTCTCCTCGCCTGGGTATGTGTTCCAAGCGTTTGACAACAGGTCCCGAACCGCCCTGTTGTCAAACGCCTTCAAATCCATGAACAGGCCGGCTTTGCACAAAAAGCCCAACCCTTACCACGGATACCACGGATAACACTGATTTACACGGATCAGGCAAATTGCCAAAAAATCCAAATTGAAAGGCTGAACCCGAGGCACGACCGCGGCGGCTAGGTTCACAAATCGAATTGAACCGCGCCTTGCGGCATCTCACTGCCCACTCTTTCGAAAGCCGTGAGCGCCTGGTGCCTACAGCCCAGCTCGCCAGCCCATTCTTTCCGCAAAGAACGCGGAACGGATGGGGCCCGCAAAGGCGGCGCGATCCGGGAACCCTGGCTCTGGGGACCCCGGCGACGGTCTTCCCGGGAAGGGCCGCTTAAATGAGCGCGCAGCCGCTTCAGGCCGCGGTAATACTGATTGCGCACGTTGCCGAAGGTCTGTTGCGTTTGTTCGGCAATTTCCCTGAACGTGAGTTCCTTAAAAAAGACCAATTCCAGGACTTGGCGCTGTCGAGGGTCGAGCAGCCCAAGGCACTCATTCACCAGGCGCGCGGCCTCTTGCGCGGGCAGCATAAGGCTTGTGCTCCATAGCTCTTCCCCATTCTCGCCGATCAGATCCAAGTGGCCTTTGTAAAACTGGCGCGTCATCAGATAGCTCTTGCGGTTGAGGCTCCGGTGATAGGCAAGAGTGAGAATCCACTTGTTCAGGGGGCCTTTGGCGGGATCGAAATGAGACGCTTTGCGAGAGATCTCAAAGAACACAGATTGGGTCAAATCCTCAGCTTCGCCGGCGTCGCGCAGCACCCTCCAGGCGGTGGCAAACACGAGACGATAGTAGCGAGCGAAGATTACTCCCAGCGCCTGCGCGCTGCCCGAACGAAATTCCCGCACCAATTCTTGATCATCCCCGCTTCGACCCGGCAAGTCGAACGGTCTATCCTGACTGGGCATTGTCTAGCTTGGCGTTCACTTTCTAAAAAATGGAAAACCTAAGTGTTCATCCCATCAATGCGGCATTCAAGTCTCGGAATTGAAACTAATTTCCGTAGCTTCTGCGCGTTTTTCAATAACATTTGAAAAGCTTAATGTTGTAGGGAATATGTATCACAGTTCCTGAATTCCAAAATAGGAATATTTATCTT
>DASXCL010000003.1:0-9822 GCA_036491195.1 Candidatus Angelobacter sp.
ACAAACCGGCGCTTCCGCAGCATGGGTCACCTGAAGATCGTTGGGATGTTCCTGAAAACCATGCTGAACTCCTGGAACGATAATTATTTTCTTCACGATCATGGATACTGGCGGCAGAAGGTCTAGAATCCAACTCAGGAATGGACAAAGGCCCTCGCGATCAAAGCCCCGGCTTCCCCGCTGATTTTGCCTGGGGCGTAGCCACGTCATCCCACCAGGTGGAAGGCGGGAACTCAAACAATCAATGGGCCGCGTGGGAAAAACGCGGCCGGATCAAATCCAAAGACTGCGTGGGACGGGCATGTGACTGGTGGCGCAGCGCCGAACGGGATTTTGATCTGGCGCAATCTCTTGGCCTGAATGCCTTGCGGCTCTCTGTGGAATGGAGCCGCATAGAGCCTGAAGAAGGCCAGTGGGACGAATCTGCGCTGGCACGCTATCGCCAGATGCTCAAGGCGCTGCATGAACGCGGTATCCGGCCGTTTGTGACGCTGCATCACTTTACCAACCCGCAATGGCTGGAAGAGAAAGGGGCTTTCGCGAACGCCGAGTCTGTTGGGCTGTTTCAGCGGTTTACCCAGCGCCTGGTCGGATCCCTGGGCGATCTCTGCCGGGGCTGGATTACTTTCAACGAGCCGAATGTTTATACGTCGCTGGGATATTTTCTGGGTGAATTTCCTCCCGGGAAAAAAGGGCGTTTCCTTCAGGCGGCTCGCGTCACCAGCAATCTTTGCCGAGCGCATGCGGCTGCATACCGCACCATTCACCAGTTGCAGAGCAACGCCAGCGTCGGATGGGCGCAGCATTACGTGGTCTTCAAACCGCGCAGACCTGATTCAGCGCTGGATCGCTGGCTCTGTGCGTTCATTGACCGGAGGTTCAACGATAATTTTGCCGAGGGAATTCGCGACGGACGGGCGCCGTTTCCTTTGAACAAGTTTGGACAGAGTCTTCCCGAAGTAAAAGACGCCTGCGATTTCGTGGGCATTAACTATTACAGCCGGCTGCGAGTTGGATTCAATCCACGAAGTCCGCGGACCGTATTTGTCCAGATTTCGGTACCGCCGCATAAGCCGCAGGGAGATTCCGGCATTGAAGTCCCTTACGGTGAGGTGTATCCGCAGGGCTTACAGCGAGCAGTGGAGCATTTTGCCGGGTTCAAGAAGCCGATCTACATTCTTGAAAATGGCGTGCCGGACCGCGAAGACCGCATACGGCCCTGGGCACTTGAGTCAATTGTGGACCAGATGCGGTCGCTTCTTGCTGAAGGAATCGACCTGCGCGGTTATTTCCACTGGACGCTGGCGGACAACTTTGAATGGAATGAAGGCTGGCATCTGCGCTTTGGGCTGTACGAACTCGATCCGATAACTCAAATCAGGACACCACGTGCCAGCGCACAGGTTTATGCACGGTTGATTCGGGAGAGCCAGCGGAACGGTGGTCCAACTCTTCTTCTGCCCACAGATAACCGAAACCGCGCTTATCCCACCCAGCGTGAGATGGATTCCGGGCTAGTGGACGGGATTATGGCCGAGAACGATGGCGGCTTAGGGAAATAAGCGCTTCTATTCGCCGCCCGAGGGCTCGTGAGAACCTGAAGGATCCAGGCGGGCCAGTTCGAGTAAAGCAAAGCACTTGGCGTCTTCTTTGCGCGCGGTCTCATGCAAGACAACGACTTCGCCGGAGACTTCCTGTTTGATCACGCAGCGCCACAAGTTCGGCGCGGCAGGACTCTGGGGGACGATTCTAGCCTGGTAGGGTGGTTGGACAATTCGCATTCTTCACTCCTGGGGACACCTGGGCTGCCTTCGAACCATTAGTCTCTATTACACTCCACCTCGGCAGGCCCAAATGTTAAGAACATGTTAAAAAGAGGCCCACCCTTGTGGAATACGTAGTAGAAAATGCAGAGTTTTGCCTGTTTAGTGCGAAACTTCGGATGGCAGCGGCTCACGGGCCACCAATGGCAGGCGATCATGCCCGGGCAGGGCCGATTTGATGTTCCAGATGTCGCGCGCATACTCGGAAATAGTGCGGTCACTGGAGAAAAAGCCGGTGCGCGCCACATTGAAGATGGATTTGGCCGTCCAAACGTCGGGCGATTGATAGTCTTTTTCCGCCCGATGGCTGGCTTCAACATACGAAGACAAATCGGCCAGGTGGAAGTAGCGGTCGCCGCGGTCCAGGAGTTCGTCCACAATCCAGCGGAAAAGACCGGGCTCGTCAGGGCAAAAGCGGTTTGAAGCCAGGCAATCCACCACGCGGCGCACGATGGCGTCAGTGCCGTAAATCTCGCGCGGATTATAGCCTCCGGATTGCTGGTACCAGCTCACGTCTTCACGCGTTAGGCCGAAGGTATAAATATTCGCCTCGCCCACGGCCTCCATGATCTCAATATTGGCGCCGTCGAGCGTGCCCAGTGTCAGCGCGCCGTTCATGGCCAGCTTCATGTTGCCGGTGCCGGAAGCCTCCATGCCGGCGGTGGAGATCTGCTGGCTGAGGTCGGCGGCGGGCATGATAGTTTGCGCGAGAGAAACGCGGTAGTCGGGAACAAAGACCACCTTGATCCGGTCTTTCACGCGCGGATCGGAATTCACTATCTGGGCCACGTTGCTGATGAGCTTGATAATCTGCTTGGCCGCCCAGTATCCCGGCGCCGCCTTGCCGGCAAAAATATAGGTGCGCAGGATCTGCGGGGCCACGCTGTCCTCAACCATGCCCAGGTATTCGTGGATCACGCGCATCACGTTCAACAGCTGGCGTTTGTATTCGTGGATGCGCTTCACGTGGACATCAAACATGGATTGCGGATCAATCACGACGGCCGTGGTATTGAAGACCTCTCGCGCCAGCTTTTCCTTGTTGCTCCGCTTGATCTCGCGGAATTCATGCACGAACGCGGGATCGCTCGCGCCTTTTTCGATCGCGCGCACGCGCTCCAGATCGGTAATCCATTCTTCGCCCACCGTGCGCGTAAGCAGCGCGGCCAGACCGGGATTGGCTTTCAGGATCCAACGCCGCGGCGCAACGCCATTGGTCTTATTGCTGAAGCGCTCCGGCCAGAGCTGGGCCAAATCCGGCACCAGCAAACTCTTGATCAGCTCAGAATGCAGGCGGGAAACGCCGTTGATCGCATGGCTGCCGACGATGGCCAGATTGGCCATGCGCACGTGTTTTTCCGGGCCTTCTTCAATAATAGACATGCGCCGCTGCCGGTCCATGTCGCCCGGCCAGCTGCGTCCCACGGTGCGAAGGAACTGGTGGTTGACGCCGAAGATGATCTCCATGTGGCGGGGCAAAACGCGCTCCATCAGTGATACGGTCCATTTTTCCAGGGCTTCCGGCAGCAGCGTGTGATTTGTGTAGCCGAGCGTGGCCACCGTGAGGCCCCAGGCTTTGTCCCAGTCCAGCCCATGCTCATCCACCAGCAGGCGCATCAATTCAGCCACGCACAGGCTGGGATGCGTGTCATTCATCTGCACGGCAATTTTGGCGGGAAGATCGTCAAAGCCGGTGTTGTGTGCGACGTAATGGCGCATGATGTCGCGCAGAGCGCACGCGACGAGAAAATATTCCTGGGTCAGGCGCAGCTCTTTGCCGGAGAGCACGGAGTCGGACGGGTACAGAACGCGGGAGATGTTCTCTGAGGCAATCTTCTGCTCGACGGCGCGAATGTAATCCCCGCGGTTGAAAATCTCGATATCGAAATCTTCTGAAGCACGGGCCGTGAAAAGGCGAAGAAAGTTCACGGTCTCTCCGCCGTATCCGGCGACCGGCATGTCATTGGGCACGCCGACCACGATTTTGCTGTCCACCCAGCTCTGGCGCCGGTTGCCCTGTGAATCGCGCGAGGACTGGATGCGGCCGTAAAGTGGAATGGCGCAGAAATCCTGCGGGCGCTCAATGTAAAACGGCGTTCCCTCCGATTTCCACCGGTCGGGTTTTTCGCGCTGGAAACCGCCAATGATTTCCTGCTTGAACATTCCGTACTCGTAATCGATCCCATAGCCAAAGCCGGGCATGCCCATGGTGGCCAGCGACTCAAGGAAACATGCCGCCAGGCGCCCCAGGCCGCCGTTGCCCAGTCCCGCATCCGGCTCGACCTCCAGAACGTCTTCCAGCTTCACGTCAAATTCCGCCAGCACGGCGCGGCATTGCTCCATCAACCCCAGGTTGCAGAGATTGTCGCTGAGCCAGCGGCCCATGAGAAATTCCATGGAAAGGTAGCCGAGGCGCTTGGCCTTTTGCTCATCATAACGTTGCTCAGTCTTGAGCAGACCGTCAGTCAGGTAGTCGCGAATGGTCAACGCAAGAGGTTTGAAGAGTTCCCGCGGAACCACAGTGTTTTCCGAGCGCGCGAGGGTGTAATGAATGTGCCGCAGAATGGACTGACGCAGCGGTTCGGGCTCAAACGGTGTTCCCAATAAATCAGCGGACATTCTGGGTGTCTGGACGCACATCCCTCAAGCACATGGGGACAAGCGGCACCTGTTTAGTATGGCACAGGGGACGCTCGGAGCGCACTCAGGTGAAACTCTATGAGAGATTAGGGTGTTTCCGGTGCCAGTCCGTCTGGCGCTGGAAGATGCGGGCCGCCTGCACGACTTTGGCATCATCGAGAGCACGGGCAACGAATTGAATCCCCGCCGGCAATCCGTGCTGCCCGAAGCCGCAAGGCACGCTGATGGCCGGGAGCCCGCAGATGTTCCCGATGCCGCCGATAGGATCGGCAAAGGTCAATGCTTCGTCCAGGTTGGCGTCGATTTTGCTCGCGGTCACCGGGAGCGAGGCCGTGGCCAGAACGTCCACGTTGCTGAAGATTTCATCCATCTTCACTTGCAGGATGGCGCGGATACGCTGGGCCAGAATAAAATCTGAGGCGCTGATCTCTTCATTCATGTAGCCGCCGATTTTTCCCAGCGGATCGTTCAGTTCGGCCACGCGCCCGGATTGTATGAGCTGGCGAAATGCCGTCGCGCCTTCCACGGAAACAACGAGTCCCGCCGCGGTCTCCCATGGCCCCTCCGGCAACGAGACATTCGTCAGGGTGATCGAAGGACTTTTTTCCAGCACCTGGCGGGCGGCCATCACTGGCTGGTTTACATCCGGCTTGATCTCTTTCCACTGGTTCACCAGCCAGCCTACGCGGAGCTTGCCCTTCACTTCGCCCGCGCCGGTATATTTTGCGCTGGCTTCCGGCAGCGAGCCAAGATCTTCAGCGTCATGACCGGAGATGACTTTCAGCACCAGGTCGCAATCGTCGGCGCTGCGCGTGATGGGGCCAATCTTGTCCATGGTATAGGAGAGAGCCATAGCGCCGTTGCGGCTTACGCGTCCATACGTGGGCCGCAAGCCGCTGAGCCCGCAAAATCCCGAAGGACAGATAATCGAGCCCCATGTTTCCGTGCCAATGGCAAACGCAGCCAGCCCACTGCCGGTAATGGCGGCCGAGCCGCTCGATGATCCACAGGTCCAGTAATCGGTGTTCCAGGGATTTTTGGCCGCACCAGTGGCCGAAGCCGAGGCATAGCGGTATCCCATGCCGCCCGCAAGCTCGATCATGGCCGCCTTGCCCAGCAACACCGCGCCGGCAGCTTCCAGCTTTTTGATGACCGTGGCGTCATTGTCGAAGCGCTGATCGGCGTAAGGCCGCGCGCCCCAGCGGGTGGGATAACCTTTGACCGCAAGCAGATCTTTGGCGGCATAAGGAATGCCATGCAACGGCCCGCGATACTTGCCCGCCGCGATTTCTTTTTCCGCGGCGTGGGCCTGCTGCAACGCCAGATCAGGCGTAAGCGTGGCATAAGCATTCAGTTTTTTGCCGATCAAGCGGCTGCGGTCCAGGTAGCTTTCCGCAAGTTTCACGGGTGAAAGTTTGCGGGCATGGATGCGTTTAGCCAGTTCGACGACCGGGAGAAAAAGAATGTCTTCGCTGAGCATTTATCTGGTCTCTTCCCCGGTCTTTTGTTTGCTAGTGTTTGCTGCGTGGGCTTTTTCTTTATGTGTCAGGCCGGGGCGGGCCTTTTCTTCGGCGCGGTAAGCGCGGAAGGTATCGGCCGGTTGATCGCCATTTTCGACCTTGAAGGCACGCATTTTTTCCAGGCCTTCTTGGGATTCAGCCATGATGCGGCGAATGTCGGCCTTCTGCTCGTCGCTGAGGCGGTCACCGTATTTGCGGAAGATGGAAGTGACCTTCATCTCCACTTCGGCCTGGGCGGAGGGCGAAAGTTTGGCCATGGCCGCGCGCGTCTTCGCTTCAGGTGAAGAATCGCCGCCAGTTACGGCGGTTTGGGCCAACGCATCGATTGACAGCGCACTTCCCTTTGGAACCAGTGCTGTGGTGGCGGCCGCGGCGGCGCCGAGAGCGAACTGGCGTCGTCCCAGCAGGAATTTGGGCATCCCGTGCTTCTCCGTGTACCAAGGTCTAAGCCGGGAGAGTACATGAGGGGCGTTGGAGGCGTCAAACGCGGCGGCAGCAGCTTGCATCCAAAATAATGGCCGCTTCGTCTAAGTTCAAATTTGAGGGATGGTTCCGTATGGCGCGCTGGATCGCTTTTGACCAGGACACAACTTCCATTCTGCGTTCGACGCTGGCCCAGGGCACAAGGATTGACACGCTTCTTCGCGGCCCGGTGGAGTACGCCCTTGCCCGGCCAAGCGCGGTAATCGCCGTACTGACTGCAGCCGGCGGCAACGGACTGGGCATTGCAGTCTTTCGCCGCGTGCGCGCGGTCGTGGCCCAGCGGACAGGGGCGGAACAGTTACGCCCCATCGTGCCGGCTCAGACTGCCGCTTATCATGCGTCCACACGCGCCGGAGGATTTTTGGGCTTGAGCGACGAGCCGGTCTTTGACGACGAACCAGTGCCGAAGAAAAAGGGCTGGTGGCGGAAATTATGGGACGAGTAGGATTTCTCTCGAGCGCAGCGAGAGATCCCTATAGCGATTCCAAATGTTTCAGGATCATCCTGCGTTTTTTGCACACTGGAGTCCGTCTGAGGCCGTACCCCGATACGAATCAATGGAACGATTTTTTCAACCCAGAAATGCTCAAGCTGATAGGGATTCCCTCGCTTCGCTCGGGACTTCGGAAACACTGGTGGCGAAAATTCTGGGATGAATAGTTTCTGAAATCCCGAATCCCGCGCAGCGGGTGAGGGAGCCATATGGCAACCGATATTTTTCGGATCTTTTAGCCGCGAATTCACGCGAATGATCGCGAATTTCTGTCTGGACCCTGAGCTTGTCGAAAAGGAGAGATCGCTAGGGCGACAATAATTCCGTGAGAACGCCTGGATGCGGCTTTTTAGACTGAAGCATTCTCGGGGTCCTTCGACTTCGCGCCGACCATTAACGTTACAGAAAGAAGTTTCGTGGCGCTTCGCTCAAGGACGACAGCTCTAAACTTTTTGAAGGAGCCTATGGAGCCTACTGACAATTTAGACTGATAGTCAGACAGAAGATCGGTTCCATTCGTAAGGAGCAATCATGCAAAAGCGCAAACTTGGAAAGAGCAATTTGGAAGTATCAGCCATTGGGCTGGGCTGCATGGGCATGAGTTTTGGTTTCGGCCCTGCAATGGACAAAAAGGAGGGGGTCGTACTGATCCGAGCGGCGGTCGAACGCGGGGTGACATTCTTCGATACCGCTGAAGTGTATGGTCCATTCACCAATGAAGAGCTGGTGGGAGAAGCGCTCGCGCCGGTTCGCAGCCAGGTAAAGATCGCCACCAAATTCGGTTTCAAGATCGATCCTAAAACGGGGCAGAATCTGGGAGTGGACAGCCGGCCGGAGCACATCAAGGAAGTCGCCGAGGCATCGTTGAAGCGGCTCAAGACCGATGTGATCGATCTCTTCTATCAGCACCGGGTCGATCCCAACGTGCCGATTGAAGATGTGGCTGGAGCGGTGAAGGACTTGATCCAAGCCGGTAAGGTAAAGCATTTCGGCCTTTCTGAAGCAGGCACGCAGGTCATCCGCCGTGCTCACGCAGTTCAGCCGGTCACGGCACTCCAAAGCGAGTATTCACTGTGGTGGAGAGAGCCTGAAGCCGAAATATTACCGACGCTTGAGGAACTTGGCATCGGATTCGTTCCATTCAGTCCTCTGGGAAAAGGGTTTCTCACGGGCAAGATCAGCGAAGAAACGAAGTTCGATAAGACCGATTTCCGTAATATCGTCCCGCGATTCACGCCGGAGAACCGCAAAGCCAACCAGGCCGTGGTGGAGCTGGTCACCAAATTCGCAGCCGAGAAAAAAGTCACGCCCGCCCAGATCGCGTTGACATGGATTCTGGCGCA
The DNA here is from genome assembly GCA_036491195.1 of Candidatus Angelobacter sp. Classification (GTDB taxonomy): domain Bacteria; phylum Acidobacteriota; class Terriglobia; order Terriglobales; family Acidobacteriaceae; genus Angelobacter. The sequence goes on from DASXCL010000003.1 coordinate 8,303, forward strand.
GAAACCATGGATGGTGCCCATTCCCGGCACAACGAAGCTGCACCGGCTGGAAGAAAACATTGGAGCCGCCAACGTTCAACTCACGCCAGACGATCTCCGCCAGATTGATATTGCCAGTGCGAAGATTCCGGTGCAGGGAGAACGGTACCCGGAGAATTTACAGAAGCTGGTCAATCGCTAAAAATAGCGTTCAGCAGTCAGCATTCAGCCCGCAAACATTTTGGGCTAGTCACCACGGCATAGTTGAGTAGCAAGTCTGTCAGCATCTCTGAAATTCGACAGAAAGGAATCGGAAGGAGTTAGAAGGATGGAAATCAAAAGAGCAGGTTCCCAACCTTCCGGCAACGGGCCGGCAGACTGGTTTACGGGCACAGTGCGGATCGATCCGCTTTTTCAGGCGCCTGATCCGGCATTTGTTCAAGGGGCCAGCGTAACCTTCGAGCCGGAAGCGCGAACTGCATGGCACACGCATCCGCTCGGTCAGACTCTCATTGTCACGGCCGGCTGTGGTCGAGCGCAACGTTGGGGAGGCCCTATCGAGGAGATCCGGCCCGGCGACGTAGTCTGGTTCTCGCCCGGCGAAAAGCACTGGCATGGCGCTGCGCCGACCACGGCCATGACGCACATCGCCATTCAGGAGAAGAAGGATGGCAAGGTTGTCGACTGGATGGAGCAGGTCAGTGACGAACAGTACAAGGCCTGACATAATTCCATTGCATGACAGCATTATCCGAGTGGGAAAACTTCTACGTAATCGTCGGGTCCTCGGCAGGAGCCCTGATTGGATTGCAGTTCGTCGTCTTGACGCTCATTGCCAGCAGGCCCGTCGGAGCAGGTACGGCACAGGCCGGCCACGCCTTTGCCACACCGACCATTGTCCACTTCGGGGCTGTGCTGTTGCTGGCAGGAATGCTGAGTGCACCATGGCAAGAGATCGCGCCCGCTGCCGTACTGTGGGGTTTACTGGGTCTTACCGGGATAGTGTATGCGGCAGTTGTAACTCGCCGGATGCGACGACAGGTCGCATACAAACCCGTGCTCGAGGACTGGCTGTTTCATGTTCTGCTGCCGTTCGCGGCATACACCACGCTGGCTGTAACGGCCTTCGCGACTCGCTCTCATTTACGCGAAGCGCTGTTTGGTATTGGAGCAGCGGCATTGCTGCTGCTATTTGTCGGCATTCACAATGCGTGGGACGCGGTTACGTATCACGTGTTTGATAATAAACCGAAAGCTTAGAGATGTTTGGCCGCGAATTTACGCGAATTTTTCTAAAAATCTCGAGCGTAGCGAGAGATCTCTATAGCAAAAACACATCACACGTAACGCTTATCAACAAGTGGCTAAAGCCAACTTTATTGTTGACTTATACTGCACAGCTAGTTCTGTGACCGCATAGAAAAAGGAATCTTGAGTGGTACTTGGCGGGCAAGGAAGAAGAGAGTAATAGAGGGATTGGCGACCTCTGCGCAAAATTCCGAGATGCATCTTTCCACAGAAGACCGGGAGCAGTTGGAAAA
>DASXCL010000004.1:0-5723 GCA_036491195.1 Candidatus Angelobacter sp.
GAACGCAGATTCGTCTCTCTTGCAGGACGTGAAGATCGTTAGCCTGGCGCTGAATGTGCCGGGGCCAGTAGCGGCCGCGCGACTAACCAGCCTCGGGGCCGAGGTCACGAAAGTGGAGCCCCCTGGCGGGGACGCAACCAGCAGTGCGGCTCCGGATTGGTATAAGTCATTGTGCCAGGGGCAGAAGGTATTACACCTGAACCTTAAAGATCCAGACGGACGCACGCAGCTGGAGAGTTTTCTGGCGAGCGCGGATTTGTTGCTGGCTTCGTTTCGCCCGTCGGCCCTGAAGCGTCTGGGACTGGACTGGGAGAGCGTGCACGCGCGCCATCCTCGGCTGTGCTTTGTGGGGATCATCGGGTATCCCGCCCCGCTGGAGGAGCGAACCGGCCACGATCTCACTTATCAGAGCGATCTAGGTCTTCTGCGCCCACCACAGATGCCTTCTACACTGTTCATCGATCTGGCAGGAGCAGAAAGGGCAGTGAGCATGGCGCTTGCGCTCCTGAATCGAGCGGCCCGAAAAGGCGAAGCCGGCTGCGCATGGGTTTCTCTCCACGAGTGCGCGCGCGATCTGGCGGCGCCACTTAAGGCCGGTCTTACTTCGTCGGACGGTATGCTGGGCGGCGCTTATCCACTCTACGGGTTCTATCGGGCGAACGATGGATGGATTGCCATAGCAGCGCTGGAACCACATTTCGCGGAGCGCCTGCTGGCAGAACTCGGCGTCAGAAAAGCGGACCGCTCCGAACTTGAGCGGATCTTCCTCCAGCGCAAGGCTGCTTCTTGGGAAAAGTGGGCCGCGGAGCTCGATCTGCCGCTGGTGGCGGTGCGACAGCCAGAATAATCAGCAGCAAGGCAGAAAACACGCCCGCCTTCTGCGTGTGCCCCTGCTAGCGGGTGGGGCATCGGCCGTGTACGATGTTTCGTCACTCACCTGAGAAAAGGACAACCAACCGTGTTTGAAAAGAATTTACTAGCAGGCAAGAGAATTCTGGTAACGGGCGGAGCTACCGGCCTGGGCAAGAGCATGGGCAAACGCTTTCTGGAATTGGGCGCTTCACTTTATATCTGCGGACGCCGGGAAGACGTGCTGGCGGAAGCTGCCGACGAACTGCGCAAGGCGACCGGCGGAACAGTGAAGACTGTTTCCTGCGATGTCCGCGACAATCAGCGGGTCAATGCCATGACCGACGCGATCTGGCGGGATGGGCCGCTGGACGCGCTGGTAAACAACGCTGCCGGTAATTTTCTCTGCCGCACGGAGGAGCTTTCCATCGGGGCGTTTGAAGCTGTCATCGGAATCGTCCTTATGGGCACGATTCATTGCACCATGGCCTGCGGCAAGCGGTGGATCAAAGAAAAGCACAAAGCCAGCGTCTTAAGCATTACAACAACGTACGCGCAATGGGGCTCGCCATATGTGGTGCCTTCGTCGGTGGCCAAGGCGGGTGTGCTGAACATGACGCGCAGCCTGGCAGTTGAGTGGGGCAAACATGGAATTCGGTTTAATGCCATCGCGCCGGGGCCGGTGCCGACGGAAGGCGCATTCTCACGGCTGATGCCGGTGAAGTCACTGGAAGAGATGGCCAAGAAACGCAACCCTCTGGGACGGTTCGGCACGCATGAAGAACTGGCCGACCTGGCGGCGTTCCTGGTGAGCGACCAGTCAGGTTACGTGAACGGAGAGCAGATCGTGATGGACGGAGGCGAACAACTCAAAGGCGCCAGCGAGTTCAGCCATCTGGGCGACCTTCTGACCGAAGAGCAGTGGCAGATGATGAAGCCGAAGAAAAAATAAACAGCAGCGGATACTTTTAAGCTGTGTTTGCAGCGCAAACTTTTCTGAAAAGCTGAATGCTCTGCTGCTTCGCGCGTCACGCAAAAACGCATTTGGAATTACAATTCCTAGTGATGCTGTTAATCGCACTTCTTTAAGGAGCTCTCATGGCTGGAGTCAAGTTGGTGGTAATGTATCCCCGTCCCAAGGATATTGATGCGTTTGAAAAGGTGTACCAGAAGGAGCATGTGCCGATGGCAGTAGAGAAGCTGAACGGCAAAACCAAGCTGGTGGCGACAAAGGTGGTGGGATCGCCGCAGGGCACGCCTCCCTTTTATCGCATCGCAGAAGTCCACTTCCCTTCCATGGAGGCTCTGCAAGCCTGCGCTGCTTCAGAAGGCGGCAAGGAGACGATTGGACACGCGGTGAAGATTTCTTCAGGCGGACCGCCTGTCATCATGGTTGCCGAAGAAGACTCGTTCAACTTCTGAGCAGACGTCGCACAGCTCTGCAATTTAACAACAAGCAATTCAATTTCCTGCGACCGCACTTTAGCGCGGCGCATCCAGGTATCTATGAAAGCGATTCAAGTACAAAAAACCGGCGGTCCGGAAGTGTTGACGCTGGTGGACCTGCCGGTTCCGAAACCGAAAGCAAAAGAAGCCGTGGTGAAGATCGCGGCTTCAGGCGTCAACTTTATTGATGTGTATTTTCGCGAAGGCCGGTATCCCGCGGCGCTGCCTTTCACCGACGGCCAGGAAGCCTCAGGAACAGTTACTGAGATAGGCAGCGAAGTGAAGTCGGCGAAGGTTGGCGACCGCGTCGCTTACAGCAACGTCCTGGGCACCTATGCGGAGTATGCAGCTGTGCCCGCCGAACGTCTTGTCCATGTTCCTGACCAAATTACCGATCAGCAGGCCGCAGCGGCAATGCTGCAAGGCATGACCGCGCACTACCTAATCAACACGACTTATCCGCTCAAGAAAGGCGAGACGGCACTGATTCACGCAGCTGCGGGCGGTGTGGGTTTGCTGCTGGTGCAGATGGCCAAGAACATTGGCGCGCGCGTGATCGGCACAGCCGGCAATGAAGAAAAAGCCAAACTGGCACGCGAGGCCGGCGCCGACGAAGTGATCCTTTACGGCAAACAGGATTTTGAGGCAGAGACCAAGCGTATGACCGACGGCAAAGGCGTCCATGTGGTCTATGACGGCGTGGGAAAAAGCACATTTGAAAAGGGTTTGAATGTTCTGCGTCCGCGCGGCTACATGGTCCTGTTCGGCGGCGCAAGCGGGCCAGTCAGCCCTTTTGACCCAATCGTGCTTTCACAAAAAGGGTCGCTGTTCGTCACGCGGCCCAGCCTGATCCATTACGTGGCGTTACGCGAGGAACTGGAGAAGCGTTCTGGTGATGTGTTTGGCATGATAGCGGCAGGCAAGCTGAAACTGCGCGTCTCACATACATATAAATTTGACGAAGTACAGCAGGCGCATCGCGACCTGGAAGGCAGAAAAACGACGGGCAAGATTCTGCTGGCGCCGTGAGGAGACCCCATGTCAACCCTTGGATTTATTGAATACGAAAAAGCCAGCGCGGAAGTGCGCGCGGTTTATGACGACATCATGGCCACCCGCAAAATCGACAAAGTAACAAACTTCTGGAAAGCCCTGGCCCATGATCCGGTGCGCTTGAGGCGGACATGGGAAGACACGAAAGAAATCATGGCTGGCGGAGATCTTGATCCACTGGTGAAGGAGCTGATCTACGTGGCCGTAAGCGTAAGCAATCAGTGCGACTATTGCATCGCCGCGCACACCGCCGCCGCGCGCAAGAAAGGCATGACCGAGGCGATGTTCAATGAATTACTAGCCGTTGTGGGCCTGGCCAATTCCAACAACCGCCTGGTTGCCGGCCTTCAGGTGGAGATCGATGAACAGTTCAAGGCCATCGGTTAATTCTTCACGCGGGGGAATGCAAATGGACCAGAGAGTGACGAGGGAAATCAACATCGGTCGCTCGTGGATGTACGGCTCCCAGCTTAGCGGTTCAGTTCTAAGGGTCAATAAGTACCACATCAAAGGCTTTGCCGACGACGTCAAGCTGGGTGACGCCGGCCGCGAGAGCGTCGGTATTGGTATCGAAGATATCAAGCTCCGCGCCCTGGACGATGTAAATCACGCTGCGGCCGGAAATTGGCTGGAGACCGGTAACGTCAAAGTTCTGCCGAAAAGACGATTCTTCAGGAAACTTGGTACCCGGTGAGCTGGTGTTGAAGATGCTGAGGCAGCCGCGGACCGAATTGGTCGTGCTGCCCGGATCGACAGTGCATCCAAGGGCGCCGACATAGAGACGGTTGTTGGCGAAGGCCATCTTCTCATGGTCGCCATCGGTAATGGGGATAGGCGCGCCAGCAGTGAAAGCGGTTACGTTGATCACCGTCAACGCGCCGCAGCGGGAAAGCGGGCAGGCTAGACCGGGGCCTGTGGCGGGCGCCGCAGTTCCCGCTACATACAGGTTCGATCCGTTGAGCAGCCCCACAGTAGCCCCCGGGACTGCCAGCGTGGCGCTGAAATTAGGAACGGGATTCGTAAAATCCACAGACACTACGCTGGCAGCGGTGCCACCGCATTCAGGGCCGCAGTTCAGGACAAAAGCCTGCGTCTCACTACCGTTGAAGACCGCGGTGAATGGCTCGTCTAGATGTACGGCGTCAGTAATGGTCGTAACGCCGCCGCTGGCGGTATCGACCACAAAAAACGTGCTTGTGTCAGGCGCAACTTGCGTTTGCGGGTCGGGGAAAACCAGCAGCTTAGTGCCTTTCGGGCTTAAGGCCAGCCTGCGGGCATTGCCAATACGAATCACTGGGTTGGCAACGCCATTCGTGGTGTTCACAGACTGCACAAAGCCAAAATTACGTTGCGCGGTCCACGCGGTTTTTCCGTCGGCGCTCAATGCCAAGTCAAATGGCTGGTCACCAATGGGCGCAACAAAGGTTACGGCTTCAGTAGGGTTATCGATGACTGTGATCTGGCTCCCGGCGCTGTCCATGACGACGGTGGTGCCACTGGCGGTAACCATTTTGGTAGGTGACGAGGCGCCAACACTGTTGGTGGAAAAAACGTCCTTTTGCGCATCCAGCAGGTTCACCGTGTTGGTTGAGGTGTTGGAAAGCCATGCCCGCTTCTTCAGTCCACTTGGCTTAGGTGTATTGGAACTGGTGCTGGAGCCGCAACCGGCCAGTGCCAGAGCCAGAACCGCGATGCAAAACTGTGAAAGATAACTGTTTAGCCGCATTCTTTCGTAGACCGTTTCCTCGTATGAGCCGCGCCAATGATGTTGAAATCGCGATTATAACAGAGCCACTTTCACGCGCTGGCAGCCTTACCGGTCCTTTTGCACCGCGACCATCGGCACAACGTGGCGGCTGTGCAGGGCTCTCCCCGGCAATCCATAGAACGCACCAAGATACGCTCCATGCAGGAAATATTGCCGCTCCCTGTCTTGCCATGGCAGGAACTATGTGGGCTAGGGTATTCTGAAGGTGACGATGGCGAGCGATCTGCTAATCCGATTGAAACAAGGACCTGTCCTGTGCGACGGCGCGATGGGTACCTTGCTCTACGCCAAAGGCGTGTTCATTAACAAGTGTTATGACGAGCTGAATCTCACACAGCCTGACCTGATCCGCAATATCCATCAGGAATACCTCAATGCCGGCGCCGAGATCATTGAAACCAATACGTTTGGTGGGAACTCTTTCCGGCTGGCTCGCCACGGATTAGCCGAGAAGGTAGGCGAAATCAATCGCAAAGGCGCGGGACTGGCGCGCGAGGCTGCGGACGCCTTCAACCTGAAAAAAGCCGCCGGCGTCCTGGTGGCGGGCTCGATTGGGCCACTAGGACTGCGGATTGAACCTTTAGGTAAGACGTCTCGGGAGGAAGCG
>DASXCL010000005.1:0-25374 GCA_036491195.1 Candidatus Angelobacter sp.
GTCGTAGCCGCGTGGAACCCTGTGCATGGAAGTTTCGGCTGACTGGATCAGCATGGTCGTAGAATGTGCGATCGCGTGCCACGCCGCAAAAGCAATCACGAGTCGGTATTCTACTGGTTTTCGGACAGCCAACAGCAGAAACACTCCTAGAGCGACGAGAAACGTGATGAACATTGGCTCGCATTCGTTGTCGTGCATTTCAAGCAGCCACTTGCTGTGCCATAACTCAGTGCACAACGGATAGAGCAGGCACACATAGAAAAGTCCCACCAATGCAACAACGATTTGTCGGATGCGCTTCATGCGAGACCTCCTCAACGGCGACCAAGTGTCTCAGTAATGATAAACGCGCAGATGGTCAGGAGACATAGGAGTGATTGACGCTGTTGCAACGGCTCGAAGGAGGCCGTTGCAATGGCGCGAAATGCAAAATCGAAGAGGAAGCGGGCTCCCAAAACGGTCCTGAAGCTCCCAGATCTCGAACAGTCCAAGTCGGCCGTCCTCAACAGCTTGACCTCACCCAGTTCTCAGCGTTCCTACGATCACGCGATTCGCGAGTTCATTGACTGGTACTGCTCGGAGCCACGCCTGGCTTTCAACAAGACCGTCGTAACTCGATATCGAATTTCACTGGAGCAGAGTCATTACGCTCCCTCGACGATTAACCTCAGGCTGGCTGCCGTCCGCCGCTTGGCCTACGAGGCTTCAGACAGCGGCCTCTTGGCCCTGATTTGGCTGCCGGAATTCGCAGGGTAAAGGGGGCTCGCCGGCTTGGCGTTCGCATCGGCAATTGGCTGACGGCCGAAGAAGGCAGACGCATGATCGGCTCATTTGGTTCATCAGCTCTAAAACAGCGCAGGAACCGCGCCCTGATTGCTGTTTTAATCGGATGCGGTCTCAGAAGGGCGGAGGCTGCTGCTCTGAAATTCGAGGATGTCCAACTCCGGGAAGAACATTGGGTGATTGCCGATCTGAATGGAAAAGGCGGTCACATCCGCACCGTTCCGGTGCCAAATTGGGTGAAGACGGCAATCGACGAATGGGCGATAGTTGCTGGAACCAATTCAGGTCCGCTCTTTCGAGCCATCAACAAAGCGGGAAGAGTGTGGGGAAACGGTTTCACGCCGAAGGTGATCTGGTCCATCGTGAAACAGGGAGCCGCCAACTGCAGTCTGGTGGGCCTTGCTCCACATGACCTGCGCCGGACATGTGCGCGACTCTGCCATCAGGCAGGAGGTGAACTCGAGCAGATTCAGTTCCTCCTGGGACATGTTTCCATCGAAACCACAGAACGGTATCTGGGCTGCAAGCAGCGGTTTCAAAATGCCGTGAATGACGCGATCGGGCTCGATCCAAACGGCACCTGAGCGGTGCGTCACTACCTCACGGACGACTTCCCGGTACCTTACCGGGTGACCGCATCTCAAGTTTGCGGAAGGATGAGCGCGCAAATTCTCAGCAAACGCTCAGGCGCAAGGTTTGATGTTCTCGGATTGCCCACGCAAGTGGCTGTTGAACAACTCCGTTTGCCAGAGTTGGGCAGAAACCGCGTCGCGTCAGGATGCCTATAAACGATCTTCTCGGCTTTTTGGATACATTTCGCCTCACAGATTCTTGGCCGGTTTTCGTTGAAATCGAGCTTTGCAACAGCCAGGCATCTTATCGCTCGGCATTCAGTGTTCGGTATAGATCAGGTACTTTTGCCGGACCCTCATGAATTGTTGCAGATCCGGCTGATAGTCCTCGGCAATACACCGCGGATCTTTGCCGGACTTAAGCTCCGCCAAGGTCGACTCATTCCCCAACAGATCGATCAATCGATCCAACTCCCAATCGGCGGGATAGAGCTTCAACAGCGCGGAGCCAAGTTCCAATCCAAGTTCCGGCGCATCGAGAATAGAACGGTCAGTCACGATCATCTGCACCCCGCCAACGCGCTGTCCGCCTAACTTGGCATCTTTGGCGGGTGTAAACCAGGTTGGCACGAATCGGACACCCGGGATTTCGCGCGCATTCAGATACTGCGCGAATTCGCGTGGTTTGATCCACGGCGCACCAAACACCTCGAACGGCGTATCCGTGCCGCGACCGACGGATACATTCGTATACTCCAAAATCCCGATCCCGGTGTACAGCGCGGCCTCATTCATACTCCGCATATTCGGCGACAGGTTGATCCAAACCAGATCGGTGGAATCGAACCAGTCGCTGCGCGTCCATCCCTTTACGGGAACCACCGTGAGCTTGGCGTTGATGTGGCGCTCGCTATTAAACATCTTCGCCAACTCGCCCACCGTCATGCCATGGCGAATCGGTTCCCTCGTGTAATCGACAAAATTGAGGTGCTTACCATCCGAGACAGGTCCTTGCACATGCACACCGGTTAAAGGGTTTGGCCGATCGAGCACAACGACCTCGGTGCCGGTGATCGCTGCCGATTCAAGTGCGTAACCCAGGGTAGACTCGTACGTATAGTAACGGGAGCCGATGTCCTGGATGTCGATCACTAGGACATCCAGCTTCCGGAGCACGCTTTCGGGTGGATGCCGGCTCGCCGTAGTGTCGCCGTAGATGCTGTAGATGTGTACGCCCGTGGCGCGATCGACAGAATTGCCCACCGAATTGATGTCAAGTTCTCCGGTCACGCCATGTTCGGGGCTAAATATCGCCACAAGCTTGATGCCGGGCGCTTTGGCGAGAATATCGATCGTCCTGCGGCCCTCGACATCGAAACCAGTCTGGTTGGTGATAACACCGACTGCGCGTGGGGAGGATGGGTTGGAACCCCGGACCTCCCGGAAACCATCCTGTTCGAGGACGTCGATGCCGTTCATCACGATTCCATTGTGTGGGGCTGGTCCATGCGCAGCAATTTGTGGCCGGCAGGGACCATCTCCGGAGGCTGCGCTGTTCGATACTCCGGGCTGCGATCTTGCGGACATAAGCAAGACAGCAATGAAGGTAACGAGAAGAAGGATTCTGGCACTCACGCGGAAAGTGTAGTCGCAATTGCACCCGGGGGCCAGCGAACGATTCAGTTGCGATTCGCCAGAAGGCGTGCAACTGGGCGAATAAAAAAGCCCATCGCGAATAGGGTTACCCCATGACGGCCTGTGTTTCTGTGAGTTGTTCAAAACAAACCAAATCACTCACTCAGAACTCAGACCCGTTTACGCTCGATTTCGGGTGTAGGTACTGATAAACGCGCTTTCCTTCGGTGATCTCGAATTCCATATTCGGGCATGGGATTCCTGAACACTGGCTGACTATATTGTTACGAATCCGCTCTCGACGGTATATCGGCGATTTTGTATCAACTGACTCGACGAATCGAAGAGCTTGGGCAAGGTCACCAAGTCCTCGTACTTGTTATGATCTCCGATATGACTCGTACCCTCGTCGTTGGCGCTACCGGCAATATTGGGCGCGAGGTGGTCCTCCACTTGGCGGCTAATGATCTGCCAGTCCGCGCCCTGACTCGCAAGTCGGATGAGGTTCGCATGCCGCCAGAGGTCGAGGTGGTTCAAGGAGATCTGACTTCTCCCGGGAGTATGGACGGATGCCTCGCTGGCATCGATGCAGTATTTCTGGTTTGGACAGCGCCACTGGACGCATTTGGTCCTGCTCTAGATCGGATTGCGAAACACGTACGGCGGATTGTGTTCCTCTCAGCGCCGCTCAAAACGCTGCACCCCTTCTTCCAACAACCCAATCCGAGCAGGACGCAAACCGAACAGATCGAAAGGATGATCGAGACTTCAGGGCTTGACTGGACATTCCTGCGGCCCGGAATGTTGGCCAGCAACTCCCGGCATTGGTGGGCGCCGCAGATTTGCTCCGGCGATGTAGTCCGCTGGCCATACCTCCGTGTCCCAACGGCCCCGATCGACGAGCGCGACATTGCGGCAGTGGCGGTGCGCGCGTTGTGTAATGACGGACATGCCGGGGCGGAGTACGTTCTCACCGGGCCTCAGTCCCTCAGCCAATTTGAGCAGATATCCACCATCGGTCATGTGATTGGCCGCAAGTTGACCATTCAAGAGATACCGCCAGACGAGGCGCAGCGTGAATTGTCGGCGACTATGCCTGCATTCGTTGCGAAGATGCTGCTCGATGCCTGGTCGGCCGGGGAGGGACTACCCGCGTTCATTACCTCGACCGTCGCGGAGATCACAGGAACGCCGGCGCGAACGTTCCTCGACTGGGCCACCGATCATGCTTCTATTTTTCGAGCACTCCCGCTAGACGATAGTCACTCGCATTGATTCCCAGATGCACTCATTCGAGATGAGCTTGGATCGCAGATAGCTGATTGGTATCGATAAACGCGCTTGTGGCGACCAGTATCCCGGATTGTCAGTTCTTCAGGTTAGCCAGAAACAGGCTTCTGGGGAAGGTGTTGAGGCAGCCTGAGAGTCTAGCTGTCAGCCAGCCCTTCCTAAGGGGCAGATTTCTCAGAAAAAGGTTCTCTAGTTAGGAACTTCCCCGGGGCAGGTCGAGCAGAGGGTTTGTGTTGCCCCGTTCCGCTGAACATCGGCACCCCGCCGCCCGGACTAGGAACTCTCTACTTTGGTCCTACTTTGCTCCAATAGGAACTTCTCACTTTGCGGCGACCCTTGTTTTTGCTTGACAAAATGGCGAACAAATGGTAAAGTTAAGAATTCGCTCCAGAGCGGAAAAGTGGTGCGGTTGACGGTCTTTGACAAAAGAAGCTGCTAGCTCCTAGCCGCTAGCTCTTAGCCAGAAAAACCAGGATTTTTTACCACAGGGGAGGCGAAGGAGCCCACAAGAAAAGCCTCTGAACCCTGCGCCAAACGGCTTCTATGTGCGTCAAATCCACGCCAATCTGGGATGCCTCCTCCGAAGTCTACGCCAATCTGGGATGACCCGGGGAGGGGTGGGCAGACCGAGTGATCTGATGATCGGAAAACCAAAGCATTACCGCTGATCAAGGGACAACACGGGAATCGGAATAAGCAAGAAGAGTCTGAACGTTGCGCCAATCTCTGCCCATCCACGCGAAAACCGCGCGTGGACGGGGGCCCGTTTGGGGTGACTTGGGATGGTGCGGCGTAAGTGCTTTGGAATCCTAGATGACGGACAGGGGGAGGGGGCTACTAATCCGCGTGACATCTTACAAGCAAAAAAGAAGGACTGGAGAAGCAGGCGTGCTATCCCAGTCCTTCAAAAAGTGTTACTTGATTTAGGAGAAATTTTGGTCATCGTTTTTACTGCTGATCTTTACCTCCTTTCATTCTGGTTTACGCGCGGGAACGGAGGTGAAGGCGGCCTCCGTTCCGCACGTAGCCAGCGCCCCAGAGGAGGGAAAAGCGAGTGAGCTTGTGCAGGGCTTACTCTGCGCCGGCTATTCGTTCAAAACTTGCCCAACTGCATGAAAGAACTGCATGAAAGAATCCGCAGGCCCAACTTTGTTGCAAAGGCCCTTGGGCCCACGGATCGTTTCCATGCGTTGCGTACTTGCGTTGCCTCATGCATTGCGCGGCTGCGCCTTAGTCTCATCAGTTGCAGCCCGGGCTGGGACCACCATCCAGGCCTTGGCAGAACTTGGGCAATGGAGAGCCGCCACCTGCGCCGACTGCTGGAATGGTGATGGTTTGCTCGTTGAGCACTCCATCGGTAATGACCATGCCGTTGGGAACGATTAATGAAGGATGATCGAAGGGCGCGCTTTGCGAGCGCACACGTTCATCGGTGAGTGACTTCAGAAACGCCACGACTGCGGCCTTGTCGTCCGCACTGAAGCCGGCGCGCTGTAAGTTGGGATCAACATCCACGGAGGGGAAATCGCCGCCGCGGCTGTAGAAGTCCACGAGCTGGTCCAGAGTGGCCTGGCCGCCGTTGAGGAAATACGGCCCGGTGAGCTCGATGTTGCGCAGGCTCGGAGTTTTTACGGCTCCGCGCACTGAGATGGGAGCGCCAGCGGGAACGGGCATTCCGGCAAGCTGTCCCATGGAAGCAAGTTGCGCCGCGGAGAGTGAAGCAAGTCCGGAAGGATCGGAGGCAGCGATTCCCAGATCATCATCCACGGGCCTGACGCCGATGTTATGGAAGCCAACGTCATGCCAGCGTCCGCCGGGCAAACGCTCCACCACGCCGCGTGAAGCAATGCTGGAAACTGTTGCGTCAGTAAATTCGCCGCCGTTGTGGCAGTTGATGCATCCACCTTTGCCCTGGAAACGATCGAGACCGCGCTGCTCAATGGCACTCAGCGCGCCGCGATTGCCTTCCATGAACTGGTCAAAGCGTGAACCGTCTGAGACCAGAGTGGACTCATACATCTGGATAGCTACGCCCCAGAACATTGAGAAGTTGTATTCCATTTGCGAATACTCACTGGTGTTCAAGGGCCGGCCCAAGTGCAGGAAATGGCTATTGCTATCAACGACCACATCTGCGCTCCACCACTTGGGCTGGAACGCAGCCTGGATCATGGAGACATAATCAGTGTTGAGGCCGGTGAAAGGATCGGCGCTCAGACTGCCGAGAACACTGTCATTGGGTGAGACCTGCTGCAGCACCAACGGCGTGAGCGAAAGCATCTTCTTGCCTATCTTTACGAAAGGACGGCCAGTTGCGGACATCTCAACGTCACTTCCCGGAGGACCAACAGACTGCGAAGCCAGCGCGGAATTCGACAGGCGCAGCGTGACTTCATGAACAATGTCCAGGCTGGAGGCGTCGGTTTGCAGCAGAGTCGCATTCGGATCTCCAGTGCCGAAGGGGTCGACGCCGTTGAACGTGTTCTGCGCGCGGCCGTCCCAGAAGTTGCGATAGTTGAAGACCGCGTTGATTACCGGCGGAGCATTCCGCGGCGTGGATCGCCGAACGTTGAGCGGAGCGCCGGAAGGATCAGTGATGGACCAAACGGGATCGGAAACGGATGTTTCGTCTTCTGGACCGAGGCCCAGGATTACGTCATTAAAATTGTTAAGCAGAACGCCTTGCGATCCAACGATATTGTTGTTGTCAGAAAGCACAGCGGAATTAGAACGAGTGATATCGGCCAGCTTGTGCAGCGGGAAATCGCTGACGCTGAGCAGGTGGTTCGGGCCAAATCCCGGATGGAAAATCGTGGAGTCGGCTGACGGATTGCCATTGCTGTCCACGCGACGAATTCCGGGATCAGCCTGGTTCATGGTGCGGCTGTCAGCGCCGGCATTGAAGTGGCAGGTGGCGCAGGCGGTGAAGCCGTCGCTGCCAAATTGCATTTCCCAGAAGAATGCCTTGCCCAGAGCGATTGCAGCAGACTTGTCGCGCACCAGGTCATTGAGTTCGGCGGCGGTTGGTCCTGGGACTGGAACGGTCTTGAGCGAACCGAGTTTTCGATTATTACCGCCACCGCTTCCAGGTTGATTGGCGGATTGATTTGCGTTCTGCGTTCCGCCCTGATTGCCGGTTTGAGTTTTACCCTGGCCAGCGCCACTGGAATTGCCGCCCTTTGACGAGGTGCTGACGGCATTTCCATTGCGACCACTATTGCCTCCCCCGCTGTTGCCGCTTCCACCGCTGTTGCCGCCTCCGCCACTATTGCCTCCGCCGCTCCCAGAGCCCGAGCCGCCGCTGGAAAAGGCCATGGCGCAGCATGCAAACGTCAGCACCAGGCCGGTTAATTTTTTGCTCATCCTCATATGTAACTTCCTCCTGATTTTTCAAAACGGCCAGGCGAGAAAACCTGCTAATCGTTTTCTTGCTGGCTCAGATTCATCGCGCAGCCATGGGCAATGAACTGGTCAGGGTTAAAGCATTCCTTCAGCCACGTTTGCGCAGGTTGTCAAGGAAGGGCTTAAACTTTGATATCTTTGTTGGTTGCTATAGGTTACGGGGATTGATCGAGCAGGCGGCTGGCAGCTTGGGGCGGCAATTAGCAGCGAATGGAAAGCCACTTCCAGAAAGTGAGTGGAAGTCGGTTTCCAGTGGGACTTGGTGTAGCGATCAGAGATTCTTCCTGAAAGAAAGAACCGGCCGGGACCCAATGTGGCGTCTCCGGCCAGTTTGCCTACAGCGCGCGGCCATCGTTGTAGCTGGTAAAAATTGTTCCTGATAGAAGAATGAGGTTGGGTAACCATTCCGGAGATACCCAACCTCCAGTTCCTGCAAATGGATTCAAAGCAATCCTTCAGAGCCTGTCCGTCGCGCAGGAAGAGTGCGATGAGCTTTGCAGGAAATCGAAACTGTTGTCAGTAAAGTGGATTGGAGAAGGCTGCCAACGATCTATCCATTGGCAGCCCGTTGGTTTTATCTGGGTCTGATGGTTACCGTGAATGAGTTGTTGGAAATATTCGTGTCGGTCCCGCCGAAAGTGGCGGAACCGGTGGTTGAGAATGTTCCTGCTTGCAGCGGCACAAAGTTCAACGTCACCAGCAAAGTCTGGCCTCCAGGTAGGCTGGCCAAGTTGCAGGTGAGAGTACCGCCGAATGAACCCGACGCAACTCCTCCGCAAGTGCCCTGGCTTCCCGCTGCTGAAATAAATTGGAAGCTCGGCGGTAGCGGCAACGTGAAGACTACGTTTGGTGCTGGCGTATTGCCAGTGCTGTTCTTGATCTGCCAGGTGAATGTGTCGCCGGTTCCTTGGTTAGGACCGCCATTGCTGGCTGAGCCTTTCACTTCAATATCAGCGCTCACGCCGCCTGTTCCGCCTCCGCCGCCACCGCCTGTCGGAACTGAGACATTGGTGGTAGAGCTGGCAAGGTTATTTCCAGGATTGGTGTCATTGATGAGATTTCCCAATCCATCTCTCAACTGGACTGACGCGGTGTTTGTAATTGACGCACTGCCAGAAACCACGGTTACGCTGATGGTGGCATGTGCACCCGCCGCCAGTGCTCCCAGGTTGCAGGTAAAAACGGCTCCAGTATGCGTGCAAATACCCTGGGAAGCTATTGAGGACTGGAAGAGCGCAGGCAACGTGTCAGTAAGCGTTACCAATGCCGCGTCTCCTGGCCCATTATTGGTTACCGTCATGGCGAACGTCACAAAGGCGCCCGCGTTGACTGTGGCCGGTGAACTCATGATGATCGACAGGTCGGATCCCTGCGGAGAAATTGGCGTGACGGCATTGGATGGCAACGACGGTGTGCTGCTTCCAGTCGCGTTAGTCGCTCGAACGGTGAAAGAGTATGTGGTGCCGTTGGTCAAGCCGGTGAAGTTAACGCCGGTTTGATTTGCTGGCACCGTCACAGCAAGCGCGCTGGGATTCGCGGTCACCGTGTAGCTGGTAATCGCTGACCCGCCATTGTTGGCCGGAACAGTCCATGCAATAGTCGCCGACGCATTGCCATTCGACGCAACCACTCCCGTGGGAGCTCCAGGCACCGTCAGGACTTGCGGAGTTACCGCGGCGCTGGCGATAGAGAACGGGCTGCAACCGCTGGCGTTGCAGGCTTGCACCGCAAACTCCACTGCAACTCCGTTGGTTAATCCGGAGATAAAGGCCGAGCTTGGCGGTATCCCGTTTGCCGCGGGGTTCACCGTGAAGTCAGGAACACCAGAAGACGAACCGTTCGCCAGCAAAGTACGAACCACAAAGTTCGCAATCGCCTGGCCGTTCGGCGTCGGGACCCAGTTCACCGCTGCTGCATTGGCGGTTGCCGTTGCAAAAACGCTGACTGGCACTCCCGGCGGACCTGCTGCCGGAGGTTCCGGCGTCACCTGCCAGATTGCCGCTGCGCCGTTGATGCTGCCCTGCGTGCAATCTGAGCCGACATAAACCGTTTCATTCGCCAAATTGCTCGTGTCAATTGTTACGCCGGTGATGAAGCAAAACGTTCCGCCAAATTGCGGCGTAACACTGATGTTTGTTACGTCCGTCGCATTGCTGATTCGAACAGTGCTGCCAAGCGAAGACGCGTATAACGTGTTGCCGGGGAACGTTGTGTTGGGACCGTTATAGGTGAAATCGCTGACAATTCCGGCCTGTGGTCCAGGAGCGAATGCACCCAGAATTTCTGTTCCCGCTCCCTGGACAGGTCCGCAACGCACCATGCCATTGGCAGGAGTCAAACATTGATCCGCATTGTCTTTAAACCATGGACTGATGTTGTCCGCGCCAAAGAGCGTGTGACCAATCCACGCCAGGCCGAAGGAGTGACCCGCCGCGCCACCGGCGCCAAGGCGGGCGTCAGAAGCGAAGATAGGCACATCAATGCTGGCGCAATCTGCAGGATTGCCCGGATCAAAAGTTGCAGGATGAGGAATTCGCGCGATAGTCCCGTTGCGCGCCCACCCGATGTACAAGTTGCCATCCGGTCCCAGCGTAGAGGCGAACATTTGTACTGGGGTTGCGCCGTTTCTTGGATCAGTCACCACCGGGCAGCCGCCGGCGGCATTTCTGGTACCCTGGGCGCCCATCAGGGATTCAACATGAATCGGATCCATCGATCCCTGTCCGCTGTCTCCTGATGGCAGGTAGTGTATGCGAATAACGCCATTCGCCGTGCGAGGTAGGTCCGCTCCATACAGCGTGTGAGTGGATGCATCGTAGGTAAGCTGCAAAGGCACAAAACCGCCGGCCTGAATGAATCCGATGCAGGTACGCTCAATGTTGTTGTGAAAGCCGATCCCGGGAATGCTGGAAACCGTTGGATCATCCATCTCAGGATCGACGCGGCACAAGCCGTTGCTGGAATCGCCGTACCACATGTGGCGTACAGGTTTGCCCGTGAACTGGCTGATGGCTGTTCCTTCCAGAATCACGCCTGAACTGGGCGACGTGACGGACGACAGGCCAAAAACCGACCAGTCCTGCGTTCCGGCCCACAGTTTTGTGGTTGTTGGTGTGTTCAGCACCGTAACGTTTTGCGCATTCGCGGAGGCCGCAAATGCAAAGAGGACAGCCAGGCACCACAGTGCAAGCTGCATTGGAACTGGCAGATCGTGAACCGCCAGTTGACGAAATGGTGTTGTGTTCATACTTCTCATCGCAAAAGTTTTCCTTCTGTCTGGTTGCCTTTATCGGCGGGCCAGACCTGGTGATTCCCCGGAAGGGCGCCGCAGCATCATCGATCGGCACTGCTTGCGCCAACACCATGGGAGCTGTTTCAGAAAAACGACGCCCATACGCGCCCGGCAAAAAAAACACTGGCGCTGAAGCGTCGATCCATCATTCAATCAAAAGCGATAGACCGACCTGGGTAAATGCATGCGCAATGCCATGAGAATGCAACGATTCAGGAATGGAACATCCGTGCCGCAAAGCGAAGGTTTGCAACTTCTTTTTCTATTACTTACGGCGCTTCTGGATAGATAAGCTGCGCGATATGGCTGGTTCAGCACGTTTGTGCTTTTCCGCTGCATGGAACTGGGTTTCCACGATTTGAGTGGAAGTGCATTTCCAGAAGTTCTTTTGGGTTGGAAGGAAATGGGTTGGGAAGGGAATCAGCGCCCATGCCGCGAGGCCGCATGCGTCCTCATGCTAGCGCTCGACTCTTTGCGGGATGAAAAATCAGACGGCAGCGTTGCGAAGGCCTGGCCCCGTAATACCGGGAGGAAAGATGCGATACTGCTTCATCTTGTAAAGCAGCGCCTTGTAGCTGATCTTGAGCTGTGTGGCAGCCACTTTGCAGTTCCACTTGGTAGCAATCAATACGCGTTCAATGATTTTGGGTTCTGCTTGTTCCTTCAGATCTTGCACCATTGACTTCAATCCGGCGCCGGTGCTGATCACGTCGCCCTGGTTAGCGTGAGCATGATAGGAAACGTTCTGCGCCATTCTGGAATCGGCATTTTCGTTTTCCAGTTCAGAGATGGCCAGTTCCTCGTCCTGCAGCACCATATAGCGCTTAGCGAAGTTCCCCAGTTCGCGAAGATTACCCGGCCAGGAGTAGCGCAGGCAGGCCCGGATCAACTGTTGTGAACACTCTGCCGGCGCGCAATCATATTTTTCTGAAAACTGCTGCATGAAGTGCTTCACTAAAATCGGGATTTCCTCACGACGTTCGCGCAAGGGAGGAATATTGATCGTGAATGCGTTCAGCCGGTAATACAGGTCTTCACGGAAGGCCTTTGTGCTGATGGCTTCCTTCACGTTGACGTTGGTTGCGGCCAGCACCCGGAAATCCGAGGTCACGGTGGATCGGCCTCCCAGCCGCGAAAAGCGGCCGTCCTGCAGCACATGCAGAAGCTTGGCTTGCAGAACGGGGCTCATTTCCCCAATCTCATCCAGAAAGATGGTGCCCTTGTCACACAGTTCGAGCATGCCCGGTTTGGACCGGTTAGCGCCTGTGAACGCACCAGATTCGTAACCGAAGAGCTCACTTTCCAACAGGTCGAGTGGCAGAGCGGCACAATTTACCTTCACCATGGTTCTGCTTGTGCGGCGCGATAGCTTGTGAATCAGGCGAGCTACGACTTCTTTGCCCACACCGCTCTCTCCCAGCAAAAGTACGGGTATGTCCACCTTGGCCACTTGAGCGACCTGGGCACGAATTTTCTTCATGGCCGGACTGACGGCCAGGAATGAAATCTCATTTTCAATTTCTTCAAACTCTTCGTGCGATGGGCGTGAAGCCGCACCGTCAGCGCCGGCGGCCAATGACATAAGGCGCTCTATCTCCGTGAGAAATTGCTGTCCTTCGCACGGCATATTGAGGCAATCCAGCGCTCCCAACCGCATGGCCTGGACCGCCATACTGACATCGCTTACCTTTGAAATCACCACGACTTTCTGGTCCGAACGCGTACCCCGGGAGGCTTGAATGGTCTTTAGACCATCGAGGTCCGGCGTCTGCAGCTCAAGAAGAATAAGGTCTGGCCGCAGCCCGTTGTCGATTCGACGGACTGCATCCTCACAGCAGGAAGCCGTCTCTACCTGATAGCGCGCACTCTCCAGCCGGCCCTTGGTGAATGCAAGTGCTCCAGGTTGATCGTTGACAACAAGAATTTGTGCTTTGCCGGAAGCCGCACGGGAACGCTTCATGAATTAACTTACCTCGCGATTGTCGATCATTGAAACCCCGTAACTACCCAGCTACTCCACCATTGCGCATGGCTGGCGATTGAGTTGCAGCATCGCGACCTCAAGAGCCACGGCGCGCTTCACATTGCGACGCAGATTTTTAAGAGTATTAGGTAATCACACAGCCAACATGGCTGCTTCCCATATTAGTAAGAGCTGCATCAACGACCAGGTTGCGCGAGATGTGCCCAGATCGGGCTAAGACAAACCGGTAATCGTCACTCTAGAACCAGAGGCGTTTTTTTAATTTTTTATTTGCCCAGGTTCAGCACAGTTCTTACCCTTCCGGGTCTCTGTACTTTAAGAGCGATTGGTGCTCAATGTAAATTGTTTTCCCCGATCACCCCAGGGCTGACGTCCTATAAATCTCTTTAAGTATAAGAAAATAAACCTGTTGTTTAATGTTCAGTGAATTGTGGAACTTCTTTTCCTATGCCATCAATGGTTAAGGTTTCTAACAAATTTTGCGTTGGTTGGCGCGAAATGGAAAGCGCCCTTGTGCGGCAGACATTTCACCAACGCATGCCTTCATGTGCCGGAATTGAGCAAGTACAATCGGGGAGGCAAAATAGGTTAACGCCTCCCGGCCCACGGCGCCTTGCGGCTGCGGGAGACCCAGTGGTCAATTGCTGCTACAGGACAGCAAGCAAGCGTGCAGTCAGAGACGATTCATTTTCCGGCAACCCCCATTGCTCTCAAGATGGCTGTGTCTGTCGGCATCGGCATGCTGGTTGGTCTGGAACGCGAATGGTCCAACAAAGATGTTGGCATTCGCACATTTGCCATCGTCGCTTTACTGGGCATGCTTGCGGCAATTATGGGCCCGGGTGTCACAATCACTTCCTTGATCGGCGTCTTTTTGTTAGTGGCGGCGATGAACGTCCGCAGCATGGTCACGGACCGTTCCCTTGAAATCACCACGTCCGCGGCTTTGATTGCCAATTACTTGCTAGGCGCGCTGGTGGGCCTTGGCCATATCTTCACTCCTGTCGCCGGCGCGATCGTGATGACCATGCTGCTCGCGTGGAAGACCGAACTCAGTCGCTTTGCCGGCGGGCTGCAGCCGTCGGAAATTCGAAGCGCCGTTTTGCTCGGTTTGATCGGCTTCGTCATATACCCCGTGCTTCCCGATCGATACATCGATCCCTGGCGTCTGTTCAATCCCAGCGACGCGTGGATAAGCGTGATCGCGATTGCCGGGATCGGGTTTGCAAACTATGTGCTGCTGCGCATGTACAGCACACGAGGCCTCTATCTCAGTGCAGTGTTTGGCGGACTGGTGAACAGTACCGCCACCGTAGCCGAGTTGAGTTCCAGGATTGGGAAGACCGGGATGGTCGCGAGAACAATAAGCCTATGCTTGGTGACAACGATCGCCATGTTTGCCCGAAACTTGATTCTGGCGACTCTGTTCTCTCCCCGGTCTTTGAGTGCCACTTTGGTGCCGCTGCTGGCCATGACGCTTGTCGCAGGTCTGTGGGTGTGGAGAGATCAGCCCACTGACCAGCCAGTGGGCTCCGAAACCGTGGCTCTTACATCGCCCATTGCTTTAAGCAAGGTTTTGCGGTTCGGAATGGTGTTCATCGTAATCCAGATTGTCGGAACACTGCTGACAAGAGTTTTTGGCAGCTCTGGAATGTTTGCTGTCAGCGTCCTGGGCGGCTTGGTCAGCAGCGCAAGCACCACGGCAGCAGCAGCAACCATGGCAATGCACGGACAAATCAGCCCTTCTTTGGCGGGAAGCGCCACCGTGCTTGCTTCCCTGGCTAGCGCAGCCGTCAATTTACCAATCGTGTGGCGAACCACGAAGGACAAGAAGATCTTCAAGAAACTGACGCTTCAAATGGCGGCCGTTATTGGCGCCGGCATCGCGGCGGTCGTAGTGGACAGGGTATTCCAATTGTCCGAATTGTTACTGCGTCGATGAATGACGGGTGATTTTCGAGCGAGTCCGCCATTTTGGTTACGCTCGGCTACCAGCTCCGCGCAACCGCAGCCACAACCTTGCCCAACGCCTCTAAATCGCGCACATCAATGACTTCAGCGGGAGAATGCGAGTAACGCAATGGCCAGCCGATGGCGACATCCGTTGCGCCATACAGCAGAAATGCTGCGCCATCGTTGCCGCCGCCGGTGACGCCGTACTGCACCGAGATGTTCTCTGCGCGGGCGATCGAGACAACTTTTTGCGCCAGGTTTCGAGGAACAATGTTGGAGTTGTCGACAGCGCGCACGACGAAACCCTGCCCAAGGATGCCATCGCCAAAGCGTTTGGATTCCAGGGGCGAATCGGAACTGACAAAAGTGTCAATGGCAAAGACGTAGTCTGGGATGCGCCCTTGCGCATGCATGTTCTTGGCGACCGCCGCCGCCCCTTCGAGTCCAAGTTCTTCACGGGTGGACCAAACAAAGGTTATGTCCCGATTCAGGTTTTGACCAAGCGCCCAAGTGGCAGCGACGAGCGCAGCACAGCCAACACGGTCGTCAAAAGCTCGCGCGCTGGCCCGGCTGCGTAGCAGCTTGTGGTACTGCTTAGGGACAGTGACAAAATCGCCTTGCTTAATGCCGAGCTGCTCTACCTGCTCGGGGTTCTGCGCGCCAACGTCCATGCGAAACATCTGACGCGGGCCACGTGGCCACTGGAAATCTGCTTTTTCCCAACCTTCCGGTAATTCAACTACTCCGGGATGGATCCCATTCGTGGAATGAAGTAGTCCAACATGGCCGAGGAAATACGCCAGCACACCACCACCTTTGGTTTCGAGTTCCAAGCGGCCATCAGGCAGTATGGAATGCACTGTGTAGCCAATCTCGTCCATGTGGGCGACTACGGCAATACGTGGTCCCTTGCTGCCGGATGAAGCTGGCCAATGAAGAATCAGGTTTCCGTCATCGTCGGTTTCGGGTTTGGCCCAGGCAGGCAGCAATTGCGTGACTGCTTGGCGTACATTTGCTTCGTGGCCACTCACACCATAGATTTCAACGAGCTGCTTGATAATCGCCTCTGTTGAAGGCGCTGTGGCCGGCTTCTTAGGCGCTGCCGGCTCAGGCAGTGCCTTGGCTTCGCTTAAATCATACTTTTCTGCGTGGCCGAGGAGATAGCTCTCCAACAGAGACACCAATGCAATAACATCATGCCCGTTGAGAACTTCCGCCGGGGTAGAAGGCCAGGAGGTCGCGATAGCGAGTTGAACAGTTCGCTCCGGCAGCTTCGGCTGAAGCATGTAGCCGCCGCGCGGCACAAGCGGGGCTGAATAATCGGTTCTGACAGCGATATTGTTTTGACTCGCAATCTGCTTTAATTCGCCTGCGAATCCAATTGGCTCAACTTCAGGTTTTTCAGAGGCAATCAGTACTCCGCTGCCTGGAGTTTCCTTGAATGCCGGAGCAGCTTCGCGCTGGCCCGCCGTGGCGGGGCCACGCATCAGCCGGCCAACATAGATCAACTCATCCGGCTGAAGACGATAAAGGAGCCTCTGCAGACCGCGGGCTCCAACCCATTGCTGGGCGACGAAGGCAAAAGTCAACGTGCCTTTGATTTTGGTCGAGTCTACATTGCGCAGAACTTCTATGAGCGCAGCAGCCCCAAAGCGGTCGCCGATAGCTGGAGCGGTCCATTTTCCGAAGCCCATTTCGTAAACTTTGCGCTCAATTGCCACAGGGCCGAGAACATCGGCGCCGCCGGCCCGCGCTTCCGCAACGGTTGTAGCCCCAACATCGACAAACATGTTATCCAAATCGGCAGCGCTGGGTGGATGCTGACGTTGAGGCTGCAAATGGACCGAGAGTCCGGCGACAGCGCCATTAATCCATTTGTTCTGCGGCGTGCCAATCTGCACCGGCTGCGCTGAATACAGTTCATTAAAGAGCGGAAGATTACCCCCTTGGGGAACGCGCTGCAGAGTTAGGTAACCGTCTGGCGTGATGCCGCTAACCAAATATCCGGGCTCGTCCATGGAGGCAACAATCAAACGGTGCGGTGAACCCGCGCCGATCGTCACGATCACGTTGCTCTGGGCATCAACTTTTGGAGAAAAACGCTTCAGCTTCTCCGCAAGTCTGGCCGCAACTTGCTGCTCATACCCAGGTACAGCGGGGGTTTCTACCAGTTCACGCAGATCATTCAAGAGGTCCCCTTGGACAAGACTCTTTTGGGCCGATGCCGAACCCCCACCAAATAGCAGAACACAGTAAGCTGCGGCAACTAAATGCAAAGATTTGTTCATGTTGTTCCGTTTTTCACCTGATATTTGCGACCGATAAGACTATATCAATGCTGGGCATTTTTCCGAGAATACGCCTGTACGATGAATACCTCTGGGGCAAGCCGATCGCGCATATTGGTCGGATGTGGCTATGCTAGTTCGCCGGAACTGAATCTACTGCGCGAACTCCGTACGCCCGCTGGTAATTCTGGAGGAGCCGTTTGTTCGCCTAGAAGTGGACTTGGGATAGTGCATCAAACCAACAGAAGATGAGAAGAACCCATGAAAAAGTTTTTGAAGTCGAGACGAACTTTTCTAAAAACCGCAGGTATGACGGCTGGAGCGATGTTGCTGTCCCGTGGAGACATCTTCGGTCAGGTCAGTGCGGCGATGCAGCAAAGCCAATCTTCAGCTGCAGCCGGTAACTCCGCGGCGGCAAATCACACCCTCCGAATCAAAACATCTCCTGTGGAGATTGCAAAAAACCGGATTGTTTCGTTAACCACGTACAACGGACAGTTTCCAGGACCGCTGCTTCGCGTGAAAGAAGGACAGCAGGTTACTGTAGACGTGCATAATGAAACGGATGTTCCGGAGCAATTGCATTGGCATGGCCAAATAGTGCCGGTTGGCGTGGACGGAGCAGCCGAAGAGGGCACACCTTTTATTCCGGCACATGGGAAACGGCGGATCGTATTCACTCCAAGACCTGCAGGGTTTCGCTTCTATCACACGCACAATCGAGCCGGAGCGGATCTTTACGCCGGTCAATATAGCGGCGAGGTTGGCCCGGTCTACATTGAGCCGAAAAATGAGGCAGGCGACTATGACCGCGAGGTCTTCCTCGTGTTGAAGGAGTTCGAGCCGACTTTCAGTCGTGGCGGCGATATGCCAATGAACTTCCTCTCTCCCGCGACGAAGGTGAAGGCGCTAGAAGAGCAGGGCGAATCTGCCATGAAGGGTTCGCTCGCGAAGGGCATGGCGCATGGATACGAAGTCGGCTATGGCTCGTTCACGATCAATGGCCGGATGCTACACCATGGAGAACCGATTCGCGTGAAGCAGGGCGAACGAGTTCTCTTCCATGTATTGAATGGAAGCGCCACTGAGATTCGCAGCCTCGCCTTGCCCGGGCATTCTTTTCACGTGATTGCATTGGACGGTAATCCGGTGCCCAATCCGGCGAACGTTCCGGTGCTCTGGCTGGGCACTGCTGAGCGCGTTTCTGCCATTGTGCAGATGAACCACCCGGGAGTTTGGGTCATGGGCGACACTGCCGATGACGACCGGCGCCAGGGCATGGGTATCGTTGTGGAATATGTGGGAAGCGCAGGCAAAGCGCAGTGGCACGCCCCGCCCCGCTTCCGCTGGAACTATATCCGCTTTGCCAAACCGGGCGCTAGCGCACCCGTGCCAGATGAGACCTTCGAGATGACCTTCGTCAAGGAAAACGCTGCAGAAGAGGGATTCAATCGATGGACCATCAACGGAGTCGCGTACCCGATGGCCAACGAAATTGCTCCGGCCTCGTTTCACTTGAGGGAAGGCAAGCGGTATCGAATCCACATGCGCAATGCCAGTGATGACATCCATCCCATTCATCTTCACCGGCACAGCTTCGAACTGACCAGTCTGGGAGGAACTCCAACTGCCGGAATCGTAAAAGACGTCGTCATGGTTGGAGGGTACCAGGAGGTCGCCGTGGATTTCGTCGCCAATAACCCAGGGCTCACGCTGTTCCACTGCCACCAGCAATTGCACATGGATTTCGGCTTCATGAGCCTCTTTGATTACGTGTGATCTATACGCAGACCAACCCTTGGCGTCTCCTAGAGCTCTTGAGTCTGTCCTCATCTTGGAATTGTGAATCTCTTTGCGGGCATGACGCAATGCCCACCTCAGCACAACAGTTGCCAGATCCGTGCAAAATCAAATTGAAAATCGTTTTCAAAAAAGGTGCAGGAAGCGTGCAAAATTCGCCGCATATACGGGATTTTTGGCTATTAATCGGCAGCGTAAGTTCCTGAAACATCGAAACCGAGCTGCTGCGGGTCATGAAAAGGCAGCGGATTGAGCAGCGCGCCATTCACCACCGAAAAGATTTCCGTATTGGCGCCGATGCCGAGCGCCAGGGTAAGGACTGCGATCAAAGAAAAGCCTGGTGATTTGGCGAGCACGCGTGAGCCATAGCGCAGATCCTGCGGGAGCGAAGAAAACAAGTTGGCGGACGAGATTTTTTGACTGCCAGCGGCAACTTGGGTTAGCAGGCAGATTATTGTCTTTTTTCGCGAAAGAACTGCTGAACAATCTCCGAGCACTTGCCGGCCAGCACGCCTGCGCTGACTTCCATCTGGTGGTTCAGGCGAGGATGGTTAAGGACCTGGAGCGCCGATCCCGCGGCGCCGGCCTTAGGGTCATTGGCGCCATAGACCAGCCGTGCAATGCGCGCATGGACCAGAGCGCCGGCACACATCGCGCAGGGCTCAATCGTGGCGACCATCAGGCAGCCGTTCAGTCGATGGTTTCCCACTTTCGCTGCCGCCTCGCGCAGGGCGACGATCTCCGCATGGGCCGTAGGATCGTTCTCCAGCAGGTTGCGATTGTGGCCGCGACCGATGATCTCGCCATCTTTGATTACTAAAGCGCCAACAGGCACTTCGCCGGCCGCAGCCGCCAGGGCTGCCTCTTCCAGGGCGAGTTCCATCCAGGCGGCATCTTCTCCGGAACGCATGTTTTCTGGGCTTTTCTGTGTATCTGCCATAAAGTTGGCTTGCTCTTGTCTCAAAAAAATTCTACACGAGCAGCAACTCTGCTTATGTTTTATTTCAAGTCAACCCGAGAGAGTTTACCAGTCTCTAACTAGGGTATCGGCGTCCTTCCTCAGGGGACGTTGGCGGGGAAATACTCGCACATGCCCCGACGGGCACAGATAACGAAGGAGCAACGACATGAACAAGAAATTTATTTTGGCGCTGATGCTGACCACAGGTTTGGCATTCGCGCAGACGGGCAGCACGGGTTCCACACCGGACCAGTCAAGTCAGCCAAGCCAGCAGCCATCGACAACCACCCCATCGACCCCTCCTCCATCATCAACAACCTCTCCGTCCACGACCGACCAGACGAACCCTTCGTCCACCAGCACGAGCAGCAGCGATCAGCAGGCTTCGTTGAGCGGCTGTCTGAAGCAGTCCGGTGGAAACTGGGTACTTGCGTCGGACAACGGACAGAGCGTCAACCTGCAAGGTGACAGCTCTATGTTGAAGCCCCACGATGGACATCAGGTCCAAATCCAGGGATCGCGCGCGAGTGACGGCTCCATACAGGTCAGCTCGGTGAACATGATTTCAGATTCCTGCACCAGCAATCACGCTTCGGGCGCAGCGCCAGCGTCTTCTCCTGACCAGAGCGCAGCCTCTTCCTCGACTGCCGGCAGCAATCAGCCAGCACCGTCGGGAAGCAGCCAGACTCCAACGACGGACGCGAACAGTGCCAATGCTCCGGCCGCGACCACAACCAGCCCTGCTGGTTCATCTTCAGAGAGCGCAAGCGCTCCGGTAAATCCGCCGGCGCAGACGCCGAGCACCTCCAGCACGACTGACCAGAATGCGGCTGCTTCCAGCAGCACCGCACCTGCCACCACAACTGCTCCTGCGGATCAGAACGCCGCTTCTTCAAGCACGGCGGCTTCCAGCACGGCAGCTCCCAGCACCAGCACTGATCAGAATGCCGCTGCTTCCAGCAGCACAACTGCTCAGAATCCTCCGGCCAGCAGCACCACCGGAACTGACCAGAACGCAGCTCCTGCCAGCAGCGCCACCGCCGCTGACCAGAGCGCTACTTCTACTGATAAGAACGCCACCGCGGCCGATAAAGCTCCAGCGGCCGACCAGAATGCCAATGCTGACGCAGGCCAGAAACTGCCCCAGACCGCTTCTCCACTGCCGCTGCTCGGCCTGCTGGGATTCGGTTCCATCGCTGCCGGCCTCCTTGGCCGCAAAAAGAAATAACAGTCGCTCATCTACTTAACCGGCTGCCCGTATGCAATGCATGCGGGCAGTTTTGCTTTAGCCCTCGGATTTGTGAAAACCGGGAGGTGGGTCTAGGATTTATGTCGGCAGTGACGATGGAGGTGATTCATGTCAGTTTCGATTGAAGGCCTTAAGTTTGATATTTGCTGTGCGGCTCGAGCGCTGTATCGTGCCGGCCTGAGCGCGGGAATTGCGGGACATCTGAGCGTGGCCATTGGCGAAAACAAAATGCTGATGAACCGCTTCGGGCCTTCTTTCGGTACGCTTCGTCCAGCGGACATTTGCGTCTTTGACTTTAATGGGAAAGTGCTGGAGCATGATCCTTCCGTCGATCCCTATGTGAACGACACGATCGCCCTGCATGCGGTGATCCATCGCTTGAATCCGCAGATTACGGCGCTGGCGCATACTCATCCTCCAGCCACCGTGAGCTGGGGAACGTTCCGCAAAGTGCCTGAGATTTATGACCAGGAAAGCTGCATCATCGCCGGTGATGTGGCCATTGTGGAAGAAGACTATACCGGCACCGCTGCGAGCGAAGATCGTGTGCGCCCATTTGCCGATGCCGTCGCAAAATATCCCGCGGTGATCCTGCCCAACCATGGCGCAATTACTTCCGGACCGAACATTCAGGTGGCGCTCACACGCATGCTGCTGCTGGAAGGAATGTGTGCGCGAAATATTTCCGTAGCCATGGCGGCGCAGGCGACAGGGCTGAACCCCATACCGATCAAGATAGAGCATGCGCTGACGGCGAAAAAAGAGATTGCGGCCATGCCGGCAATTCCAGCGGTGTGGAAGGACACGTTGGAGCGGTTGCAGAAGAGCGATCCCGAGCTGTTTGAGTATAGGCCGAGGACCGCAGCAGCCGCGGACTGACGCTTTATTCGGCCGCCGGCTGCTGTTGCGTCATGCAGTGGATGGCCCCCAGGCCCCAGATGAAATCGCCGCAATGTATGCCGACGATTTCGCGACCGGGAAACAAGTCAGCGAGAACATTTAAAGCAAGGCGATCGTTGGGATCGTTGAAAGTTGGAACCAGCACCAAGCCATTAGCGATATAAAAGTTGGCATAGCTTGCAGGCAGCCTTTGTCCGCGGAAGATGATGGGGCGGGGAAGCGGCAATTCGATTATTCGCAGCTTTCGTCCTTGAAGATCTGTTGCCGCGCGCAGACGGCGCATGTTTTCCTGAAGTGGTTCGTAGTTAGCATCGCCCTTGCTTGACTCGACCGCGGTGAGTACGGTATCGGCGGCGACGAAGCGCGAGATGTCATCGACGTGGCCGTGCGTATCATCTCCCTTAATGCCACACCCAAGCCAGATCACTTTTTCTATTCCAAGATAATCGGCGAATACCTGTTCCATGTCACGCTGTGAGAGTCCGGGATTGCGCTGCTGCACCTTGCTGAGATGGCACTCTTCGGTACTCAGCATGAGCCCCTGACCATTCACATCAATGCTGCCGCCCTCCAGGACCACGTGATGCGGCTTGCCCTTGCATTCGACGATGGGAGTGAATTGCTGGAGCTTGAGTTTTTTGCCGATGCGCTCCGGGATCTGGTTGTCATGCTTCCAGTCGGGATACTTGGCCCATGCATTGAAGCGCCAGTTGGTGAGCGCGACAGATTGCTGGTTCCGGATGAAGATTGGCCCGGAGTCACGCGTCCAGATGCGGTTAGTCGGCCAGATGTGAAACTTCACGCGCTTGGTATTGACGTGACTGCGTTTCAGGATTTCTCGCGCCGTCTGTTTTTCGCGGGCCGAAGCCACAATCAGATTTACGTCTTCCGCGCGGCCCAGGTGGCGAATGATGTCGGCAAAAACCCACGGGATGGCGTCGAATTTTCCCGGCCAGTCACTGTGGTTATGCGGCCACGCCAGCCATGTAGATTGGTGTGGTTCCCATTCGGCCGGCATGCGATAGCCGAGGGACTGGGGCACGGGGACTTGTGTTAAGTGGGATGCTTTATGGTTCTTCAATGGTTCTTATCCCTGTCATGTTGAGCACCCGACCCGCGTGCTGCGGGATAAGGCGGGAATGACAACGTCCGGAAGTTTCCTCTAAGTTCTTTGTTTCTGTCTTTGTCATTGGGAGCGAGTGCGAGCGTTAGCGAGCGCGAGTCGAAACATCCCGAGGATGTGTCAATAGCAGATGCTGCAACAGGGAATTCTCTAGAGAACGCCTTGAGGCGGTTTCCTAGAAGAAAATATTGTCGGGATCCTTCGACTTCGCGCCAAACAGCCTTGTTTGGAGATATCCTTGAGGCGCTCCGCTCCCAATGACAGATTCGAGGCAGCGGCTTTGAACCTATCGTTCTGGTTTGAGTGAGCATTTCGCGGTTGGCCACAAGTTAATCCAGAAACCTCTGGGTGATGCCGGCGTAGCTGTCGATGCGGCGGTCGCGCAGAAACGGCCAGCTTCGGCGAACGTCTTCCAGGTGTTTCAGGTCGCACTGGCCGATGAGGATTTCTTCTTTATCATGCGAGGCTTCGATGATGATTCGTCCGAAAGGGTCGCAGAGAAAAGAGCCACCCCAGAATT
Source organism: Candidatus Angelobacter sp. (assembly GCA_036491195.1). Taxonomy (GTDB): domain Bacteria; phylum Acidobacteriota; class Terriglobia; order Terriglobales; family Acidobacteriaceae; genus Angelobacter. The sequence goes on from DASXCL010000005.1 coordinate 23,753, forward strand.
CCAGGCCTTTGCCGTGGGCTCGATTGCCGCGAATGTCACCGAACTCGTGGCCCACCCGGTTGACCACGCCGACAAAAACGCCGTTGGCGATGGCATGCGAGCGCTGGATGGTGCGCCAAGCATCGTGCTGTGCCGTGCCAAACTCCGCCTTTTCGTCGGGATGCCAGCCGATAGCGGTCGGATAAAAGAGAATATTTGCGCCCTGCAAAGCAGTGAGACGTGCGCCTTCCGGATACCACTGGTCCCAGCAGACCAAAGTTCCCATGCGGCCATACGCGGTGTCAAAGGCCTTGAAGCCGAGGTCGCCAGGCGTGAAATAGAACTTTTCGTAATAGAGAGGGTCGTCCGGAATGTGCATCTTGCGATAGAGACCGCTGGTGCTGCCGTCAGTGTCCAGAATGGCGGCGGTGTTGTGGTAGAGTCCCGGCGCGCGACGCTCAAACACGGAAACTACGATCGTGGTTTTGGTTTCGCGGGCGACAGTTGAAAGCGCTTCAGTGGTCGGGCCCGGAATTGGCTCGGCCAGATCAAAGAGAGCCGCGTCTTCGCGCTGGCAGAAATATTGCGTGCGGAAAAGTTCCGGCAGGCAAACCATTTGAGCACCCTGTTTGGCGGCAGAACGCACTTTTTCTTCGGCCCGGCGAAGATTGTCGTCGGGGTCGGGGGAGCAGTGCATCTGGATCAAGCCGACGGTGAATGTGTCTGGGTTAGGCATTGGTATCAAAGATTGCCAGAATCGCCGAAATCGCCGAAATTGAAAACCGGCGGTTTCGAAACGAATTTTCGATTGTCACTTTTGGCAGTCTTGGCAATTCTGGCAATTGTAATTCCCTTAAAGAATATCAAAGGTCTCCGTTTGACTCTGCGGCGCGCAGCGTTTACTTTTCTAAGTTTGCCCTATCACGTCCAAATCTTAGAGGTGAAGCATTGAGCAAGAAGCAGGAAGGCACAGGCATTGACCGCAAACTGCACGATCCGGTACAGGACAAGCTGTCTCCGGTTTTTCCGCTGGATCTTTCCCAGATCAAAGGCATCAGCGACCTAGTCAGGGGAATGGCGAACACGGCATTTACCGGACGCCAGCTAGGCGAAGCAGTGGACGTGCTTGAGGCCATGGCGCGCGACAAAGATTGTTTCGTGGTAATGACTCTGGCCGGCGCGATGACAGTGGCCAAGCAGGGCTTGATCGTCTGCGATTTGATCGATAAAGGGCTGGTGAATGCCGTAGTTTCCACCGGCGCGCTGATGGCGCATGGGCTGGTTGAAGCCACCGGCTGCAATCACTATCGTTACGATCCCAGAATGAACGACGTAGAGCTATATGAGGCGGGCTACAACCGCGTTTACGACACGCTGGAGCCGGAGCAGAACCTGGACCATGTTGAGCTGGTGATGGAAGAGGTGTTGGGCAAATGGGACCCGCAGCAAATCATGTGTTCATGGAAGCTGAACCGGGCTATCGGCGAGCATTTGAAGCACCACGCCAAAGGGCGGGGAATTTTGAAATCGGCATACCAGAAAAATGTTCCGGTGTTTGTGCCGGCATTTACGGATTCAGAGATGGGGCTGGACGTGGCGCTCAACAACCGCATGCGCGCGCGCGACGGCAAGCCGCAATTGCG
>DASXCL010000006.1:0-28490 GCA_036491195.1 Candidatus Angelobacter sp.
GGCGCCTCGGCAATCATCTTGATCAGGCCCTCGGTAGAGCCGATGCCGTCTGCCTTCTGGCAGACCTCCCAGCGGCATTCCGGATGCACAATCACCTTGATCCCCGGATGCAGCGCCCGAACTCGATCAACGTGCTCGGGAAGAAAGCGCTGGTGCACCGAACAATGGCCCTTCCACAGAATTACCTTCGCCTTGCACAGCCTTTGCGGATCCACTCCGCCGCCAATCATGAATGGGTCCCACACCACGCATTGGTCCAGCGGAATGCCCATGGCAAATGCCGTGTTGCGCCCCAGATGCTGGTCAGGCAGGAATAGGATTTTCTCGTTCCGCGCAAACGCCCACTTGAAAGCCGCCGGCGCATTGGACGACGTGCATACCAGCCCGCCGCGCTCGCCGCAAAACGCCTTGATGGCTGCCGTTGAATTCATATAAGTCAGCGGCGTAATGCCGCGCCCCATCTCGTCGGTCAGGCCAAGCGAAACGAGTTGTTCCCAGCAGCTTTCCACCTGGCCAATCTCCGCCATGTCCGCCATCGAGCAACCGGCATTTAAGTCCGGCAGGATCACCTGCTGGCCCGGCTGCGCCAGCACGTCGGCGCTCTCCGCCATAAAATGCACGCCGCAGAAAACAATATATTCCGCGCTGGTGCGCGCAGCTTCCTGCGCCAGCTTGTAGGAATCGCCGCGAAAATCAGCGAACCGGATCACTTCATCGCGCTGGTAGTGGTGGCCCAGGACCACAGCGCGCGAGCCAAGCTCGCGTCTGGCTGCGGCAATGCGCGCGTCCATCGTGTTGTCGGGAAGTACAAGGTAATTATCGAGCGAGCAACTGACGCCTCGCTCTTCCAAAGGAGCAATCGTAGTCGACATTTATCCGCCTTCAGTCCCGCGGCTTAGAGCAACGGAACGGAGATGTTGAAAGCATCCACAGGCTCCAGCAGGTCCACTGCACCGTTGCGTGAGCCAATGCGAGCGCCGGATTGCGCGAGCAGTTGGCGAGGGCGCTGCGGCTTACCGCGAAGCCCTCGAATAAACGATGCCCGACCTGCGGGGTTGTTGAAGCCCGCAGTCTTACTACTTCTTTTGATGACCCTCAGTCCCGCTTCGACTCGAGAATTATGCCCCGCGTCAAGCGGCTGAAAAGTCACCATTTATTGTGCCATTCAAGCCGCTGCCAACGCAAATGTATGCCTGCGGTCATTTAGGAAGGCGAGTAAGTAGTCATGGAGCAATGTCGGCCCGATCTCCATAAAATCCTCTCGCTTCTGTTACCCTGAATGCTCCTATGCGCCTTTACAAGAGCTTATTTCTCCTACTCGCAATGGCAGTTTCAGCCTTCCCCCAGAATCCAAAACCTGTTGCAGACCGGCTGGCCGCGCAGAACTCGCTTTTTGAAGAACAGTATGAATCTGATCTTCGCAATGCTCCTGAGCGGGCCACCGCTTTTGGCGACTACCGCTACAATGACAAGCTCTCTGACCACTCGCTTGCGGCCATCACCCAACGACACAAGACTGACGAAGATTTTCTAAAACGCCTTCAGGCCATTCCAACCGCCGGCTTTTCTGACCAGGACCAGCTCTCTCACGATCTCCTTGTTCGCGTGCTCCAGCAGCGCATCGCGGACTTCGATCTCAAAGAATACGAGATGCCCGTCAGCCAGCAGAATGGCGTTCATACGGGCCTTGCCGACCTTCCACTCTCTGTCCCTTTCAACTCAGTCAAGCACTATGAGGACTACATCGCGCGTCTGCATCAGATTCCGCGCGTCTTCACTCAAACCACTGAAGTCCTTCGCGCCGGCATGAAGGACAAACTCATGCCTGTACGTTTTCTCCTGGAAAAGGTCCCCGTGCAGTGCCAGGGCATTATCGACTCTGATCCCTTTCTTCTTCCCACAAAGAAGTATCCTCCCAGCATCTCGGCTGAAGACCAGAAGCGTCTAACGCAGCAGATCACTAACACCGTCAATACTGACGTGATTCCTGCCTACAAGAGCTTCGCGACATTCATCAGCAAGGAATACGCTCCACAGGGACGCACCGCGCTTGCCATCACGTCTCTGCCAGATGGCCAAAAGCGCTATCAAAATGACATTTACGCTCGCACCACCACTCACATGACTGCCGATGAAATACACCAGCTTGGCCTTCGCGAAATCGAACGTATTCAGGCCGAGATGCTGGCAATCGCCAAGAAGGCAGGCTTCGCTGACCTTGCTGCCTACCGAGCTTCACTTAAGACCAATCCCAAATACATCCCCACCTCCGCGGAGCAAATTCTTGATGATTTCCGCCGCTACATTGCCCAGATGGAGCCTAAACTCCCCGGCCTTTTCACCTTGCTGCCCAAGTCGCCGGTCACGGTTGAAGCTATACCTGCATTCCAGGCTGCGGCGGCAACCCACTATGTGACCGGAACTCCAGATGGGAAACGCCCCGGACGCGTTGTTGTGGCCACATCCAACTTCGCTGATCGCTCTCTCATCAATGACGAAGCCATCGCCTACCACGAAGGTGTCCCAGGACATCACATGCAGCTGTCAGTCCAGCAACAGCTCACTGGACTGCCCAAGTTCCGCCTCCACAGTCTGGGCTTCAATGCTTATGTGGAAGGCTGGGCGCTCTACGCCGAACAACTCGGCAAAGAGATCGGCTTCTACCAGGACCCCGCTTCTGATTACGGCCGACTTTCCTCTGAACTTTTCCGTGCCGTGCGTCTGGTGGTCGATACCGGAATCCATGCAAAGGGCTGGACACGCGATCAGGTTGTGGATTTCATGCGCAAGTCCGGGGCTGTGGATGAGCCGACAATCCAATCTGAGACCGATCGGTACATTGCCTGGCCTGCGCAGGCGCTTAGCTATAAGCTGGGGCAACTCAAATTCCGCGAATTGCGCGACCGCGCACAAAAAGCTCTGGGCGCCAAATTTGATATCCGCAGCTTCCACGACGAAATGCTTAATGGCGGGACCTTGCCGCTCGATCTGCTCGACGCGCGCACGGACAAATGGATCGCAGAACAGAAGTCAAAGTAAGTAAGTTCTAGAGCTGACGGCGGCCGGATCGGGCGAATCGGCCGCCACAGATGAAGAATCAGCTTGCGATTGTCAGCCTTCTCACAATCTCTTCCGCCACGGCATCTGCCCGTGCCGCGATCTGTTGCGGCGTCTGGTCTTGAATGGGATGTTGCACGTAGACCGCGTCAAATCCCGCGCGTCCCAGGGCGCTGGCCTGGACCCGCGCGGGAGCGGTGAATTCCGTGGTGGCGACGGGCACCGCGGGAATTCCCAGATTTTCTAAGCCGATTGTGTCGTGCAAACTGCACGTTGTGCACGACCCTCAATCCGCCAGCCCTTCCACCACCGCGTCCACGGCGCGCAGTTGCTCGATGATCTGCTGCGGCGCGTTCTTTGCAAACGTCGGCTTGCGTGTGCGCAAAATTTCCGCCACGCCATACTTCGTTCGGAGTATCTCTTCCAATCGGTCCAGGAAGAAGCTTCCGCCCGGCTTGCTGATGTCGAGCAGCCCAATCTTCTTGCCCCTCAAGCTGGCCAGCCGCGCTGGTGGTGTTGCCGCTTTCGGCACGCTTTCATTCCCAGGATGAACAATCGTTACCATCTTCACTCCTCTATTTATCCGGAATAGGATACGTCACCATCTGGCTGCCCGTAGGCCCGGTTGACCAGCTGCCGATCACGGCGGAAAACTTTCCCGCTGTCCCGCCTGCGACAAAAATGCTGATCGACTCAGGCGACCGGAATTTCTGGTAGCACTTTTCTCCGCGTATGGTGATCTCTTTGTAATTCGTCGCCAATTGCGTGCCTTCAGCGCGCTCTTCTTTTGAATAATGGCGCACCGGTACGCCGGTATTTTCGAACAGAAACTGCCGCGCCTGCTCCTTGGTAAAGCCATCACGATGGATGGTCTTCACATGCTCAGGGCAAAGAATCACAATCGCCTCCGGCATCAGGCATGTGCGATAGCTCCACACCGTGGCCAGCGCGAAGGAAATCGTCTCCAGCACGGTCCTGCCTGCGGGCGCGGTATGCTCACTCACACCGCGCGGGGGCTCTGCCGCAAAAAGCGAAACCGCGCTCTGCTCGCGCTTAAGCCCGCGCGTAACGTGAAACGGCTCCCACAGATTCTCTTCTTCGTTTTCGGCGATGCAGAAAGAAAACTTGCCTGGATTTCCCAGCGCGGACATGTCGATCCCATCCGGCCTGCCGCCGCCGATATTCAGCAGGATCAACTGGAATGCCCGCCCCAGCGAGCTATTTGCGCGGGCCACGTTGGAAAAGACATTCTGCTTTGACCAGAATCCGAGTTCCTGACGCACGGGCCCGTTGATCATCACCAGCGGCGCGGCAAAATGCGTGGTGGCCTGCACGCCATGGATGTTAAAGCGCTCGTCGCATGCTGCCCGCAGCAGCGGCAGCAGCACGCGCATCATCTCCGGCACGCACCCGGCCATTACCGCGTTGGCCGCAACCTTCTCGACCGTCGCCTCACCGTAGAATGGCGGGACGCGCGCGATGATTGTCTCCGGCGCGAGCCCCGAAGCTTTCACCATGGCCTCAACTTTTTCGACGGTCGGCGGGACCACCGGCAGCGCATCGCCAAACTTTTTTCGGCAATACTCAAAAGGATCTTCTTCATCGCGCAACGTGATGCGAGAAGCCGGATCGCCGCTTCGGCGCAATAATTTTGCTCCATTTTCCTGGGCCTTTTCCTGCTCTGTGCCTTGCGCTTCCGGCTCCAAATGCCGCGAACTGCATCCCGGCTTCCAGGACGGCGCGCCGTCGTCCGGCGGAGCAATCGGCGCATGCCCCAGCGCCGCTGCCAACTCGTTCAAGCCCTGCTTATCAAAGCCCACCAGCGTTTTTATAACCTGGCCGCTTTCGTCGAGGAGATAAAACGTCGGAACATTGTGCGGATCGTATGCCCGCGAAATCTTGAGCCCTGAATCCAACTCCACCGGATAAGCAATCTTCAACTGGCTCACAAACTCGCGCGTCGATCTCTCATCATCCTGCGAAAGCCCGATCACCTGAATGGAATCCTGCCTGAGCGAATTCAAATACGGAAGTGCAAGCTGGCAGGTGGGACAGTCGGTTTCAAAGATGACCAGCAAGGCCTTCTTGCCGGATTTGAGTCTGGGAATAGCGGGCGCATTTTGCGCTTGCGGCATGAAATAACGATAGAATGTGGGCGCCAGCTACGGCAAGTCTTCGCCACAGCCTGCTTCAGCCAGAGAGATAGTTGCAGCGGAAATATAGACCCTGCGCGGCGACATTCGCCCCAATCGCCATGGGCAAGCCTGCGCGTGTATGCTATTACCCATGGACAAGAAGCCTCCCCTCGACGATTCGAAGAACCGGTTTGCTGAAGTGATTCGGCAATCAAAGGAACGCCGCACCGAACTGAACAACAAGGCCAAAAAGAAGCAGATGGAAGACATAGAACTGCCTCCCCGCGATGAGGAAATCATCGACTCCAAGGAAGAGGATGACTCTGCAGTTTAGCGGTGCTTGCTTGTTCTGGCCTGTTGGAAGTCCCGGCGCAACCATCCCAGCTGCGCCATTTGCAGGGTGTTACCTAGTACTTCGGCACCTTTGGATCGATGCGGTCAGCCCACGCAAGAATTCCGCCGGCCAGGTTCTTGGCCTTGGTGAATCCGGCATGTTGCAGAAAGCCCACGGCCCGGGCGCTACGCGCGCCGGAACGGCAATGCACTACCATCTCCTTACTGGAATCCAGTTCATGCACGCGTCGCGGAAGATCGTTCAACGGAATTAGAACGCCGTTGAGGTTGCAGATCTGGTACTCGTGCGGCTCGCGCACGTCCAGAAGGACAAAGTCTTCCTTCGCGTCAAGGCGCTGCTTTAATTCTTCCACGCTGATTTCAGGTACGCCATTGCTCACCGGTTTCTCTTGTCCTCGCAGTCCGCAGAACTCTTCGTAATCAATGAGTTTAGTCACAGTCGGATGGGTTCCGCAAACCACGCAGTCAGGATTTTTTCGCAGCTTGAGCTCGCGAAACTTCATGCCCAAGGCGTCCACCAGCAGAAGCCGCCCGATGAGCGGCTGGCCGCTGCCCAGAATCAGCTTGATTACTTCGGTGGCCTGGATCAGCCCAACCAGACCAGGCAGAATGCCGAGCACTCCGCCTTCCGCGCAGGAAGGCACCAGCCCCGGCGGTGGTGGCTCCGGATACAGGCAGCGATAGCAGGGGCCGTCCTTTGCGCCAAAAACGCTGGCCTGGCCCTCAAAGCGGAAAATCGATCCGTAAACATTCGGCTTGCCGGTAAACACGCAGGCGTCATTGACCAGAAAGCGCGTTGGGAAATTGTCTGTTCCATCGGCAATGATGTCAAAGCCGGAAAAGATCTCCAGCGCATTCTGGCTGGTGAGCCTGGTATCGAAGGTTTTTACATCGACGAAGGGATTGATGGCCGCAATCTTCTCTTTAGCCGACTCCAGCTTGGGACGCCCCACATCGCTGGTAAAGTGGATCACCTGGCGTTGCAGGTTGGTGAAATCGACAACGTCAAAATCGACCAGCCCAAGCGTCCCTACGCCGGCCGCGGAAAGGTAGAGCGCCAGCGGCGATCCCAGCCCTCCGGTCCCGATACAGAGCACGCGGGCGGCCTTGAGCTTCTGCTGGCCTTCCATTCCGACTTCCGGCATGATCAGGTGCCGTGAATAGCGGAGAACTTCTTCGTTACTCAGTGCGGGCGGCTCGTGCGGGGCAATTGTTGTCGCCATGGGAAATTCCTTTCACTTCTATCAAAATATCCTAAATGGGTGCAGAAGATGGTGTGTCCCAGGTCCCGCTTCAAGAATCAGCTTGAATGAGGGTTAGCGGGAGGCCCGCATCAAACATCGGGCCATTTCAGGCATGGGCCCTTGCGGTAATGATAGCCGGGAAATCATGGGTCCATTATATGTTAGGACGCGTAGGTCAGCGAACTCTGGTTCGCCACGATCTCAATGCTTTCGGCATTGAAGCTTTTTCTGTCTTCCGACCCCTCAAGAACAAACGATGCCGTTGACGTTGGTGTACCCCGCTCAACACTGGTAATTACATAAGAACAGTCAAACCAGTGGGCTTCAGCCAGATCGGTGGAAGAGTAATTCGGCGAGTGGTCCGGATGCGAGTGATAGAAGCCGATAATGCTTTCTCCCCGGCTGCGAGCCAGCTTCAGGGCGGCGATCACCTGCTCAGGATTAATACTGTAGCGGTCTGCCGGCGAATCCATCCGCATGTTTTCGCAGGTCAGGGTCATGGTGACCAGACGGTGCCCATCCACTACATTGCCCAGCAGAATGCCGCAGCATTCATGGGGATAGCTGCGTTTGGCCTCCCAGCGGATCAGATCGTAGTCTGCCTTGCTGATTTTTAACATCGCGGACTTCTCCTGGGAAGTGGCGGCTTCACCAGTCATCCGGCCAGGGACGATTCAACAAAAGCTTCACAAACGTGTGCAGACGAAGGGGCACCATCTTAGATGATCCAGAATGGAATTGCATCAGTTTTGCAACATTTTTTGCCTGTATTCTCCATTCATCGGCATATTCCTGCACAGTTAGTTGTGCAAAATCTCATTTTGGAAGAGATTTTTTCTCCAATCTTTTGGAGCTGGACGAAAAGGAGAGTTTTCGACCGGCCATGCCACTCTCTTGTTGACATTCGACAAGGAGCGCGTCTACTCTACTGTCGACATTCGAGGGGAGTTAAATGGGGAACCAGATCGAGCTGTTGCAGGGGACATTGGATCTGCTGATTCTTAAGACGTTGGCGCTTGAGCCGATGCATGGCTGGGGAATTGCCCAACGCATCCAGCAGATTTCCCAGGAGGTCTTACAGGTCGGCCAGGGATCGCTTTATCCCGCACTGCACCGGCTGGAGCAGCGTGGCTGGATCGGTGCCGAATGGAGCACTTCTGATAACAACCGGCGCGCCAAGTTCTATTCTCTTACCCGGGCCGGACGTAACCAACTGGACAAAGAATTAGGCGAATGGGAGCGGCTCTCCGCTGCCATTGCTCTCGTGCTGCAGCAAAGCTAAGGAAAGGCCTATGCTGAAAACCATCAGGAAGCTTTTCACCCGCAACCGCCAGGAACAGGAAGCACAGGACGAGCTCCATTTCCACGTGGAAAAAGAGACAGAGAAGAACATTGCGGCGGGAATGCCGCGGGACGAGGCCCGGCGCCAGGCGCTGATCGCCTTCGGTAGCGTAACGCAGACGCGGGAGTCGCTGCGTGAAGTCCATGGCGGCAGTTTTTTTGAAGCAGTCCTGCAAGATGCGCGCTATGGCCTGCGCATGCTGCGTAAGACGCCGGGCTTTACGGCGGTAGCGGTGCTGACGCTGGCCCTGGGCATCGGCGCCAACACCGCGATCTTCAGCTTGATTGATGCGGTGATCTTCCGCTCCATGCCGGTCAAGGATCCCCAGAAGCTGGTCGTCTTTGAATGGCACGCGCAAAAATCCCCTTCTAATTACGGCTACGGCAGCTTTGGCGATTGTGACGACCAACTGAAAGGTTTACCACCCTGGGGTTGTTCATTGCCGTTGCCGTATTTCAAGGATGTGCAGAACCAGACCACCGTATTCTCTCACCTGGCAGCCTTCACAACTGCCGGCCAGCTCGATATGAGCGGGAACGGCCCGGCAAAGATGGTCAAAGGGGAATTTATCAGCGGCGACTATTTCCCGACTCTCGGCATACAGGCCCGGATTGGGCGGCTGATCGGGCCCGCCGACGATCAGCAGGATGCTCCGGCAGTGGCCGTGTTGAACCATGATTTCTGGCAGAGAGAGTTCGGAGCGTCGCCCTCGGTGATCGGTAAAACGATCCGGCTGAACGGTCTCTCGTTCCAGATTGTAGGCGTGACGGAACCTCGCTTTGACGCCCTGACCCTGGCCAACAAATATGACTTGTGGGTATCCATGGCGCAACGTCCTTATGTCGTCCCGCACTGGAACGCCAAGCGGGACCAGATGAACTCCTGGTGGCTGATGATTATCGCGCGGCTGAAGCCTGGGGTTGGTAGAGAACAGGCGCAGGCTGCGGTGAGCCTGCTATTTCACAATGACATGTTTCAGCAAGAGAAAGCGATGTTCAAAGCGGAAGATGATCCCGTCATCAGGCTGGTTGCAGGCCCAGACGTGCTTGGCGGCTCGCAAAAGGAGGTATTGCAGCCGCTGTACCTGATGATGATGTGCGTCGCGTTAATTCTTCTGATCGCCTGCGCCAATGTTGCGGGACTTCTGCTGGCGCGCTCGGCTGCGCGACAGCGAGAGATTGCAATCCGGCTCGCTCTGGGCGCAAAACGCGGACGTATCGTTCTGCAACTGCTGACGGAAAGCATAATGCTCGGCGGAACCGGAGGAATCCTCGGGTTGCTGGTTTCAGTGTGGGGCGCCAAGGGGCTCATGGCAATGGTCTCTGCCGGCGCTCCTACTCCATTTTCTCCTCAGCTTGACTGGCGCGTGCTCGCTTTCACGGCTGGAATCTCATTACTGACCGGGATCATCTTCGGGCTGGCGCCTGCACTTCGCGGCTCGGATGTAGGACTTACGTCATCGCTCAAGACGGCGTCTGATGGAACGGGGGCTGTTCCCCAGGATAGATATCGGCGCATCACAGCAGGAGGAATGCTGGTTTCCGTGCAGATGGCTCTGGCGATCGTGGTGCTGGTCACCGCGGGCCTGCTGGTGCGCACGCTGAGCAACCTGAGGAACCTGAACCCCGGCTTTGACGCCCAGAATGTGCTTCTCTTTAGTGTTGACCCGCGCCTGGCCGGCTATAAAGGACCGCAAGTTGACAGTGTATTTCGCAACTTGCAGGAAAAATTTTCAGCCCTGCCGGGGGTGACCTCGGCCACCTACTCAGCCGCTCCTCTCGTGAGCGGCAGCCTGAGGAGAACGGGCTTTCACAAGCCGGGCGCCCCGCCAACTTCAAGGGACGAGAAGGATGACATCCAATGTGACGCGCTTCCTATCGGTCTGAAATTCTTTTCGACGCTGCATATTCGTTTTCTCGCAGGACGTGATTTTGGCGCCGCAGATTTTGCCATCGCGCAGGCAAATTCAGAAGAAAAGAAGAGTGCGGCTCCCACTCCCGCCATTATTAATCAGGCCTTCGCTGAGCAGTCCTTGCCCAGCATCAATCCGTTAGGCCAAATCTTTGGAACCGCAGACCCCGTGGAGCCGGGTGAATCCAGAAACCCGGGTTTCGTCGTTGTTGGGCTGGTGGGAAATGCAAAGTACAACAGCCTTCGTCGCGAGATCAAGCCCACCCTGTACATGCCTGACACGGATGGAAGCGCCTTTTTCGAGCTGCGGACCGCCACAGATCCTATGGCGCTCGTGCCGGCGGTAAAAAATATCGTGAATCATGAAAACCAGGACTTGCCGCTTTTTAGAATATCGACGCAAAAAGAGATGCTGGAGCGGCAGGTTTTTGTCGAACGCATCACCGCTCAACTTTCCAGCTTTTTCGGATTGCTGGCACTGGTGCTGGCGTGCCTGGGGCTTTACGGCCTGCTTTCCTACGAAGTTACCCGAAGGACGCGCGAAATCGGGATTCGTATGGCCGTAGGAGCACAGTCTCACAACGTGGTTGGCCTGGTGCTCACGAAAGCCATGGGACTGATTGTCGCCGGCGCCGTCGCGGGCATCATCGTGGCTGTGGGCGTAACGCGCTTTCTGGCCAGCTTCCTTTACGGCGTCAAAGCCGGCGATCCCATCACCCTGTTGGCTGTGGCAGTTCTCCTGGCGATAGTCGCTCTGGCGGCCTGCTATATCCCCGCGCGTCGAGCCACCAAAGTCGATCCCCTGGTGGCCCTACGCTACGAATAGCCGCGAATAGCATGATTTGCTCGCGCTCAGCCCCGCCGATTCTCCGCTTGAATACCGTCCCAACATGGGCTATAGTGCGCTTATTCATGTTCACCTCTCGACCCAACCCGGCGCAGGCTGCATACCCGCTTCCGCGTGTCCATGGGCGGAGGGGTGATATGACTGCATAGATCAGAACAGCACTCATTATCCAGTCCCGTTGCCCCCGCAAAGGCAGCGGGTTTTTGTTTTTAGCGCCTGATCGGGATAGCGAAAGGAATTCACATGACGATTTCGTCAACAAGACAGAAATTGGCCGGCCGCGGTGCAGAACCCCAGGTACAGAAGAAAATTGCCGTGCTCGGCTGCGGCAAAATGGGAACCATCCTGCTGGAGTCTTTTCTTGAGCGCAAGCTGGTTGCGCCGGAAGAAGCCGTGGCCACAGTGCAGCATGGCGATCGCAGCCAGGCCCTCTCACGCGAACTCAATGGCGTTCCTGTCGGCACGGACAACCGCGCCGCCGTCGCAGGATCGGAGATTGTTCTGCTCTGCGTGAAGCCCCAGGTGCTGGGCCAGCTCCTGGAAGAGATTGCGCCGTCGCTCGCTCCCGGAACGCTGGTCATTTCCATTGCCGCTTCAACTACGACCAGCTTTATCCAGCAGAAGCTGGGTAAGGAGATTCCGGTTGTCCGGGCGATGCCAAACACTCCTGCCATGGTTGGCGCTGCCATGACCGCTGTATGTGCCGGTCCTGTTGCTAAATCCCAACACGTAGAGACGGCAAAACACCTGTTTGAAAGCGTGGGACGCGCCCTGATCGTCGATGAGAAGCACATGGACGCGATCACCGCGCTTTCCGCCAGCGGCCCGGCGTTCGTGTTTGTGATCCTTGAATCTCTTGCGGAAGCTGGCGTAAAGGTCGGTTTGCCGCGCGAGATGGCCACTACACTCGCCGCGCAGACGCTTTATGGCTCGGCCCTGCTGGCGCTTGAAACCGGACATCACCCTGCTTTGCTCAAAGATGCGGTGACAACACCAGCGGGCTGCACCATCGAAGGGCTGATGGAGCTGGAGAAAGGCGGCCTGCGCGTCACCCTGATGAATGCCGTGATCAAGACGACGATCAGGGCAAGAGAGCTGATGACCAGCTGATTCTCTAAATCCCGAGCGCAGCGAGGGATCCCTTTTCGCAAAAGAACCTAACTGCAACAACCTAACTTAAGTGGCGCGGGGTTATAGAGATGCAATGGATATTGCCCATGCCCCCTCAATGATGTAGACTGTTGCCTGATGATACTTTCTGTCTCCAACATGGTCATGTGCTGTTGCGCGATGGCTATGTGTGTGTTCACGCCGAGGCAGAAAGGTTCATAGCAAGTTTTTATTCAGCAATCATGAACCCGCTGCCTCAGGCAGCGGGTTTTTAGTTTGGGGGGTTTGTCGATGGCAGGCATAAATGCCGTCGTCAAGATCGTAAATAGGAGAAGGAAGATGAGCACGAACCTGCGTTACGAACTACGATGTCGCGAGTGCCAGACCCGATGGGGCAACCAGCCAATATCGTTCTGCCAAAACTGCTTCGCGCCGCTGGAAGTGGCTTACGACTGGGACCGAATCGGCAAAGAAATCAGCAAAGACAAGATCGCGAGCCGCGCGACCAACTTGTGGCGCTATAAAGAGCTGCTGCCATTGCCCGAGACGTACGACGCCTCGACTCCTGCCGGCTTCACGCCACTCTTAAAAACCGGCAAGCTCGGCGATACGGTCCGCAGCCGCTCCGTCTATGTAAAGAATGACGCCGTCTGCTTCCCCACTCTCAGCTTCAAAGACCGGGTAGTGGCGGTGGCGCTCACCCAAGCACGTAATTTCGGATTTGATGTCGTCAGTTGCTCTTCCACCGGCAATCTGGCCAATGCCGTAGCGGCGCAGGCGGCGCGCGCAGGGTTGAAGGCCTGCATCTTTATTCCCGCCGATCTTGAGCCCGCCAAGGTGCTGGGCACGCAGGTCTATGGGGCGCAGATCGTCCGCATTGACGGCAACTATGATCACGTGAACCGCCTCTGCTCGCAGATCGCGGACAAGCATCGCTGGGGCTTCGTCAACGTGAACTTGCGGCCTTATTACGCCGAAGGCTCAAAGACCGTAGGCTATGAAATTGCCGAGCAACTGGGCTGGCGCCTGCCCGACAACGTTGTGGTCCCGATGGCGGGTGGATCGCTGATCACCAAAATTTATAAGGCCTTCAAAGAGCTGATCGAACTTGGGTTCGTGGAAGAAAAGCAGGTGAAGTTCTTCGGCGCGCAGGCCACCGGATGCAGCCCCATCAGTGTGGCCGTAAAGGCTGGACGCAATGAGATTGAACCGCAAAAGCCGCAGACGATCGCACGGTCACTGGCCATTGGCAATCCTGCCGACGGATTCTATGCCGCGAAAACTATCCTTGGCAGCGGCGGTTGGGCCGAAGACGCAACCGATCCGGAGATCGTGGACGGCATGGCCTTGCTGGCGGAAACCGAAGGCATCTTCACCGAAACCGCCGGCGGCGTTACTGTAGCGGCGGCACGCAAGCTCTACGCGCAAGGTCGTATCCGTCCGGATGAGACCACCGTGCTCTGCATCACCGGCAATGGTCTCAAGACCACAGACGCTCTCACCGGACGATTTGATGCGGTTGAACCAATTCCACCCAAGCTTGCCGCGTTCGAACAATTTCTTGAAACTGAGTTCGCCGCTGCACGCGCCGCCGGCAAAGGAGCTGCCTGACAATGACGACGAGCGTGAAAGTTTCCATCCCCAGCGCATTTCGCCGCCATAGCGAAGGCGTGGAACATTTCGAATGTCCGGCCTCCGACCTGACCAGCCTTCTGGACGCACTGGGCAGCCGCTTTCCTGAGCTCAAGCCCCATCTGCGCGATGAACAGGGCAACGTTCGCCGCTTCCTGAACATATACGTCAACGATGAAGACATTCGTTTTCTCGGCAAGGATTATGCGTTCAAAGAAGGCGATGAAGTAACGCTGGTGCCGTCGATCGCGGGCGGATGAACACCTACCACGGAGACACAGAGACACGGAGAAACACCAAGCCGCGAATTTGCACGAATAAGCAAATGGAAGGCGGGATGAATAATAAGGCGCGTTAATCCGCGGCTAAGTTCCTAATAGCAAATGCAAATCATTGTCGAGGGCCGGAATTTCAGGAAAAATCTCCTCCCTATCTGCATCGCCCCGCGCTGAATGTTGGGCCGCCACCCCACCTACAAGGAGCAACGCTGGCGCAACAACACCTCGCAGGGTCGAGACCTTCGCCAGCGATAAATGGCGCACATTCTGATTGCTTCGTCCAGCATTAGAGATTACGGCGCAGGGAGTGCCTGCATCCACCCCGGATTCCATCAGTTCTCGCGCGGTTCGCTCGTAGTCCGGCCCGGGCATGTAGACAGCGAAGGTGGTGCGCCGCGGATCGAATCCGGCAAGACGCATTTTTTCTCCGCGGACGTTATGTGCGGTGGTAACCACCAGCGACGACGCGGCGTTGCGATCAGTCAACGTGATGCCGGCGGCTGACGCAGCGGCGCTGGCGGCTGTAATTCCGGGAACAATTTCAAATTCAACTCCGGCCCGGCGCAGTGCGTCCAGTTCTTCACCCAGCCTGCCAAATACCGATGGGTCGCCGGACTTGAGCCGCACGATGGTCTGCGTTTGTGTTTCTCGGGCATGCCAGACCATCAAAGCATTGATTTGCTCCTGGCTGCGACCGTTGCGGCCGCAACGCTTCCCCACGTTGACGATTTGTGCCGAAGCCGGGCAAAGATCGAGGATCTCGCCCGGGACGAGGTCATCATGCAGCACAACCTGCGCCGCGCGCAGCAATGTTGCAGCGCGCAGCGTCAGCAGGTCCGCCGCTCCGGGACCCGCGCCCACAATGTAGATTTTCCCGGGCATGACTATGCGCTTTTCTGCCGGCTTACAGACCGTTCTTCAGTCCACTCTTCAACCGCTTCCACAAGCCGGTGCAGCAATTGATCGGCATTGCCGATCATGTTCAGCCCCTCATGCTGATGCTCTCTCAACGCGTGCCTCAGCCTGGCTTCCAGCTCTGACTTCCTCAAGTGGTCCATGGTTTCCTCCGGGGATTTGTTGGTTTGAAAATCTTTTCGGCTTGCACAGGGCCAGCAACATCAACAGTTCTTTGCGGCGGTCCGTGCGCGGCAGCACTTTGCGCATCACTTCGCGCATGCGTCCCAGCCATGCCGTCCACGATTCGTATTCCGGGCCAAAGTTCTCTTCCAGCTGTTTGCGCACGTGCTGGCTCAGCGCCGGACTGTTCCCGCCCGTGGAAATGGCAATCTGGAACTCGCCACGGCTAACAACCGCCGGCGCGTAAAAGTCACAGTATCCAGGATCATCTACCGCATTGGCAAGCGCGCCAGACTCCCGGGCTTCCTGATAAACCGCACGGTTCGTTGCTTCAGAGTCCGTACAGGAAATTACCAGGAAGTAGCCGCGCGTCATGCCCTGCTTGAATTCAAGCGCGACATATTTTATCCGGCCCTGATGCGCCCACAGCCGGATTCGGGGCGTGATCTGGGGTGAAACAACGGTCACATCCGTCGCGGAGCGAAGGACCGCTTCAATCTTCTGTTCGGCAATGATGCCGCCGCCGACGATCAGGACTTTATGGCCCTCAAGCTTAAGAAATACTGGATAAAGGGACATAGCGTTTATCCTTCCACTCCGTGCGGGACCCTGCCGGGCGAAGGGTCACGCAGCACAGGCGGCAATTCCTGGCCTGCCAGCAGAGCACGCAAGGCCGATTCGGAGTGTCGCGCGAAGAACTGCCGCAGGTTCTCTCCCGGATGACGCTCGTCCAGATAGCTACTCAACAGGCGTTCAATGGCATTCGGCACTTCATTGGCCGCGCAACGATATCCAACCGGCCGGGCAAAGCCTGCATGCCGGCCCACCGCGCCACCCAGGCAGAAGTAGTATGCGTCCTGAATGCGGCCATCGATTTTCAGCTTCTTGCCTTCCAGTCCAATGTCGGCGATGCGGTGCTGGCCGCAACTATTAGGACAGCCGGTGACGTTGAGCTTCAGTTGCTGGTCGAAAGTGGGCAGCCGCTCTTCCAGTTCTTCCACCAGCCAGCGCGTAAAGGCCTTGGTTTCAGTGATGGCAAGCTTGCAGAACTCGCTGCCAGTGCAGGCGACCGCGCCGCGCCAAAAAGCCGAACCCGCAACATGCAATCCTGCAGTCTCAAGGCCAAGGACAACGGCCGTGGCCTTCTCCAACGGCACGTTCACAATGACCAGGTTCTGCGTGTTGGTGGTGCGGAGTTCCCCGCTTCCGTAGCGCTCGGCCAGATCGGCTGCGGCGCGCAATTGCTGATGAGTAATTCGGCCGCGCAGGACAGCCGCGCCAACGTAGAAGAGGCCAGGCTGCTTTTGCGGGTGGACTCCGACGTGGTCGCGGAACACGTCATCCGGCGCCTGCTCCGCGGCGGCTGCATCCAGCTTGTAGCCCAGCTTCCGCTCCACTTCCTCCAGAAAAGATCCTGCCGTCCAGCCATGCTGGAGGAACAGATATTTCAGGCGCGCGCGCTCCCGATTTTCGCGCAGACCGTCAGCATCGCGGAAAATTTCTGCAACAGCCTTGCTTACCGGAACCACCTGTTCCGGGCGGACGAATGCATTGAGCCGGACGGCTAAGTGCGGCTCGGTGGAAAGTCCGCCGCCTACGCGAACCGAAAAACCAACTTCGCGCTTTCCCGCGTTCTCGCGCACCACCGGAGTGAAAGCCACATCGTTGATCTCAGGATACGAGCACCAATCCTGGCAGCCGCTGATACTGATCTTGAATTTACGCGGCAGGTTATAGAAATCAGGGTTGTCGACAAGCATCTGCGTCACCTCGTCAACCAACGGCGATGCGTCGCAAAGCTCGTTCGCGTCCAGTCCGGCCAGTGGGCATCCCGTAACGTTTCTCGTAACATCGCCACAGGTCGCCATTGAGGTCAACCCGGTGTCGAAGAGGGTTTGCAGGACTTCCGGAAGATCTTTGATTGTGATCCAGTGCAGCTGTATGTTCTGGCGTACAGTGATGTCGGCAATTCCGCCGGCATACTTTTCCGCAAGCCCGGCGATCGCGCACAATTGCGCCGCCGTAACAAACCCGTTCGACAAGCGGATGCGCAGCATGAGGTAGGGTGTGGCCCGGCCTTCGCCGCCCGTGCCGCCGATGGCGCCAGCGCCATCGCCCTGTGTGTACACGCCCCACCAGCGGAAGTATGTCTTTATCCACGAGTCCGGAACAGCCGAGAGACCCTGGCGCGCGAACTGGCGGATTT
The DNA here is from genome assembly GCA_036491195.1 of Candidatus Angelobacter sp. Classification (GTDB taxonomy): domain Bacteria; phylum Acidobacteriota; class Terriglobia; order Terriglobales; family Acidobacteriaceae; genus Angelobacter. Next base: position 17,194 of record DASXCL010000006.1, read on the forward strand.
CTTCAAAGCACTCCCACGGGTTCTTCTCTGCTTTGAGGCGCTCCGCGCGTTGGGCCTTGCTCTCTTTCGCGGGTATGGCCACTTCAGTGCTCATAATCTCCCATCACTATCTTGTTTTCGTTAAAAGCAAAAAGCCCATCGCCTGCTCTGGCGATGGGCCCTGTTTCCTAAACTTTAAATGCGAATTAGGTAGCAGTTTCTTCGGCCAGAGACAGATGGGTCGTCTTGCGACAACACATACACATGTCTTGGCGAATAACTGGCATGAAAGGAAGGTACATTGGCCCTGGCTCGGCTGTCAAGGAAAACCCTGCCCATCTTTGTAACGCCAGATTCCTGACCTGCGCACGACCTGCCATTCCAAACTACCCTTTCAGGCTTTTCAGATGAGGCTAGGGAAGGGATCGATTCAATTCTTTGACTGCCAGAGTTCCTCGCTGCTTGGTGATAAGGCGCTTTTTTACCATCACTTAACGGCGCGAACTGCTTACTTCTTCTTGACTCTGCTCTCTTTCCGGGCTATAGTGCCATTTCATGCAGGTTCGCCAGAACATCATCGCGGGGATCATGTGTTTGACAACAACGAGCACAGGCACATCCATGCGAAGCTCAGGCGAGCCGTCAGCGTAACGAACCAGCAATCATAAGTTCCTGACCCACTCGCCGAGGCGAGTGGGTTTTTGCTTTTGGGAAGACGAGAGGACTATGCATCAATCGAATTCAGACAACGCCGGATGCGGCTGGCGGGTAGTGGTGCCGGCCACCTCTGCCAACCTGGGCTGCGCCTTCGATTGCGGCGGCCTGGCGCTGCGACTCTACCTTCGAGCCCTATTTGTTCCATCGGCCGCAACCGAACTTAGCCTGGAATACCAGGGCAAGACGCCGGAACGCTTCCCCATGAAGAGCTCGAACCTGATTCTGCATTCGCTGCGCTATGCCGCGGAGAAACTTGACGCGCCTCCGCCGAAAGGCCACGTGCTGGTGCAGAGCGATATTCCCATCAGTGTCGGACTGGGTAGCAGCGCGGCTGCCGTGATTGCCGGACTGCTGCTGGGCTCCCGGCATAGCGGCAAGGAAGTGACGTCCGAACAGCTGTTGCGCTGGGCTGAAGAGATTGAAGGCCATATAGATAACGCTGCCACGGCTTACTATGGCGGACTGGTTCTGGCGCTTTGCAACAACATAGACCGCGTTGTGGTGGCGAAAACGAAGTTTCCGGAAAGCATCCGGCTGGTGGTGATCATTCCATCGATCACCGTTCCCACGCATGAAGCGCGCGCTGTTTTGCCCAAATCGTATGACCGCGCGGATGTCCTGCATACTTTGCAGCGCACATCCGTGCTTGCGGCTACGTGCTTTTCGGGAAATTTCGAGCTCTTCCCTGAATTGTTCCATGACAAGCTGCACCAGCCGTACCGGCAAAAACTGGTGCCGGGAATGGAACGCTGCCTCGGCCTTCGCCGGCCCGGGTTACTGGGAGTGGCCATCAGCGGCTCGGGTTCCTCAGTAATTGCATTCACCACGAGCGACGAATTGCGGATCGCGGAGGAATTGCAAAAGATTTTTGCCGGCGAGGGAGTACAAACGGAAGCGCTGTTCACGTCGGCGGACAACAATGGCGCGGGGGTGACACGCGAGTTGGTTCCCTTGATGGAAAGGATCGGAGCAGTATTGCAGAAGCTGGAGAAATCGTAATGCGCAGAAAACGTTTGATCGTAATGAAGTTTGGCGGCACGTCCGTGGGAAACGCGGACCGGTTCCGCCAGTGTGCGGCAATTGTGGGCGAAGCGGCAAAACACGACCGCATTGTTGTGGTGGTGTCGGCTATGGCGGGCGTGACTGACTTGATCTTTAAGACCATTGAAGCCGCCCGGCATGGCGATTCCCCAGCCACGAGCACACACCTTCAGAAGTTTGAAAGCGTGCATCGCGAACTGATTGCCAGCCTGTTCGATCAGCGGCGCCAGGCTGATGCAAGTGATTTCCTGGCCGAAATCCTTTCGCAATTGCAAAACGCGTGCCACGCGCTCTCCGCTCTGCAGTCCGATATTTCCGCGCAAACAGCGGATTCGCTGGTGGCCCTGGGGGAACGCATCTCCGCCTGGGCACTGGCCGGTTATTTGCAGCAAACGGGGGACCAAGCGGAGTTTGTGCGCGCGGAAAATGTGATCGTCACGGACAACAACTTTGGCAATGCCGCGCCGGACATGGACGCAACCATCAAAAAATGCGGGCAGACGCTCCTTCCAATTCTGGATCGCGGGGTTGTCCCGGTCGTGGCCGGCTATAGCGGCGCTACGGCTCAAGGCAAGTCCACCACGCTTGGACGTGGAGGATCGGATTACTCGGCCACCATCATTGGAGCGGCTGCGGGAGCCGATGAAGTGTGGATCTGGACGGACGTCGATGGCGTGCTCACGGCCGATCCGCGCATCTGCCCGGATGCAACCACGCTGCCGGAAATCAGCTTTGAAGAAGCTATCGAACTGGCCTATTACGGCGCCAAGGTAATCCATCCCAAGGCTGCGTATCCGGCTGCGCAGGCAGGCTTTCCGGTCTGGATCAAGAATTCGTTTCGTCCTGACGTCGCAGGAACCAAGATCACCCATGATGCAAAACCGGCAAATTCTCCGGTAAAGTCCGTAACGTCGGTCAAGGATGCCACTCTCATCACGTTGTTCACGCGACGCGATGTCCATCCCGTGGAATTGTGGGGAAGGCTCTTTCTCCGCCTGGGACAGGAACAGATTGAAGTGCTCTTCGCAACCCAGTCTTCGCCCGAACATGCGCTGGGACTGGTGCTGCGCAAGGACGATGCTGTGCGGGTACTTCAGTTGATCAAGACAACTTTCCGCATGGAGCTTGCGCAGGGCGTGCTTCGCCCGGCAGAGGTGAATGACGAGATTGCAGTGGTGGCCGTGCTGGGAGAATCCATGAAAGGGACGTGCGGTATCCTGGGCCGTGTTTTTTCCGCCGTTGCCCGCTGCGAAGTGAGCGTCATCGCAGTGGCGCAGGGAGCAAGCGAACTAAGCATATGCTTTGCCGTGGCGGCAGATCGTAGCGCGGAAGTGGTGCGTGCCGTGCACGATGAATTCTGCCAGCCGGCCGGCGCCAATATCCCGGTGTGCCTGCGGCCAAATGCTATCGCAACGGGGACCCAATGACCACAGTGCCGGCAAGTCCGAAAGTTTCGGCGCATGTGCTGCGCTGCGTTCATTGCGGCAAAGTTCAGGAAACCGCGGACCGAATGTTCCGCTGCACGCAATGCTCGGAGGTCCTGGAAGTGGTATACCCGGAATGGGCCGGTGCGCCGCCGGGATTCGCGCTGCGCCTGAAAGAAATATGGCGGGAGCGCCGCGGCTCCCCGCTGCCGGAGAACGCAAGCGGCGTGTGGCGTTTCCGCGAGTTGCTGCCTCAGGTGGATCGCCACAACATTGTCACGATGAGCGAAGGCAATACACCTCTGGTCCGGCTCAAGAAAGCAGCGCGTGGGCTGGGCCTGCCGCATCTTCTGGTGAAGCATCAGGGCATGAATCCCACAGGATCGTTCAAGGATACGGGGGTTTCCGCGGCCATCACCATGGCAAAGGCTGAAGGTTTTTCCTGGGTATGTTGCGCCTCTACGGGAAACACTTCCGCCTCAGTCGCCGCATATGCGGCCCGCGCGGAGATGAAAAGCATTGTGCTGCTGCCTTCCGGGCAGGTTGCCGCCGGCAAACTGGCCCAGGCCCTGGAGTATGGCGCGCACGTATTGCAATTGCGGACAGATTTTGATGGATGCCTGAATGTGCTGCACGAAGTCGTGAGAAAGTTTCCCGCTTATTTGCTGAATTCGCTCAATCCCTACCGACTGGAGGGTCAAAAAACGGTGGCGTTCGAGTTAATGGAGCAACTGGACTGGCAGGTCCCCGATCACGTGATTGTGCCGGGAGGAAACCTGGCCAACAGTTCAGCTCTGGGCAAGGGATTCATGGAACTGCGTGAGCTTGGTCTGGTTCCATCGCTGCCGAAGATCTCCATCATTCAGGCTGTGGGCGCGAATCCTCTCGTCCGCACCATGCGCGAAAAGGACGGCAAAGAACTGGTGCGCGTGAACGCCGAAACCAGGGCGACGGCCATCCGCATTGGCAACCCGGCTTCATGGCGGAAAGCGGTAAGCGTACTAAAAAATACCGGCGGCGTGTGCGAAGACGTGAGCGAAAGGGAAATCGCGCAGGCCAAAACTGAGCTAGGCGCTGAGGGCATAGGCTGCGAACCTGCTTCGGCAGCTACGCTGGCGGGACTGAAGAAACTCGCCGGCGCAGGTTTCGTAAAACCCGAGGAAACAATCGTTTTGGTCCTCACCGGGCACATGTTGAAGGACGTTGACTATATGAAACAGGCGCTGGGGCAAAGCCTCCTCGGCCCCATGGATGCCGACAGCGATACGGTGATCAGAACTCTGGAGCAAATCTATGCGCGGCCTTGAAGACGCAGTGGAAAGACAGGATTCAACCCGCCGAAGCGCCGAGCAGGTGCGGGTTGGCATTGTTGGTTACGGCACCGTGGGCCGGGCAACGGCTGAGATTCTCTCCAGCCACGCGGAAGAAATCTGCCAGCGGACCGGCGGCGTGTCAATTGTCGTAACTCGAATCGCGCGCCGGAAGCCGGGCAATTCTGAAACCGGCGTGAATGGGATCACGGTGGTTTCTGACTGGAAGCAGGTTGCTACCGCGAACGACGTTGACATCGTGGTGGAGGCAATCGGCGGAACCACGGTGGCGCGGGATGTCGTCCGCACCAGCCTCGAGAACGGCAAGGCCGTCGTCACTGCGAATAAAGCCCTGATTGCCTTGCACGGCGACGAACTCTTTGCGCTGGCCCAGGAGAAAAATCTTCCTATCGGCATTGAGGCCACCGTTGCCGGCGGAGTGCCCGTGATCCGCGCCATCTCTGAAGCGCTGGCGGCGGACCGCATCCAGGCGGTCTACGGAATTGTGAATGGCACATGCAATTACATCCTTACGCAGATGGAACAGCACGGCATCGAATTTGCCCACGCACTGGAGCAGGCCCAGGCAGCCGGCTACGCCGAGGCCGACTCCAGTCTGGATATTGATGGCCTGGACGCACGCGACAAAATCGCTATCCTGGCACGCATCGCATTCGGCCACGCCATTCGGGCATCGGAAATTCCTGTCGTTGGAATCCGCGACATCACCTCCACGGATTTTCATTACGCGCACCGTCTTAACTCGACCATCCGCCTGGTAGCGTCCGCTGAGCGGGCGGAAGAGGGCGTTCACATTGCGGTGCAGCCATGGCTGGAGCCTCGTGATTCAATGCTGGCCAAGGCGGCAGGAGCGAACAACGCCATTTTTATTGCCGGTGAAAGCGTGGGCACACAAATGCTTTACGGACGCGGCGCCGGAGGGAGCGCCACCGGCACGGCTGTTCTCTCTGACGTTCTGCAGATTGCACGGCAGATTGCGCGCGGCCAGGCGTCCTCAAGTCTCCTCGAGGGATTTCACAACGCTGAACCACTGCGTCCGCTGCCCAGACCCAATCCGGCAAGTTGGTTTCTGCGCCTAACGGTAAATGATCAGCCCGGAATTCTCGCCCGGACAGCCGAAGCAATTGCGCATGAGGGAATCAATATTGATTCAGTGATTCAGGAACCGAACATGCCCAAAGATCGTCTGTCCTTCGTGATTACTCTGGAGCCGACGCTGGAAACCACGGTGCGGCGCGCCGTGGAGGCGATTAATCGTTTTGAATTTATGAAAGCGCCGGTCTTACTGATGCCGATGATCTCAACCGTGGAAGAACACGTCTAGGAGATCAGTGCATGGGTATGGGTTCAGGTTCGGCTGCCCCGTCGGCGCGCGGGTCAGAAGCAGCCCAATTCATTCCGGTCTTCGAATTGTGCATCACCGCCTGCCCACGTCCCATGAGTGCTGTGTATTCTCCACGGACGATCAGATTGTGCCCTTTTTGCCGCAGATTCTGGATCACGTCCGGCGTAACCCGCGATTCGATCAAGATATCGCACGAAACCTGGCCGCTGGTAACTGTAAAGCGCGGCGCTTCCATAGCCGCCTGAATATTCATGCCGTAATCGACAAGATTAGAGACAAACTGTGCATGGGCCACTGGCTGGTTTGCTCCGCCCATAATGCCAAAACCGATATGCACATCGCCGCGCTCCATGAATGCAGGAATAATTGTATGGAATGGACGCTTGCGCGGTTGTAGCGCGTTGGGATGAGCAGCATCGAGCGAGAACAATGCTCCGCGGTTCTGTAGCGCGAACCCCATGCCATTTACAACTATGCCGGAGCCAAAGGCGGAATAATTGCTCTGGATCAGAGAAGCTATGTTGCCATCTTTATCGACTGCGGCCAGGTATGTGGTGTCACTGGTGGCGGGACGGCCTGCTCCGGGGTTGCAGTTGGCCTTCTCTGGATTGATTTTCGCCGCGCGCTCTTTAGCGTAAGTCTTATCCAGCAAACCAATCACCGGCACTGCGGCAAAGCGCTGGTCCGCGTTATAGCGATAAAGGTCCGCATAAGCAAGCTTCATGGCTTCAATTTTCTTGTGCAGCTCGACCACGCCTTTGGGACCGTCTTTGTCCGGGTGAAAGGTTTCCATGATATTAAGCATTTCAAGAGCGGCCATGCCCTGGACATTTGGCGGCAGTTCGTAAATCTTCCAGCCGCGATAGTCGACTGAAATAGGTTCAACCCACTCGGCCGAGAAATCCGCCAGATCCTGCAGTTCCATCGTTCCGCCAAAAGCGGAAGAAGTACGTATGATCGCGTCAGCGATCTCGCCTTTGTAAAAAGCGTCGCGCCCTTTTTCCGCGATCAGCCGCAACGCTTTGGCGATATCAGGATTCGAAAAAACCGAGCCTAGCTCAGGCACTTTGCCTCCGGGAAGAAAGACCTTTCGCGCTTCATCGGTTTTGCGCAGCTTGGGTTCTTCAGCAACCCAATAATCCTGAATAATCTCCGGCACGGCATAGCCATGGTCAGCGTAATAAATCGCCGGTCCGAACAGTTGCTTCCAGGGGAGCCGCCCAAAACGCTTGTGCGCCTGGCTCCAGCCATCCACGGTTCCGGGAACGGTTACGCTGTGAATGCCATCGTGGGGCATGGCGGTGATGCCTTGCCGGGCAAGAAAGTCGATCGTCAGTTTTCGAGGCGCCCATCCGCTGGCATTGAGTCCGTAGAGTTTGCCAGCCTTGGCGTCCCAGTAAATAAGAAAAAGATCGCCCCCGATGCCGTTCATCATAGGCTCGGTGACCCCAAGTACCGCGTTTGCGGCAATCGCGGCATCCATGGCAGATCCGCCTTGTGCCAAAACCTGCGCGCCCGCCTGAGAGGCTAGATAGTGGCTGGTGGCAACAATGCCCCTGTCCGTTATGACCACGGAGCGGCCATAAGAGCGGTCTTGGGTGGAAGCGTTATAGGTCATGATCAGAACCAGAACGGCGAGAAAAGATCCATGTCGCAATCTTGCACCTCTTCATAGCGCCAGGCGCAGCATTATAGCCCGCCGTGCGTCCTCATCCGGCTTTCCTCTTCCAGGAGAACCTCCGTCCGATGATGCCTTTGATGATGAGATGGTCAGTGGATCGGGTCACGCCCCAGCCGACACCGAAATTAATCTCCCAGGCCGGCGATACATTCAGATCGACTGAAGGGACAATCTGCTGCTGCTGTTCCGCCACCGGATCAAAGCTGCCGATGGGTCCCAGGGCGCCATAGTATTCCAGGCCGCCAGAGACCACTTTGGAAAAATCATACGACACCTTGGCGTTCGGAGAGAACTCAAAACCCTGGCTTACGTTATCGCCATGCAGAGACTTGTCAACGGTAGGATTGAAGGAAATATACCAGCGACCCAGCTTCTTATCGATGATTGGACGTATCTCCCAGGTCCAGGTGTCGGGCGAAAAAGCGTGCCGCTGATAACCGATTTCATTGGAAAGACTCAACCCCACCGGCCAATGCCATTTCTCGGGAATCCGGAACCGTGGACGGATATGGTCTCCTACCCAGTCCCATCCGTCGCCCGAACGCACGCTGGTAAAGATGTAAAAGCCGGTCTCAAACCAGTCATTCCAGCCCTGCGTGATCTCAATGGTCTCGTGTACCGCGTGGTTGGTGGGCCGGACGCCGTTTAGCTCGAGCTTCTCGCCCTGAGCGGTCCAGTTTGTGTGAAATTCGACCATCGTGCTGGCCGGCTCGACTGTGTCGGCTCCGTAAACCTGGATCTCATAATTATCCTGCGCACATACAGGAAGCGGACGAAAAAATGCCGCCCACGCGATCACGAACAGAGCTGCTTTCCCGATCATCAGGCCCACCTGGGATGAAGAATAAAGCCGAAGAATAAACAAGAGCTTTGTTTATAGACAATTCATGGAGGAAACTCAACCTGGCGCAACGCCGTTCGCGAACCGGTTCGTCACCTTATGTGCGCAGAAACGCAATGCTGAAATGCAATAAAGGGGGCCGCTTGATAGCGGCCCGCTTTATACCTTTTCTCTACCTGCCTCTTACTGTTCAGGCTGCTTTGGCAGCTCTTTTTCTTTCCGCCCAGCGCTTTTTCATCATTTCTGAAATGCGCCTTTTCGCGGCCGCACTCAAGCGCCGGCGTCCCCGCCTGCCTGAACCTGCGGCAAAGCCACGACGGCCACTTGCCGAACCGCGCAGAGCAGAGATCGCTTGCTCCAGACGGTCCTTTTCTGACTCTAACTCCGAGATGATCTGTTGCGTATCCATATGGCTCCTTCCGAGAGCATGCTACCAGCGGACAAGATAACCTGCAAGACGAAATAGCCTAAGATTTCCGGTCAGATTTGACCATAGCTTCTCTTTTGCCGCTTATCTATGCACGAAATAACTTAGATCACATTAGATGAAAACTAAGAAATCTTAAGTTTGTATGCCTTCTTCCCTCGTTTATTTTTGCGATTCGCTCTTTCCAGAGCATGTATAGGCGCTGGGAAATCTCTATGGGCTGGCAGAGCTTCTTCCGGGAAGGACATTCAATCTTCCTTATGGGGAATAACTTTTGATGAAAGGCCAGGAAAATACAGCCAGGAAGCGCAGCATTTTGGCTGAAGGCACTGTCCTTAGTCCGTGAGCTGCTTCTGCAACTCGCCCGGGCCAGGCTGCTGCACACCTTGCGCTTATGCTAGATTTATTGCCTATGGCTTCAAGTGCTCATACCTATAGGGTGATTTAGCGGTAGACTGAATCTATCCCTTTGATTCTGCACCACGCAAAGATCGGAAAGATGCTCCATAAACGAGCTGAACTAGACCCGCCAGCTGGCATTTAAGATGTGATTCAAAAGCTCTCTAACAAGCTCAATTCTCACACGTCGACAAGGCCTTGTTCTACCCATTGGATTGGATCCATAACTTCCCTTGCGTTGTGCCAGGAATCCCTCTCAGGTCTGCACTTTTTTGCACAACGGCAGTGGTAAGTGTCTTCATGGGGCTATGGGCCACCTATTCATGATTTAGCTGGGAAAATGGAAATGCACATCGTGCTTGGAAGGGATTGCCACACCGTTGCGTGTTGCCGGATGGAAACGCCAGTCACGCAACACAGCTATTACACGTTCATCCACTCCATGTCCCAGACCCTGAAGAAGGCGTTCCTCTATCACAGCACCTTGAGCGTCAATTGTAATTTCCACGATTACATCGCCCTGCAAGCCACTTGGCAGCTCAGATCGGGGAATCTTCAAGTCCTGGAAAGCAACCGGCAGCGCGGGCTTAACCTCTTCTCCGCTGGTGGCGCCGTCATAGGCTGAACCCAGCTCTGACCCGGCCTCGGCTGGATTGGAGCGTCTCTCTACTTCTTCGACCACATTGGTACGCTTGTGAAGCTTGGTCCGTTGCCTCTTCTTTTGCGCGGAGGCAGGCAGGGAAAGAAGGGGAGGCTTTTCCGCCGCTGCCAGTTGAAGATCCTTAGGCACGTAGAGGACAACAGACACAGGAGTTGATTCTCCTCCTTCGCCCCGGGCAAGCAACGTAGGTTTCACAAAATGGGGCGTGGCTGGCCAGCAAAGCGCCGCCACCACCAAAGCGTGCAACCCGGAGGACAGGCTGAAAGATAAGTTCCAGCGACGGCGACGCGCCGGCTGGTTCTGCGTCAACGTATTCCACTCGCTTCGGTCGTGTTCGAACGAAATATCCATACGCCTCATTCATTTTAGACGGCCTTCATATTTTAGTGTTATCCGGTTGATGCATAAAAGAACGATAGTACGGTGTCCAAGCGTCAGTGCTCCTCCCTCTGCCGGCGAACTTCAAATGCTGTCGATGGCCGCCCTAAGTTCCCGCACACTGCTTTCGGTCACGACCATGTGTTGATATTCGGTATTGGCGAGCGTGCCCATTTCAATCTTCTGATTGCGAAACTTCATGGCGCTGGTGACGGTGGTGCCCAGCCCGGCATGCACTTCCCTCACACTTGAGTAGGCGATGACCGCTTTTACGTTGGCGATCGACAACTCCCCACAAGCCATTACGGCAATGCTGCCTTGAGCTTGCTGCACCAGTTGCTTCAGGGTTGGCATGGCATCTACCGCGCTTTTTTTGCCACCGGACGTCAACACCCGGTCCACCCCCGCGTCTTGCAGATCGTCCAGGGCCTGCGCCAGATCGCAAGTCATATCGAACGAGCGATGACAGGTAACTTTGAGTGGCCGGGCCATCTCGATCAGCTGCCGCATTCTGTCTTTGTCCACATGACCATCGGTAGTCAGAATGCCAAAGACGACTCCATTGGCGCCAAGTTGTTTGGCGATCAGGATGTCGCGCTGCATGATGCCAAATTCGTCGGCGCTGTAGCAGAAGTCTCCGCCGCGCGGACGAACCATCACATGCAGCCCGATGGCGATCTTCTTGCGCACGGCGGCAATCATGCCGGCGCTGGGCGTAATGCCGCCTTCGGGAAGTCCCGCGCAAAGTTCAATGCGGTCCGCGCCGCCTCGCTCGGAGGCCATAGCAGACTCCACTGAGTCAACACAGATCTCCAGCAGGATTTTGCCGGGACGAATTTGCGTTTGGGCTACCACACGCGGCAGCGGTTCTCACGCACCATGGGCTGTCCCGCTTTGCAGCTGAATGCCTGCTGGAATTCAGGAATATTCACTACTAGTTCTCCGACCGCATGATTAAAGGACTATATCGGAATTTTTCTCTCGCCTTGGTGCGGTCGAACTTCCATTGAATGCGAACTTTCTGGAGATTGGCCGCCTGAGTCCAGGCCAGCACCTCTGCGTTTAATCGGGAG
>DASXCL010000007.1:0-27922 GCA_036491195.1 Candidatus Angelobacter sp.
CAACTGCTCCCGGTCTTCTGTGGAAAGATGCATCTCGGAATTTTGCGCAGAGGTCGCCAATCCCTCTATTACTCTCTTCTTCCTTGCCCGCCAAGTACCACTCAAGATTCCTTTTTCCATGCGGCCACAGAACTAGAGCACCGTAAAGCCCGATCGCAGTAAAGTCAGTTCGCCTTAAGGTCAGTTCAGCTTAAGGTCAGACCCCAAGGAAGGTCAAAGGGTTCCCCAGTTCGCAAGAAGTGCCTGGGTCATGACCAAATGTTCATCAACAGCAGGTATTCACCTGATTGTGTGTTCGCCAAGCGTGGCCAAGAATGTCAGTTCCCCCCTTCGTCTATATGCTCACACTTGAACTGTGCGAACGGCCAGCCCTCACGGATTCAACGGCTCAAACAGGGCCTCATGCGCCGCAAGATGCCTATCAACCGGCTGAGGGCGCTCCCGATGCTCATACGGGCATCGGGTCTTTGGCTGGAGTACGGAGGATCTGGCGTCTTTCCACGCGACGGCTGATCGTGCTGGCGACGATCGTTCTGGGAATGCGAATCTTTGTGGGCGAGGCTTCGGTCGTCCCCACGGCATCGATGGAAGGCACCATTCTGGTAGGCGACCATCTTTTCATGGACAAGCTTCTCTATGGACCGGAAATACCCCTGGTCCACTGGCGCCTGCCGATGATCAAGACCATTCATCGAGGCGACATCATTGTATTCCGCTATCCCAAAGATATGACGGAAACTTTCCTGAAGCGCGTGACCGCGATGGGCGGCGACCGGCTGGAAATCCGCGATGGTGTACTTTACGTGAACTCCCGCCCGGTACAGGAGCCTTACGCGGTCCACCACGCACCGGTTCACAGCCCGGAAGAGAGTTGGGGGCCAACCGTTGTGCCGGAAGGCAAGCTGTTCGTGATGGGCGACAACCGTGACAATTCGAGCGACAGCCGCGACTGGGGATTTGTGCCGATCAGCAACGTAATCGGCGAGCCGCTTTTCGTCTATTGGTCTTATGACGCGCCTACCGCGCGCTGGCTCGATGAAAATCCGGGACACCGGATTTCTTTCTATGCTTCCATCGCCGGCAATTTCTTTTCGCACACCCGCTGGAACCGCACGGGAATGCTGCTGTAACGCGGCGACTATTCAGCAGCAGCATTTTCACGAACCAGAGTTTCAGCTTGTTCCTGCACAGCCGGGTCAGATCCAAATCCGGAAATCCAATGAACGTCTGGCTCGCGGCGAAACCAGGTCATTTGCCGCTTGGCATAATTCCGGTGACCCTGTTGCGCGTCAGCGATCGCCTGTTCCAATGAGATTTCACCGCGCAGATGTTGCATGGCCTGCTTGTAACCCAGCGAATTGAGCGGCCATGGGGATGCGCCGTGGCACGCAGCCAGAAACCGAGTTTCCTCCAGCAGGCCGGAGGTGAACATTTCTTGCGCCCGCTGGTTGATGCGTTGGTAGAGCGCATCGCGGTCCGGGTTCAGGCCAATGCGCAGAATCGCATACCCGCGTAATGGATCTCGGCCCTTCTGCCAGAGTCCGGTCATGGGCGCGCGGGTGCTGAGACCCACTTCCAGCGCGCGAATCACCTTGGGAATATCATTCGCGTGGATGGACTGCGCGGCCGCGGGATCCATGCGGCGCAACAGCTTGTGCAGATACGCGGCCCCGCGTTCGGCGGCACGCTGGCGGAGCCGGGTGCGCAACGTTTCCGACCGCGGAGGCCCCGGGAACAATCCTTCCAGAAGCGCACGCAAATAAAGCCCGGAGCCCCCTGCGATAATGGGCAGATGTCCGCGGGCGGCGATCTCGCCAACGGCCTGCCTGGCCAGGCGTGAATAATCTCCCGCCGTAACCAACTCTTCCGGCCCAGCAATATCAATCAGATGATGGGAGACGCGCTGGCGGTCCGCGCGCGAGGGCTTGGCCGTGCCAATCTCAAATTCGCGGTAGACCGCGACAGAATCACAGCTGACAATTTCACCTTGCAGACGCTCGGCCAGATGGAGAGACAGCGCAGTCTTGCCGCTGGCCGTGGGGCCAAGCACCACCAGCAAGGGCAGGTTCATGCGCCGCTCCAGAGTCTTCGCAGCAATACAAAAAGAATCAAAAGGAGGGCTAGCAGGGCCAGGCCCAGTGCTTGCTGTCGTCGAACATCCATTCGTGCCATTGTAACCAGCCGTGCCAAAAGTCGAGCACATGCGGCTTAGCGATCCCGGGTGAAAATGTTAAACTCTAGCGCGATACCTGCAATCGACAGCTGCTTGCCTGTTCATGGGAACGGTTTCAAAATACAAATTCGATGACTTTGAGGCCGATCTCCAGGCCGCGGAACTGCGTCGCAGCGGCGCCCGGCTGAAGCTGCAACTACAGCCATTTCAGGTGCTGGTGGCGTTGCTGGAGCGTCCAAAGGAAGTGGTCACGCGAGAGGAGTTGCGGCGGCGCTTGTGGCCGCAAGATACGTTTGTCGATTTCGATCACGGGCTGAACACTGCCATGGTCAAATTGCGCGACGTGCTGGGCGATTCCGCCAGTAAACCGAAATACATTGAGACCATTGCCAAACGCGGTTATCGCTTTCTTGGAGAAGCGGAACTCATCGTCGATCAATCGCCAGCCGCGCCGGCAAAGTCCGGTACGCTCACGCCGGTTGTTCCTCCGAGCGCGGCAATTCCGGCGCCTGCTCCCTCGATTGAGATTCAGCCAGAAGATGATTCAGGGCTTCCCCGCTCCAGCCGGACCACCGCACGAGTATTGTTCGCGCTCACGCAAATTATGTACCTGATTTTTTATCTCTCCGCCCTCTTTCGCTGGGAGAACACTTATCAAGCGGCCTTCAATGCGTGGCGCAGCGCAGGCACAGCGGCATTCGTGGTCTACCTGTCTACGGCGCTGGCCGGCGTGGCAGTGCGTTTGTACCTGATTTCCGCCACGGCCATGGACTACCACCTGCTCGGAAACAAATACCAGGTCCTTACGCCCGCGCTCTTTGTGCTGGATATGATCTGGGCTTTGTCGCCGCTCCTGATTGCCGATCGCATAGGTTTCGGCTTCGCTCTGGGCGCCTGCGCGGCGCTCATCTATATGCCATTCGCGCAACGCACGCTGATGAAGATGATGCAGCGCCAACGATAAGACGATAATGAATTTTATTCGACGGTCATTTTCTTTATTCCAGGTCGTTCTTATCGGGATTGTAGTAGAAGCGCGCCCGGATCTGGAGATAGTCGCCGGCGAACTGCGTAGGGAGATTGGGCAGCGGAATCGCATCCGTGATGGCGGCCCAGGCTGCGCGATCCAGCGCAACATCGCCGGAGCCGGCGATTAATTTCATTCCCATAACCCTTCCGTCTTTGGTGATGGCAAACTCAATTGTCACCACGCCTTTTTTCATGACCGGCGGCATGGCCGATTCCGGGATCAACGGGTCCCAGTGGGTTTGCACGGTGTAACGCAGCCGCTTCATGTATGGACCAAAATCCACTCCCATGGTGTCGCTCAGGATTTCCAGTCCCCCACGCGTATCCACTTTGGGGCGAAGACCGCTGCCATACTCGCCGCCGCCAAATGTCACCGCAGATCGGCCATGGCCGTTGGCCACTGAGTGGATTGCGTCACTGACGGAACTGCCGGGAGAGGCAATGGCAAAAGGCGATTTCTTTGGAGCAGCGGGAGCGGGCGTTTCCACCTGCGCCGTTGTCTGCGGCGGTTTCTGCACTTCCGGAACCGGAGTTGTTCCCTGCGCCGTAGCCGGATTCTGCTGCATTGCCTGCTGGGCCGGCGGGGGAGCTGCGGTCTTCGGCGGTCCAGGCTTGCGGGCGTCAATCAGTTTGCGCAGGATCTCTTTGTTGGGCGTGGGAGTTCGCGTCTGCGCGATACGGTTCTTGTCGGAAAGAATGTCGGTCTTCGGCGGTTTCACTTTCAGCTGATCATCGGGCAAGGTCAGAAAAGTAGTGTCTTTTTCTCTGATCGGGACGATGACCGGCTGTTTGAAAGTCCATTTGGGCACAAAGATCAATAACGCGATGATGACGGCATGGGTAACCAACGAAAGCCATGCGGCCTCACGCCGGCGATACGAAGATACAACGTCATCTTCTTCCGGCAGGTCGGCCGTGAGCAGATGCAGACGCATCTCTGCCGCCGTGATTCTCAACGGAGTTTCAGCTTCTCGACGCTGGCCTTCTGCCGGACGCCCTTGTTCTTCCATTACAGGGATAAACCACCACCAGCCTTCAACAGGCTCTGTTGCATTTCTAGTAACTATTCTCTCATTAGAACGGCGGTTCTGAGCTGCTCTTGCAGGCACCTTCGACGAAAAAAGAATATTTCTAGTGGAAACGACTCATTACCAAGGGACGAGCTGCGGACCTTAACACATGTTTACAAAGAATTTACAGGGAATGTAATTGTGCCCGTCGGGTGTGGTCTTCAATGGCAGAGAGAATGCTTAGGGCCGCGCTCAGGGCGCGCCGGCCATCTTCAAGCGTGACCACCGGTTTGCTGCGATGGCGCACGGCGTGAAGAAATGATTTCAATTCCGCCCGCAGAGGTTCTTCCGCCTCCACCTTGGGCCTGGTCAGCGTTACTCCGGGGATGGGCAAGCTGGAGGGAGTTTCCGCGAACGCCATCAGATTGTGCAGGGAAAACTTCTCTTCCTGCGTGACGCGAATTTGGAAAACGTCCTGGCGTCCATAGTCGATTGAAACATATTCCTTCGGCTGGAAGAAACGCAGTTTGCGCACCCGCTCCGTGCTGATGCGGCTGGCGGTCAGGTTGGCAACGCAGCCGGATTCGAACTCCATGCGCACGTTGGCGATGTCCACTTTTTCGGTGACGACCGGCAGTCCCACGGCACGCAGTTCTTTCAAGGGAGACTTTACGAACGAGAGCACAACGTCAATATCGTGGATCATCAGATCCAGCACTACGTCCACGTCAAGGCTGCGCGGGCTAAAGACGCTGAGACGGTGCACCTCAAAAAACATCGGATTCGTGATCAGCGGGATGGTGGCTTTCACCGCCGGGTTGAACCGCTCAAGATGTCCCACTTGCACAATGCGCTGGTTGGCGTTGGCCAGACTGATCAATTCATCGGCTTCATCCAGTGTTGACGCGAGAGGTTTTTCGATCAGCACGTCGATGCCGGCAGCCATTAAAGCAGCGGCAACTCCGCGATGATGCAGCGTAGGCACGGCCACGGACGCCGCTTCCACCCGGCCGAACAGGTCTTCAACGGTGGCGAGCGCGGAACAGCCGAACTGGCTGGCCACGGCCTGGGCTTGCGCGGCGTCATTATCCACCACCGCCACCAGTTCCACGCCGGCGCCTTGCTTTTGCAGATCGTGGTAAACGCGGGCATGGTTCCGGCCAAATGAGCCGACACCAACGACTGCCACCCGAATTGGACTTTCGTTAGCCAAAGGTTGATTTTCTCAGAGGTGGGCGAAAGCGGCAAAGGTTATCATGGAGCCATCGTTGGAGAATACCGTATGGGACGCGTCTTTGGGTTTTTGACATTGATTATCGTTGTGGCCGCCGGAGCCTACATTTATATGCGGCAGACGCAGGGCGTAACGACCCCCGGCGCGGGCAGTCCCACATCGACTGTAGATCTGATTGGCGTGAAAAATGACCTGCTGGCGATTGCCCAGGCGGAGCGCAGCCATGCCGCCATGCAGGGCAGTTACGTCCCCATTGATGCCCTGAGATCGCAGGGTGATTTGGCCATGGCGCGCAATAATCGCGGGCCTTACAACTACTCCGCCGAAATCAACGATTCTTCTTTCCGCATCGTGGCCACGTGGTCCGGCCCGGAAAATTCCGGCATGCCCCAAACCATCAGCATTGACCAGACGATGCAGGTGAGCCAGCAATAACCCCTGTCAGGCCGCCCGTCGCCGGTGGATCTGGGTTGCCACCACCTTCAAATCCGCGACAAATTTGCGCATTTCTTCATGGCGCGAATCGTCATCCTGGGCGCGGAGAATAGAGGAAGGATGAACTGTTGCCATTACGTAGGGAGCAATATCAGATTGTAACCACTCGCCGCGGTGCTGCGTTACACGGAAGTCGCGTCCCAGAATGCCCTGGGCGGCGGTGGCGCCCAGAAGCACGGCCACCTGCGGTCTGACGGCCTTGATCTCAGCATCCAGCCAGGGCCGGCAGGCGCTGATCTCCTGCACATTGGGTTTCTTATGCAGGCGGCGTTTGCCACGCGGCTCCCACTTGAAATGTTTCACGATGTTCGTCACATAGACATCGTTACGATCGATTCCAGCAGCGGCCAGGGCTTTATTGAGCACTGCTCCCGCCGGCCCGACAAAAGGCCGCCCGTGAAGGTCTTCCTTGTCACCGGGCTGCTCGCCAATCATCATTACCTGGGCGGTAGCTTTTCCCTCTCCGAAAACCGTCTGAGTTCCCAGCTTCCAGAGACCGCAAGCCTTGCATTCCGCGGCCGCCGCGCGCAGAGCAGGCAGTGTAGGTTTGTCGGGAATGTCGATGGCAGCGGTTCGAGGCGGGCGTCTGGCCATTCTAATTTTGATGCGCCTCAGGCAAACCCGGGCAGCCTGTCCGCAATCCATTCCTGCTCATACAGACTCCTGGACGAGGAGCCCTTAAGGACAGGCTACGGCATGAAATTTCATACGGAATATCTCACGTTCAACACCAAAAAGCATCGCGTATACATTCACATTACGCCGCAAGTAGAAAAAATCGTTCAGGCAAGCGGCGTGAGCAACGGCATGGCGCTGGTTTCGGCCATGCATATCACGGCCGGCGTTTACGTGAATGACGACGAGCGAGGGTTGATCCAGGACATCGATAAATGGCTGGAACAGCTGGCGCCTTTCAAGCAAGAGTACCTTCACCACCAGACGGGCGAAAACAATGGCGACTCACATCTGAAGGCCCTTCTGGTGCACCATCAGGTCATAGTGCCGGTGAGCAACGGAAAATTGCTCCTGGGCACATGGCAGCGGGTATTTTACGCGGAGTTCGACGGCCAGCGTTCGAAGCGAGTCGTAGTTGCCGTGATGGGTGAATAAATATCCAGGATTGGCAGCGAATGACGTCCGCATTCTACGGTAGTTCCCGCAGGAACAGCGTGGGTTTGGCTAGTGCACTATATCCTGTCTGCCGGCCTGAGGCGCGGCCGGCAGTTTCAGCAAAATTCCCGGACTGCCTTCAGAAAGCGAGATTTCACAGCCAATGGAATACACCAATTCCTGTATATGGGGGAGCTCTTTGGCGAAGATGCCCCTGGCATCCAATAGGACGGTTTGAGAGTCGTCATTGGCCTTCCACTTCAGCTCAAGCTGGCAGCGGCCGTCACCTGACTGCGTCGAGATCGTGAGAATCAGTGGCCGGGTGTTTCTGCCAATCAGCTTGCTGAGGAACAGGACCATGAGCTGGCGCAGCACTGGGCTGCTGGTCACCTGGACGGAGGAGTTCCATTGACGGTCGAGCGTTAGAAGGCCGGAGTGGAGCAGCACGTTGAAATCATTGAACAGATCATTGAGCAATGCGTCCAGGGAAACCCATGGTCCGCTTGGCGCCGGAGATTCCCGCACCAGCGCCGAGATGCTTTTGGCCAGAGAAATGGCCCGGTCAGCCTGTTGCTCAATATTTTTTAAATCAGAGGCTCGCGTAGAAACATCGCTGTCATGCATGCCAGAGACCTCCAGGAAGCAACGAACGCTGGTCAGAGGTTGCGCCAGATCATGCACCACGGAATGAATTAACGCCCGCAAAGGAGTTTGCTGCATGCTACCCGCGTCGCTTAAACTGGCGAGATTGCCCGCCAGCAAATGATGATTGGATTCCGGCTGCTCGACATCAGGATGGTCGCTGGCCAGCAGGCCTGAAGCTTGCGTGGGCGCGGGTCTACCAATCCGGTAGCCTGAGCCGCGGACCGTATGGATCAACTTACCTTCGCCGGGAAAATCGACTTTTTTGCGGAGGTAGTTCACGTAGACATCAACCAGATTGCTGTCCGTTTCCGGCTGCAGACCCCACGATTCACGCAAAAGGTCCTGGCGCGTGACCGTTTCGCCGGCATGGCGCATCAGCAGGAACAATAAATCGAATTCCTTAGGGCTGAGCTTGATCTCTCTTTTGCCGCGGCGGACTTTGCGCGAAGAGGGGTCCAGCTCAAGGTTTTCCACCCGCAGCACGCTCAGGAATGGATCGGCTTTGCGGCGGAGCAGAGCATTGGCCCTGGCAGCCAGCTCCTGGAATGAAAAGGGCTTGGTAATGTAATCGTCGGCGCCCAGATTGAGCGACTGAATGCGATCGGAAACGCGGTTGCGGGCGCTCAACACCATCACTGGTGTTTCCAGGCCATCCGCCCGCAGTTTTTCCAGAAGCTTGAGTCCGTCAGTCTGGCCGAAGTTAAGATCCAGGATAATTAGCTTGTAGTTCTGCCGCTGCAATTCGGAAAGGACAGTGTCCTCATTCAGGGCAGTGTGAACGGAGTAGCCGGCCGATTCCAGCGATTTCGACAAGAATGTGGCGAGGTGAAGATCATCATCGGCAAGGAGTATCGACATAGCAACGTACCTCCCTCTATGCCCAGCCCCACGGTATAAGAATCTTTTAAGTATGTATCGAACCGGGTCTAATCTACTTTTAAAGTACCTATGAAATAAGATTCATATAGTTAGCTGGCACCGATTCTAGAACATAAACATATCCTATGCTGGTTATTAGCATAATTTTATAAATTTCTTCCGCGAGGAAGCTCGCTCATGGCACCTTTGGTTCGGTTGCACAGAGACCACTAATGGAGCGTTGAAAGATCGGCAACCCTCTTGTTATCATGGGCTTCAGCAGTCAGCCCCGCTCCGTCTGATACCATCCTAACCGCAAAGCCCAAAATCTTGGTACGATAAAGGGTTTGATTCCCCGGAAAGGCAACTCCTGTATCAATGGCAGCCAAAGTTTTTAAGAATTTCATCGGTGGCGAATGGGTCGAGTCCCGCAGCGGCCAGACCTACGAAAACCTGAACCCGGCCGACACGCGAGACGTGATTGGCGTATTCCAACGCTCAGACAAGCGCGACGTTGACGATGCGGTTTCCGCGGCGCGCCAGGCATTTGAGCGCTGGCGGCTGGTACCCGCGCCCAAACGCGCGGAGATCATCTACCGCGCCGGCGAGATCCTGCTGGAGCGCAAGGAAGAGTACGCGCGACTGATGACCCGTGAAATGGGCAAGGTGCTCAAAGAAACGCGCGGCGACGTGCAGGAAGCAGTCGATACAGCCTATTACATGGCGGGGGAAGGCCGCCGGCAATTTGGCGTGACGGTGCCTTCAGAATTGCCCAACAAGTTTGCCATGGCCGTGCGCATGCCGATCGGCGTATGCGGCATGATTGCGCCGTGGAATTTCCCGATGGCGATTCCTTCATGGAAGCTTTTGCCCGCTCTGGTCTGCGGCAACACCTGCGTGATCAAGCCGGCTGAAGATACGCCTCTTTCGACGCTAAACCTTTTGAAAGCGCTCACCGATGCCGGATTGTCGAAAGGCGTGGTGAATGTTGTGACTGGTTTTGGCCCTGAGGTGGGCGCGCCGATTGCCGAGCACCCGAGCGTCCAGGCGATTTCATTCACCGGATCGAGCGAGGTGGGCCGTATTGTTGGTGAAACGGCCGCGCGCAGCTTTAAGCCGTGTTCCCTGGAAATGGGCGGCAAGAATGCCATTATCGTTCTGGATGACGCGAACCTGGATCTGGCGCTTGAAGGCGTTCTGTGGGGCGCATTTGGCACCACCGGACAGCGTTGCACCGCCGCCAGCCGGGTGATTGTGCAAAAAGGCGTTTACCGGCAGTTTGCCGACCGGTTGATCTATCGCGCCCAGCGGCTGAAAGTGGGCAACGGCCAGGATGAAAGCGTGGATGTGGGCCCACAGATCAATGAGCAGCAGGTGGCCACCACCGAGAGGTACGTTCAGATCGGCAAAAACGAAGGCGCAAAACTGGAAGCCGGCGGCAAAGCCGTGAATACGACCGAGCACGCCCATGGATGGTTCTTTGAGCCAACGATCTTTACTGACGTGAATGAGACGATGCGCATAGCCCAGGAAGAAATCTTTGGGCCGGTGCTCAGCCTGGTCCCGGTAGATAACTTCGACAAGGCAATCGAGATCGCCAATGCCGTGCCCTACGGTCTTTCGTCATCGATCTACACGCGCGACGTCAACAAGGCGTTCCGCGCCATGCGCGATATTTACGCAGGCATTACTTACGTGAATGCTCCGACAATCGGCGCGGAAGTCCATCTGCCTTTCGGCGGGACAAAGGCAACCGGTAACGGACATCGCGAAGGCGGCCTGGGAGCGATTGACTTTTATACTCAATGGAAATCGTGCTATATCGATTTCTCTGACCGTTTGCAGCGGGCCCAGATCGATACGGGGGAATAGGCTTTTCTCTAAAATCCCGAGCCGTAGCGAGGGACCACTCCGGTCTTCGAGAAAGAAGCACATTTGTGTTAGACCTGCTCAAAGCAGGTCAATGCGATAGGGTTCCCTCGCCCGCGCTTCAGCTCATAGAGAAGTTTCAGATGAAGTTAGGCGCAGGTTCGGGATTTCATAAAAGAGCCAGCTTATAATGGGTCGCAGGACTCCCGCGGATTTTGCCAAGCGACGCGCGAGCTGAACTGTGTCCGAAAAGAAACCGGATAAAAGCAATCGTTCGCTACCCTTGACGCAGCGGCGCGCCCTGCTGATTCCGCTGGCGTTGGGCATCGTCCTGCTTTTCGGCGTGGTTTTTTCCCAGCAGGCGTTCAACTTGAAGCAATTGCGGCCTGATTCCGCCGGACAAACCCTGGGACTGGTCGCTCTCTCAGCCCTGGTCTTCCTTCTGCTGGTAGTACTCACCTTTGTCCTGTTGCGCAACCTGCTCAAGCTCTATGCGGAACGGCGGCTGGGCGTGTTGGGTTCACGGTTCCGCACGCGCATGATGGTTGGCGCTCTGGTGCTATCGTTTGCGCCGGCGATCGTGATGTTTATGTTTTCCTACGGGCTGATGAACCGCTCGATCGACAAATGGTTTTCCAGCCCGGTCAATGCGCTGCATCAAGACTCCGGACGGGTGGCCGCGCTGCTCTCGACCTCGCAGGGCGACAATGCCCGCCACACGGCGATGGATATAGCGGAATCTCCCGAGATCCAGCGCGCTTTTGAGACGGCAAATTACGCGGGAGTACTGCACGAATTTCGCCGCCACCAGCACACGCTGCAAAGCGGTTTTGCGGTGGCGATGCGCGACGGCGACGCAGTGGCAAGCTGGAACCTGCCGCGTCCGTGGGCCATGTTGCGTCAATCACTTCCCGCATTGCCAAAGCTACAGCAGTCTCCGGAGAAATGGGTGTTCCAGAACGCGGAATACCTTGTGGCCACGGCGCCCGCGGGAAAGTCGGGAGCGATCCTGATTGGCCTGCCACTGCCGAAAGACTTTTCTCCGACACTGGCCCAGATCAACCAGGACCAGCACGACTACGAGACGCTAGGGCACGAAGCCAAACGCATTCGCGGCCTCTACATGCTGTTGTTGACGATGCTGACGGTGCTGGTGCTGTTCGTCGCCACCTGGTCATCGCTGTTTGTGGCCAAGCTGGTGACGCGACCCGTGGAGGCGCTGGCCGAAGCCACGCGCGAGATTTCCCTGGGCCACCTGGAACACCGCGTCGAGGTTTCCGCTGCGGATGAACTGGGGGAACTGGTGTCATCGTTCAACAACATGGCCGCGGAGCTGGAAACAAGCCGCACGAAGATCGATCAATCGGCGCGCGCGCTGACGGAGACGAATACGGAGCTGGAGCAGCGGCGGCGGCACATCGAAACGATCCTGGAAAACATTCCCACGGGCGTTCTTTCGCTGGACCCCGAACGGCGCGTGACGCACAGCAACGTGGCCTTCGGGCGGATGTTCTGGCCCAACGGGGGCGCGCCGACGATCGGCTCGACGCTGCGGGAAGTTTTCAACGACGAAACCGCGGCCGATCTGGAACACCTGTTGCGCCGGGCAGACCGCATGTCCGTGACCGCAGCGCAATTTGAAATACCCGTCGATAAGGACAAGCTCAACGCCAGCGTTACGGTCTCTTCCGTGCAACACGGCAAACAGCGGCTGGGCTACGTGATCGTGTTTGAAGACTATAGCGAGCTGCTGAAGGCGCAACGCGAAGCGGCGTGGCGCGAAGTGGCCCGGCGCGTGGCCCATGAAATCAAGAATCCGCTCACTCCTATTGCGCTCTCAGCCGAGCGGATACGCCGACACCTGGAGCGCGGGCTTGTTCCGGAAGAAGCGTCGCTCAAAGTCATCCATGACTGCGCGGCGACGATTACCGAAGCGGTCCAGACCGTGCGCTCGCTGGTGGACGAGTTCTCTTCGCTGGCCCGGTTTCCCGCGGCCCAACCCCGCCCGGCCGATATCAATGAAATTGTGGAAGGCACTCTGGCGATGTTCAATGGAAGGCTGGACGGCATAGCGGTGGAAAAACAACTGGACGGCCAGCTGCCCCTGGCCATGGCGGACCCTGAAGCGATCAAGCGCGCGCTGGCCAACCTGATCGACAACGCCGCTGAAGCCATGCAGGACTCGCATGTGCGTGAAATTCATATCACCACATCGCTGCTGGAAAGCCGCGACGGGCTGGAAATCATGATTGCCGATACCGGCCATGGCATTAATCGCGAGGTAAAAGAGAAATTATTTCTTCCGTATTTCTCCACCAAGAAGCGCGGCACCGGACTGGGGCTGGCCATTGTGCGGCGCATTATCGAGGACCATCACGGGTCGATCCGGGTGGAAGAAAACAAGCCGGCGGGCGCGAAGTTCCTGGTAGAGCTGCCGCTGGCGGGCGAGATGGCGGCATCGGAGTCGCAGAGTGCATAACGTCCTGGTGGTGGATGATGAACGCGATATCCGGGAGTCGCTGCGCGGCGTGCTGGAAGACGAAGGCTACAAAGTCCTGCTGGCGGAAAGCGGCGAAGCCTGTCTGGAACAGCTGAAGAAGCGCCCTTGCGAAGTAGTTTTGCTCGATATATGGCTGCCGGGCATTGACGGCCTGGAGACGCTGGAAAAAATCAGGCAGCTAGAAGATCCGCCGGAAGTGGTGATCATCTCCGGCCATGGAACCATTGAAACCGCGGTACGCGCGACCAAGCTGGGCGCATTCGACTTTCTGGAAAAGCCGCTCTCGCTGGATAAGACGCTGATTGTGCTGAAAAACGCGGTGGAAGCGCACCGGCTCCGCCAGGAAAACGCGGAATTTAAGAAGCAGTTCCAGGCCAAGAGCGTCATCGTGGGAGAGAGCATCCCGATGAAAGCGCTGCGGCATGAGATTGCCGTGATGGCGCCGACCAACGGACGCGTACTGATTTACGGCGAATCCGGGACAGGCAAGGAACTGGTGGCACACGCAATCCACTCGAACAGCCTGCGCAAAGACAAGCAGTTTGTAGAGGTGAACTGCGCCGCCATTCCCGAAGACTGGATCGAGAGTGAACTTTTTGGACATCGCAAAGGCGCGCTGCCGGGCGCGGCCAGCGACAAAGAAGGCAAGTTCGAAAAGGCGAATGAAGGCACGCTGTTCCTGGACGAGGTGGGCGACATGAGCCTGAAGACCCAGTCCAAGGTGCTGCGCACGCTCGACGAGCAGACGTTTACGCCAGTTGGCGATGACGATCCGGTGAAAGTGGACGTGCGGGTGATTGCCGCGACGAACAAGGACCTGGAAGAGGAAATTTCCCGCGGAAACTTTCGCGAAGACCTGTTTTACCGGCTGAACGTGATCCCTTTTTACGTTCCTCCGCTGCGCGAGCGCAAGGAAGATATTCCGCTGCTGTCAAAGCATTTTCTGAAAGAGTTTTCCGCCGCTTACAGCCGGCGGTCGCGCGAAATCACGGACGAAGCGATTGACACGCTGGCGCGCTATTCCTGGCCGGGCAACGTGCGCGAGTTGCGCAACGTGATTGAGCGGCTGGTCATCATGAATCCCACGGCGCACAAGATTGAGCGCAAACATTTGCCGCCTCTGATCCATCGCGAAGGCGGACGCTCGACCGCGGGTTTCTCCACGCTGCATCAGGCCCGGGCAGCGTACGAGCGCGACTACATCCTGAAAAAGCTGGACGAGAACCACGGCAACGTGACCCGCGCAGCGGAAGTCCTGGGGCTGGAGCGCAGCCATCTTTACCGGAAAATGAAGACGCTGGGGATTGCGGTAAAGGAGTGAAGGTGGCTGTTGGCTCTTGGTACTTGGTATTTGGCTCAGCTTTAGGCCGTAAATACAGCGCCTCCGCTTCCAGAAAACTGCATCGAAACGGAAAGCAATGGATCTAATGCGCATGATTCGATTCACAACCCTGATGGTTCTGCTGCTGGCCGCAATTTCTGTATACATAGTTCTGGGCAAAACAACCAAAGCCAGCACGCCACAGAAAGCGGTTGTGGTGGAACTGTTTACCTCAGAGGGATGCTCCAGTTGTCCACCGGCGGATGAGTTGCTGGGCCATTTGCGGCAGGACCTTTCCGCTAAAAACATCCAGGTAATTCCGTTAGGGTTCCACGTGGACTACTGGAATTCTCTGGGATGGAAAGACCGTTTTTCTTCGGCCGAGTTCAGCCGCCGGCAGGAGCGCTACGCGCAAAGCCTGGGCGTGGATGGCCCGTATACACCGCAGATGGTGGTGGACGGCGCAGTGCAGTTTGTGGGAAGCGATTCGGGGCAGGCCAAGCGCGCGATCAGCCAGCAAGCCAGCCAGCAGGCGCTTGCAGAAGTGAAGATTTCCGCCGCAGGCACGAACCAATTGGCAGTCCAGGTGAAGACGCCAGCCGCAAAGAAAGAAGGCAACGTGATGCTGGCGATTACCGAAGACAATCTGGCCACGCAGGTAGGCTCAGGCGAGAACGGCGGCCGCACGCTACATCATGCGGCGGTGGTCCGCGAGTTGCGGCAACTGGGTCGACTGCATGAAGGCAGCTTTGAAGCGAGCATACCGCTCAAGTTAGAGAAGGAATGGAAGCGCGAAGATCTGCGAGCAGTTGTCTTTGTTCAGGAGGACGCCATGGGAAAGATCCGGGGCGCGGCTTCAGTCGCTTTGGGATCAGTCGCCCTGGCGGGTGAGCTGCGCTGAGGTGCGGTTCAGCTTGCTCAGTTCTTCGATAAAGAGGTGATTATTGGGAAACTGCTGGTGCAAATCTTCCAGCTTGCGGCGCGCTTCAGTGGGATTGTTGCGGCGCACGTCTTCAAAGGCCACCAGGATACGCGCGAATGGCGCGAGATACCGGGCATGGTCGGCGGCCAGCGAGAGTTCTTTGACGCCTTCCTGCTCGTCGCCCTTGTATCCGCCCATGCGGAGCACCCAGCGTACGGGCGCTGACTTGCGGCCGATAATGTATTTGCCCATGCCGGTGGCGACGTAGGCGTCATAGGAGTCGGGCGCGAGAGCCAGAAGTTTCTCCGAATAGTTGGTTGCGGCCTTGATATAGGAAAGCGCTTTGAGATCTTTTTTGGTGAAGATGCCCATATCGTCGCCGCGCAGGCCGTTGCTGAGCGAGAGCGCCAGCAGAGCGCGGGGATCATTCTGATCGCGGCCCAGGCGGTCCAGGGCAAGCTTTTCGGCGCGATCCAGGGCGGCGTCAAAAGTCTTCTTGTTTTCGGGTTCCCAAGCGTAGGAATCGCGGGCATTAAAGCCATCGTCGGTGGTGAACACTTCGCTGCGGAGAGCGTGCAAACGGTCAAGCTCACGGAAGAATGAAATCCAGGCCTGGGCAACATAGGGCAAGGGATCGTCCTGCGCCACGGCTTTGGCTTCATCGGCAGCCTTGAAGGCGTCCTGGAATTTCAGGTCGTACATCGCACGGTAGGACTGGGCCAGCTTTTCTTCAACTGTTGGCGGCTTGGAGGCCGCGCGCTGGACTTGTGCCGGTGCGCCTGAAACAAGCGCCAGGGTGGCTATAGTCAATGTGGCAACAGTCTTTATGCGATTTCCGAGGTCCAAAGTTCTCTCCAAAAGGTTCTCTTACGTATCGGCATGCTAACAGGTCGAACGAGGGTTGCCGATGTACGAAAGGGTATGTCCCGGCAGATGCACCAACATATGCACCTTCCAGCGGGCAATTTTGGGCAGGCAATTATTTCCGGCTGTTTTTATTGTAACCGAGAAAGGGCTGAAAACACGCTAGTCCTGGCCCGGGCTGATGGAAGGATGGTCTAGTTTTGCGATTTCCTGGGAAAAGAGCGGATTATTGGGGAAATGCTGGCGCAACCACTCCAGCTTGGAGCGCGCGGCGGCGGGGTTCTTGTGGCGGAGGTCGTCAAAAGCCAGCAGAATACGGGCAAAAGGCATGAGGAAACGGCCGTGGTCGGCAACCAACGTGAGTTCTTTTACGCCCTGCGCCTGATCACCTTTAAGCCCGCCCAGCCGGAGCATCCATCGGACTGGCGCAGCTTTGCCGCCAATGATGTACTTACCCATTCCGGTGGCGATATAGGCGTCATAGTAGTCGGGCGAGCGGGCCAGCAGCCTCTCCGCATAACCGTTTGCCGATTTGGTGTAAGAGAGCGCGCTGAATTTTTTCTTGGCGATCAGAGCGGCGTCGTCGGCGCGCAAACCGGTTACCAGGGTTAGAGCAAAAAGCGCGCGGGGATCATCCTTGTTCAGTTTCAGGCGGTCCTGGGCCAGCTTTTCCGCGCCGCTCAGCGCAACGTCAAAGTCCTTGCGCCGTTGCGGGTCCCAGGTAAATGCGGGGCCGTCAATAAATTTGTCATCGGCAGCGAAGAGCTCGCTGCGCAGGATATGCATGTGGTCGAATTCACGGAAGAGCACGGCGCAGGCCTGGGCCATCCACGGGACAGGATCGTCATTCGCCATGCGTTTGGCGGCTTCGGCCAGGCGGAGCGCTTCATCGAAATGCAGGTTGTACATGGCGTTATAGCTTTGATCGAGAAGGGTGTCCAGGTTTTGCGTCTGGGCAGAGACGGTGGTTTTGGCGCCCTGGGCGACCGCCGGTTTTTGCCAGCACCATGCAATCAGCGCTATGACCAACAACGCGGTCCGATTTCGGGCGCCGAACAACAGTGAGCCTCCAGTTTTTGTTGCTGCCGCAGGGATACTAACAGGTTTGATGCATTTTCAGTCTCTTTGAGGACGGTTGGGACAAGATTCCCGCCAACTCAACCTGAGGACCGTTAAGAATTGTTTATCTCCTCACGGGAATATTTCCTTCGCTCGTTAGTTAATGGAACGAGAGGCGCAGACAGCGGCGCAAAGCGTCCCAAAAGGAGAAACGAATGGCCGGCAAAGCGAAGGATGAAATACTGCACGACCACAACCACGACGGAATCGATCGCCGGGGCTTTTTGAAATGCATGGCCTGGGCAGGCACCGGGGCGTTTTGCGTGATGCAAGGCGGCGTTCTGAAATCGTATAGCCTGAGCGGGCTTTCAGGGCTCACCGGCAAACAGATGAAAGGCGAGCTGAGCTTCGTACAGATCAGTGACAGCCACATGGGCTTCAACAAGCCGGCGAACACCGACGTTGCGGGCACGCTAAAAGCCGCCATCGACAAGATCAACGCGCTGCCGACGCAGCCAGGCTTCATCCTGCATACGGGCGACATCAGCCATCTTTCCAAGCCGGAAGAATTTGACGGAGTGGACCAGTTGCTGAAGAGCGCCAGCGCGAAGGACGTGTTCTACGTTCCCGGCGAACACGATGTGATCGGCGACGACGGCAAGCAGTACCTGGAACGCTACGGGAAAAACGCCAAGGGAGCAGGCTGGTACAGCTTTGACCAGAAAGGCGCCCACTTTATCGGGCTGGTGAACGTGATGAACCTGAAAGCCGGCGGCCTTGGCAGCCTGGGCACAGAGCAACTGGAATGGATGGAAGACGACGTGAAACATCTTTCCAAGAGCACTCCGGTCGTAGTGTTCGCGCATATCCCGTTGTGGAGCGTTTATCCGGAATGGGGTTGGGGCACCGACGACAGCGCGCAGGCGCTTGGCTACCTGAAGCGTTTTGGATCAGTGACGGTGCTGAATGGGCATATCCACCAGACCATGCAGAAAGTAGAAGGCAACGTGACGTTCCACACGGCGGCTTCAACGGCATTTCCCCAGCCCAAACCCGGTTCCGCGCCTTCGCCGGGGCCAATGAAAGTTCCAGCGGAACAACTTAAAGGCCTGCTGGGAATCCGCGACGTGAATTATGTCCAGGGGAAACACGCGCTGGCAGTGACCGATTCGAACCTGGAATAAATCTCGGAAGAACGGAGAAAGAGGAGCAGCAACTCATGAAAAGAACAGTCTCAATATTAGGCTTTGCCACGCTCGCCATCGTGATACTCATGGTGGCGGGCCGGTCCAGGACCCTGGGCGCGACGGTGGAGGAGAACCCTACGGCGCAGGTCAAAATCGACAATTTTGTTTTCTCGCCGAATCCCTTGACGGTACCTGTGGGTAGCACGATCCGCTGGACCAACCAGGACGATATCCCACACAACGTGGTTAGCGACGACAAGAGTTTCAAATCCAAAGCGCTCGATACGGACGAAACCTTTACCTACACTTTCACCAAACCGGGCACGTATACCTACTTCTGCTCGATCCATCCAAAGATGACCGGCAAGGTTGTGGTGCAGTAAAGGAAACGTATGAACCCTTTCGATCTGAAATCGGTCCTCTTGGCCCGCCACGCTCAACACGTGGTGCTGATTCACTTCCCGATTGCACTATTTCTGATGAGCGTCGCATTTGATTTCGCGGCGCAGTGGTGGAGCAAGGCTGCATTCGCGGCAGTGGCTTATTACAACCTGACAGTGGCCGCTTTGTCGTCCGTGCCGGTGGTGGTCACGGGCTTAATGGCATGGCATTGGCAGCTGGAAGGCCAGAAGCTCAAAGGCACTCTGCTGCTGCACTTGCTGCTGGGTCTGGCGTCGACAGTATTGATCTGGCTGGTATGGGGGCTACATTTCCGGGGACGCAAACCGGAGCGCACGCTGCCGCTCTATCGATTGCCCCTGGAGGCATTGGTAGCTGCGGTGGTGGCTCTCACCGCTCATCTCGGCGGGTTCCTGAGCGGCGTTAATGGTGGAGCGTGAAGGGATTGTTATAAGCGTCTTGCCGTCTGCTGCTAAGAGTATACGAGCGTTTCAGGCGGGAAAAGTTCAACGAAGGGGAATAGAATTATGGCCGCCACCGTTGTTGCGCGAGGGAATGTGAGCGGCTTGGAAAATAAGGATTTTGAAAGGCTGGCGGTCCCACTGCTGGACGGACTGTATAACTTTGCCCGCTGGCTGTGCAATGACGCCGACGAAGCCCGCGACCTGGTGCAGGAAACGTTCTTGAAGTCCTTGAAAGGCTTTTCGTCATTCCGCGAAGGCACAAACTTTCGGGCGTGGATGTTCAGGATTCTGCGCAACACGTTCCTGACGAGCCGGACCGGACTGGAACGGCGCAACACACAGCAGGAAGACGAAGAAGGTTTTGAAGAGATGGCCGTTAGCCAGGAGACGCCGGAGATCGCGCTGATACGGCGCGCGAACACTGAACTGGTGCAGGCCGCGATCACGCAACTGGCTCCGACGTTCCAGGAAGTGATCTTGCTGGCCGACCTGGAAGAGATGAAGTATCAGGAGATCGCGGAGGCTTTGGATATTCCGATCGGGACGGTGATGTCGCGTCTGGCACGGGCCAGAAAACAGGTGCGGGACTACATTGTGACGGTCCTGGGCGAAAAAAGAACAGTGGGTGCAAAGTGACAAACTGCGAATGGCGGGAAAAAATCGGGCTGTACGTGGATGGCGAGATGGAGCCCCGCGAAGAGCAGGCCATCGCTAGTCATCTGCAAGGCTGCGCCGATTGTTCATCGGCTGTACTGGAACAAGAAGCGCTGAAGAAGGCCGTGCGCGTGGCCGGCAAGCGCTTCACCGCGCCGCCGGAACTTTATGCCAGCATACAACGGCAAATGGCTCCGAAGAGAAGTACGGGCCTGTGGCTCAAGATTAGCGCTTTCGCAGCTTCAACAGCCTTGTTGGCTGTTGTTGCATTCGCGTTGCTCTTGCGTCCGTCTTCGCCAAATGCCACGGTGGCGCAATTGATTGATCAGCATGTAACCATGCTGGCCAGCGCCAATCCGGTGGATGTGATCTCAAGCGACAAACATACGGTAAAGCCGTGGTTTCAGGGCAAGCTGCCGTTCACCTTCAACCCGCCAGAATTGGCGGCTGGGTCGCCTTTTACTTTGATCGGCGGCAAACTGATCTATGCGCAACAAACTCCCGGCGCGGAGCTGGTGTATCAAGTGCGCCAGCACAAGATTTCCGTCTTTATCTTTCAGGCGCGGGATGTGCGAGGCGAGCCCTCTGCTGGCAATCAGACGTTTGTTGTGAATGGCTGGCAACAGGACGGCCTGCAATATTACATTGTGACTGACGCATCCCGGGAAGATGCCGACCGGCTGCGCGCATTGCTGCAAGACGCGAACCAGCAGTAGTGACTTTTCTCTGCCGGTGAGATTTCTGTGTCTTACTGTTTCCCAGTTGGCTTCACGTCGGTTTTGGGCATGAACGGAACAGAACTTACTTTGGAAACAAAACGGCTTGCCAGCTTCCAGTCTGCGCCGTCCTTCTTCCAAACGTCCACCACAAAGAACTCTCCGCCGTCGGGCTTGCCTTTGAAGCTGGACTGCTGCACGCGATCAAACTTGACTACCATAAGATCGGCCCCGTCTGCCACCGAAAGCTGCCGGACTACGAATGTTTTCAGCGCGTATTCTTTCGACAAGACTGACTTCATCCAGTCATCACAAGGCAAGGGATCGGCATCGGGCATTTCAATAACGCAATCGTCCGATACCAGCTTGCTCAAGCCAACTTGATCTTTGCTCTGGATGGCACGAAGTAGCTGTGTTTCAAGGTCAGTAAAGATGACGACCTGCCGTGTAGCGGTAACGATTCGAGGGTTCAGCGACGGTTTAACGGGCTCCTGCGCGGAACCGGCCGAAAAAGCCGCGAGAACAATTGCTGCAGTGAAAACAAAATTGCGAATAGCCATATGACCAACCTCGGGGGAATGCATTGATTGTAATGAAAAAGCCGCCCGGCGAACCGGACGGCCTAAATCGAATCACAAAAATTAGTTGGTGAAGAACGGGCCGCCGAGGGTCTGGTCGCAACCGCCGCCGCGGCTGTTTTCCCATTCCATCTGCATCAGCCAGTTGTGGCCGCCAAAGGTCTGGTTGAAGTGAGCGCCATTGCCGGCTATCGACGTGGGGCCAAACTTGAAGTTGCACTTGTCGGCATCTTCCTGGCCGCTGGAGTCAAACCAGGCATTCAAGTCAGGATCGGTGATGGATTCTTCGCTCTCGTGGGTGATCACGTTGACCATGCCATCCGCGCCGCCAACACCAACTGCCGGGCTGTTGGGGCCGGTGGCCTGGGCTTCGCAGCCGCTGGGGCACTGGTCAACATTGCCTACGAAAGCATACTTGATGTCCGCGCCGCCAATGGTAGCGCGCGTGTGGAAACCGCAGTAGGTCCGGCAGAACCCGGAGCTCTCTTTCACGTCAGAAGAAGTCAGGACGAGGTAAACGCCATTGGCATCCAGCGGCAGGTCATGGCCGGCATGCGTGCTGACAATGGTCGTCAGGTTCTTGTCGCCGAAGCGGCTGCCCTGGGAATAGTTGTCAAGCACTGAGCCGGAAAAATTCAAATGGCCGCTGACATTGCCGGTCGTGTCGCCGTAGGTGGTGTTGATCGCCTCATAGGAAGAGCCGCCCAATGAGCTGCTGCTCAGGAAACCTTCGATCAAAGTCCTGGTTACCAGGCTGTCAGAAACCTTGGCGCCATTCGTCCAGTTGCCGTACCAGATGATGTAAATGGGAACCGGATTGCCCTTCAGCACCGGGCCGTTGTGATAGTTAATGCCGTTGCCCGTGACCACCGCTCCACCGCTGGGGCGCGCGGGAAGTTTCTCCGCTGCTGCGCCTTGAACGTGACCTGAAGGCCGTGTATCTCCGCCGGTACCCGGGCGTAAAGTTTGCGCTGCCATAAAACTCATGGACAGGATAACGAACAGAAGAACCGACGCGAATCTAATCTTTGCTTGGGGAATTCTCATTTGCCATGACCTCAATGTGGTTAATGTTGCTGCGTCTGCCGAATAATAATGAACAGAAGAAGCCAGAAAGTATTTATTTGGAACAGCTCTTATGAAATGGATTGGTTGATTCTGATTCGCGGCCCCCAGGAATCGAGCAGAACAGAATGTGCGGAATCGTATCACGAGATTAAACCGGGTACAATCACCGAATAGCATGATTTTTCGCGGCGATATGGGTTTTTCAAAGCATCTGCAAGCTGACAATCCAGCTATGTTTTGTTTTCCCATAGCAGATAACCCCCTGCTTAATTCGGCGACTATCGGCGCTTCCCCCAATGAAAAGAAGGGCCGCCAGGAGCAGGCGGCCCATAAATAAAGTTGTTTACAGGTGCTGGACGCACTTACCGCCGGCAGCATTTTCCCACTGCTGCTGGATCATCCAGTTATTGCTGCCAAAGGTCTGGTTGTACTTCGCGTGGGCAGAGGTACCAGAAGCAGAACACAGTCCGTTCGCATTACAGGTTGAGGTTGTGCCGAAATTGAAGTTGCACTTGTCGGAATCTTCCTGGCCGCTGGTATCAAACCAGGCGTTCAGATCTGGATCAGTGATGGCTTCAAACTGTTCGTGTGAGAGCACATTGATCAGGCCATCTGCGCCGCCCACGCCGGTGGCCGGACTGTTGGGGCCGGTGCTCTGAATTTCGCAGCCGCTGGGGCAACGATCCGGATTGCCGACAAAAGCATACTTGATGTCAGCGCCGCCCAAACTGGCATGAGTGTGAAACCCGCAGTATTGGGTACAGAACCCCGAAGTTTCATTGATGTTCGAGGAACTCAGCACAAAATACACGCCATTGGCGTCGCGCGGCAATGCTCCGCTGTTGAGCGCATTGCTGACGGTCGTCCGCAAGCTGGTATCGGTCAAGTTGGTTGTGGTGTTCACAAAAGTGTGCCCACCAAACGATACGTTGCCGCTTACGTTACCGGAAGCATCGCCGTATGTGGTAGCGATATGCTCAATCGGCGTTGCACTGAGAGTGGAAACGAAGTGCTCCACCAGGCTGACGGTGGCGGCGGTGTTGGAACCCGTGCTGGCCCAGTTGCCGTACCAGATAATGTAGTACTTAACGGGATTTGCCTTCATTACGGGACCACCGTGGTAGTTGATGCCGTTGCCGGTGACCACAGCCTCACCGATGGGACCGGGTGCAACAGGCTTTATGGTTGTGGGGGGAACGCCGGGAACGTGGCCGGTGGGGGCCTTGTCAGCTGTCTGTCCCGGATTGTCAACGTGCTGCCTGAGTTCCTGCGCGGCCATAAAGTTCACAGCCAAGATCAAAAAGAGAAAAACGTATGCGACTTTGATTTTTCCCTGGGAAAGCTTCATTTCTATAACCTCACTGGTTTGGGATTGTGCCGCGTCTGTTGGATCGAGATGAACAGAGGAAGCCGGGATAAATGGGTACTGTTTTCTCCACTGGAAATCCAGCATTATGAATTGGTCGTTCGTCGTTCCGCGCAGCACGAAGACCCGGAAGGCGGCTCAGTTGTGTTGCAGCTTACCATTGGGAAATTGGCTTCGGAAAAGAATTCGAAAAAATCCTGAAAGCGGAAATGGGAATATCACTGGGAAAAAAATGCGATCCGTACAACCTTTGTCTCAGGATTTAGTGGCACTAGGACACACGCCCAAGTTAAGCACCGGACCGGATTATTTATCTGTTTCCATGGCTGAGAGCCAGGAGAGGAAATACTTTTCAGGAAAATCTTGCTATTGGATTTACGAAATCACAATTTTCTTTTCCCACGGATCTTCACTTTGCGGAGCGGCAGAAGCCGTATCGGGCATAGGCAGTGGGATGGGAGCAGCAACGGATTGAGGCGCAGAAGATGTTGGCAAACTTGGTTCCTCCACCGGTTGATCGAGTGGCGGAGCGATGGGGCGCGGATCAACGGGCAGCAGATGGGTGTTCTGTGCGGCCCACTTGGCCGCCAGGCCGTTGAGCGGGCTTTTGGTGTTGTACTCCTGATACGAGATCATACGGCCAATGCGGATAATAAGGTCGTCAAGCGACTCGGATGCCGCCCAGAAATCGCCGATGCAGACCGAGCTGTCGTCAAAGTTGGGATGGAAAACCGGCGTGAGCATGCGGCATTGCGGTGCACGTCGCGGATACCCCAGCGAGAGATTGACCTCCAGCAGATGGTCGGTGCGTTCCAGGATTGCGCCATCGGGAGCAACATACAGGCCACGCACCAGATATTGGAAGCGATACAACTCGGGCGGCATTCCGGCGGTGCCCACAATGCGAATGACAGGCCATCCGGAAAAGCGCTTGAACAGCGCATCATGATCGAGTTTCAGGCGGCGAATTCTAGGTGACAGCATAAGCGACTCAAAAAGCAAAAACCGTGTTTCTTACGACTGTGAACAACACGACCATAACAACCAGGGTAGCGACAACCGGGCGAGGCATTGCCACGCTGGGAACCCGATCATATCGCATGACGCGATAGCAGCAGAAAACCAGCCAGGCCAACACAATGGGCGAGAGCAATGTAAACAAGGCGTTAAAGTGCAACGCTGCGCTCACATCGCCGTGCAAGAGCGCGTGCAGGGCGCGGGTGGAACCGCAGCCCGGGCAGAGCCAGTGCGTGGTGAGATAAATGGGGCAGCGGGGGTAAAACGAATATTCCGTCGGCGCAAACCGGTAAACCACGATCAGCCCGCCAAGCACGGCCAGCATCGCAAGCCCGGTAAAAGCTCGTAGTTTCATCAGCCCTGCGGCGCCAGAACGCCGGATTTCTTCCACTGAGCAATCCGGGAAAAGTGATGCTGAAAATAAAGCGTGCCGAAAAAGAAAGTCATCACGCCGTTTAGCCGGAGATGAATAGGCTCCTCAGTGTTGTAGTAGTCCTCCAGATCGGATTTCATCTGGAACAAAGCGACAATGACGAGAGTAAACGCGACTATTGAGAACACCCAGCTCGGGGCAGCCGTGGTTCCATAGGTCGCCCTGTTATATCCGTTAATGCAGGCCCCAATAAACCAAACGCTAAAGCCGAGAATGGAGAAAAAAAGGACATTGTTGCTCGACCTGATCTTTCTGACATAGGCAGCTTCCACAAAGAGCCAGGCCCATCCAAATAAACCACAAGTAAATATGGTGATTAAAAGTACTAACGCCCAATGCAAATCGGTTGGCATTGGGGTATTCGCAAAGGAAGGTACCGCCTGCGCTCCATAGCCCGGACTTGATCCACCATAAACCGTTCCACCGCCGCCATACACTGTCCCTCCGCCGTAGGCCGGCGCAGATGCCATCTGCATGGCCGCTGCGGGGACCGGCAGAGGAATATTCCCGATGACCTGCGAAACCGGTACCCAATCCGTCATGCCTTCGCTGCGGGTCAGATCGGTAAGCAGGATGCTTCCCAGGGCCAAATAGCGTTGCAAATCCGCCAGCGTATAAGGGCCATACTCATTGAGTTGGCGCTGGATGTAATATTTCATTCTTCTTCCAATCGCATCAGCTGAAATTTAAACCGCTGCCGTCTTTCTCCACAACACAAACTTCAATGATGGCCCAGACCCACGAGACGATCGCCAGATACCCGAGGGTCAGGACGGTAAGGCACAACTGGCCGACTCCCCGGCCGACATATCCGGCATAAAAGTTATGCACCCCCAACGCGCCAAGGAAGATGCCGAGCACAATATAGGCTGTCCTGCTCTTGTATGAGCGTTGATTCGCAGCGGGCTGTCCGTACTGGTAAGCGATCGGCGCTGCTTGCTGCGGGGAGTATGGGGCCGCGGCTGGAACCGGCGCAGGTGCGGCGGCCGCCGCCTGGGATAATCCCAGCGGTCCGCCGTACGGCGAACGTGAATACTGCGGCGTTGGGGTATACGTTGGCTGTACCGGAGCGTAAGGTTGCACCGGCACGGACACAGCGCTCAAATCGCTTTGCGACACCTGGAGCTTGGGATCGTCCGCGGGCGCGCACTTACAGCCGAAGACCGTGCAGCCGCCATTTTCACGGTAACAATCTTCGTGATGCGGCATGCCGCAGGCGGTGCAAAAGATCCGCGGCGGCGAAGCCTCGTCAAAAGGCATGCGGCAATAGGGGCAGACGGGTTCGGCCATTTAATTTCTCTGCCTTTCGCGGAAGTGAAACGCATAACGCCCGATCTGAATGAGGTCACCGCTCTGGAGCGCGCGGTTTCGCGCGGGCGCGCCGGAAACGAATACCGGCCCGTCAGAACGGATGAACGTCTGCGCACCGCGCAGCTCGATCACGCCGTGCTGCGGCAGGATGCTGGTGTCTTTGAACAGATAAATATCGGAAGCCTGGCTGCTGCCGATGGTGGTGAGAGGTTTGTACAAAATGAATTGTTTGCCCGCCAGCGGACCGGAGGCAACATACAGCCAGCGGTCTTTGAGCGCGCTTTCCACGATGCCAATTGCCACTCCGGTGGCGAGGCCAATCAGCGCGAACCCAATAGCTCGACTTGGCGCCCCACTACCGGCAGCAGCGCTAATCGGATTAAACGCTAAGCCACCAATTCCGCCTCCAATAACGGCGCCTATCACCCCATAGCGCCCTTTTCGTACAGAGCGATCAACAAACCCGTAGACAATCCCAGCGGCTGAGGCAAATACCATCCATGCAAGGCTTCTCGCAATCCAAGTTGCCGGGTTCTTGTAACCTGCGGCACTCCTAATATCAATACCCATGGCGGCGCAGAATTGAAGACCAACGCTGTAAACAATTCCACCTGCAAGCATGAACAGCAGAGAAAAACAAAATCCAAGAGGAATACTCAGTGCGGTTCTTTGGATTGCTTTCCTTGCCGAACGTTCCACGATGCTCTCCGCTAGACCAAAACTGAGACACATAAAGGTGACCACCAGCGGAACAATCATGAGTATGCCAAGCAGACCGCTGAGAGTACGCACTGCCGCACCTTCTTTGAAAAAAGGCTCTCCTATTGCCCAGCCCGCAAGCGCTCCCACCATTCCTGCCAACCCGAGATAAAACCATCCTTGCAGAAAGATGTGACCCTTTTCCTCGGTGGCAACAGCAGGGCCATCGTACGGCGCGGCGATGTTGCCATACTGTCTAGCGCCGGCCGCCGCGGCCGCCGCCATATTTCCGACAGGAACCTGCGCGGGCAATTCCACCCGGGCCAGATCGTCGAGAGTAATTTTTAGCGTCGGCTTGTCGTCACTGTTTGCCATTGTTTCCTTTTGCACTACCCTTTTCTGCTGGAACTTTTTGTTGCTGCGCCTGGGGCTGACTTAGCCCATTCGAACTTGCGTCGCTACCTAGTCCCAAAACGCCCGGATGCCGCTCATCAAATTGCTTGAGCGCTTCTACTAGTTGCCCATACCTTTCGGCCTGCTCAAACACGGGCGCCCACCGCCAACTCAGAAAAAGAAAACACAGCGCGAACCCAAGCATCATGGCAGCCAGATATCCCACCACCCGGCTCGTCCACTTCATCCACACCGGTTCCGGAGGTCTTTGTGCGCGACCGGCGCGGACCATGGAATCCAAGGCCGCATCGTCATCTTCCTCAATTTCTTGCGCAGGCCTGCCTGTATTCTCCACCGCCTGGGAATAGCCGACGCGGATGGCGGAAAGTTTTTCAATGTTGCCGCCGATCCAGCCAAAGCAGCCCTCTTCATCCGTGTGCGGATCATAGACCCAGGCCACCTGCAGAGGATTGGAGAAGAAGTTCTGCTGGATGAACAAATCATGTTCCGAGAGGAATACGCCGAACCCTGGATGAGAATGGTACCAG
>DASXCL010000008.1:0-5941 GCA_036491195.1 Candidatus Angelobacter sp.
TTGATGCTGAGCGTCCCGCTGGTATTGACCCCCGTCGTATAGTCACTCACCAGATCCCGACGGAAGTTAATTCCAAACTTGAGTTCGTGAGGCCCTTTCGCCTTGGAGAAGTCATCTGTGATCTGGTACTGGGTCCCAATCGTGCCTTGCGGAAAGTTGTTGTCGGCGGAGGTCACGCTGTTACGAACGCCTCCTCCGCCGAGGTCGGTCATCAGGCCATCGTTGAAGACCAATGTGGTCGGAAACGTCTTCAACGCTGCGGGGAGATTGTTGGCAGTAAAGAGCGCCGAGTACCAGGTGCCGGCAATGATGATTTGGTTGACTCCGCTGCTGCCGAACATGTGGGTTTCATTGAGCTGCCCTTCGTACAGGGGCTGAATGCTATCCGCGTTGAACACCGCGTTAATGGGATCGGTGCCCGTGGCTTGCACCCCGTGGTCGGTCTTGAACCGGCCAAACAATTGATCTTTACTGCTGATGTTGTAGTCGATACGAGTGGTCAGCAGCCACTCAGTATTCAGATTGTTCTGGCTACTGGTAAATTTCATGGCGCAAGCGGCGCTGGTACCAAATCCAGCTGTGCCCGCGAAATCGCCGCACCCAAGCGCGCTGTCATCGGCCGCGGTTAGGGGAGTGGCACGACTTGCTCCGGGTGCGCCCGCGTACAGCGTGAATACATTTTGATACCAGGGGAGTGTCGCTGCCGTTGCCGGGTTGGCGGCGATGTTGTTTTGTACGAACGTTGCGAATGCCGGCGTCGGCAGATACTGGTTTCCACTCGAACCAGGCAGCACAAACCGCAAGCCCTCCTGATCCGCGAAGAAGAACAACTTGTTCTTCACAATAGGACCGCCTAACGAAGCGGCCCACTGATTGCTGTTGGCAAATCGCCTTGGTGTGCCTGCGTTGTTGCTAAACCAATCGTTGGCATTCAGCGAGCTGCCATTCCACCAATAACTCGCGTTGCCATGGAGCGTGTTCGTGCCTGACTTCGTGGTTGCATTGATCTGCAGGCCGGCCTGTCGCCCATACTGTGCGGTATACCCGTTTTGTACTACCGAGATCTGATCCAGCTCGTTCGCGCCCAACGATAAGTTGCTCGCACCTGTGTTGTTCAAATTCAGGTACACATACATGTTGTCGCTGCCGTTGGTCGTGAAAAGATTCGACGTGCTCGGCAGCCCATAGGAAGAGAAGTTACCGTATCCCGAAGCGTTGTTCATGGTCACGCCCGGTGCTGAGTAGGCGTACGAGGTGATATCTCCACCCGGAGTCGGCAATTGTTGGAGCTGGGTAGTCGAATACGTAGTGACGAGATTGGCGTTCTCAGCGTCTATGAGCGGTGGTGCACCCGTTACCTCGACCACTTCCGAAGTTGCACCCAGTTCGAGCTTCACGTTCGTGGTGGTGATCTGTCCGACCGAGACAAGAAGCGTCTGCGAGGTTGACTTAAAACCACTCTGCTTGACAGTCAAGCTGTATTGACCCGGCTTTAGCAAGGGGAACCGGTAAAAACCATTCGTTCCCGAAACAACGGACTGTGTGGCTGCCGTATCGGAGCTGACCAGGGTGACCCTTGCGCCTGACACGAAGGCTCCCGATGGGTCAGTAACAGTTCCAACGGCATCCCCGGTCACAATGCTTTGGCCTGCGGCGTGCGACGCGATTAATACGGCTATGAACAGGACACAGAGTCTTTGCAGTTGATTCGTATGTCGGTTTGTTGCGTGACTCTCCCGTAATGCGCCCCAGAAGCTGATCATATGCATTTCACTCCCTCCGAGTCTGCTTAACAAATCAGAACCAAGCTCTTTGAGGAGGTGCAGTCAAGCTGCCATCTCAGTGAAAGCGACGGAGGTTATAGAAGGGTTCGTTACGAACGACCCGAGTATGGGATGTCTTTCTCGCCGCGATCGTCGACCGACACGCTAGATGCTTCTTCATGTGAGTCTCCGGAATTGTTTTAAAGGCCCGGCTGACGCCGCTTCTACAATATTCAGGATTATGAGTCGTAGTAATCTACACAATTGCAGACATGTCCACGTATGTTTGACCTAAGGCCCAAGAGTTAACACGGCAGCAATTAGAGCTAGGCTAAAGCTTCGGCAGAAGTGCGGAACGCAAGATGAGGACTATGACTACTAAGAGATACACTAAAGAGCAAATGGTGGAGGTATCGTGGTGGTGTGCAAGCCGAAGTTCGCAGAGAGTTGCTGCAATGTCAGGATCGAGCTTAGGACGACCTACGTCTTTAGAAGCATCAATATTCTGAGCTAGAGTGAGCTAGGCGACAAGTTAGAGCGTGAACTGGCCCGGCTATCAGGGTTCACACCAGGTCGACGCCAAGCCACGAGTTCGCGATAACCTTCAGATTATCTTTGTAGGTGCGACCCACCGGATGTTCCCTGCCGTCAGTCGTGCGCAGCACATAAGTTCCTGTATCATCACGACGCAAATCTTTCACTAGAGTTGCGTTCACGAGAATGGATCGGTGAATTCTCACGAATCCGAGAGGTGTCAATTTCTGTTCAGCGATGGCCATCGTTTCTCGCACAAGATAGCATCCGGATTTGTGTACGAGGGCGAGATAGTTCCCCTCAGCTTTGACCGCGATGATTTCGATCGAATCCACGAAAATAACTCTGCCCTTTGCCTTGATTGCAATCCGTGCATCTTCGTTTGGACCATGTCTCTTTGCTTGAAGTTTCTCTTTTCTTTCAGCGTTGTCGAAAATGTCATCAGGTCGTATTTCGATGGCGGCAATCATGTTCGCTCCGCCTGTGCCTGCTGGTACGACGGCGTTAGACGGGAGAAGTGGTTGTATAAACATTTCTGAAGCAATCGCCTTCTGATCCTGAATCGCACGAGCGCTCATGGTTGACCTCATTACACTGGTTTCTCGTATTCCAGTTGTTGGCGGAAGACCTGAAGCCGGAGATATAGAAAGCCTTACATCGCCGGGGAAGGGCTCCCGTCCGACCACTCCGACACGGGAACCATGAACTCGGTCACTGGCTCCGGAGCACCATTAAAGTGTGGATTCAGCAGAACCGGGGAGCCCGCCATGTCTGCCCCCCAAGTCATAGCGTCCGTCACTGGAACGTAAAACATAAGATGGGAAACCCAGTGCCCGGCGCGGTCGTTCAGTCGCCCTTGCTTCGACATCATATAAGTCATCGCGCCCGGCTCAAGGGCCGGCAACTCCTTGTTCTGAAATGCCTTTTTGATACCGTCCATGATCTGAGCTCTGGACAGCCCAGCCAATACGAGGTCTGTCCTCTTCAAGGTAATTGGCAGAACAGATCGCGCGGCTTGCGGATTAAAGCAGCTCGGACCCCGATTTTTAGCGTTCCAAAATTCGGGACTGTCGAACGCGCCCATCCATGCGCGTTCTACGATACAGACAAAGCCGTTCTTGCCTTGCACCGCAGTTTCATAACCATGGCTTCCGAGAACCATGACTGTGGCGTCGCTGGAAATGGACGGCGGGGCCGCTGACCGTGCCAGAGCAATCTCAGCATCTCGATCCGCCATAAGGTACTGGTCCAAGGGAGCCATGCTGGGATATGTTTTGTCGTCGTCTGCGGCGCGTCCTGGCCGCGCCGCGAATAGTACGGCAACCAGCGCGAAAGTTCCTAATGTAATTGTCCTGACCACTTTTCGGCTCATTGATTTTCCCCTTCCGAGATTGAACCTCTTTTTGAATTGGTCTCCTGATCTCCACTCCCTGCTGGCTGGTCTGAAACCGCTGTCGCCCTCTTTCTCATTGAGAGATCCTACATAGCCGGTGCAGCCGTTCCATCCGACCATTTGCCAACCGGAATCACGAACTCGGTGATGGGCTCCGGACCGCCTTGAAACTGCGGATTCAGCGTGACAGGCGAGTCGCGGAGATCCGCCCCCCATGAGGATTTGTCGGTCAGCGGAAAATAGAACATCAGATGAGGTACGTAGTGCCCAACAGCGTCACTAAGGTATTCCGCCCGCGACATCATGTAACACATCGCGCCTGGCTCCGGTGCGGGTAGCGTTTTATCGTCGAATCCGGTCTTGATGTCGTCGATCATCTGAGTTTTCGACAGACCGGCTAATACCATTTCCGTCCGCTTAATCGTGAGAGGCAGAATGGATCGCGCGGCTGCCGGATTGAAGCAGAGCGGCACACGCACCTTGGGGTTCCAGAACTCCGCGGAATTGAATGAGGACGTCCACGATCGTTCCACCATACAAACAAAACCGTTCTTTCCTTCGCTGGCGGTCTCATAGCCCCGCCACCCGAGGACCAGGATCCTTGCGTCGCTGGATATAGCTTCCGGAGCAGCGCTTCGCGCCAACGCGATCTCGGCATTGCGATCCGACATCAGGTATTGCTCGATCGAAACCATGCCCGGATACGCTGTCGAGTGATCCTCATTCCGATCGCGGCTGGTAAGCGTTAACTTCAGTCCCACAGCCGCGAAGACGATAGCCAAGGCTACGGCCCAGACCCAGCGGCTCGTCATCACTCTGTTTTGCAATCTCGGCGAGCTGACCTTTGCCGGTCTCCGCTTCTGAAGGCGCTCCTCAAGCGCCGCGTTGATCTCCGAGGAGATACCTACTTCCGTTGGCTCAACTTCCCAGGCCATTAGCTCTGCGGAAACAACTCGAAAATCGGCAGCAAGGGTCTGGCACTCCGGACACAGTTCCAGGTGCGACAAAGCCTCGGTGGCTTGGCTCGTTGGCAGTTCGCCATCAAGATAAGCCATGAGTTCTTCCTGTTCGATCGGATGTCTGTTCGCGCTCATTGCATGCCTCGTCTTTCTGGGCGCGGCTGCCCGGCACTCGGTCTCGGGGCGGGATCGGTTTTTGCCTCCGACTCAAGGTAAGTCTTCAATGCGAGACGCGATCGAAAAAGCCTGGAACGAACGGTATTTATGGGAATTCGCAACAGCTCCGCAATGTCGGAGTAACTCAGCTGTTCGTATTCGCGCAGCATCAAGATCTCGCGCTCCGGCGCATCCAGCTTTTCCATGGCTTGCCGGACCCAGAGCACGCTCTCGGGAGTTCCGTCAGTCCTAGGCTCCGGAGCGGGCTGTCCTGATGTGCTGCTCGCGAAGACCTTGCGCCGTTCCGCAG
Organism: Candidatus Angelobacter sp.; assembly: GCA_036491195.1. GTDB lineage: Bacteria > Acidobacteriota > Terriglobia > Terriglobales > Acidobacteriaceae > Angelobacter. The sequence goes on from DASXCL010000008.1 coordinate 5,116, forward strand.
CCAGCAGCTTCAACGCAATGCCATACAGATACGTTCGAACCAAAGCTCGCGGCTCATAACGGGAGGCTGCGCGGATCACCGCGAGGAAAGTTTCCTGTGCGAGATCCTCCGCCCGCGCGGGGTTATTCAGCCGGCGCCCGAAGAAGCCATACAGTGGCTTGTGATAACGGGCAAAGAGCTCCTCGAATGCTGCGCGTGATCCGCCCTGGAATTCCAGCATCAAGGCTTCGTCGCTAATCATCGTCGGTGCGCCAGCCTAATCCGCGCAACCCTTCTGCGGCAGTTTTCGCGCCGTTCATGTTTCTTTAATGTCATAAGAAAGCCAAAAGTTCCCGCTCCGTTCCATTCTTTCTGTGTTTTGTGAATCTCATCGACAGGATCTCCACGGGTCAGGGCTGGAGCAAAGAAACTTTTCCGGCTTTCCGAATCGCGGACCGCCGTTCCCACCTCCGGCCTCCGAACTTCGCAAGGTTGCCGGAGATCTCTACTGATATCCGAGTATCTGACGGCGGATTTGACCCAAACTAATTTTCGGCAGAATCTCCCACTGCTTTTCAAATCGCCTGTCACAGGCGTTTGCTCGTCACTGGCCCTCAATCGAGGGCCAGCACGAACGGATATAGGTTCGAATTCCGGCTAGCCGACATCGCCGCACCGCTCGTACCAAATGTGAGAACCTGGCGGTGACTTTCGCTCACTAGAGCCGCGAAAATATTTCGCTGGCATGGACGGCGATGTTTCAGGTTGCATCTGAACTGTGAGCATTGTTGTTTTTAATTGATGTAAAGGACTACTTATGACAGCAGCCGATGTATTAGTGGAAACT
>DASXCL010000009.1:0-5936 GCA_036491195.1 Candidatus Angelobacter sp.
TTCTTCAGGCGGGCTGCTTGAAGGGTTGAAGGAAGAATTGTTTCAACTCGAGATGGAACACAAGCAAGGCCAGATTTCCGACGCGGAGTACGCTAAGACGAAAGCCGCGCTCGACCAGACGCTGACCAGGGCGATCAAGCGCAAGTCATGAGTGACCCCGAAAATTTGGAGTGTAGAAATCGCTACTGAGATGATTTGCGGTACACCTCACCCATTCAGTTCAATGAGTGATATCGCATGATTACAACAGGAGCTAAGGAAGGCGCAAAAGGAAGGAGTACGAAAAAGGGTGCTTGGCTACTACTAGCTCCTTTTCCTTCTTGTAAATGGTTCTATTGTTTGCCTGACAAAACCGGGTGAAATTTGCTCTCCCTCCAGGCCATAAACTCCCGGCCATTCATCGGGGTAGTGATACGTTCCGAAGATCCTGTCAATCCAAGGAAAATGGATGGCGAAATTCTTGTCGAGGCCTTCTTTTTGAGAAGTATGGTGCCAGTGATGGTATTTAGGTGTCACCAGACACTTCGCGAGCCATCTCGGGCTGGGTGAAAAATTGCAGTGAGACCACGTAGCTTGAAGGGTCACAAAAATCAAATATGCCAAAATGATGGATTGGGAAAAGGCGATCATGAGAGGAGTAAGGATAGATGCGCGCACGATTATGTCTTCAAAGAAGTGACCGCGCGATCCCGAGAGCCAGTCGAGCGCCGTGGAAGAATGGTGAACAGCGTGAAAGCGCCACAGAAATGGGACTTTGTGAAACGCTAGGTGAATAAAATATTCGGCGACATCCGCGACTAGAACGGCCAGAAAGAATTGCAAAAACCAAGGCAGTTGCGCGATGAGAGTCTGGGGCCCTGGAATGCTCAAATATTTGGCAAACTGGATCGCGGGCAACAAAATCAGAAAAGATAGGATCTGTATCGGAAGATGAGTGGACATGAAGTAGACCACATCCAAAGTCCATTCGTCGCGAAACGTTCCCTGCTCTGGATGCAACGGCCAGAGCCTTTCGAGGGGCACGTAAATAATTGCTGTCAACAGGAGATCGAGCAAAAACCAGTCGAGGCCAATCGCAGGCCCGCCATGGAGAGTCTCGTTAATTCTCACGCTAGAGCCGCCCAACGCGGCAGCAGCCGTCGCGAGCAGGAGTCCCGTAAGCGCCAAAACTTTTTTCTTGCGAAGAATTGAGGACAGCATCCCGAGGACGGCTGCACCTACAATGAGACATTCGATCAAGATCCTAATAGCGTGCATAGGATAATGCGCACGAAATTGGGGAACGGTTAGTAGTTGAGGGAAATGTAGGCAAAATACCGCTCCGAATGAGAGAAACCCGAAAAATACTGACGACACCCCGCTCCACCAACCGGTCCCAAAACCAGCAGACTCAGCATCACCGAAAACATCATTGATTTTCTGCTCGATCACGACTTTCTCAGCTTACCTGACTTTTAAAGATCGCGAAATTCTAACAATCGGGTGGTGGTTACGCGGGAATCTATGGAAGTTGGAAACGTCTGCTCAGGTCGCTGCGCCGGAATGAGGCTCAGCGCTCCATTTCGATAACTGGCGAACATCCCCAACACTCATTGAGGGTACGTCACCAGTCCTTATGCCGTCCCTAAAGGGACTCGGCAGTAACGAGATTCGGATTTCCAGCTGACCTGCTGGCTAATTATGTTTCGCTCGTACGGAGCTGGATCGGGGCAACATCGAGCGTTCGGTGCCGGATGAATTCTGCGAACAATTCGGATGTTCGTTAATATCTTCCGCATGCGGATTGACGCACATCAACACTTCTGGCGTTATAACCCGAACGAATATGGCTGGATTGACGATTCTATGGCGCGACTGCGGCGTGACTTTCTGCCGTCCGATTTGCAGCCGGAGCTTGAGCGCGCAGGGTTCGACCGTTGCATTGCAGTGCAGGCACGACAGACGATAGAAGAAACGCGCTGGCTGTTGGACTTGGCGGATGCGTCTCCGTTCATGCTTGGCGTAGTCGGATGGGTTGACTTGCAGTCGGACGATGTGCGTTTGCAATTGCACAGACTAGCCGCGAATCCGAAGTTGCTCGGGGTTCGGCGTGTGGTCCAGGCGGAGCCAGATGACCGCTTTATGCTTCGTCCGGAGTTTTTGCGTGGCGTGGCGGCACTCGAGGAATTCGGGTTGACGTACGACATCCTTATATATCCACGGCATCTGCCGATTGTGGTGGAATTTGTGAGGAGATTTCCGCGACAGCGTTTCGTGCTCGATCACATGGCGAAGCCATATATAAGGAAGCAGGAAATTGAACCCTGGCGGTCGGACCTGCGGCGGCTTGCGGAATTTCCAAACGTGTATTGCAAGCTTTCGGGCCTGGTCACAGAAGCGGATTGGCAAGCTTGGACGCCTGAGCAGATTGCTCCGTATTTAAAAGCCGCAATCGAATGCTTCGGGCCGGAGCGGCTCATGATGGGCTCGGACTGGCCGGTATGCACGGTCGCGGCTTCGTATGCTCGCACTATGAGCGTGATGATCGAGTTTCTCAAGGGGCATTCGGATGATGAGCGCGACGCCATCTTAGGTGGCACTGCAGCGAAAATCTGGCGGCTGCGAGCATAATTGGCTGCTGCATTAGAATTGACAATCATCATGGAAAGAATTCTTCAGCTCGATGCTCGCGATAATGTGCTGATCGCTCTCACCGATTTGAAGCAGGGCGAGACTCTGGATCACGCGGGCGAGGAATATACGCTGGTTTCCAATGTGCCTGCAAAGCATAAATTCGCAACTGAAGACATGCCGGCGGGTGCGGTAGTGACGATGTATGGCGTGCTGGTCGGGAAAACTTCGCAGCCGGTGCATCGCGGTGAGGCGCTGACCACGGCAAATCTTCATCATGAGGCCGCTCCGTATCACGAGAAGGCACAGGAATTTCGGTGGAATGCACCTGACGTATCGCGCTGGAAGCAGCGCAGGTTCATGGGATACGCTCGGTCCGATGGGCAGGTGGGCACGCGCAATTACTGGCTGGTTGTGCCGCTGGTTTTTTGCGAGAACCGCAACATCCTGAATTTGAAGCAGGCGTTTGAAGAGGAACTGGGCTTTGCGCAGCCGCAGCTTTATCGCAAACAGGTAGCGGAGCTGGTGCGGGCGCATCGTGAGAGTTCGCGAGTCTTCCACAATCAGAGAGAAATGGGGCACCCCGCAGAATTGGTGAACGCGCATCAGAAAGGTTCCCACTTCTCCCAAAACCAGGGAGAAATGGGGCACCCCGCGGCGAGAGTTTTCCGCAACGTAGATGGGATCAAGTTCCTGTTGCACGAAGGCGGATGTGGGGGCACGCGCGAGGACTCGAATAATCTTTGCGGGCTGATTGCGGGATACCTGCATCATCCTAACGTCGCGGGGGCGACCGTGCTCAGCCTGGGGTGCCAGAACGCGCAGATTGATATCTTGCGAAAACAAATCGAGCGGCGAAATCCGAAATTCGACAAGCCGCTGGTCATACTCGAGCAGCAAAAAAGCGGGTCAGAGTTCGCGATGCTGTCGCAGGCGATCGGACAAACCTTTGATGGACTAGTTGGAGCCGACAAGGCGCAGCGAACGCCGGTTGAGCTTTCACATTTGTGCGTGGGATTGAAGTGCGGCGGATCGGATGGATTTTCTGGATTGTCGGCGAATCCTGCAATCGGGCATGCGTCGGATTTGCTGGTTGCTCTGGGCGCGCGGACGATCCTTTCCGAGTTCCCGGAGTTGTGTGGTGTGGAGCAGGAGTTGATCGATCGCGCGGTTTCGACCGAGGTTGCGGACCGATTCATCTATCTAATGCGGGACTATGAAAAGCGGGCCAACGCGGTCAAGGCTAGTTTTGCGCTGAACCCGAGCCCGGGAAACATTCGCGACGGGCTGTTGACTGATGCAATGAAGTCCGCGGGTGCGGCGAAGAAGGGCGGCACGTCTCCGGTGATGGCGGCCATCGATTATCCCGAGTACTCTACGCGGGCGGGATTGAATCTGCAATGTACGCCGGGGAACGATGTGGAGTGTGTGACCGGACAAGTCGGCGCGGGCGCGAGCGTGGTGCTATTCACCACTGGCTTGGGTACGCCGACGGGAAATCCGATCGCGCCCGTGATCAAGCTTGCAACGAATAGAGCGCTGGCGCAGCGTATGCCCGACATCATCGATATCGACACCGGCCCGGTCATTTCTGGAGAAGCCAGCATTCAGCAAATGGGAGAGGAAGTGCTGGAACTGGTAATCGCGGTTGCCAGCGGTGAGACGCGAACCAAAGCCGAGTTGAAATCGCAAGAGGATTTCATTCCGTGGAAACGCGGGGTGTCGCTGTGAGTACAGCGAATGAATTTCGATTGGATGGAAAAGCTGCTGCGGTCACGGGCGGCGGAAGCGGCATTGGCCGGGCGATCGCGCTGAAATTCGCGGCGAGCGGCGCGACGATACACATTCTCGATCTCAATCTGCAAGATGCCGAGAGCGTAGCAAGCGAGATCAGAAGTTCGGGCGGGACGGCGGCGACTTACACCTGCGATGTGGGGAATCAGGCGGAAGTAGTTTCTACGTTCGCGAACATCACGCAGCAAGGGCGCATCCACATTCTGGTAAACAATGCCGGGATTTCGCAGATTGGCAATGTTGAAAATACGCCGGAGGAAGCCTTCGACCGCATTATGCGAGTGAATGTGAAGGGGTATTACAACTGCATCTTCGCATGCGTCGGGCACTTGAAGGAAAACGGCGGCGGCGTGATTTTGAATATGGCGTCAATCGCCGGCAGCGCGGGCGTGGCGGACCGCTTTGGATATTCCACGACCAAGGGCGCGGTAATCGCGATGACATATTCCGTAGCGCGCGATTATTTGGCCAGCAACATTCGATGCAATTGCATTTCTCCGGCGCGGGTGCATACGCCGTTTGTCGATGGCTATCTGAAAAAGAATTATCCGGGACGCGAGCGGGAGATGTACGAGAAGCTGGCGAAGACGCAGCCCATCGGGCGGATGGGTAAGCCGGAGGAGGTCGCGTCCCTGGCACTGTTCTTGTGCTCAGATGCTGCGGCATTCATAACCGGAGTGGATTATCCGCTGGATGGCGGGTTCATGAATCTGCACGGGTGATGAAAAAAGTTCTCAGTTGTTAGTTGCTGGTTTTTAGTTATGGATCTTGAACTGAAAGATAAAGTCATCTTAGTCACGGGCGGAGCCAAAGGGATTGGCGCGGCCATCGTGCGAACTGCGGCGGCGGAGGGCGCAATACCAGTCATTGTGGATCGCGATGTGGAAGCGAGCAACGCCCTGCATGGGCAACTGAGAAGCAGCGAGCTTGTGATCGCCGAACTATCTCCCGCCGAAAGTTGTTATGCGGCGATCGAACATGTGATCCGTAAATGTGGACGACTAAATGCGCTCGTAAATAATGCGGGAGTCAACGACAAAGTCGGGCTGGAACACGGAAGTCCGAAGCAATATGTGGAATCGCTGGAACGGAACCTATTGCACTATTACAACATGGCGCATTTCGCGCTGCCGTATTTGAAAAAAGCGAAAGGCAACATTGTCAACATCGCTTCCAAGACGGCGTTGACGGGGCAAGGCGGAACTTCAGGTTATGCGTCGGCGAAAGGAGCGATTTTAGCGCTGACGCGGGAGTGGGCAGCGGAACTCGCGGATTACGGCATTCGAGTGAATGCTGTGGTCCCGGCGGAAGTGATGACACCGTTGTACCGCCAGTGGCTGGATACGTTTCCACATCCGGAAGAGAAGCTGCAGAGCATATTGGCAAAGGTTCCACTGGAAAAGAGAATGACAGCGCCGGAAGAAATTGCGGCGATGGTAGTATTCCTGCTCTCGGCTCGAGCGGGGCATATTACCGCGCAACACGTTTTTGTGGATGGCGGATATGTGCATCTGGATCGGGCGTTGACTTAA
>DASXCL010000010.1:0-4263 GCA_036491195.1 Candidatus Angelobacter sp.
GGGTGGTGCAGACCGCCGCCAAGCTGATTCTGGAGCCGATCTTTGAAGCAGACTTCGATCCGGATGCCTATGGCTATCGACCGAAGCGAAGCGCGCAAGACGCGATCCAGAAAGTACATACGTTGCTTTGCGAAGGCTACAGCGATGTAGTCGACGCCGATTTGTCCAAATACTTCGATACGATTCCGCATCGGGAACTGCTTCAATGTGTGGCCCGGCGGATTGTCGATCGGGACGTGCTGCATCTGATCAAGATGTGGTTGAAGGCTCCGATCGAAGAGCGTGACGAGCACGGGAACAAGCGCTTGACGGGAGGCAAGAGCAGCACCTGCGGAACTCCGCAAGGTGGTGTGGCCAGCCCCATGCTGGCGAACCTGTACATGAACCGCTTTCTGAAGTTTTGGCGGATCACCAGACGGGATGAAGCATTCCAAGCTCGGGTCATCAACTACGCCGATGATTTCGTGATTCTCAGCCGCGGGTATGCGGCGGAGGCGCTGGATTGGACGCGAAAAGTGATGACACGAATTGGACTGATTCTGAACGAGGCGAAGACCAGCATCAAGCAGGCGCGCAGGGAACGGTTTGACTTTTTGGGTTATACGTTCGGGCCGCATCGTTATCGGAAAGATGGTCACTGGTATCTGGGAGCAAGTCCGTCGCAGAAGAGCGTGCTGCGAGTCAAGCAGAAAGTGGGAGACCTGCTGAGGCCTAGTAATGTGGGGGCATGGGAAGAAGTGCGCGACCGTCTGAACCACATGTTGCGAGGGTGGTCGGCGTATTTCAACTATGGGACTCGCTTGCTGGCTTATCGGGCGGTCGATAATCATGTCTATCAACGCGTGCGTGATTTCCTGACGAGGCGTCATGGGGTGAAATCGCGAGGCACCCGCCGATTCTCGGATGCTGTGGTCTTTGACAAGCTAGGCGTTCTCCGGCTGCGTCATGTCCACCTTGGCCCTCCGCCGAGTGCTTTGAGAAGAAGCCAGTAGGAAAGCCGGATGCGGGCAATCCGCACGTCCGGTTTGATGAGCGGGGAGCGGAAACGGGCGACTGCCAGTCGGCCTCGCACCGCGCCGTTCCTCGACTCTCACCGCACGTCTAGCAAAAAGCCGCTTCTTATGGCATAAACATATTTGCCACAACATGTTCAAGCCAAGGAGGAAGCGGCTTTCGCTATGACAGTCTCGCATGAAGCTTCGGTTCACAACGAGCAATGAAAATGGTGTGGGCTAGCTTAGGAGAGCGTGGATCGGCAGGAGACCGTTATCACTCAATGAGGCGGTAAAGCCCGCATGACAGTCTGGTCCGGACGCCCTCTGGCACAACGAAGTGATGCTGCGGCCGACGAGGCAGCAAGCTCGCGGAAGAGAGTCTCTTTCCCCGGCGTCTCCGGTTCTCGCGAGAAAGGAAACTGCAATGGAATTACTCTACACACATTGTGCTGGAATCGATGTTCATCAGAATAGCCTGTCGGTGTGTGTTCTGACCCCAGGTACTACGGCTACTGCCGCTCCCAGCTCGGAGATCCGACAGTTTGGCACAAAGACCGGTGAACTGCTTGCGCTAGCCGATTGGCTTGAGCAATTACAGGTAACGCACGTGGCAATGGAATCCACGGGTGTTTATTGGAAGCCAGTCTGGAATATCCTCGAAGCGCAGTTCGCGGTCACCTTGGCCAACGCGCAGCATATCAAGAATGTCCCCGGCCGCAAAACGGATACCGCGGACTGTCAGTGGATCGCACAGCTCCTCAGACAGGGGCTATTGAAGGCCAGTTTCGTGCCGCCACTTGAGATTCGTCAGTTACGAGATCTTTGTCGCACACGGACCAGCCTGACTCGCGAGAAAACCGCCGTGGTCAATCGACTCCAGAAAACACTCGCAGACGCGAATGTGAAAGTGGCGGCCGTGGTAACGGACATTCTTGGTGTGTCCGGACGAGCCATGCTGCAACAGATTATTTCTGGGAATCTGGATGCCGAGGCATTGGCCCAGTTAGCCAGGGTCGCATGCGGAGCAAACGCTTGGAATTACAACAGGCTCTCACCGGTAAGATTACGCCCCATCATCGCTTCCTGCTCAAACAGCACATGGAGCATGTTGAATATCTGGAAAAGGCCATCGCCGGCATGGTGGTTGAGATTGAACGTCAGGCTGCTCCCTTCGCGGCAACCGTTGCACGCTGGAAAAGCATACCCGGTATCGAACAATTAGCAGCCTGGAGTTTGGTGGCCGAAATCGGTGCCAATATGGATCAGTTTCCCTCTGCACGTCATTTGGTCAGTTGGGCGGGTTTATGTCCCGGAAATCATCAGAGCGCCGGGAAGCGCCTCTCCGGTAAAACGAGAAAGGCCAACCCCTGGCTCAAAGGCCTCATGACACAAGTAGCTTGGGCCGCTTCTCATAGCAAGAACACCTACTTGTCACAACAATACCGGCGGCTGGTTGTCAAACGAGGCAAACGCCGGGCACTCTTGGCTGTCGCCAACTCGATCCTAACCATCGTCTGGCATCTAGAAAAAGACCAAGCCCGCTATCAGGATCTCGGCCCAGACTATTTCGACCGACTTAAGGGTGGCCAGATGCAGCGCTACCACGTCAAGCGGCTAGAGAAGATGGGGTTCAAAGTTACGATTGAGCCGGCAGAGCAAGCGGCGTAGTGGGCCACGAGAGATTTTCGGAAGAGAGAGTGTAACCAATCCAGTTTCGGATTTGAAGTCCATTTTTCACGCCAGGTGGTGGCCCGGTTCGATGGCGGAACGATCCCCAGCGATGGGGGAGCGTTGCTGCTGCGGGAAAGGGACCGGCGGCTGAATATGCTGCCGCGATTGGCAGGTTGCTTTCTGGATGGACGCAATCCGCTGCTGGTCCGGCATTCGGTACAGGAGCTGGTGTCGCAACGGATCTACGGTCTGGCACTGGGCTACGAAGATCTCGATGATCACGAACAACTGCGCCAGGATCCGTTGCTGCGCGTTCTGGCTGGCAAGGAGAATGTGGAAGACGAGGATGAGACGCTGGCCGGGAAGAGCACCTTAAACCGGCTGGAGTGGAGCGATGGGACTCCGAACCGCTACAAGAAGATCACGTTCTGGAAGCCGGCGCTCGATGAACTGCTGGTGAGCCTGTTCTTGGAATCGCATTCCTCAGCGCCAGAAGAGATCATCCTGGATATCGACACCACCGACTTGCCGCTGCATGGCCAACAAGAGGGTCGATTTTTTCACGGCTACTATCACTGCTATTGTTATCTGCCGTTGTACATCTTCTGCGGAGAGCACGTTCTGTGCGCTCGTCTGCGACAGTCGAACAGCGATGCTTCGGCCGGAAGTCTGCTGGAGATCGAGCGAGTGGTGGGTCAGATCCGAGCGGCGTGGCCGGAAGTGCGCATCCTTTTACGAGCCGATTCCGGATTCTGCCGCCATGAGCTGATGAGTTGGTGCGAAAACAAGCGAGTAGATTATGTGTTCGGATTGGCGCGGAACAAGCGCTTGCGGCGGATCATCGGGCGCCAGATGCAGGAGGCCACCGAGCAGTGGAATCAGACGGGCAAAGCGGCGCGATTGTTTACCGAGTTTGATTATCGGGTCAAGCAGAGGAAGAAGGGTGGTTGGGATCGGGAACGTCGTGTAGTGGCGAAAGCCGAGCATCTCGAGGGCAAGGAGAATCCGCGCTTTATCATCACCTCGCTGAGCAGCGAAAAATGGGCGGCTCAAAAGCTGTACGAAGAGTTGTATTGTGCCCGCGGCGATATGCAGAACCGCATCCAAGAGCAGTTCAGTTTGTTCGCGGGCCGAGTGAGCGCAGAGACCATGCGAGCCAATCAATTGAGGCTGTATCTCTCGGTGATGGCCTATGTATTGGTGAGCGGTCTGCGGCGGCTGGGTCTGAAGGCGACGGAATTGGCGCAAGCGCAGGTGGTAACGATCCGGACGAAGCTGCTCAAGATCGGCGCGCAGGTCCGGGTGACGGTACGCAAGATTTGGGTTTCGATGGCCTCCAGCTATCCTTGGCAGGACTTGTATCAACAAGTGTGGGCGAACTTGCGCTGTTAGCGTGCGACTGCGAGCGTTCTGAAAATTGCAATGCGGGACGCCAGAAATGAATGGCTCGGGCAGGCGCGTCTCCACAGCGATTTATAGGCGCTTTACGGCCTGCCCAGGCCTGAATGATCCCCTGTCCAGGCCGCAAAAGTGAGCCGTTTTTCCAATCACTGATGAAATGTGGTTCCGCCAACTATCCTGGAGCATCGGAGTCACC
>DASXCL010000011.1:0-62484 GCA_036491195.1 Candidatus Angelobacter sp.
GCTGCCACTACAAACCGCACACGTTGTTCTCTGACATCCATCGTTTTCCAAGCCATTCCTCTGCTGCTCCTGCGCTCAGCTCGCGCCGGAGTGTAAAGGATGTCCCGGTACATTTTGTAAAGGATGTCATGAATCTGAACATGCTGTTGGCTTGGCGGGGTGGAAATTCGCCGCGCCTCAACCTGTCATCCTGAAAGAGCGCCCGCCCTTGCCGCGAATTAAGGATCTAAATCGGCGAAGCCCACTTTCCGACCCCACCCCCCATGTCACCTTTGTTGAAAACAAAGGCCCAACCTCACTTCGACCGACCGGTGACCGACCGGTCGAAGTCTCTTTTTGGCCTTGTTTCGACCTCGAATCACGTCACTCCTCGATCCTGCTTTGGCTAGCTGCCAGTTGCGTGCTGCCAGCTGCTCGTTATCAGACGAACATCCGGCGAATCACTTGTTGAGAATAGCGCAATTAGGTACGAATGTAAAGCGAATTCTTCCACTTCGAGCGCCGGAACCCCGGGTTTCCCGCCCGCGTTGTTTTTACGTGCGCTGGAGCGCCGGAGGCGCGATACAACGGTAGCCCAGGCCGTCAGGCCTGGGGAACTGATTCCGCTACAATGTGGAGCCCCGGAGGCGGCGACACAAAATGGGACACACCTATACCAAGGCCCACTTCCATATCGTATTCGGCACCAAGTCACGTCAAAAACTAATCGCAAACTCAGTTCAGCCCAGGCTCTGGGCTTACATGGCGGGAATCTGCTCCAACGTGGGGATCGTCGCGCTGGCCATCGGCGGAATTGAAGACCACGTTCATTCTCTTGTGGAGCTGCCTCCCACCATGAGCCTCTCCAAGGCGCTCAATCTATTGAAATCGAACTCTTCCGGCTGGATGAGCGAACAGCGACGCGGCTTCGGCTGGCAGGAAGGTTATGGGGCATTTGCCGTAAGCGTCTCAAATCTGGCCACAGTGAAGAGGTATGTTCTGAATCAGCAGGCACACCATCGCAAGATGACGTTCGAAGATGAATACATCGCGCTTCTGGAAAAACATGGTGTGCAATACGATCCCAGATATGTCTTCGATTAGTGCCGCACCTACGGCGCTCAATCTCAACTTCAACGCTTTCCCAGGCCTCACGGCCTGGGCTACCGTTGTGACGCGCCTTCGGCGCTGGGCCCAAATTTAACAAGCGCGCTTCGCAGTTCTCTCCAAGGTCGATGCCGGTCTAGTGGGAACAGAACGACGGGAAGGCCTCTCGCCGCGCTCGCCGCCGTGGCCTACTGGGACCAGAACGACGGGAAGGCCTCTTCGCCGCGCTCGCCGCCGTGGCCTACTGGGGCCAGAACGACGGGAAGGCCTGTCACTGCAGAACTTTCTAGCGCCGTAGGCGCGATCAGAAGGTAGCCCAGCGCGTAAGCGCTGGGTAAGCTGGAAAAACACCAGAGCGCCGTAGGTGCGACATCGGGCCCCGTCTGGCGCCTCCGGGACGGCTGTGTCCCAGAGCCCAATGGCGCGAAAACCGCGAAATAATGGCGGCCCGGACGAAAACGCTGGGGGAAGTTCCAAGAAAGGGAGCCCCGTTAGAATGTGCGTGAGAACGTGAATGCTAGCAGAACCAAATTCCAAGCGCCGTTAGGCGCGACCAGAGTTTAGCCCACCCTGAAGGCGAGCGTACGCGACGCCGGAAGGGTGGGTGGGCGCAAAATAATTTAGAGCCCCGTAGGGGCGGCACATGACCGGTTGAGATTGAGTCGGAATGAAGAGCTCGCAAGCGACAGAAAACGGGAATCCTCCCCAAACACAAGCGCAAAACTTAGAATAGTTCTCTTACATTCCGACCGACGAAGGAGGTGGTGCGATGGCGGCTCAAATGGGCGTGAGCCTTGTTTATTCTGAATTTCACGGTGGCGTTGAAGCAACGCAAGAGATGTTGGAGACTTTGCTGCGGCAGTATGATCGCGACCAAGTTATCCGGCTGTGCTGTCTCGCTGATTTTGCAGCGCAAGCAACAGCTGGATTTCATGAACCCCGTTTTACCGATTTGCTTTTAACTTTATGTTTTCCTAAACATGTAGTGCTGCAAGCTAGACAAAAAAGACCATCTAATCCAGGCCGATTCGTATTTATTCGGCACGCAGTGCTCTTGGTTCTTAAAACAGCTCTTGCCGTCTGTAAAAATGGATTAGATCCCTTCGAACCGGGACAACTCCCAGTATTCTCGGACGCTTTCTTAATGGCAAATGAGGTTCAGGTATACCTCTTGCCTACGAACCCTGAAACTGATAATTCGGTCAATGTACTTGTAAATTTTGTCGGAATAATGGAGTATCTCCAGACATCCTTAAAAAATCAAATTGTTCGATCAAATCTATCAGTTGAAATTATTGAAGAACTTCGGCAGGATCCCGAATTCAAGCAGTACTTTGACCTACCAGAACGTTTTGAGAATGATCTCTCAATATCAATCAGAACATTTCGTAATTATCTCTTAGGTATCTTAACTAAACCACTCAATGTGAGACCCACGTCGATCCCGATGCAGGGCGGCAATATTGATTTAACTGGCATGCTGAATGCCATAACTGTCTCTCCCGCATATTTTTCACAAACCAAAGTTTCAGCAGAAACGGTAAACCGGGTTTTTAATGCAATTTCGATAAGTCCTGATGAGTTGTCCGAGGATTGTGCAAGAACTCGCAAAGCGGTTTATGACTTTACAGAAATCAAAAATCGGCCATTAATTAAGCTGAATAATGACTACATCATTACGGATATTGGCTTTGTTGCTGAAAAAATTGAAACCGGGCCTTTCTGGCATGTGATGTCTACCTTGCAATCCGCAAAGGATAGACGGCGAGCTTTGTCTTTCTGGGGGCACGTGTTTGAGAGATACACAAAAAAGATTTTAGAAAACACAATTGATGGCGGGAAGAATGTCCTTATCGCCAACCCATTGTTTGCCCCCAAAGCGGAAGGCCAACAAGTTTGCGATATTTTTATTAGATGTGGCAGTTTTTTGGTGATGATCGAATGCAAGGGTGGATTCTTATCGCGAGACGCCAAATATAGTGGGGTCCCGGGTATTCTCGAAGCTGCCATTGAATCAAAATTGATCAAGACAGATGACGACCGCAGCATGGGCGTCGAGCAGCTAGCGAATTCAATTTCAAAACTTTTTGATCGTAAGGGGCTGGACACAGTTGACGGGTATGATGTGAGTGGAATTAAATGGGTGTATCCAGTGTTAGTACTCCGTGATGAAATTGGAGCAGCGCCCGATCTCAATCGCCGTCTGCACCAACACTTCAATATGCTCATCGACCGAAGAGAGCTTCGAGCCAAGATTCCGGGCCTATTTTGTCTTTCAAATGCAGCGTTGGAGCACATTTCCACCTATCTAGACCAGATCCGCTTTACGGATATACTCGACGATAGAAAAGAGGCAGACAATAATCTATATATGCCTTTTTGGCTTGTCCCTATCGCAGTGCTTGAGAAGGCTGGGCGCATAAAGAATAAATTCTTTGATACTCGATTTTTCGCGATTATGAATGAAGTCACACATGAGCTCTTCAGCAAGAAATTTGAATCAACATAGGATAGCTTACTCGCTACGCCAATAGGTCTATGCTTGTCCGCTTACAACCGACAATAAACTCTCCGCTTCACAATCTTAACCACTCGCTTAACAAAAGTCGTTTCTTCAGAATTCGCTTCTTTTTTTGCTGGAAATTCCTTCTTCTCCGCGTCTCCGCGGTGAAAACTCCTTCTTCTCCGTGCCTCCGTGTCTCCGTGGTGGATTTGCTCTAGATCCCCAACAACTTCTTCGCGTTTCCTCCCAAAATCATTCCCCGCTCATCTTCCGTCACCCGCATCGCCTTCAAACTCTCCAGCATCTTGGGGATGCTGCCGATCTGGTGCGGGTAGTCGCTGCCGGCAAGGACCTGGCTGGCGCCGGCGAAGCTGACGGCCAGCTCCAGCGCGCGAGGATCGAAGTTCACGGTATCGAAGTAAAACTTTTTGAGGTAAGAGCTGGGAGGGCGCGAGATGTGGGTGCGGCAATCCGGGAAAGCTTCATAGCCGCGGTCGAGCCGCTCAGCCAGGTATGGGATAGCGCCGCCAAGGTGACCGAGGACCCACTTGATATTGGGAAAACGCTCAGCCACGCCGCTGAAGACCAGGCTGGCGGCGGCGAGCGTGGTGTCCATAAGGAAGCCGACGAGCGGCATGAGCCAGTAGTCCAGCATGGCTTCAACGCCGACCGGGTTGGTGGGATGAATATGGACGATGGCGTCGAGCAAGTTCGCGGCTTCCCAGAGTGGCCAGAAACGCTGGTCACTGAGCGCCGTGCCATTGACGTTGCTGAAGACCATTACGCCGGGAAACTTGAGCTGCTCCATGGCGCGGCGGAGTTCAGCCACGGAAGCGGCGGGATCACAGAGCGGCAAAGTGGCGAGCGATGCGAAGAGGCCATGCTTCGACGCGACGATGCGGGCGAAGGCGTCATTCACCAGGCGCGCGAGGCGGATAGCGGTCGCGGCCTCTTCTATATGCGTGCCGGGCGTGGTGAGCGTGATGACCTGGGTATCGACGCCGGATGAGCGCAGGACCTGCTCGCGATAGTCGATGTCGCGATGGCCAGGGACGGCGACGTTATAGTCGCCAGGGTAATGCAGGCAGGGATTCCCTGCGGAATCGTGCGTGACGCGGACCGCACTGCGTCCCTCTTCAATAGCTTTGATGTATTCGGGCGGATAGAAATGATTGTGAAAGTCGATCGTGGGCATTCGTGCTTGGCCTCGCTTGCTGGAGAAATTTCAACGTGGAGACGCAGCATGCTGCGTATCATTCACTGCGTTACTGTTCGCGTGGTCGTACTACGATGCGACCAGAAAAAATACACGGGAAGGCCCAGAAGAAGCAAGCCCAGCCCGAGAGCGCTGTCGCGCGGAGCGGCCCATATCTGGTTGCCGGCGATGGCCGCCGAGGTGAGCAGAGAAATGGCCGGCAGCAGCGGATATCCGAACGCGAGAAATTTCGGTTTGTATTCACCGCGTCGATGAAGGATGAATATGCCCGCGGCCAGCAACGCGAAGAACAGCCATTCGGTGTAAATCACGCGCGTAAAGAGCGCGCGGTAAGTGTTGGTAGCGGCCAGAGCGCACGCCCACACGGCCTGTGCGGCGATCGCGAGATAAGGAGTCTGGCGTTGGGGATGGAGCGCGGCCATCCATCGGAAGGCCAGGCCGTCTTGGGCCATGGCGTAATAAACGCGCGGGCCGGCCAGCGCGATTCCGTTCAATGCTCCGAGCGCGGAGATGATGATGACCACCGTGATCGCTTTACCGCCCGCAGGGCCGAGAACGCGCTCCATGGCATCGGCAGCGACGCGCGTGGAATGGGCAACGTCACTCAACGGCATTACATAGAGATATGCGGCGTTCAAAAGTGTGTAACAGGCAGTCACGATGAGAACGCCAAAAATGAGAGCGCGTGGAATGGTACGTTCGGGATCGCGCGTCTCTCCGGCCGAATAGGAGACCATGTGCCACCCGCCAAATGCGAACAATCCGGCTGCCACTGCCAGACCAAAAGAAGGCAGCAGCACCGTTTGTCCTGCCGATGGAGGCAAACCGCGATGCACCGAGCCGCCCAGCGTAAACAGGAGGCCGCACATCAGTGCGATCGCGCCCAGCTTGGCCGCGGTCAGCGTTACCTGCACCGCGCTTCCCGGTTTTATGCCCAGATATTGAATCACTGACACACACAGGATCGCCACGATTGCCAAAGCTCGAACCCAACTTTCGCTCAATCCGAATAAATATCCGGCATAGCGCGCCAGCACTACCGCGATGGCCGCTAAAATTCCCGCGTGCATCACCCAGAACATCCCCCAGCCCCACAGAAATGCGAGCGCAGGAGAATAAATTCGCTTCAGGAAAACATAAACGCCGCCCGTTTCAGGAAATAGCCAGGAGAGTTCGGCGCATACCAGCGCCGCGCACAGCGTCAACATGCCGGAAACCAGCCACGCCAGAATCACGCCGTGCCGGTCAGGAACGAGCCGCATCATTTCTGAGGGCTGCACAAAAATGAATGCGCCCACAATGATTCCCACCACCATTGACGTGGCGGCGGTGAGTCCCATGGTGCGCTGTAGTATGGTGCGTTTTAGTATGGTGCGTCTTAGTTCAGTGGACATCGCAGCGTTGAGGGCCGCGCGATTTTACCACGCCGCACGCCGAACCACCGACGGCCGCAGCGTCCCGTTTTTCGCCGTGATGCCCATCGCCGGGCGCGCTATCGATGGCGGGAATCCCCCAGGCACTGAGCGGTTACGCTGCCTTCCGGCTGCGCTTCTCTCGGGCCACCTTCGCTGCCTGCTTTCCCAGCGCGGTCCTTGTCGATTTTGGCAAATGCGCTATTGTCCGCTTCTTCCGGGCGGCGGCTGCGGCTTTCCGGATATTCTTGCGTGCGGCGCTCCGCTGCTTTTCACTTGGCATGGTCTCTCCTCTAATGACGTTTGAAGTATTGCACTGCGCGCTCGTGTGCCTTGGCCTTTTCCAACGATGAAAAAGTCCCCAAGTTGCGGCGCTTCCCGGTCTTCGCATTTTTCTTGCGTGAGTACAAACGATACTCTCCGGATTTCAATTTACGAATCATTTTGCCCGCCACGTCTTCAACTCTTAGGATGACCGCTTGCACCCCGCGTGTCGCCTGTCATGTGGCTTCTTTGCATCCGTGGGTAGCGACTCGTGCTCGCCGGGCGGACGGATCGCCACACAACCCATCCGCTCTTTTTTGGCTGCATTCAGCTCTTCGGCGCTTCGTAATACTTCCCATTCACTTCCGTACCCATAACGGCGAAGTCGCATTTTGACGTGTCGAGTGGATCGGTTTTGAAGGTGAAACCAATTGAGGGGACCCGAAGCGTAGCTTCCAGTTGCGCACTCGCCTTGAAACCCTCGAATCGGAATTGGCGCAGCGGGTCTTCATACTTCACCGGTTCGTTGGTGGCCTTGAAGACCAGCTTGAAATCCATGAATGCCGGAGTTGTTTCCGCGTCCATCGCCGGCCAGCGCGGCTGGTCAATGATGGGCACATTGGTCATCTGCAGCGTGGCCGTTGTTCCGTCCTGGCCGAACGTGAGGCCGTCGGATGGCACGGGTGCGACCCAATACAGCTCTTCGGGCGAGATGGGTGAATGAAAATCGTGAAACTGGTTCGCAGGGACCGCCGGTCCCTTGAATACCGTGAGTCATGTGTGGGTGAAT
Source organism: Candidatus Angelobacter sp. (assembly GCA_036491195.1). GTDB lineage: Bacteria > Acidobacteriota > Terriglobia > Terriglobales > Acidobacteriaceae > Angelobacter. Next base: position 7,272 of record DASXCL010000011.1, read on the forward strand.
GTCCCTTGGTGGGCCTGTCGCCCGGCCCAGTATTCACCTGCCATGTAGCTGTAGTCTGTGGTGGGATTGCCCCAGGCAAAGCGATTGCCTTTGTTGTCCGTGCCCATGCCGTGGAAGCCGTTGCACCGTGCCAGCTTTCCTTTGAAGTGAAAGATGTTTGATAGTTCAACATTCGGCGCCGGGCTTTGGTTGTGATTGCCGTTCTTGTCCAGCCAGGGTATGGGATACGGGCATGACCCGCCGTTCGATGGTTCATGGTTCTGCGGAATCGGCGGTGCGCACGCTGCCGGCGCGGATTGTGCTTGAAGGAACTGGCCCGGCAGCGCGGCCGTAACCATGGTGGCAACGCCAAGCTTCAGCAAATGGCGTCGGTTCAGTTCCCTATCCGAACTACATTGAATGTCGTAATGATCGACCAGCAGATTCTCGGTCGATTTGGAATCAAGAGTGAATTGCATTTTTCCTCCTTGACTGCGACCACAAACAAAGCGGGTTCCATTCCATCTACCGCGAGCCCGCTTGCTCCTTTTATCAACTTATCAGCGGATTGATCGAGCCCGCTTGATCGGTTCAAAAAAACCAACATTATCGATCTTAGATGTCAATCAGGGATGAACCGCACTGTTCATTTTCGCACGCGCTATTTCGAAAACGACCAGCCACGGCTCCTCACATTCGGCCCTGTTGCGCGTCTAAGTAACGTCGAACATGCCATTTGCACTCGCCGCGTCATCTGGCATTTAATTTGCTCGTGCACCAGACGTAAGACTCTGGATTGCGGGGCAGGCGGCAATGCAGTATTTCATCCCAGGCTTCTTTTAGGACGGAGGTCCCATGGCAAAAGTGGAGCGCATTCGTGAAGTGGTAACAGGTTCGGTTGATCTCGATTATGTGCGCCAGAAAACTGAGGCGGGCTGGAAACTGGTGGCCATGGAATGGCGCCGCGAGATTGCGGGTGACGAAACCGAGCAGCCGATCATCGTGGAAGAGATTCCTTACGGTCTGCGCGTCGCCTCTGACTGCAGCCGCCTGGAAGAAGATCCCCAGGAGCGCGGCGTGCTGGTGCAGATGATGGAATTGATCGTGCAGGACTATTCCATCACCCTGGTTGCCTCGGAGTTGAACAAGCGCAGCCTGCGCACCCGAGCCGGCAGCCCATGGAGCCCTGTCGCTGTCTTCAATATGCTGCCGCGACTGATTGAAGTCGGTCCCCACATCTTCTCCAGCGACGATTGGGAAGCGCGCCGCGAACGGTTATTGAAGATGGTCTAGTCGGACGCTTTTCCGTGCGGGCGAGGCCTGAACCCGACGTAGCGCGTGGCATCAGCAGCACGACGAATCCCAGCGCCGTAGGCGCGAAATGAGTTGGCCCAGCACAGCCCGAGGCGCGCTTGCGCGCTGAAGGGGCAAATGCTGGGAATGGAAGAGAAGCCGAGCGCCGTAGGTGCGGCACAATTAGCGGTTCTCGAGAAATTTCGCATGATAGAAAAATCTTCACGTAGAGACGCGGCATGCTGCGTCTCCAACTCGCGGATTCACCTAAGGGTTAAAGAATAACCAAGACCTTCCCATCTGACATCCCCGACCGAAGCCGGAGCGACAACTGGACCGGGGCCCCCAGCGCGCTCGGTTTTTGGCGTGCTCGGGTGGCGAAGCGAGGCGAGTGGAGGGATCCCGATACTCTCTCCCTCGCCATGCCGCCTCAGGGAGTTCTCACGAGAATCGATTTTCCTGCGACTCCAGCAAAGGAGACGGCCGCCAACAAAAACCCACTTTCATCCGAGCTTGTTGAAAGCCTTTTTGCTCGATACGCTTTTCCTCATGAAAATCATCTCCTTCGGCGAGGTGCTCTGGGACATTCTTCCCTCCGCAGAGCATCTGGGCGGCGCGCCTTTCAACTTCGCTTGGCACGCGCACAATCTGGGGCATGAAGTCTGCTTTGTCAGCGCCGTCGGCAGTGATCAGCGCGGAACCCAAGCGCTTGAAAAGATGTCGGAAGCAGAACTGTCGACACGCTTCATTCGCCGGGTTCCCGATCACCTAACGGGAACTGTCACAGTCGCAATGGATTCATTCGGATCGCCGCACTACACAATCCATCGTTCCGCAGCGTATGACTTCCCTGTTCTTGGGCAGGCAGAGCTGGACGCACTGCTTAACCCCGCACCCGACTGGATTTACTTTGGCACTCTGCAGCAGATGAGCGCCACTGCCCATGACTTTACATTGAAAGTGCTGGCGGCAGCGCCCACCACAAAGCGCTTTTACGATGTTAATCTTCGGGCCGATTCTTTCACTCCTGAACTTGTCCACACGCTTGCCCGGCATGCGGACGTTCTCAAGTTGAATGAGCAAGAGGTTCCCGTGCTCCAGGAAATCGCTGCAATCCACGATGACTCGCGGGAGCAATTTTGCCGCAACTGCCTCAGCGCGTTTCAACTGGACGCAGTATGCATCACGCTCGGCCGGAAAGGCTGCGCCTTGTTGATGGGCAATGAATATCTGGAATCTCCCGGTTTTCCCATTCAAGTAGCTGACACCATCGGCGCCGGCGATGCCTTCTCTGCCGCTCTCGTCCACGGTCTCCATGCCGGATGGCCTGCGGAGAAGATTGCCGATTTCGCTAACCGTGTGGGCGCGCTCGTCGCCAGCCGTCCCGGCGGAACCCCGAACTGGACCCCGCCAGAAGCAATGGCGCTGTAAGGCCATCTATTTAACGATCTGCCGCCTTGAAAAGTCGGTGCAAAAACGGGGTGAGCAGGCATTCATGCAACGTTTTCAGACGTTCCCGTCCTGATTGTCATGGGTTCCCAATGGCACTCAGGTACGTACCTGAGGCTTAACCTAGAATGAAAATTTCTCCGCTTGACTCCGGCAAAGTGTGAGTACAATACGCCGCAGCACAGCAATTTCAAATAGGGGGGAAATAACAGTATGGTTAGGCCTGCTGGCGTCACGGTTATCGCGGTTCTTTGTTTTCTGGGGACCGCCTTGTTAGCCATCGGCGGAATTCTTATGTTCGCGGGCGGAGGCATACTTGCCACGTTTCTAAATCGACAGGGTCAGGGTGCCGGTGTGGCCGGCTTTGCAGCAGGTTTCGGTGTCGTGCTGGGGGTCGTTTTCCTCGCCTTTGCTGCCTTTGATCTTTTTCTCGGAATTGGCCTGCTGAAGCTGAAAGAGTGGGCGCGCATCGTCACGATTGTCCTATCCGCGATCGGCGCGGCTTTCCAACTCCTTGGATTGCTCGGAACCCTCGCTCATTTCAACGCGTTCAGCTTTCTCTTGGGCGCCTTCTGGCTCACGGTCAATGTCTTCATCATCATATATTTGCTGAAGCCGGAAGTGAAGGCAGCCTTTCAATCTCCTCAGGCCAGGGCTGCTTCCGCGTAGCAATCTGGGTTTCTTCGATTTCTTGAATGGGCTGCTCTCAGGCAGCCCATAATTTCTGCGAACTCTATGCCTTTTTGGGCACGCAGGTTAAGGTAAGCAGAGGAGCCCGGCCAACTGCATGCCCAATATCGTCTTTCTTTTTGACGTCGATAACACGCTGCTCGATAACGATCACGTCACCGCCGACCTTAAACGCCATCTGGAACAGCAGGTCGGCCCGGAACGCCAGCAGCGCTATTGGGACTTCTTCGAACAGCTCCGCACCGAGCTTGGATATGCGGATTACCTCGGCGCGCTTCAGCGCTACCGCCTGGAATACCCACGTGATCCCAGCCTGCTCACGGTTTCGCACTTTCTCATCAACTATCCTTTCGCCACGCGCCTTTATCCTGATTCGCTCGACGCCATTGAGCACGTCAAACAATGGGGCGCTGCGGTGGTCCTCTCTGATGGCGACGTTGTCTTTCAGCCGCGGAAGGTCGAGCGCTCCGGAATCTTCGAATCGGTCAATGGCAACGTGCTGATCTATATCCATAAGGAAAAGGAATTGGACGACGTGGAGCGCCGCTTCCCTGCCGATCATTACGTGCTGATCGACGACAAGATCCGTATCCTCACTGAGGTCAAGAAAACCTGGGGCAGCAAGGTCACAACAGTCTTCCCTAAGCAGGGCCACTATGCCCTCGATCCCAAAATCATCGCGGCCTATCCACCAGCCGACATCACAATGGATCGAATCGGCGAACTGCTGAAGTACAGCCGCGATGTCTTTGTTGCAAAACCCTGACCTAGAATCTCCACCACTGATCACCACTGATAACACTGATCAGGAAAAACCAATCCCGCAATTCAGGCATAGATGGAAATTGGTAAGTGAACCCCAATTCCCGATCACCAGGTGGTCCGATGACCCGATCTTCCCAAACCCCTCTGCTTCCTCCGTTCCTCTGTGTTTCAAAGGTTTTGGTTTTTGTTTTTTCTGCTTTTCCTGATCAGTGTTATCAGTGCTCATCAGTGGTGAGCTTGCCGAAAAGCTTCCGCGCGTGGACAATCTCTATTACTTTCAAAACAGGAGGCTTCAATTGCCCAAATATGTCATCGAGCGCGAAATCCCTGGCGCCGGCAGTCTCAAGCCGGAAGAACTGCAAGCCATCTCGCAGAAATCCTGCGGCGTGCTGAAAAACCTTGGACCGCAGGTGCAGTGGCTGCACAGTTATGTCACCCAGGACAAGATTTATTGCGTCTACATCGCGCCCAACGAGAAAATGGTGCGCGAACACGCGAACCAGGGCGGCTTCCCGGCCAACAAGATTTCTGAGATCAAGACCGTGATCGATCCCACCACCGCGGAATAGACCCCGCTGGCAATGGCTTTAGCGCCCGGCGATTCCCTGCACTTCAAAACGCGCGTCAAACAACAGTTTGCCCGATCCCAGAAATGCCCGTGCGGGAAACTCGCCCTTGAAGTAAGTTCTGTAAACCGCGTTGAACGATTCGAAGAGTGACACGTCGGAACAGAAAATCTGCACGGACAGAAGATCATCCATCGTCAGGCCGGCGGCCTCAAGCGTCCGCTTCACGCCCTCCATTACCAGGCGCGCTTCTTCCTCGGCCGTCGCTGGCGGCCGCGCCGTCCTGGGATCAAGCCCAATATGCCCGCTGATGTAGAGCGTATTGCCTTGCCACACTGCGTCGCTGAACGGCAGGTTGCTGCGCACGGTCCGCTCTGATCGAATTCGCTTACCGTCCGCAGCCAGCCCAATGGTAAACGCGAACGCATTCAACAAAAACAAGTGAGCAATCATATTCCTCCGGCAAGGTCCTTTGCCTGCAAGGCAACAGATGTTGAAATCGACTCTCAGTGTTCATTTTTCTGATCGTGCGCACTCCGGCGGAATAAAATTTCCTCCAGAATGCTTGAGAGTCAATCTAGCAAAACTTGGAGGATACATGCGTAAATTGCTGGCCATTCTGCTTCTGCTCCCCATTCTGGCCATGGCGCAGACAGCCGCGCCGAAGAAAGCCGCTACGAAAGCCAAAACTGCAGGCCCTGCCCCAGTCGTCGTTACTCCGGACAAGATCCAATGGGGCCCGGCGCCTGCTGTCTTCCAGCCCGGCGCGCAATTTGCTGTCCTGGCCGGGGACCCAGGTAAACCCGGCCCCTTCATCGTTCGGTTGAAGGTGCCTGATGGTTACAGAATCATGCCGCACTGGCATCCCACCGCGGAAAACGTGACCGTACTTTCCGGCGAATTCCACGTCGGCATAGGCGATAAATTCGATGAGAGCTCCATGCAGACGTTGCCCGCGCAGTCCGTCGCCGTGGTCCCGCCGCACCATAACCATTATGCAATGGCTAAAGGCGAAACCGAAGTGCAGGTGAATGGAACCGGCCCGTTCAAACTCACCTACGTCAATCCGTCTGACGATCCATCCAAGGGACAGGCGGGTCCCGCGGCCAAGAAGAAGACCGGCGCTGCCAAAAAGAAATAAGTGTTACGAAACTAACCGTGGGTGCGCTGCGGCGCACCCTTTTTATAACTTTACCGGCGAGCCAAACCACAGAGGAAAATCGATTGCCGCCACAAGATGCCGCTGAACGTTCACTTGCCGCAAAGAGCAGAAAACTGCGTCGCGGCATCAACCTGTATCCGCCCTATCTCGGCGCAGCCGTGCGCGTGACTCATATTTCTGACGACTTTCGCCGCATCGATGTCACGATGCCCCTGCGTTTCTACAACCGCAATTATTTCGGCACGCACTTCGGCGGATCGTTGTACTCCATGTGCGACCCTTTCTATGTTCTGATGCTCGCCAACATTCTCGGCCACGATTACATCGTCTGGGACAAAGCCGCGAATATCCGGTTCAAGAAGCCCGGCAAAGGCGTGATGAAAGCTTCGTTCCAGCTAACGGAAGAAAAGATCGCAGAAATTCGCGCCGCCGCGGAAACCCAATCCAAAGTCGAGCCGCTTTTCCAGGTGTTGGTGAAGGACGCAGAAGGCAATGTGGTCGCCGAGATCGATAAGCTGCTCTACGTGAAAAAGAAAAATAAAGACTAAAGATCGGCTGCTTAGATCTTCGCTTTCAGCCGCTCTTCCGTCAATCGGTCGGCCGCCTTATACGTTGGGATTTTCTCCTGCTGGGCGGTGTGAAAGATGTTCAGCAGCGTGTCATAGATTGCGTCCGTTTTTGCCAGTGTGGCAGGCACGTCCCAGCCCATCATCTCCCGGCAGCAGCCGTTAATCACTCCGCCCGCGTTCGCCGCGTAATCGGGTGCATACAAGATACCGCGCTGTTCCAGAAGATTGCCGTGACGCGGTTCCAGCAACTGGTTGTTAGCGGCCCCGGCCACCACCGCGGCTTTTAATTGCGGAACTGTCTGGTCATTCAGGATGCCTCCCAGCGCGCATGGCGCAAACACATCCGCCTCGATTGAATAAATCTCTTCCGGCTTTACTGCTGTGGCCCGATAATCGACTACCACGTGTTTCATGTTCGCTTCATCTAGATCGGTAACGACCAGCCTGGCGCCCGCCCGCGCCAGTTCGCCCGCCAGAAAATAGCCAACGTGTCCGCAGCCTTGTATGGCTACGGTCCTTCCGGATAAATCATCGCTTCCCCATTTGTGCTTTGCTGCGGCCTGCATCGCCCGGTACACGCCACGGGCAGTATGTGGCGAGGGATCGCCTGAGCGTTCCTGCAACCCTCCAACATAGCTGCTTTCTTTCAGAATGTACTCCATGTCCGCCGGGCTGGTGCCGACGTCTTCCGCCGTATAGTATTTCCCGGCCAGGCTATTCACCGTACGGCCATGCGCGCGAAAGAGCTGTTCGCGGTCCACGGTTTCGCTATTGCGCATGATGATGGACTTGCCGCCGCCAAACGGCAGGCCGGCCAGTGCGTTTTTAAACGTCATTCCTTTTGCCAGACGAAGCGCGTCAGTGAGAGCATCGTCTTCTGTCCGGTAACTCCAAAACCGTGTGCCGCCCACGGCCGGCCCCAACGCAGTGCTGTGGATGACAATGATTCCCTGATAGCCTGCCGCCTCGTCCGATCCAAACACCACGCGCTCGTAGCCGGGCACACGGGTTTCCCTGAATTTCATGGAGAGCCTTTTTGATTTGAGGATGGAGTACCTTCGAATTTACCAGATTGCGTGGAGCATACGGAAGAGCGTCTTAGTACAATGCTCTTGCCTATGTCGAAAAAACTTTTCCTTGTGCGTTTCGTCCCACTCTGCACGCTTCTCGTCCTTTTATCGGGCATCGCATTCTCACAGCAACTTGATCCCAGCTTGTACAACGGCCTGCGCTGGCGGATGGTTGGTCCTCACCGTGGCGGACGAACCGTTGCCGTAAGCGGCGTTCAAGGCCAGCCGAACGTTTATTACTTCGGCGGAGTGGGCGGCGGCGTTTGGAAAACCACCAACGGCGGCATTACATGGGAACCGACCTTTGACAGCCAGCCCATCTCATCCATCGGTGCATTGACGGTCGCGCCCTCGAATCCTGACGTCATTTATGTCGGCACTGGAGAGGCTGATTTTCGCTCCGATCTCACCTACGGGAACGGCGTTTACAAGTCTACTGACGCCGGCCGCACGTGGAAAAATATCGGCCTTGCCGCGTCTCGTCATATCAGCCGTATTGTGATTGATCCCCGGAATCCTGACGTGGTTTTCGTCGCAGCCATGGGCAGCGCCTACGGCCCCGGTGCAGAGCGTGGCGTTTTCCGCTCCTCGGACGGCGGCGCGACCTGGCAAAAAGTCCTTTTCCGGGATGAAAACTCCGGGGCCATCGATATCGCGTTTGACCCCGACCATCCAGAGACAATGTGGGCCGCTCTGGTGCATGACCAGCGTCCGCCATGGAGCGCTTATCCTCCGACGACAAACAAAGGAGCGATCTTCAAATCCACTGACGGCGGCATGGTCTGGAACCCTGTCACTGGCGGTGGTCTTCCTGAAGGTGAATGGGGCCGCGTTGGGCTGGCGGTGGCTCGCGGCACGCACGGCCAGCGCGTCTATGCCTTGATCGACACAAAAGAAGGCGGCGTCTTCAAGTCAGACGATGGCGGCCAGACGTGGGCGCGTACCGGCAAGGATCCTCGTATCGGCCGCCTTTGGTATTTCGGCGAAATTTACGTCGATCCCAAAAATCCTGACACCGTCTATGTCCCCAACGTCTCTATTTATCGCTCCACCGATGCGGGAAAGACATTTGTCGCCATCAAGGGCGCCCCCGGGGGCGACGATTATCACGCTCTCTGGATTGATCCCGCCAACCCGCAGCGGATGATCTTTGGCAGCGACCAGGGCGTCGGCGTAAGCGTGGATAGCGGCGGCACATGGAGCAGTTGGTTCAACCAGCCAACGGCCCAGTTTTACCACGTGGCTGTCGATAACGAATTCCCTTACCACCTCTACGGAGCGCAGCAGGATAGCGGCAGCGTCTTTATCCTGAGCCGCAGCAACGATGGTTCTATCACCTTCCGCGACTGGCATCCCGCCGGCGCAGGCGAAAGCGGATACATCGTCCCTGATCCTTCCGATTCCAACATCATCTATGGCGGCGGCACTTACGGCGAGCTCTTTCGTTATGATCGCCGCACCGGCCAGTCCCATGTCATTGCGCCCGATGCGATCAGGAATTTTGGCGAAGCACATCCCGAACATCGCTATACGTGGACTTCACCGCTGGTTTTTTCACCCCAGGATCCGCACACGCTTTATTTCGGCTCGCAAAACGTTTTGCGCAGCACAGACCGCGGTAATAGCTGGGAAAAGATCAGCCTCGACCTCACCGGCGCCGATCCAAACGTGCCGGACCAGGGGCCATTGACACTCGAGAATGCCAAAGCTCGAGGCCATGGCGTGGTTTATACCATTGCGCCTTCGCCACTAAAGGCAGGGCAAATTTGGGCAGGGACAGACAGCGGATTGATTCAGCTCACACGCGATAATGGCAAGACCTGGAGCAATGTCACGCCGCAGGGTCTTTCTGACTGGAGCAAAATCAGCATCATTGAAGCCTCCCGCTTCGATGCAGGCACAGCATTCGCCGCCGTCGATCGCCATCGCCTCAATGACATCGATCCGTATATCTATCGCACGCAAGATTTCGGTAAAAGCTGGACACGCATCAACAATGGCATTCCCAACGGTGCTTACGTCCGGGCGGTCCGCGAAGATCCCGTTAAAAAAGGCCTGCTGTTCGCCGGCACAGAACTCGGCGTCTTCTTCTCCATCAACGACGGCGACTTGTGGCAACCCCTGCAGCTCAACCTGCCGGTTTCGCCCGTGCACGATCTGGTGATTAAAAACAACGATCTGGTTATCGCCACTCACGGCCGTTCTTTCTGGATTCTGGACGATATCTCGCCGCTGCGCCAACTCATCGCGGATGTCCAAGCCGCGCCGGCCCACCTCTTCGCGCCTTCCCCCGCGATGCGCATTCGCGCCAGCACCCATGGCGACACGCCTCTGCCGCCGGAAGAGCCTGCCGGCGAGAATCCGCCGCCTGGAGCAATCTTCTACTATTACTTGAAATCGCCTGCTCAGGGTGAAGTAAAGCTTGAGGTTCTGGACGCCAAGGGCCAGGTCGTGCGCTCTTATTCCAGCAAAGACCAGCCGTTCCACCCGCCCACGCCGCCAGCATTTCCGGCATATTGGTTCAAGCCGGAGGAGCCACTCTCAACCGCGGCCGGAATGCATCGCTTCCTCTGGGACGGTCGCTACTCTGCTCCCCCGGTTGCCCAGCCCGGATACAGCATGTTTACCGTTGCTGGTCGCGATGTTCCGCGCGAACCCGCAGGTCCGCAGGCGCTTCCTGGCTCATACCAAGTTCGGCTTACTGTTTACGGCAAAACGTACACTGAGCCATTCAAACTCACAATGGATCCGCGCGTGAAGGCCACTCCACAGGATTTGGAAAAACAGTTTGCCCTGGAGTTGAAGCTGGTTCAAACGTTGCAGCAGGCGAACCAGGCGGTAGAAGACATTCACGCCGCAGCGCAAGCTGGCAAGATCAGTGCTGACGATGAAAAGAAGCTGGCAGGCGCTCGCCGCCGTCGAGGCGAAGCCGAACCGGAGGGTCCACCTAACCAGCAACCCGCGTTCGCCACTGTGATCGGCAATTTGGCTCAGCTCATTGTGGGCATTGACAGCGCCGATACCGCGCCAACCATTCAACAATCCCAGGCAGCCGACAAAACGCTGGCCCAGGCGCAGACCCTGCTCAAACAATGGGAGGCGTTAAAGCCCAAATAGCATGCAGACGGCAGAGGTAGTTATTATCGGCGGCGGTATCGTGGGTTCCAGCATTGCCTGGCATCTTACTCATGCCGGCTGCAGGAACGTGCTGGTCATTGAGCGTGAAAGCTCGCAAGGCAAGGGATCCACGGGCAAGAGCATGGGCGGCGTTCGCGCTCAATTTTCCACGCCCGTCAATATACAAATGTCGCTGTATTCGATTCCCTTCTATGCGAAGTTTGAGGAAGTTGTGGGCCATCCTGCCGATTACCGGCCGCAGGGCTATCTTTTTCTCGCTACCAAAGAATCGCATCTCGATTACCTGCGGGACAACTTCGAGCGCCAGAAGCAGCTCGGCCTCACCGCGGCGCGCCTGCTCCCGGCCGGCGAAATCCGCGCTATGCTTCCGCAGCTTCGCTCGGATGACATTCTCGGAGGCAGTTTCTGCTCGACCGATGGCTTTGTCGATCCCTACAGCGTGATGAACGGCTTTATGGCCTCAGCGGCCGAACATGGCGCAACACTGTGGAAAAAAACCGATGTCTCCGGCGTCATCACCGACGGGAAAGGCGCATTCACTCTTCAAACCACGCGCGGCCCAGTCTCAACCTCTATCGTTGTCAACGCGGCAGGAGCGTGGTCGGCGCAGATTGCAAAGTTTGTCGGTATCGATCTTCCGGTCGAACCGCTTCGGCGCATGCTGGTTCCTTCCGAGCCGTTCTCAGATTTTCCCCATACCTCGCCCATGGTGATTGATATGAGCACCGGGTTCCACTTCCGGCCAGAGGGGCGCGGCTTTTTGCTGGCATGGAACGATCCTGAAGAAACTCCCGGCTATAAGACTGAGTTCGAGCCGTCATTCATCGAAAAGATTCTTTCGCACGCGGCTGATCGAGTGCCCGCGTTTGAGAACCTTCCCGTGAATCCTAAACGCGCCTGGGCCGGTCTCTACGAGATGACTCCTGACCATCACTGCATTCTTGGTTCAACGCCTGAAGTACCGGGCTTTTTTCTCGCCAACGGTTTCAGCGGACACGGCGTGATGCATTCGCCTGCTACAGGCAAGATCCTGGCAGACCTGATTTTGCAGGAGAAAACGAATGTAGTGGATGATGTCAGAGTTTTAGGCTTTGAGCGATTTGCGCGTGGCGAGCTCTTGCATGAAACCGCCGTACTTTAGTGCGGCGCCGCTGATCCCGCAGATGAGCGCAGATTAAAGACAGGTAGCCGCGAATTTCGAGAATGAAGACGAATTAAAACCTGAAAAATGAAGACGAATTAAAACCTGAAATATGATTCGCGGCTAAGCTGGTCTAGCTTTTTATCTGCGGCCATCAGCGAAATCTGCGGCGATGTGCCCTGGCTGAAAGATGAATGCTGAGTACTACTGGTGCGCCGGATTGACCACCTGGAAAGAATTAATGATCCGGTTTACGTCTGCAGGTCGCTTCCCTTTGTATCCGGCGCTGAAGATGTAGAAGATCTTATTGCCGCAATGGAAACGATGCAGGTTGCGCTCATCGGATTTGCCGGTTTCGTACTCCAGTCCCCGCAATCCGGCGAGTGAAACTTCCTTGAGCGAACCACGGACCACTGGCTCGGCCTGATCTTTGTTGCTTTGTGCCTTGTCCCACAAATCGGCCAGGGTTGTCTCGCAATCCATGAGTCTGTGGACCGCCCGAAGATTGAAGATTGTTCCGCTTTCCAAGCGAACCGTGTAGACATGGATGTGGCGATCGCCGCCATCATTGCGCGGAATAGTCTGGGCAGGCAGCGTAATGGCGAAGCCATCGTCCGGATAGACGTACGCTCTCCACTGCTGCTGCGCTGGCTGTTTCGCAGCAGAATGTTTTTCCGCTATACACGCGCCGACCAGGAACAGGGCAAAAGCCGCCACCACGATGTTCTTCATCTGGCAAACATCTTACCAGCGCGCGGCCATCCCGGAAAATCCTCAGGCAGTCTTGGTCAATACCGTATAGAGCTTACTCATCGACTCGGCGAGCGTATCGAGGCCGGCAAAACGCTTCCCCTCGACTTCCAGTTCGGAAGTCAGGTGGTTTGTCATGCGAGTGATGCAATGAATGCGTTCCTCGGTGATCACAGTGGAAAGTTCCCTGCTATCGCCGTCCAGCCACTTCTCCACCTGCCAGCCTGTCTTGCGGGCGCGGTCCACGGCATAGCGGAATTCGCTCAAAACCCGGCGGTCCACCATGCCTGCGCTCAACAACTGTTCCAGCCGCTTGAGTTCGGTCGTGATTCGGGCGACCTGGTTGGTCACTTGCTTGGTAAAGGCCTGATTGGCCTCTCGTATTGCTGTTTCTTTTATTACTGCATCCGTCATGGGCACTCCGGAAGGTCATGTACCTTGTTTTTACAGAGTAGTACACCTTTCGGTCGGGGCGTTAGTGACGTTAGTAACCTGCTGCTCCCGATTTTTCCGCCACCGGGCCGCGCACGCGTGTTTTCGCAGGAATTTCTACATTTCCGCCTTCCTGAGCGTAAAGTACTTACGATGAAAGCAGCAGCCATCGGCGTTCGAGTCCATTCAGGATGGGGCGCGCTTGTGGCCGTTTCGGGCTGGCCGGGCGCCATTGAGGTCCTTGATCGCCGAAAGATGGTCATTATTGATCCCGCCTCGCCGGGAGTGAAGCAGCCCTATCACCATGTTGCGGCCATGGCGATCAATGCCGCTGAGAGACACCTGGTTCGGTGTGCCAGCGAATCGAAACGTCTCGGCTTGGAAGCGATTAAGTGCCTCTACACTGAGCTGAAGGACCGCGGCTTTACCCTGGTTGGGTCTGCGATCCTTCTGAGTTCTGTAAGGCGGGATTTACCTGCCCTGGAGCGAATCCTGGCATCTCACGCACTGATTCACACTGCTGAAGGGGAATTCTTCCGGCAGGTTTTTCGCCAGACCTTTGAAGACCTCGATGTTCCCGTTACCGGTATCCGCGAGCGCGAGCTTGACGAGCGCGCATTCGACATTTTCGGAAAAGACGCAGCGGCAGTCCGCAAAAGTATTGATGGCATGGGCCGTTCCCTTGGCCCGCCCTGGACCCAGGATGAAAAGCTGGCGGCTCTCTCAGCGGCCATTGTGCTGGCTGAAAGCCATGCAAAAAGCAGCGTACGCTCGAAGGTTCACACCTTTTAACCTTCCGGGTGTAGCACCGGAACACGCGGCGGCTGAGAGATTTCTTCAAAAGCTTCTCAACTTTGGATAGACTCAACTATTCGAAAAATCAAGGCGGTGATTATGCGGAACCCAATGCGTGCCATTACGGTCTTATTCGTTTTCTTTGTTGCTCTTCCGTCCTGGCAGGCGGTGCAAGGCCAGCAAGCTATGCAGGAAGAGCAGCCGGTGCTGCACGGCTACCAGAAAGCCCCGCCGCCGATCTCTGACATTTTGAATGCGCGTCCTACGCCGCTGGTGGAGGTCAGTCCGAATGGCAAATGGCTGCTTGCAGCCGATCGCCTGGCGAACCCGCCGATCTCAGACCTGGCCCAACCCATGTTGCGGCTGGCCGGCTTGCGCATCAACCCTGCAACCAATGGACGGCACCATCCTCCGCGCTTTGTGGCCTTGCATCTCTATTACACCGCGGGAAATGAGCAAGCCGTGGTAACCGTGCCTCGCGACGCCTACTTGAGCGTTCCGGAATGGTCACAGGATAGCCAGCATTTCGCGTTCACCAACACCAGAGCCAACAGCATTGAATTGTGGATCGGCCAGATCGGGACATACACCGCGAATATAGTCCCCAAAGTCCGGCTGAGCGCCGTGATGGGCGATCCTGTGCAATGGATGCCTGATGGCAAGACGCTGCTGGTGCAGACAGTACCGCTAACGCGTGGCAATCCGCCGGGAGCGCCAAAATCTCCTGACGGTCCTATCATTCAAGAAAGCGATGGCAAGCGTGCTCCTGTGCGTACGTACGAGGACCTGCTGCAAGACGCGCACGATCAAGATCTTTTCGACTACTACGCCACCGCGCAGCTGGCTCTGGTGAAGAATGGAGTCGCAACGCCGGTCGGCAAGCCGGGAATCTTTGCTCGGGTGGAACCCTCGCCGGACGGCAAACATCTGTTGGTCAGCCGCCTGCAACGCCCTTATTCGTACATCCTGCCGGAAAGCGAATTTCCGCGCGAGGTGGAGGTGTGGAACCTGGCCGGCAAGCTCGAATACAAAGTTGCCAGCCTGCCGCTGGAAGAGCACGTCCCGATTGAAGGTGTCCCTCTGGGCCCGCGCGACTACCAGTGGGTGCCGGCGCAACCGGCCACGCTGGTCTGGGCGGACGCACTCGATGGCGGCGATCCCAAAGCCAAAGCTCCGTTCCGCGATGAAGTGATGATGTTGAGCGCGCCGTTTACCGGCGATCCTCAGGAGCTGGTCAAACTGGAGCAGCGCTTTGTCCCTGCCGGAGGCGGAGGAGGCTTCTTCCGCTCTGGGTCAGCCATCGAGTGGGGAGAGAATGGCATTGGCCTTGTGCGTGACTATAACCGCGATCGCCGTTGGCTGCGCACATTCCTGATCGACATTGCCAAACCCGGCGCACAGCCCCGGCAGATATGGGAGCGCTCGATTCGCGATCGCTACCGCGATCCCGGCTCACCGCTGATGCGCACTTTGCCCAACGGCAAACGCGTGATGCAGCAGCAGGGCGCATCCATCTTTTTGGCTGGGAACGGCGCTTCCCAAAAAGGCGAATTCCCTTTTCTGGACCGCTTTGATCTTGAGACGCTCAAGGCTGAGCGCCTGTTCCAATGCGGCGACGGCCAGTTTGAATCGGTAGTTGCGCTGATTGCCGACGATGGCTCACGTTTCATCACACGGCATGAGAGTCCAACCGAGCCGCCGAATTACTTTGTGCGAATGTCAAATGGCGCGGATAAAAAGGCCGTGACCGGCTTCCCTGATCCTGCGCCGCAGCTGCACGGCATTACCAAGCAGCTTGTCACGTACAAGCGGGCTGACGGTGTCCAGCTTTCTTTCACGCTCTACCTTCCCGCCAATTACAAGCAAGGCCAGCGCCTGCCAACCATAGTCTGGGCGTATCCGCTCGAGTTCAACGACGCCGATACCGCCGGACAGGTTTCCGGCTCGCAATATCGCTTCACCACCATCACCGGCATCTCCCATCTCTTCCTGCTCACACAAGGCTATGCCGTGCTGGATAACGCGACCATGCCGGTCGTCGGCGATCCTGAGACCATGAACAACACCTACGTGGAGCAGGTTGTCGCCAGCGCGAAAGCAGCAATCGACAAAGCGGTTGAAATGGGCGTGACTGATCCTGCACGCGTAGGCGTGGGCGGCCACAGCTATGGCGCTTTCATGACCGCTAACCTGCTGGCGCACTCTGACCTGTTCCGTGCCGGAGTTGCCCGCAGCGGCGCTTACAACCGGACGCTCACTCCGTTCGGCTTCCAGAGCGAACGCCGGACGATCTGGGAAGCGCCCGAAATGTACATGAAGGTCTCTCCTTTTATGTCCGCCGACAAGATCAAGCACCCGATCCTGCTGATTCACGGCATGGCCGACGATAACTCAGGAACTTTCCCCATCCAGAGCGAGCGCATGTATCAGGCAATTAAGGGCAATGGCGGGATTGTGCGCTACGTGCAGCTGCCGTATGAGGCGCACGGCTACCTTGCCCGCGAATCCACTGAGCACACCTTGTGGGAGATGGTCATGTGGTTCGATAAGTGGGTAAAAAATGCACCGCCAGCGGGAGCGGACAAGGCGACGGCGCAGTCTCAAGCTCCAGACTCGAAGTAAAAAGGCCCGTCCAATGTTAAGCCATTGCAAGCCAATGACTTAGCTGACTGGATGGAAACACCAAAAAAAACCTGAAACGGTTGAAACGCTTTCGCACTTTTCTGCACTATTCAACAGGATGAACGGAAAAGGCACGAACTAGGAACGGCGGTGGTTGCCAAGGGGGTGTCATCGCCGAGCTTGGATCGTGGCTCCTTATTTGCCTCTTCAGTAACAAGAGCGCGGCTTAACCTGGCCGCGCTCTTGCTTTTTGGGCCTCTCTTCTTGCCTCTCCAATAGATGTCTCTTATCGTAGCCGGCAAACAATTCAGCTAGTGTGACCTCTCGTCAGTTTTTTGGCACGAAGGCTCTCGATTCTGGACCACAAACGCCCCTGGACCCGCCAACGGCCCTTGATATTTCATTGGGTCGAAGACCCGGCTGCAAACACATCTGTTCCTGTAACAGCACCGGCTGGTACACTCCTGATACATCTGGCGATACACGGTGTTGTCTAAGCCCAGGGAGGATACGCGATGAAGTTGACCCGCTGGATTCCGTTGGTTCTGTGCAGTATCTTGCTTTCAGGATGCGGCAAATCGTCAAAGCTGGCAGGGTTCCTGCCGGACCCACCAGAGGGATGGGCCGTTGAGGGCAGCGCCACCAACCGCGACGTCTCCGGTGTGGGGCACAGCTCCACCAGGTCTTATGTCCCGGCGGGCAATAATGCGGCCTCAGGCGTAAAACGTGTAACGGTGCAAATACTCCTGGCCGAAAAAGGCGCTGACCAGAAGAAGGTTACGGAAATGTCGCTGGAGACGAAATTCGAGTTTAAAGAACGAAAAGACATTGCCGGTGTGCCCGCCTATGAGTCATTCCCATTGCCGGATAATGAGCACCATTCTTTGGATCTGCTGCCCAAAGCCGGCACTTACGTTCAGATCGTGGCATACAAAGGAGGGCCGGCTTGGGACAACGGCGAGAATCGGCACGCGGTGGTTTCGGCCTTTGCTGGAAAGGTCGACTCAAAAAAGGTGGCAGCACTGGAGTAGCCAGTGATGCCGTGGTTCGCCAAAATGAAAAGCGTCATACGGCGCAAGCTCCGGCGGCAAGCGGATCACATTTTAATAAGGCGCCCTGAGAGATTCGAACTTCCGGCCTTCTGATTCGTAGTCGCAAGCACTTCCGTTTTGCTCGTCTCCTCTCGCATCCAGTGGACAAGAGCACCGGCGTGCAGTGCGATCAGACCATTGGGGTCATGGCTGAGAGACGCAGGCAAAGGGCTGCAAAACAGATTGCCAAAATTGCCAGAATTGCCAAAAACCGACGGGAATTGGAACCCTCTTGCTATCATTATTCCCGCTCTTCACTAACCTTGCTTTTTGCGAAAGGCGGTTCCCATGATTCGTGCCTTGCTGCTCAGTGTTGCGCTGTTCCAGGCCGGCTCGCCGTCGGCCCAAAAGCCCATTATCGACAATGAACGCGTTGCCGTCTGGGACGTGACCGGCTCAGCGGCCGCGCAACCGACGGATGCGGTTGTCGTCTCGCTCTCCGGCAATGCCGCGTTCCTGCCCAAAGGCACGGCGCCGAAGATTGACGGACGGTCGATGGTGATCGACCTAAAAGATCACCACGCGCCCACATACACCAATACCACCAACTATCCGCTGGCGTTTCCCCGCCCCGGCTCGAAGAAGATCCTGGAGAACGACCGCGTGATTGTGTGGGATTACACATGGACTCCCGGCGTGGCCACTCCGATGCACTTCCACGATAAAGACGTTGTGGTGGTGTTCCTGGAAGATGGCGACTTGAAATCGACGACGCCCGACGGAAAGGAAGTTGTGAATCCATACAAGACCGGTACGACCAGGTTCAATCTTGGCGGACGCACCCACACCGAGACACTGACCCAGGGAAAACAGCGCGCCATCATTACCGAGCTGAAATAGTTCGCAGAGCGCGGCGCCAATAGCGCGCCGCGAGCGACATGGCGAATTTTACGCAGACCTTACACGCTCTTTACTCCGCTTAGGCCAGTATGGCGCAACAATGAAAGGAGACGCTGTCGCGCCGCTGAGGACGTGCGTCAAAGCCGGCATGTTCGGCGCGAGCAGGATTCTCATCAGCATTTTCTGCGGACTGGCCGCGGGAGGGAACAGGTTGTGAAGAGCAATAAATGCAAGGAATATCTGACGCGCGCCAGGCTCGCGCTGGTCCTGCTCGGCCTGTTATTGGCCGGAGCGTTGTTGGCTGGATCCGAGCTGTTGGCCGATGCCGCTACGCCCAGCCAGCTTCAACAAGGGAATGTCGGGCAGAAAAATGAGCAGCAGAAAAACGACGAGCCGGAAACGTCCGGCAAGCTGGACATAACCGTCCATGTAAAAGTCGTCAACGTGCCTGCTACGGTGCGCGACAAGCATGGAAAGATTATCAACACGCTGACCAAGGACGACTTCATTATTCAGGAAGACGGCCGTCCGCAGACGCTGCACTATTTCTCCCAGGAAAGCAATCTTCCCCTCACGCTGGGCCTGCTGGTGGATACCAGCCTGAGCCAGCGGCGCGTGCTGGGCCAGGAGCGCACGGCGAGTTCCAGTTTTATCGATCAGATGCTGCGGCCGGACAGAGACAAGGCGTTTCTGATCCACTTTGATCGCGAAGTGGAGCTTGACCAGGATTTGACGTCGTCGCCGGAAAAGCTGCGGTCGGCCCTGGATGGACTGCAAACACCGCAGTTCACCCAGACGAGCGGAGGCAATGCACCGAACGGCGGCTCGCCGTCGCAGGACCCGGGCGGCTATCCGGGCGGAAGGCGTGGCGGCCATGGTGGCGGCGGGGCGCATGGCGGCGGCACCTTGCTGTATGACGCTGTCTATCTGTCGTCCGACGAGTTGATGAAAAAACAGTCCGGACGCAAAGCCGTGGTGGTGCTTTCTGACGGCGTGGACCGCGGCAGCAAAGAGACGTTGCGCGGCGCCATTGAAGCCGCACAGCGCGCAGACACCGTCGTTTATTCGATCCTGTTCAAAGATGAAGAACCGCAACATTCCTTTGGCGGATTTGGCGGCGGAATGGGCGGAGGCATGGGCCGGCACGGCGGCGGTCACGGACGGGAACCCGAGGAGTATCGTCCCGACGGCAAGAAAATTCTGGAGCAGATTTCGCGCGAAACAGGAGGCCGGCTATTTGAGGTTTCCGGCAAGCAGACGGTCGAGAAAATCTATGCGCAGATTGAAGAAGATCTGCGCAACCAATACAGCCTTGGCTACACGCCGGACCGCAGCGATCCGGGCGAAGGTTTTCATAAGATCAGCGTCAAGACCAAGCAGAAAGATCTCACGGTGCATGCCAGAGAGGAATATTACTGGGGACCGACGCCGTAAAGTTGCAAGGCAGCGTGCTTAATTAATTATCGGTTCCACGCCCAAACATGTAGCGCAGGCATGCTTTGCTGAAGCATGCCCGGAGCAAAAAGCGTGTGGAATTAAACGGCTGGAACTGCGCCGTACAGGTTCTTGTCGAGCCAGTCCGCGACCGGTGTCCGCAAAGCGAAATGGAGCTGGATTTCGTTACCATCCAAGGCTCGCCATTTTCCCAGCGGGGAAGAAAAAGGTTTGCCATTGGCGTTGATCGCGCGAAATTCGACGCATCTTTGCTGAATGCGATATTCGTTACTCGGGGCGCCATCTCTGGAAGCAATTCTGAGATTGCGCAGGCCAGAAAGCACGATCCATTGCTGCTTCAACTATCCTCCTAACTGGATATAACTGGGGTTGGATCCTCACAGGATAGAACTCCAGTCGTATTATGTGTGATGTCATACATAGTAAGGCGATGTTGTACCGAAATCGCGGTTACGGTGAATTAAAATCCTGTGAAGACCCTCATTAGCAGATCACGTCGAGGCGTGAGACTCTGAATTCTCTCGACAATCCCATGTCTCAGCCCTCAGCACTGAAAAGACTGGAAAGCCGCGTGCCCGGAATCGACTTGCTGCGCGGGCTCTGCATTGTTGCAGTGGTTCTTCACCACATCAATCTCCGCATTCACTTTCGCGATAGCCTCCTGGGCCAATGGATAGGTCCCGCGGCCAACCAGGTATTCTTCTGGAGCGGATATTACGGCGTCAGAGTGTTCTTTGTGATCTCCGGCTTCCTGATCACCACGTGGTCCCTCAAACGGTGGGTAAGCCTCAGCCAACTCAACCGGCGCCAGTTTTACCTGATGCGCTTTGCCCGTATTGTGCCCTGCCTTCTGGGTCTGCTGATCATTCTCGCTGTTTTTGATCTCGCAGGCGTGCCGCGTTTCACCATCAACACGCAGCATACTTCGCTGGGACGCGCTTTGCTTGCGGCCCTTACCTTTCACGTGAACTGGCTTGAGGCCCGCACAGGTTACCTACCCGCCGCCTGGGACGTGCTCTGGTCACTCTCTGTAGAAGAAGTCTTTTACATCTTCTTCCCGCTGCTCTGTACCCTGGTGCGAAAGCAAGTGCTCCTGATCGCGTTTCTGTCGTGCTTCCTGTTCGTCGGACCGTTTGCCCGCATCCACACGCACAACGAACTCTGGGCCGACTACGGTTATCTCTCCTGTATGGATGGGATCGCCCTTGGCTGCCTGGCAGCCCTCGTTTCCGCAAGAGTCAGGCTGAGCGACAAAGCCGGTCTGGCTCTGCGAATTTCTGGCGTCTTGTTGTTGCTGTTCATCACGGCTTTCCGCGGCCTCGCCACACGTCTGGCTTTGTACAAAGCCGGACTCGATGTAACCACGCTGGAGATCGGGACGGCTCTGTTGTTAATTGCCTTGCAACACAAATTTGAGAAGCAAGCAAAGCACGGAGATGGCCCTGCCGGAGAGTTGCGTACAGATACAAAAGTGTCGGCAATTGCCAACGCGTTCGGTCGTTCCCCGGCTTTTCTGCTTTGGTTTGGGCGCAACAGCTATGAGGTCTACCTCACGCACATGCTGGTGGTGTGGCCAATGGTAGGCCTGTTCTTCCATTTCCATCAAAGCATCAACATGGCCCCGCTCTGGTTCTTTGCGACTACGGCTCTGGCTGGAACCGCCGGCTATTTCGTTGCAAAATCCTATTCCGAACCTCTCAATCGACGGCTGCGAATCAGATTTCTTCCCGCAGCCCCAAAGCAGTCTGCTGTGGCGGCCGATTGATCGGCGGGGCAGGAGAAAACGATGAGTTTCGCTACGAAGAACGCTGTTGTTAACGAAAAAAGTACCGCTTTACGACAAACTGATCGCTACGAATTCAAAGATCGAACGGCGGTCCCGTACACGGCTATCAACATGTTTACCCCGCCTTTTTTGCAAGCAGGCGGCAACTTCCCTTTTGGTGCCGGGTTTCATCCAGCGGAACCATTCTCATGACTTGACCGGTAATGAAGAAAACCAGAGGATGGCCCTGGGCTCCAATATCTTCATACACAAACACAGTTTTGAGAGGAGAGCCGTACCGATGAAGAAAGTTCTCGTATCTTTTTTTGCTCTAGCCCTGTTGCTCTATGTTGCGCCAGTGGCGCACGCCGAACAGTGGGTGTTTCTTGGCAAAGCCCACGTCGATGGCCAGCACGACCATGACAATATTGAAATCGGAAGGGCGGCAGGCCGCTATCGCTTCCTGCAGGTCCGGGTGAACAACGCACCCATTGAGTTCGACCACATCGTGGTCCATTATGGCGATGGCCGGGCCCAAACACTCCAAGTCCGCGACGTAATCCGCAAGGGCGGAAGGACGCGCGCCATCCCTCTGGCTGGCGACCGCGTTGTGCAGAGCCTTGAGCTTTGGTATGGCAAGGCAAAACCGAACTCGGCCCAGCCTGAAGTTAATCTTTTCGGCCAACAGTAGTTTTCGTTTCGCGGCCATCCGGCTCCTGCAACGAGGCGGATGGCTGCTGAAATTCAACCGCAAGCCGCTAATCTTATGAGCAACACTCTGTGGCAGCCAATTTCGGCAATCGCTCTTGCTCACTCTCCTTCGTCCGCCACTCCCAGCTTTGACAGCCGATAGCGCAGCGCATTTCTTGAGAGCCCCAGTAACCGCGCCGCTTGGCTCTTGTTGCCATTGGCGCGACGCAGCGCTTCCTTGATCATGTTGTCTTCCCACTGCTCCAGCGTCATGCCTTCGGGAAGAAGCTGATCAGAAGCCGCCCCCGCCACGCTGCTTTTGCCCAGCGTTGTATCCATGTAGACGTCTTTCACGTCAATCACCCGGCCAGATGACAGCGCCACCGCGCGCTCCACGCTGTTCTCAAGCTGGCGCACGTTTCCTGGCCAGTGATATTCCATCAACGCGTTGACCGCGGCAGGCGTGATGCCCTCGATTTCTTTTTCATTGTCTGCGGCAAATCGCGCAAGAAAATAGTTCACCAGTTCTGGAATATCTTCCTTGTGCTCGCGTAGCGGCGGTATGTCGATCGGCACTACGTTCAGGCGGTAATAAAGATCTTCGCGAAAGGTTCCTTCTTCCAGCGCGGCGCGCAGGTCGCGATTGGTAGCGGCGATCATGCGGACATCTACTTTGAGCGTCTTTGTCCCGCCCAGCCGCTCGAACTCCCGTTCCTGCAGCACGCGCAGCAGTTTCACCTGGATAGGCGCCGGCACGTCGCCGATTTCATCGAGAAAGAGCGTGCCCTTGTCGGCCAATTCGAACTTGCCAGGCTTGCTGGCCAATGCTCCGGTGAAGGCCCCGCGTTCAAAGCCGAAAAGCTCGCTTTCAAACAGCGTGTCCGGGATAGCGGTGCTGTTGATCTTGATGAACGGCCCCGCAGAACGCCTTGAATTCTGGTGGATGGCCCGTGCGATCAGGTCTTTGCCTACACCGCTCTCCCCGCCGATCAGCACCGTGGAATTAGTCGGCGCAACCTTCTCCACCAGCGCCAGCACCTCCTGCATCTTCTTGCTGCGGCCCACAATATTCTGGAAATGGTAGCGTTTACCCAGCGCTTCTTTCAGCCGCCGGTTTTCGTCGCGCACCTGCTGGACGTCAAGCTCTTTATTGATGACCAGCTTCATCTCGGCCATCGTGAAAGGTTTCAGCACATAGTCGCTGGCGCCGGCTTTCATCGCGTCAACGGCAGTCTCCACGCTGCCATAGGCTGTCATCACGATAAATGGCAGGGCCGCATTCAGCCGCTTCCCTTCCTGCAGAAGCTCCAGGCCATTCATGCCCGGCAACTTCAGGTCGGTTACCACCAGGTCCGTCGGTTCCTTGCGCAGGTGCAACAGACCGCTTTCGGCGTCGCCCGCGGTATGAACGTTGTGGCCGTCCTCGCCCAGGCTGATCTCCAGCAGCCGGCGCATGCGCGGTTCGTCTTCAACAATCAGGATGTTCGCCATAGCAGGAATTTATTGCACACGGGCTTCCACCGGCGAAGCTGCCGCCGGAAACGTAACGTGGAAGCATGCTCCATGTCCCGGCTCGCTGACCAGCTTGAGCGATCCTCCGTGCGCATCCACAATCTTGGAAACAATCGCCAGCCCCAGCCCCACTCCGGATTTCTTAGTGGTCACAAAAGGATTGAAGATCTGCTCCTTCAACTCCCGCGGGACGCCCGGGCCGCTATCTTCAATCTCAGCCGTCACGCCTGCTTCTCCTTCTTTGGCATTCTCGGCGCGCACCCTCACCCGCAAGTCGCCTCCCTGCTCTCCCATCGCTTCGCATGCGTTCATCAGCAGGTTGGTAAAAACCTGGTCGCAGAGGTCCTGGTCCAGCATCACGTTGGCCAGGCCGGGAGCAAAATCTCTGTGGATCTTCACTCTAGCGCAAGCGCCCTGTTCAGAAACGGTTTTCAAACATCGCTCCACTACTTGAGCCAGGTCAGAGGCGTGCAGTTCCAGTTGCGAGGGCCGGGCAAAATCGAGAAACCGGCTCACCAGTGCACTCACGCGGTTGACCTCAGTGTAAATGTATCCTGCCAGCTCTTTGGCCAGCGGGTTTGAGTTATCGAGCTTCTGCGTAAGTATCTCCGCCGAGCCCTTGATCACCCCAAGCGGGTTGCGGATCTCATGCGCCAGGCCGGCGGAAAGCTGTCCCAGGGCCGCAAGTCTCTCCGCCCTCTGCGCTTCTTCCTGGGCCAGTTTGAGGTTGCGGTTGGCCTCGCTCAGGGTTTCCGAAAGAACCTGGTATCGCCGCACCTGCGCTCGATACTGCATCACAAAACGGTTCACCGTCATGGCGACAAAGAAGAAAAACAAAACGCGCATCAGCAATTCAGAAACGCTGTTTGAGGTAATCGTGAAGTGCTGGCTTGCCTGGTAAAGATACGAGCTGTACGCTGCCGATGCCGCCAGCGTCCACAGCAGTGTGCCCACCGGCCTGAAATACATGGCTGCCGTCATCACCGGCAGATAAAAGATGGGATAATAACCGCTGTTGATCGCTGCTGGGTCGCCGGTGTGGTTAATCAGCAATGTCGCCAGCACAATCTTGATCAGTACAACTATGGCGGGCCCTGATTTTCCCGCAATCCTGATGAATTGGTTCTCCAGCAACTGAAAAATCCCGATAATCAGCAGGAAGAGTTGCTTATGCACTTCAGCGACGGGCGGTATGAGCGCAAGGCCGCCAAGAAAAATCAGCCATAGCAGGTCGAGCCAGCGCGGGGTTGCGCGTTCTGTCATAACGGGTAGAAAGACGAATGTAACACAGGCGAAACGACGGCCCGGAATTTAGTGATAACTGGGCGGCAGAAGCGCGTTGGCGATGGATTGCGCACACGGCTTCGTGAGGCGCATGACACGGCCAAGCACCAAACACTAAGTACCGTTCTTATCTCTTTATCTCTTATCTCTTATCCAGGATTCTCCGGATCGTGGCGCCGAGGGCCTGAAAGGTGAAAGGCTTTTGCAGGAAGCAGGCAGGGTCCAGGCGAATGCCGTGTCGCGCCACGGCATCGTCGGCATAACCGGAAATCATCAGCACACTTGTTTGCGGACGCGTCTTGCGGACGTGCTCCACCAGCCCTCGCCCGCTTAACTTTGGCATGACGATATCAGAGATCAGCAGCGCAATCTCTCCTTCGTGCCGGTTGCAGATCTCAACCGCTTCTCTGCCGTCCCCAGCCGTCATCACGCGATAGCCGCAGCTTTCCAGGTACTCACAGGAGGCATTGCGCAGATCGTCCTCGTTATCCACCAGCAGGATGGTTTCATTACCAGTGGCGTGTACAGGCGTGCGGTGAGTTGGTGCAGGAGTCAAATCGGCACCGCAGACCAGAGGCAGGAAAACACTGAACGTCGAACCCTGGTGCGGCGCGGACTTTACGGTGATATAGCCGCCACTTTGT
The DNA here is from genome assembly GCA_036491195.1 of Candidatus Angelobacter sp. Taxonomy (GTDB): domain Bacteria; phylum Acidobacteriota; class Terriglobia; order Terriglobales; family Acidobacteriaceae; genus Angelobacter. The sequence continues at coordinate 32,974 of DASXCL010000011.1, forward strand.
TTCACAATGCCATATACGGTAGAGAGTCCCAGTCCCGACCCAGACTTCTTTGTGGTAAAGAATGGCTCAAAGACCCGTGACTGGACTTCCTCGGTCATGCCAACGCCCGTGTCGCTCACGGCGAGCCGCATGTATTCTCCCGCAGGCAGTTCGGCATGGTCTCCGCCGCTCTGGTACATATCGATCATTATCGTCAGGGTTCCGCCCTCAGGCATGCCTTCACGCGCATTGGTAGTCAGGTTCATGATGACCTGTTCTAGCTGGCTCTGGTCCGCCCGCACCAGTCCAAGGTTCTTGTTTGCCTGAATACTGATTTGGATTTCCGCGCCCATCAGGCAATCCACCATGCTGCTCAGGCCCTCCAGCACCACCGCCAGATCCAGCAACTTCAGTGACATGACTTGCTTGCGTCCGAAGGCCAGCAATTGCTGGGTAAGTGACGATGCTTTCTCCGTGGCGGAAATGATCTTTTCCGCGCGTGCGCGCTCCGCCTGGCCGGATGCACTCGACTCCAGCAGTTCAGCGTGCCCGCTGATGATGCCCAGAATGTTGTTGAAGTCGTGGGCCACGCCTCCTGCCAGCCTGCCGACCGCTTCCATTTTTTGCGAATCGCGCAGTTGCTCTTCCAGGCTCTGCTGCTCGGTGATGTCGCGCAGCATGGCGAGGTGCTGGCCCGGCAGGATGTTCCCGGTAAAACAATAGTCCACCAGCCGACGCGAGCCATTCTTCAGGTGGATCCAGAACTGCCCCCGACCGGTTCCAGTCTTACTCAGTTCGGCCCATGTTTCCTCAAAGCCCTTGTCGCAGAAATCGCACAGCCTGCTTCCAATCAGTTCACCGCGGACCACTCCAAGCAGGGCCGCAGCGGCGGCATTGGCCTCCAGGCAGATGCCCGCGTCTTCAAAAATGACGATTCCATCCAGGGAATTCTCAAAAATTGCGCGGACCGTGGCTTCGCTCTGGCGCAACGCTTCTTCTGAACGCTTGCGCTCAATGGCATAACGAATGGAGCGGAGGAGCAGCCGCCCGTCGAAGGAACCTTTTACGATGTAATCCTGCGCGCCCTCGCGCACCGTCCTGATGGCAAGCTCTTCGTCGTCCGATCCGCTTAGCACCAGGATCGCCGCTTTGGCGGCGGCCTGGCGCACACGATCGAAAGTTTCATAGCCCGCGCTGTCATCCAGGTTTAGGTCAAGCAGGATGACGTCCGGCCGGTCGCTCTCCAGCCGGCGAAGCGCCTCGCCCAGGCACGTGACATGGCAGCATTGCAGGCTGGATGCCGGAGTGCGCAGCAATGCTGTGATCAGCTTTGCGTCCACGGGATTGTCCTCGACCAGCAGGACGTGGAGGAGTCCGGTCTGTCGCACATCCATTACCGACATTGACATTTCCCGATTAACTCCTGAAATCTTATTGCGATCCTCACACCGCGCCAGGACAGACTTTAACGGGTTGTATCGCCGTATGCCATCGATTTCAATACTGCCTGCAACAGATCGATTTCCTGACTGAGCTTGTTCAACAGCGGCTCGGCTCCGGCAAGGGACCCGCTTCTCCCCTTTTCTTCCAGCTCAAGAGCTGTGGCGGCGGCGGCACGGGCGGAAAACTGCAGCACAGAGCCTTTCAGTTTGTGACTGGCCTTTTCCAGGTCAGATGGCGATTGATGGTCAATCGCCTCTTGAACATGCGCCAGCATCTTCGGCGCTTCTTCGGCAAATACAGCCACCAGTTCGCGCAGTAAATCCAGATCGCCGTCCACGCGGTTCCACAGCGACTCCGGATCGAAACCCTCGCTTTTCAAATGGATGAACCTTGTTCCCTGAATTTGCAAACCACCGGCAATTATCCCCCCATTCGGCGAGGAGAGATTTTGTTTTTGAACATCCACAGCTAAGACCTCCCGGCACGCCGAGGCGAACATAGAACATCCTTTCGCTGGCCTGCTTTAAGGGTAATCGGCAATTATCAAACTTCTACTACTGGATTTTCTTGTACGACTTTCGAAAATTGTGCTGTCCCAGGCTCGCCACCGGCACGGTGGTCTTGGTCAAACCCTAACTCCAAGATTAACAAAGTCTTAGATTTGGAATCCATCCACGGACCCTGGTACTTGAACCCCTATCGCCACCCAGCTTCAAACCGATCAAGAGTGTGCTCGGAGCAGCCCCGCTCTTGCAAGTGTTCGCTGGACTGGACGAGATACTGGAATAAGGTGAAGAAACATCGGACGGTTGGCATCGCGGTGCAAGGCAAGTGCTGAAGGTTCGGGCAAGGTGTTACAATTTCGGCAGTTACAGCTATCACGAGCGGGAGTAACTCAGTGGTAGAGTCACGGCTTCCCAAGCCGTTGGTCGCGGGTTCGATCCCCGTCTCCCGCTCCAATTCCTGTTTGAAATTCTGCTGCAATCCTCAGAAATACTCGCCCAGGGAATACAAACTGTTCTCTACCGCAAGTTCAAACTGGCCTATAATTTACTTACCTTGAGAAAGCCAGCTGGTATTGTTCTCTCACTGCTGCTTCTGGCCGCATTGGCTGTCGCTTCTCCCTCTCCGGCCCAGCAGCAACCGGGCTCCGGCCGCGTGAGCAGGCTGCTGTTGATTATCCCTTTTGAAAACATGTCGAACTTGCCGGGAATTGACTGGATCGGCGAATCTTTTCCTGAAATCCTGAGCACTCGCCTCAGTCCCAGCGGGTTTTTCATTATGGGGCGCGAAGACCGGCTCAACGCCTTCGACCGGCTTGGCATCCCAACCGGCGCCAGGCCGTCCCGCGCAACGCTCTACCAGGTGGCTCAGCAGTTGGACGCCGATTATGTATTGATGGGCGATTACCGCGTTGACGGCGTTAACATCACGGCTCACGCACGGCTGATGGATATGGAACGGCTTCGACTCAGTCCTGAACTTACAGAAGCGGGTCCGCTCGCCAACCTGATCGCCATCCAGACGGCCCTGGCCTGGGACATTCTCAACACGCTCAACCCCGGCGCGGTCGCCAGGGCTGACTTTATCTCCCAGTTCCCTGCCCAGCGCCCCGACGTACTTGAGAATTATGTGCGTGGCATCACTGCCACCAACGACCAGGAGAAGGTCAAGCATTTCAAGGAAGTTGTCCGGTTAGAGCCGACTCACGCTCTTGCCATGCTGCAACTGGGCAAGAGCTACTACAAAGAGCGCGACTACGAATCCGCCGTAAGCTGGCTTGCGCGTGTTCCCGCGGCCGATGCCAACTTCAATGAAGCTCAGTTTTATCTCGGCCTGGCTGCTTTCTACTCAGGCCACATGGACAAAGCCGAAAATGCCTTCCGCACTCTTGCCGCTCGCATGCCCCTTCCCGAAGTCGTGAACAATCTGGGCGTGGTGGCTGCGCGTCGCGCTCAACACGAAGCACGCGGCTACTTCGAGAAAACCGTCCAGACCGATCCCAATGAACCTGACTATCGTTTTAATCTGGCGGTCGCTTTATTTCGCGATGGTGATGCCCAGGGAGCGGCGCGCGAACTGCGTGAGCTGCTGGCAATTCATCCAGACAGCGAAGCGAAGAGCTTTCTTGAGGCCATCGCTTCAGGTGCGCCGCCGGCACGCCTGCCTCTCGAAAGAATCAAACGCAACTACGATGAATCAACCTTTCGCCAATTGGCCCTGGAAATAGAAAACACGAATGAGGCGCGCCTGGCCAAGTCTGATCCAGCCAGCCACGCCGAGTTCCACCTGCTGCATGGACAGGAATTGCTGCAGGAAGGACTGCCGGGCGAAGCGGAAAAACAGTTTCGCGAAGCCGTGGTACTTCAACCCGCCAGTGCTGAGGCCCATGCCGGCCTGGCCGAGGTCTTTGAGGCTGGACAGGACAGCGCAGGGGCACGCAATGAAGCGCGCATGTCTTTGAAGCTGCAACCCAATTCCGAAGCCTATCTGGTGCTGGCGCGGCTTGACCTGGCGGAAAACAAAACCACTGCTGCCGCACAAGACGTTGAACACGCATTGGCGCTCGATCCGGCCAATGCTGCGGCAGCCGCACTCAAACGCGATATCGCCGCGGGCGCCACGGGCAAAGCCCAGTCTCCGCAACCTTGAGGTAACTCAATGCTTTTCCATCTGTTTTCAAAAATCGGCACTTTCAAGACGGCAATCGTATTCTCGCTGCTGCTTGCGGCTCGGGCCGCATCGGCGGACGTGGTGAAGATCGTGGTGGATGACACTATCCATCCTCTGGTGGCGGAGCGCTTTGACCGCGCTATTCAGGAAGCGGAGAACACCCACGCCGATGCACTGTTGATTGAGCTGCGCACTCCGGGCGGCCTCATGTCTTCCATGGAAGCCATTATTCAGAAGCTGCTGGCGGCGAAAGTTCCCACCATCATCTACGTAACTCCCGCTGGAAGCGATGCGTCTTCAGCGGGCTTTTTCATTCTGGAAGCAGCCGACGTCGCGGCCATGGCGCCAGGCACCAACACAGGAGCGGCCCACCCGGTATGGGGCAACGGACAGGTGATGGAGCCCGTGATGAAAGAGAAGGTCGAGAACTACGCCGCCTCGCTGCTCCGTTCCTACATCGGCAAACGGGGCCGCAACGTCGAGGTGGCTGAAACCGCAGTTCGACAGTCGAAATCGTTCACGGCGGATGAAGCAATCGCTCAGCATCTGGTGGATTACATCGCCAAAGACGAGAATGATCTGTTTCGCCAGCTGGAAGGCAAAACCATCACCCGTTTTGATGGATCGAAGACCGTGCTTCACCTGGCAAATAAAACGGTGCGCACTCAGGAGATGACTCTGAAGCAGGAGATTCTGGCCGTCCTCATGGACCCAAGCATCACCTTTATCATCTTTACCGTCGGACTGCTGTGCATTTACTTTGAATTTAATCATCCCGGCGCTGTCATACCTGGCGTGGTGGGATTCATAGCCGTTCTGCTTTCACTTTACGCCCTAAATATGCTGCCATTCCGGTCGATCTCGATTGTGTTGATCCTTGCCGCGTTTGCACTCTACGTGCTCGAAGCGAAATATCATACGCACGGTATCGCCGGCGCGGGCGGTGTTTTGCTGATGGTCCTGGGCGGATTACTTCTGGTGGATGGTCCTATTCCGCAACTGCGCGTACGGCTCTGGGCCGCCCTGGCCGTTGCGATCCCCACAGGATTCATCACGATCTTCCTCATGTCTATTGCCATTAAAGCCCGCAGAAACAAGGTCGTTACCGGCGAGCAAGGCATGATCGGCGAAGTCGCAATAGTTTGTGCGCCGCTCACGCCGTCCGGCAAGGTATTCGTCCAGGGCGAGCTCTGGGACGCTGTTTCGGCGTCGCATGTCGAAGCCGGCGGTAGAGTTGTTGTCCGCAGAGTTGAGAATCTTGTGCTGTACGTGGAACCGGTCCATGAAAGTATTCCCCAGGCCATTGTGGCCGGATGATTTTTTACCTTTTGTTCCAGCGTGTTGTGTACCATAGAGTCCGATCAAAGTCCCAGCCAGCCAAACAGGAGGCACTGTGAGTCCAGGTGAGATTTTTATAGCCGCCGCTGCTGTCATCATTTTTCTTTACATCGTCAATTCCATCAAGATCCTGCGCGAGTATGAGCGCGGAGTCATCTTCCGTCTGGGCCGTCTCATGCAGGACGCGAAAGGTCCCGGCGTGATCCTGGTGTTCGCACCGGTGGATAAAATTATCCGTGTGGACCTGCGCCAGCAGGCGCTGGAAGTCCCGCCGCAGGACATCATTACCCGCGATAACGTCACACTGAAAGTCAACGCCGTCATCTATTGGCGCGTGGTGAATGCGCCCCAGGCCGTGGTGCAGGTCCAGAACTATTACTGGCAGACGCAGCAATTTGCCCAAACCACGCTCCGTTCCGTCCTGGGTGAAGTGGAATTGGATGAGCTGCTTGCCCATCGCGACAAACTGAACACGCGCATCCAGAGCATTCTTGACCAGCACACCGCGCCTTACGGGGTGAAAGTGTCGAACGTGGAAGTGAAGCAGGTTGACCTGCCTGAATCCATGCTGCGCGCCATGGCCAAACAGGCCGAAGCCGAGCGTGAAAAGCGCGCCAAGATTATCCATGCTGAAGGCGAATTCTCGGCTTCCCAGCGGCTCATGGAAGCGGCGCACATCCTCTCCGGCGAGCCCATTGCCATCCAGCTTCGCTACCTGCAAACGCTCACCGAAATCGGCGTGGAAAAGAACACCACTATCGTTTTCCCGTTACCAGTGGACATGATCTCCGCGATTACCAAGGCAGTGGAAAAAAATTCTAACAAGTAAAAATCGGGGTACACTGGGGCAATTCACAGGAACAAACGGGGGACAAATGGCAACTGGGACTCAAATGGCGGAAAAAGATACCAAGGAGGCAAACGATACAGAAATTACGTTAAGCACAGGCAAGCTTCTGGGTATCTTCTTTGCCATTGCAATCGTGTGCGGCGTATTTTTCACCATGGGCTACCTGCTGGGCAAGAGCAGCAGCGCGGGCGGCAGGACCGAAATCGTTTCCTCAGTGCCAAGCAGCAGTGCCGCGGGCAAGCCTTACGCGGGCAACAAGACTCCTGAAACAACCACGCAAACCTGCACTCCAGGCTCGCCCAACTGCGCACCCGCAACCAGCGCCGATACAAGCGCGTCCGCCAAGAGTCCTGATCAACAACCCGGTGCTGCCCAGCCGGCATCGGGGAACAAGGCGTCCGAGCAGTCCGCGACTCAGCCTGCGGGCACCGATGTAAAGAATGGCGCAAACAGCTCCTTCATGGTCCAGGTTGCGGCGGTATCGAAACAGGAAGACGCTGAGATCCTGGTAACCGCGCTCCGCAAGAAGCAGTATCCGGTCTTCATTGCTAATGCAGCCGGAGATCCGCTGTTCCATGTGCAGGTTGGCCCCTTCAGCGACAAAAAAGACGCAGATGCAATGCGCACCCGCCTGGCAGGAGATGGCTATAACGCGATTGTGAAGTAGGGCTCTTTTTTAAAATCCGAATTCCGCGGAGCGGATGAGGGAGCCCTTTAGCTCACAAAGCACTAAGGGATGACAGTTGCAGCAAAGCAATTTTCCTAGAGCTTGGGGCAGCTCGATCTTCAGTTTTCTGGTAACGATAGGGTTCCCTCGCTGCGCTCGGGATTACAGAAAAACTAATCAGTATCGAACCTCTGTTCCAGAAACGGGTCGCCGTACATGTGATAGCCGTTCTGCTCCCAGAAGCCGGGCACATCCGTCTCAGCAAATTCCAGCCCGCGCACCCACTTTACTGATTTCCATGCGTACAGATGCGGCACGATCAGCCGCAGCGGATAGCCATGGTCGGCCGAGAGCGGCTGGCCGTCATGGTGAGTCGCGAACAGCACGTCTTCCCTATCGAGATCGGCCAAAGGCACATTGGCGGTGAAACCCTGTTCGGCATGGACCAGCACATATTTGGCTTCCGCCTTGAGTTTGACCAGCTTCAGCACCTCCTGAAAGGCGACGCCCTGCCAGTCATTGTCAAAGCGGCTCCAGCGCGTGACGCAATGGAAGTCGCTGTGCGTTTTTATGCGTGGCAGCTTGTTGAATTCTTCCCAGGTCAGCCGCACCTGCTGCTCGACCAGGCCGCGAATACGGAAGTCCCATCGTGCGGGATCAAATCGCGGCACTGAGCCGTAATGCAGTACCGGCCACTTCAACGTGAGCGACTGGCCGGGCGGCAGTCGCCCTGCGCGCAACATCTCCTGTTCTTTCTGTTTGCGCTCATTGCCGGAAAAAATGCTGGAGTCTTCGTCCATGGAATCTATTTTAACGGGAGCGATGAAAACCTACCACGAAGGCATGGAGACAGGTAGAAAAATAAAATCGGGAGATCGGATCATCGGGACACCGGGTGATCGGTACCAATCTCGGCGATCTTGGCAATTTTGGCATTTCTGGCAATACTCAGCGTCTCAGTGCCTCTGTGGGAGGTTTCCACATTGGCACACGTCGATCTTTACGTGTATAGATAAACGATGCCTCTTCCCGATAAACAACTCGTTCTCGCCTTGAAAGCTGTGGCCGATCCGGCCCGGCTCAAGATCCTGCGGTTGCTGAAGCAGAAAGGCCAATGTTCCATTGGAAAAGGTGTGGGCATGTGCGCATGTGACGTGCAGGACCATGTCTCGCTCTCACAGCCAACCATTTCGCATCACATGTCGATCCTGAGAAAAGCGGGGCTGGTGCAAGCAGAGAAACACGGTCTATGGATGTGGTATCGAAGGAATGAAAAGTCGATTAAAGAGCTGGCGCACGCGGTAAGCGCCGAGATCTAACAAGAAAACCACAAAGGACACGAAGGAACACAAAGGAAGAAAGAAGAAAAACCTTTGTGATACTTCGTGTCCTTTGTGGTTAAAGCTCTTGCTCTATCGCACGACAGACGCAAACATCGGCGATTCAATCAGCTGCTGGAAGCTCTTGTCATCGGCTTTGAAACGGACCACCAGCTTGTTCGAATCGTTATCCACGGTTGTGCCGTCGATAGCAGTCTTTTCCGTAGGCGTCGCGTTCATCTTCTTGAACAGTATCCCGGCCTTCAGAAGTGAGGATAGGGTTGAAGCGGTCATGCTGTCCACCGTGAGAACGTTGAGGTTGAAGTCGACGCCGTGGTCGAAGTCCATGCTATAGCGCGAGCCGAGCAGCTTCTTCTTCATGGTGTCAAATTCGCCAAGTTCCGCGGCGCTGCCCAGCGCAGACTTCAACATGGTTTCAGTCCCGGCGGAATCAAGTACGCTCCAAACCGTGCCCGCTTCCACGGAGGGAATCATGTCCGTGATGTCGCTGTTGGCATTCAGGCTCATGCTGGAATTATCGCGGGCATCCAACGCCGCCTTCACAGCCGAAATATCGCCGAACAGCATGGTCCAATCATCCAGGAAGGTCATCTGCATGCCGCCCGCCATGGGGTAGATCATGGAACTGTTCTTCTTAGTCCCTTTGATTTTCTGCTTGGCAATCTTCAGCATCAGCTTTTTGCGCGGGAACTGACCCTGGGCAATGCCGATCATCTGCAGACCATGGTCTTTCAACCGGAAAGAGGCCAGCGTGATCTGGTCGATGTCTTTATCGGGATTCACGCCGATGTCTTTGAGCGCATCTTCAAACTGCTTCATGTTGGGCGGAAGCAGTTTGGCCTTCATGTCCATGGCCGTTTCAGAATTTCTCATGCGGCGATAGTCCACGTTGATGACCTGCTGGACCTCAACGGGAATCACCGTGCGAGCAGCCGTACCCAGCGACGCGGCAAAAGCCGCCAGTCCGCTCGCCAGAAAAGCGAGCACGATAACGAGAGTGCGTTTCATGTTCATATTTTAGTCCGGTTTTGTTCAATCTGATGCGTTCACGTGCAGCTCAGGATGCTAATTTCCTATTACTTAAGGTATTCACCTCTGGAGCTGCATGACCTTAGAACGTATGTCCTCGGCAAAACGAGCGTCTTTTAATGAGCTTAGGTTGATTTCCACGTTCGCCAGTGCCCCGACGATCGCCGCGCTGGCCAGGGACGACGCCACAGTCAGGTCAGAAGCCATGTTCGGACTAGTAATCGGCTTCAGCGTAGCGATGATGTCGCTGACTTCGCGCGCTCTTTGCGCGGTTTCCATGGGGACGCTGGTTGCGCCCTTCATGGCCGTTTCGATGGCCGCTTCGCCGTCGCTGGAGGTTTTGGCCAGTTTGTAGGCCGCCATGACATGGTTATAGCTTTCAGCATCGGCATCAATGCCGGCCTTCAATTCTTCTCGGAGCTGCGCCAGCCGCGCCTGGGCCTGGCTGAGTTGGGGTTCATACTGCGCATAGGCTTTCTTGGTGCGCGACATTGCGGCCACCATGCTGCCGAGTGCCGCAGCCATCGCAGCCACTGCGGCCGCAGCGCTGCCTCCGCCAGGAGTTGCCGTGGGCGCCGCAAGCTGCTCAATGAATGGTTCTACGCCGGCGCGCAAGCCACCGACCGCCATCTTGCCGCCGGTGACGGCTGCCAGACGGTTCTCCAGGATCATGGACGAATCGAAGTTTTCCACTTGCAGGAACCATTCCGCCGCCTGTTCCAATGCTTTCTTTGGGATGAGCCCGACAATTTCGCTGCTCAACGGCTGCACGCCGTAGCGTTCGGCTTCTCTTTTCACGAATTCGAAAACGCGGGCAATCGGCGTCTGCTCAAAGTCGGTCAGGTTCATTGACACCTGGGCCAGCCCACGAACTTCAAAACCAGCGCCTTTCACGTAGCGCAGGCCGCCCGTGGAAAAGCGCACGGCTTTGGCAATCTTTTTGGCAATATCAACATCCTTGGTATTCAGAAAAACGTTGTAGGCGATCAGCGCTTTGCGCGCCCCGACGACCGTGGCCCCGGCCGTGGGATGGCAGCGCGGATCGCCGAAATCTGGGCAGCGCGCCGGGTTGACCAGGATGTCTTCACGCAGGCCTTCAAACTGCCCGCGACGAATGTTTTCCAGATTCTGTCGATCAGGGTTGGTAGCAGCAGATTCATAAAGATAGACAGGGATCTTAAAGCGCTTCCATATCTCTTCCCCAACCTTGCGGGCGATAGTGACGCAGTCTTCAATGGTGACGCCTTCAATGGGGATAAACGGAACTACGTCCGACGCGCCAATGCGCGGATGCGCGCCCTGGTGCTTTGTCAGGTCGATCAGTTCAGATGCCTTGCCGACACCACGGATGGCTGCCTCGGCAATGGCTTCGCGGTCGCCGACAATGGTGATCACGCAGCGGTTGTGGTCGGAATCCATCTCGCGATCCAACAGCGAGACGCCGGGAATTTTCATGGCATCGACAATGGCGTCAACCACAGCTTTGTCGCGGCCTTCAGAGAAATTGGGAACGCATTCAACGAGTGTGGACATCACTGGCAAGAATAAAGGATTCACTACAAAGGGCGCAAAGGAGGCAGCAAGACTCACTTCTTCTTCCCATGGGGCAGAGGTAGAAGCTCACCAAAGGAATTCAGTCCTACAGTGAACTGAAGCGTGTTGATCCCTGGGTTCGGAGTGGTAAGACCGGCGTTGGAGATATGCTCGTACCGGATAGCCGTCGTTATTGCGCATACTTTCGTTCTGAAAATGTGAAAACCGAGAGCTGCATGCGTGAGGAAGTTTACGTGGGACGTATTCAACGGCACGGCGTGGTTGCTGAAAAGCACTCCACCGCCCAATTCAAGATACGGAACAATGCGGGCAGAGCTGGTAAAGTTCCACTTTAAGTTCACCGGGTTAAAAGCAGCAGCATAGGCGTTTTGAGCCGGCGACGGTTGCCATATGTAATAGATCGGCATGAGATCGCCGGACCACTCAAAATTGCCGCGCACAAAGCCGCCGAAGTGATCGTCCGTCAGCACCTTCCCTAGCCGAGCGCCGACGTTAATTGTGTGCGTATCTTTTGTTCCACCGGGGACGCTGAACCCGCCGCCAGTCCAAACGCCGACGTCCCAGGGCTGGCCATCGAGCGGCTTGGAAGATTGTGCGGCAGCAGTGAGCGCGCTGAGCATGACGAGTAAAAGCAATCCACCACGGAGGCACGGAGACACGGAGAACAAAGACAGCCAATAGAACCTTGATCGCATAAATCTCTCCCGGGAAATACGAGAGAGAGTATCAGGTCGGGCCGCAAGGGTAAAATGATCAATCTTGAGCCAGTAGCTCCGGAGCATTCATGATGATCTCTCGCCCCTTGGCAAGGGTTTTCCTTTTCAGTCTTCTTGTCGTCCCATTCGCTACGAGCCAGGCGCCGCAAGGCATTCCGCGCGATCTAGCCCGGTTTCGGGCTCAACAGTTAAAAGATGTCCGCTACCAGCTCACGTTTTCCATTACGCCGAAGGCCGATTTCATTAGCGGACATGAAGAGCTGCGGTTTGTGCAGAATGCCGACGATCGCGGCATCCTGCCGGAGTGGCTGGATTTTCGCGGAGGCGAGATCAGCAGCCTGACCGTCAACGGCCAGCCCGCATCGACCGAAATACAAAATGGACATATCGAGCTTCCCGCCAAACTGCTTAAGCTCGATGAGAACGTGGTAGTGATCGATTTCAAAGCGCCGGTCGCGCCTGCGGGCAAGGCGATCACGCGCTTTGAAGACAAAGACGACGGCAGCGAATATATCTACACGCTCTTTGTCCCGATGGACGCCGAGATGGCGTTTCCGTGCTTTGATCAGCCGGATTTGAAGGCAAGGTTCAAGCTGAGGGTGGATGCACCGGGAGACTGGACGGTAATTTCAAACACAGCGGGAACGGTAACGGGAGTCGCAGATATTGGGGCCCTGGTTGAGGGTGTTCAGCAGGAAGACCACAGCGTCAAGATTACAGAGTTCGCGGAAACTCAGCCCATCAGCACCTACCTGTTCGCCTTCGCCGCTGGACCATTCAAAAAAGTCCACGACGTGGCCGGATTGCCGGGGTTGTACGTTCGCAAATCGAAGCTGCAGAAAGCTGAAGCCGAAGCGGAGGCCGTGCAGCAGATTACTGCCGATGGCATCAAGTATCTCTCCGGCTACTTTGCTCAGCCGTTTCCCTTCCCTAAGTACGACATGGTGATGATCCCGGGCTTTGCCTACGGAGGCATGGAGCATGCCGGCGCAACATTTTTGCGCGAAGAGTCGATCCTGTTCCGCACCGCGCCCACGCACAGCGACCGCCTGAACCGCGACATCCTGCTGTTGCATGAGCTCACGCACCAGTGGTTCGGCGACCTGGTGACCATGCGATGGTTTGACGATCTATGGCTCAAAGAAGGCTTTGCGCAGTACATGGCGTATCACGCTCTGAATTCGCTCAAACCGGATGAGAACGTGTGGAAGCGCTTCTATCAGGCCATCAAACCCGCGGCGTACGCTATTGATTCCACGCAAGGCACCACGCCGATTTACCAAGACATTCCCAATCTTAAGGATGCTAAGTCGGCCTATGGAGCAATCGTCTATTCGAAGGCGCCGGGAGTGATCAAACAGCTGGCATTTGTGGTGGGCGACGACCCGTTCCGCGATGGCTTACGTCTCTATCTGAAAGAGCACGCTTACGCCAACGCCGAATGGAGCGACTTGGTGCGCGCCTTGGAGCGAACTTCGCAAAAGCTGCTCGGCCCATGGGCAGATACCTGGATCAAAAGACGAGGCATGCCACAGGTGGACGTGACTTGGGGATGCGACCGAACGAAGACAATGGTCTACATCGATGTAAGACAGCATGACGTGTTAAACGAAGGCACGATCTGGCCCATTACAACCCAATTGCTGATCCATGAGCACGGGATGGATTCCACTGCCAGGATTTCTTTCGCCACGACAAAAAACGGCTTGCTCGTTCGCCCCGGTTGTCCGGATTACGTATTTGGGAACCACGAAGACTACGCCTACGGCCGCTTTCTGCTCGATCCGGTGAGTCGAAAAGCAGTGATGTCACGCCTCGGAACCATGGACGACGTCTTCCAGCGCACTTTGCTCTGGGGCTCGCTTTGGGACTCCGTCCGCGAAGCCGAGATGGACCCGCGCGAATACATCGATCTGGCGCTGCGAAACCTTCCCACTGAAAAAGACGAATCCCTGGCCCAGAGCATCATTGGGCGGACGATCACGGCGCTGCACCGCTACGTAAGTCCAGAAAGACGCGCGCAATTAGCGCCGAAAATGGAAGAGATGGCAGCCGACCAGATGCTCCACTCGCCGTCACAAGACATGCGCATCACCTGGTTCCGGGCATTGCGCGGCGTGGCCGAAACAGCCACAGCCCGCAGCCAACTGAAAGATATGCTGACCGGCAAGCTCACAGTCCCAGGCGTGGAGCTGCGTCCGCTGGACCGCTGGAACATGGTGGAATCGCTAGTCGCGCAGAACGATCCTGAGGCGGAAGCCGTGCTCGCAGCGGAAGAAAAACGCGATCCATCAGGCGATGGCAAGAAATATGCCTATATGGCCGCCGCAGCGCGTCCGGACGCAAACACAAAGAGGCAATACTTCAACGAGTACCTGCATGATGCGGCGCGTCCCGAGGACTGGATCGAGCTGAGTCTGGGCGGCTTTAACTGGTGGAACCAGTCCGACCTCACGCTTCCCTACCTGGGGTCGGCGCTGGATGCCCTGCCGCAGGTAAAACGCGAGCGTAAGATTTTCTTTATGCTGGCCTGGCTGAATGCCTTCATCGGAGGGCAGCAATCGGCTGCGGCCCAGAAGCAGGTGCATGATTTCCTGAAAACCGCTGCCCTGGACAAGGACTTGAGGCTTAAAATCCTTGAGGTTGTGGACGAACTGGACCGCACCGTCAAAATCCGGGGCAAATATAGATAATGGGATAGTAAACATTAAGGAAACCAAAGTACTTTTCCGGCATTTTCAGGTGCACAAGGCGCAAACAACGGATGTATAATTTTGGAGAAATGCCGAAGTATTCGATCGTTGTCCCATTTCATAATGAGCAGGAGAGCGTGACCGCGCTCTATGACCGGCTGAAGGCCGTCATGGAAGCCACGGGAGACACGTTCGAGCTGGTATTTGTTGATGACGGCAGCATCGACCGCACATATAAGCTGTTGCGAGAGATTGTGACCATTGACAGCCGTGTGGTTGTAGTCAAGCTGCGGCGGAACTTTGGACAGACTTCGGCTCTGGCCGCCGGATTTGCGCACGCGCAGGGAGAGTTTGTGATCGCCATGGATGGCGACATGCAGCACGATCCTGACGACATCCCAAAATTCCTGGAAATGCTGGAACAGGGCTATGACCTGGTAAGCGGCTGGCGCAAAGAGCGCGTGGACAATTTTGTGATGCGCCGGATCCCATCGCGCATTGCCAACTGGGCCATGTCAAAGTTGAGCGGGGTGCAGATCCACGACTTTGGCACCACGTACAAGGCTTATCGGCGCGAGATCATCCAGCAGCTTCCGCTCTATGGCGAGTTGCACCGCTTTATTCCCGCACTGGCCTCGTGGTATGGGGCTTCCATCTGCGAGATTCCCATCAAGAACATCGTGCGGCCCAAAGGCAATTCGCATTACGGCATTTCCCGCACATTCCGCGTCTTCTTTGACCTGATCACCATCCGCTTCCTGCTGAAATACATGTACCGTCCGCTGCACCTATTCGGGACGGTGGGCATGCTGTCACTGCTGGGCGGGCTGGGCGTCGCCTTCTGGATGATGTTGTCCAAGCTGATCTGGCATATCAGCGTGATGGGAGAGCATGGTCCGCTGCTGGTCTCGGCCGCCGTTCTGATTGTGTTTGGCGGACAGATGCTGGCCCTGGGACTGCTGGGCGATCTTCAGGTACGGAACTTCCAGGAACCTCAACGGCGCGTCCCATATACGGTGGCGCATGTGTTGCGATCGCAAAGCCAGGAACAAGCGGTCAACGAATAATCCGAATTTAAAAGAGACAAAAAAATGACCCCAGTTACCACGCCAACAGAATTGCGGCTGGCCAAACGTATGGCCCGCCTGGGTACCGAAACCGCCTTTGAAACGCTGGCCAAAGCCCGCGCGCTTGAGGCCCAGGGCAGGAACATTGTCCATCTGGAAATCGGCGAACCCGATTTTGATACGCCAGCCAATGTGATTGAGGCCGGCATTGATGCCATCCACAAGGGCTACACGCACTACACGCCCTCCGCGGGCTTGCCGGCGCTGCGCGAAACCGTGGCAGCGGAAGTTACGCGCACGCATGGCGTCCCGGTAACCGCGGAAGAAGTGGTGATTGTGCCCGGCGGCAAGCCGACGATCTATTTCACCTTCACCGCGCTGGTGGAAGAAGGCGATGAGGTCATTTATCCCAACCCGGGCTTCCCCATTTATGAATCGCTGATTAACTTTACCGGCGCAAAAGCGGTTCCGTTGCAAATGCGTGAGGAAAAAGATTTCCGGCTCGATCCCAACGAACTGGCCGACCTGATCACTGACCGCACGAAGCTGATTGTGCTGAATTCGCCGCACAATCCCACGGGCAGCGTGGTCACCGAACAGGATGTAAAGGATATCGCGGCTGCGATCGGCGATCGCGACATCATGGTTCTATCGGACGAAATCTATAGCCGCCTGATCTTTGAAGGCCGCCATCATTCGCTCATGTCACTTCCCGGCTGGAGAGATCGCGTGATCATGCTAGATGGCTGGTCCAAGACTTATGCGATGACCGGCTGGCGGCTGGGCTATGGCGTAATGCGTAAAGACCTGGCCGCGCAGTTTGGGCGGCTGATGACCAACGTAAACTCATGCAGCGCCAGCTTTACCCAGGTTGCGGGCATGGAAGCACTCAAGGGCGATCAGGGGTCAGTGGACAATATGCGTGAGCAGTTCCACGCGCGGCGCGATAAATTCATTGCCGGACTCAACAACATCAAAGGCTTCAGCTGCCGGTTGCCGCACGGCGCGTTTTACGCGTTCCCTAATGTGCAGAAGACAGGCTGGACATCGAAAAAGCTGGCGGAAGCGTTGCTGAATGAGGCAGGCGTGGCATGTCTTTCCGGCACAGCGTTTGGCCAGTTCGGCGAAGGCTATCTGCGATTCAGCATTGCCAACTCTATGGAGAACCTGGACGAAGCGCTCAAGCGCATTGGCGATTGGGCGAAGAAGAACCTGTAACCGCAAGAACGGTCGCCGCAGATTTGCGCAGATAAACGCAGACAAGAAAATTCAGCCGCGAATTTCGCGAATAAACACGAAGCAAATTCCTGATTCGTAGAATTCGCGCTGATTTGCGGCCTGTTTTTTGCCATATCAACGATAATCTGTGAAAATCAGTGACTGGGCTCAGAAAAACCTATAGCCGCAGATCGCGCAGATAAACGCAGATCCGACATCAGAGTTGTAAGGCAGCGACTTCAATGTTGCCGCATTTGTTTGTCAATCGCAGGAGCTTTGCAACGGCTTATCGCTATTGCAGTATAAAACTAAGCTGTATTCCGATCAGCGTTCATCTGCGGAAATCAGCGGCAAAAGCTTTTCCATGTCAAAGAAATTAAAGATATATGCCACCTGCCACATCGGTGACGCGGCGGAAAATCTGCTGCGCGAACGAGGTTATGAATTGGAGATTTATCCCGGTCCGGAAGCGCCGCCCAAAAGCCTGATCGTCGAAAAAGCCGGCTCCGGCATTGACGGGCTCATTACGACGCTACGCGATCCCATCGATGCAGAAGTTTTTGAAGCGGGCAAAGGCACGTTGAAAGCGGTTTCGCAGCTAGCGGTCGGTTTTGACAATATCAACCGCGCCGACGCCAACCGCTACAAGGTCCCGTTCACCAATACTGCGGAAGTCCTGAATGATGCGACCGCCGAGTTTACGTTTCTGATGATGGGTACGCTCTCACGCCGGATGTGGGACAGCGAGAAGATGGTGCGCGACCAGAAATGGGGCGCATGGCATCCGTTTCTGCCCTTTCTGGGCGATGAGATTTCAGGCAAGACCATTGCGGTGATCGGCACGGGGCGCATTGGCGTGGCGTTGATCAAGAAATGCATTGGCTTTGACATGAACGTGCTTTGCTATGACCCGGTTTACCAGAACCATCTGTTCGCGGCCCATGTGCAGCAGGTAATGGATCTGCGGGCGAAACTGGGCATGGTGAAGGAAAAGAACTGGATCAAGTACGTAAATCTGGAAGAAGCGCTGGCTGAAGCTGATTATGTGAGCCTGCATGTTCCGCTTGTCCGTGAAGGAAAGTCGCCAACCTATCACCTAATCAATGAACGAACGCTGAAGTTGATGCGCAAAGATGCGTATCTGATCAATGCTGCACGCGGTCCGGTAGTAGATGAAAACGCTTTGGCCAAGGCATTAAAGGAACGATGGATCGCGGGAGCTGCATTAGACGTCTTTGAAAAGGAGCCGCTGGCTGCCGATTCACCTCTGCTCGATCCCGAGATTGAAGACCGCTGCCGCCTCTTCCATCACTTCGCCAGCGCCGGACGCATCACCAGGCTCTCGACCGATCCAGACAAAGGCATGGCCGGACGGTGCGTTCAAGGGTTGATTGATGTTTTGGAAGGAAACTATGGTGGCGACAAGACGAGGATGCCTTACGTCGTGAACAAAGAAGCGTGGACTGGATCGGGCGCGGATGGCGAGGGAATATGAGATCCATCCGAAGGGCTAAATCAGCTTAAAACTAAAGGACGGCGAAATCGCCGTCCTTAACAATGTTTCCAGCGCTGTTCAGGAAGATTTGCGCCGGCCGCCTTTGACGTCCAGTTCATTCACAACCTGTTGTACGTTGGGAACGCTGGCAGCAAGTTTTTCCACCTGTGTGCGCTGGTCCGGGGTATCAACGTTGCCTTTGAGCGTGAGGACGCCGTTCTTGGCGTCAAAGCGGATACGCTGATTGTCCAGCCGGTTGGCGATGATCACAGCTTTAAAATCTTTCTCGATCGCGTCATCCACGTTGGAATCGATCTTCTTAGCCGCGCTTTCCACGCCTTCAGGACGTACGCCGATTTCATTTGAGACGACAAAACCAGCGGCGGTGGTCTTGGCCAGGCTTTCGGCCTTTTCTTTGTCTTCCTGGGTCTTCACATCGCCGGTGAGCGTGACCAGCTCCTTGTCGTTGTTGACGGCCACTTTCACGTCGTTGTAGCCAGCGTTCGCCAGGGCTTTTGAAACCTGGTCTTTTGCGTCGGGAGTGCTGGCTTTATCCGAGCTGCAGCCAAGCGCCATTGAAAGCAGCAAAGCCGCCAAAGTTGCCATGATTGTTTTCACGCGCATAAGAGTCTCCTAGTCGGGTTGAAACGTTTGGTTTGAATCCAGGGGAAGTTCTCCTCTCTTGGATGCAGGCAGTAACTCAGAGGAGGGCCGCCGCTAGCGGGCGGTCACAGGGGCGGCAGTCATGGAGCGAAAAATCTTCGCTCCGTCTGCGGAGCCGAGCAGAGACTCACTGCAGCGATCGGGATGCGGCATCATGCCGAGAACGTTACTTTCTTCATTGCAGACGCCGGCAATGTTATCGAGCGAGCCGTTGGGATTGGCTTCAGCCGTGATCTGCCCTTCGGGCGTGGAATAACGGAATACGATGCGGTTCTGCCGCTTCAGCGTTTCCAGAGTCTGCGCATCGCAAAAATAATTTCCTTCCATGTGCCCGATGGGAATCCTGAGCACCTCGCCCTGCTTGCATGCGTTGGTAAACGGGGTCTCGGCGTTCTCCACGCGCAGGTCAACGAATTTGCAGACGTATTTCAGTCCTGCATTGCGCAGGAGCGCGCCGGGAAGAAGCCCGGCTTCACACAAGATCTGAAAGCCGTTGCAGATGCCGATGACCAGCCCGCCGGACGACGCGAACTTCCGCACCTGGTACATGATGGGCGCGAACTTGGCAATGGCGCCGGTGCGCAGATAATCGCCATAGGCAAAGCCGCCGGGCAGGATGATGGCGTCACAATTTTCAAGGTCGTGCGACTCATGCCACAACATCACCGCCTGCTGGCCGGTGGCGGCAATGGCCGCGTTGTAACTATCCTGATCGCAGTTGGAGCCGGGAAAGACGATGACGCCAAATTTCATAATTTTATTTAACCACAAAGGACACGAAGGAACACGAAGAATAAAAACCGCGATCCTCGCTTGCTCCGCAGGGGTCTTCTGTATGCATCAAATCACCTGACCACATCGTGACGCAGCGATGTTCACTTTACTTACCTTTGTGTTCCTTCGTGTCCTTTGTGGTTAACTACTTTTATGGATTGGCAGGAGTGGCGATCGCACGCGCGCACCACCGGCACGGCCCTAAAGAACTGGTTTATCGCCCAGTGCTATGACTCTCTGGCCGTGGCAGTTCTGTGGCTGGTGGGATTGCTGATCATCGGCATTCCCTGGGCGCCGTTGTGGGCGATCCTGGGCGGCGTGCTCCAGTTCATCCCCAACTTCGGAATCATGATCTCATTGATCGGGCCGGCGCTGCTGGGTGCGTTCAGCCATGACCACATGCGGTTTTTCTATGTGCTCATCCTGTTCGCCGTAATCATGGTGACCGACGGTCTTTTCCTCCAGCCTTATATCATGAAGCGCACAGCCAAGGTGCCTTTCTGGGTGGCGCTGGTTGCACCAATCGTTCTTGGCATCATTATTCCCTTCTGGGGCGTGCTGCTTGCGCCGCCGTTGTTGGCGGTGATCTATGCGTTTCGGAAAGAGACGCCCGAAATCCTGCCGCCGGGAAGCTGATTTCGTGAATCAGCGTGATCAACGTCCTGTGGATCGATAGCCTCTACGCATCTTTCGCTTTCTTTCGACAGGAGACAGTCCTTTCACGGCCAGAAAGAGCCAAAACAGCAGGGTGGTCAGTGGAAAAAAGAAAGCATTCAAGTCACCATCCAGAGATCGATGATAATGTCTATTGCTCGAAACAGATTCGCTGATCAATCCGGCAAACGCTACACAGGTAATAGTCAGAAAATACGTTAGAAGGATCAACACACTGATCTTCTGTCCCACGCTGAAAACAGCCCTACCTGAAGCGATGTTCCTGTAGAACCGGCCTTCATTCAAGTTGGGTGTCAGGAAACACGATGTTGCGCTGGCGGTTGACTACATCCTGCTCCCATTCCTTGAGGCTCATGGCGCGAAATAATACAACAGCCCGTGCTATAATTTACCTTGTTTTCCTGCGCTTATGGCGCGTGCCGCCTCTCCTTCTGGGCTGCGTAAATCTTTGATCCTCTGAGGTTATCCACATGTCCGGCCACTCAAAATGGGCCACAATCAAGCATAAAAAGGGCGCGCTGGACGCCAAGCGCGGCAAGATATTCACCCGTCTCATCAAGGAAATCACCATGGCCGCCAAAGCCGGCGGTGGCGACATCGAGGGTAATCCGCGTCTGCGCGGGGCCGTGGCTGCCGCCAAGGCTGAAAATATGCCTGCCGACAACATCAAGCGGGCCATCCAGCGCGGCACCGGCGAACTTGAAGGCGTGAGTTATGAAGAAATCACCTTTGAAGGCTATGGTCCGGGCGGCGTGGCGCTGTTGGTGGAAGTCACCACTGACAATCGCAACCGCACCGTCAGCGAAATCCGTCATGCTTTTACCAAGGGCGGCGGAAACATGGGTGAAGCCGGCTCGGTTTCCTGGATGTTCCACAAAAAAGGCTCCATCGTGGTTTCCAAGGCCAAGTCCAAGGAAGACGATCTGATGAACATCGTTCTTGAACATGGTGGCGACGACCTGAGCGACGACGGCGAAAACTGGGAGATCACCACTCCTCCCAACGCGTTTGAAACCGTGCTGGAAACGGTGAAGAAATCCGGCGCCGAGGTGGTGCATTCCGAAATCGGCATGATCCCCCAGACCTATATGAAGCTGGAAGGCGCTGCCGCCAACTCCATGATCCGCCTGCTGGAAACTCTGGAAGACACCGATGATGTGCAGAACGTCTATTCCAATTTTGACGTTGACCAGAAAACCCTGGAAGAAGTCAGTTAGCCCAAAGTAATCGGCATAGGTCAAAGTTCAAAGGCGGTCCCAGCGGGCCGCCTTTTTTCTGATAATCTCGGCTCCACGACTTCAGCGCCGGAGGCGCGTCGCGAAGTCAGGCACCGTGAAACGGTGCGAATCAACTGGCGTGTTTCAGCGGCTGCGGATAATGGAAGTAAACTGGGCACTGATGCAGCCTCTCCATCACGGTTAGGATTCGTCGCCGGGGACTCGCGGCAATCAGCAGCCCACAGCCGACACAATATGACTCAATCAGCTTCACGCAATATGGGCTGGCCTTCCGTGTTGAGGATGGGTCGCTGGACGCCATAACGACCTTCGATGCAATTGGGTTAAGGAGAGATACAGAAAATTGTGCTCGCCACATCATGAGCGTTTGCATCGAGCAAATGGGACTTTCTGAAATGCGGGCCAAGTCATCGTCGTTGTTTCTGGTAAAATCCGTTCCGGAGAAAATGGTCAAGGGCCCCACCTTTCGGACGGACCAAGTCGTTCCCCGGAGCGGAATATACAGGGTCCGCCACCGGAAGCATCGTCTCCCGCACGAAGTTACTCTGCTGAAGGACCAAACATTCCCTCGGTGCGCAAAATGCAAGGATTCCGTGATTTTTGAATTGTTGCAAGCCGCGAGGAACGAAACGGATGTTACAACGGAGTTCTCAACCCGCATTTACCTTTACGAACTTCCCGTGCTTGAGGACGATACGCCAATTGCTGTCTAGGCCTTTTCCTCGTTTGCACGGCTCAGGTCCGCCAGATAGGCAGAGACCGTGGCGTAGGCTTCCTCAAACGTGTATTCCTGGCCCCAGTGAATGATGGCAGCAGAGCCCACCCGCTGCACAATCCAGTGATAAATGGTGCCGTTTGGACGAGCGTCAAGCAGGATGTCTGCGATGTAACCGCCCACCGACAGTCTGGTATTCGGAGGCTCTGGAGCCTGTTTGGCCGCGACCAAGTGGAATGTCCTTAAACTGTAACCCGAGTTGCCCTCTGGAATGAGGGCTGCCTCACACTAAGATACGTTAAGAGTGAACTTGGTTGCATAGTGGAGTACCGGAAAAGTAACGTTCCCAACTGCTTGTTGGTGACGGTTACCAAAGTCATGCCGCTGGCTCGTCAGTTTTACAAAAAATGCGGCATCTCAGGTTAAAGTTTCATAAATAAGGCAGGATGAGCGCAATGATTAAGAACCCTGAAAACCTAACCTTCGAGATCAAGCATCTTTCGTCAGAATTGCGACGGCTGGAGGAGCGGCTCAAATCAGAGGCCGCGCCTGATTCCACGGCTTTGAACGAGTTTCGCCACGCCGTTGACAATGTGCGCTTGACGGTCTGGAGCGTAAGCGAACTCATTAACGCGGAGCACTCCAGGAAGAACCCGGATACAGTGCTGGCCTTCCTGGCTGCAGAACGCTTGCGCCGGTTCGATCAGATGGTAAAAAACCTTTGCGCCGACATTGAACGGCGGGTGATCACATTCCAAACCAACGGCATGCACTCCCTCATTGATTCCGTAAACATGCTCCAGCAACGTTTGACGCAGAGATTCAGCAACCGGGAACCGCAAAAAGACAAGGTCACGGGCGCAGCCAGCTGAAGTAGTTACGAGGAACCACGTACTGTTGTCACGCTGGGATGAGTACACGCCTGCCGCAAATGACCCCAATGCTCCGCAAGAAAAACATGCAGGTCCGCTTCAGACCAGAAAACCCTCGCCCTAAAACCGCAGCCTGAACACGCCAGTGAAACGTCCCGCGCCCCAACGTGAGGGTCTATACGACGGCCACAACCGACGCATTGGATATCGCAGGCGACAAAACCCGTTTCGGGAGCACACTCCCCTATAAACCTCAGGCCATCGGCGTCTCTTGAAATTTTCATTTCCTCTGTACCCTTCTTTTTTGAGCGTCTGAAGGTTTATTCAGGCCCAGCGCAATATCTGCTAGTTCCAAGAACTTGTTGCTTTCAGGCGGCTCAACTCGATACAATTCCCACCCACTTTGGCGCGTTTGCCGTTTGAGGCTATGCGACGGGGCAATCCATAGCTCCTTGTTGTAATAAGCGCTTTTGTCGTTCTTGGCCTTCTTCGGCATGTCCAGCAGATTTACTCTGGCTCCAGGCGATGATTTCGGCGGAAACGATTCTCTGGACAATCCAGCAGTATTGGTGTTTGGTGGGGATACCTGCTTCCTGGGGGGCGGGAACGAGGCGCAGCTTTCCTGAGACGACATGGCCCAGATTTAGAGTGTTGAGAGTTGCGTTTTGGTTGTAACTACCCGAATTAAAGTTGACAGGATCCGAGACGTCTTCGTTTTAACTCTGACCTTGCCCATCTACGGCAAATTCCCTTCTTTAGGCTGACTCTGAACCGACTCCTCCCTGCGGCAGGTATATTATTTGGACCATGCCAGAGTTCCCCATCGACCAGGTTCGGGCCCAATTTCCCGCTTTACAAGATGGATTTGTTTTCTTTGACAATGCGGCCGGGGCGCAGTCGCCCGCGACCGTACTCAACGCCGTGGCCCACCATCTTCTTCATCGCAACGTTCAACGCGGCGGACGATACCGCCAGTCGCAGGAAGTGGACGAAGCCATAGCGCAGGCCCGCGCCAGCGTCGCGTTGCTGCTCAATGCTCGCCATCCAGAAGAGATTTGCTTTGGCATGAACGCGACTTCGTTCATGCGGCTCATCAGCATCGCGATTGGTCAATCGCTGAAGGACCGCCGTGAAATCATCGTGACTGATCTCGACCATGAAGCCAACATTGCAGTCTGGCTGGCGCTGGAGCGTGAAGGCGCGAAGATGGTATGGTGGCATTTTAGAGACGATGGCCGGCTTCATCCCGAAGACCTGGAAAAGCTGCTCTCCGCGCGCACACGGATCGTCGCCTGCACCCTGGCGTCAAACGCCATTGGGTCCATTCTGGATGTAGCCGAAGTTTCCCGGCTGGCGCACGCTTGCGGGGCCGAAGTATTTATCGATGCCGTACACTATGGCCCTCATGGGCCGATCGACGTTCAGGCGTTTGGTTGTGATTACCTGGTTTGCTCCGGCTATAAAATCTTTTCTCCTCACATGGGCTTTCTTTGGGGTCGTCAGGAAGTACTCAATGCTCTTCCGACCTTCCGCGAAGATTTTGTGCCCGACACCACTCCCGCCAAGTTGGAGATCGGAACATATATTTATGAAAACGTGGCCGGCATGGATGCCGCCGTACGCTACCTGGAAACTATTGGACGGCTGATCCATCCCGCCGCAACCTCCCGCCGTGCCGCACTGGTCGCGTGTGCAGAGGCCATCCGCGCTTATGAAGCGCAACTCTCTTGCGCCATGCTGGACGCACTGGCTGCGGTGAACGCGACGGTCTATGGCATTACCGCCCAAGCCGAAATCTCGCGCCGGACGCCGACATTGTGCTTTAATCTTCCCGGCATTTCTCCGGCTAAAGTGACGGAAGCGCTCGCCGCGCAAAACATTGGTGTACGCGATGGCCATATGTATTCGCCGCGCCTGATGAAGCGGCTGGGACTTAGCCAGGAAAGCGGAGCCGTGAGAGCGTCCCTGGTGCACTACAACACGCTGGAAGAAGTGCGCAGGTTCGCTAGCTCGCTGGCCGAGATGCGGCCGGTTTAGGAAAATAAGGCCATCGAGGCCGGCCGCCAAAATCTGAGAACAAGGACAATTCATGCTGACCGACAGTCAAATCCTGGAGATTCGTTCCCGCTTCCGCATCTTCCAGCGCAAGATTTATCTCAACAGCTGTTCTCAGGGCGCGCTGTCTGATGCCGTTGAGGCGGGCCTTGAAGGTTACATCGCGAGTTGGCACGAGCAAGGCTCGCCCTGGGAGACTTGGGTGGACCATTATGAGGCGGCGCGAGCGGCCTTTGCCCGATTCATCAACGCCAGCCCGGACGAAGTTGCCATTGTGACCAGCGCTTCCGCGGGGATCAACAGCATTGCCAGCGCGCTGAGCTTCCGGGAGCGGAACAAAGTCGTGATGGGTGAGTTTGAGTTTCCAACGATGGGTCATGTCTGGCTGGCGCAACGCGTGCGTGGCGCGGACATACAGTTCGTCAGTGCGGAAGATAACCGCATTCCGTCCACAAGCTACGAGAAGACGATAGATCGCAATACTCTCATTGTCCCGCTCACCCACGTTTGCTTTAAGAATGGTTATCGCTCTGAGGTAAGCGCCATCACGCAAATGGCCCATCAGAATGGCGCTCTGGTAATGCTTGACGACTATCAGGATTGCGGAACCCGCCCCGTGGACATAAAAGCCCTGGATCTGGACTTTTATGTGACCGGAACCCTGAAGTATCTGCTGGGGCCGCCCGGCCTGGCATTCATGTACGTGCGCAAAGAGCTGATTTCATCGCTGGTACCCACAATCACTGGATGGTTTGCCCAGACCAACCCGTTCGCCTTTGATCCTCAACATATCGATCTGTCTCCTTCCGCACGAAGGTTCGAATCCGGCTCGCCTTCGGTACCTAACGTGTATGCGGCCATGCCCGGCATTCAGCTGCTTCAGGAAATTGGAATGGAGAACGTAGCTGCCCACATCAGGAAGCTTACGCAATCACTGCTGAACGCCGCGCTCAACCTGGGTATCCGCGCCAAGACGCCGGCAGACAGCGCCGGGCCGCTCGTGGTGCTGCAATCGAAGGATTCAAATCTGCTGGTTCAGAAACTCGCTGAGAATGACATCGTGGCATCGAACCGTCACGACGGTTTGCGCATTGCCTTTCACGTGTACAACACCATGGATGACGTGAAGGCCGTGATGGAAGTTCTCAGGAAGAACGTTGATCTTCTGGTCCGCGAACCCGCCCGCGTTGGCAGCCATGACTGATCGCGAGCGTTCAGGGATTCGTGCAGTAGAAGGTGAACAGGTTTCCGAGCCGGAAGTGGAAGGTCTTCACCGCCGCCTTAGCCAAAGGCAGCTCACCATGATGGCCATCGGGGGCGCCATCGGTGTGGGCCTGTTTCTGGGAAGTAGCGTTACTATCCGCCTCGCCGGCCCTGCTGTCATCGTGTCCTATCTTCTGGGAGCTGCGATTGCTCTTATCATGTCATACGTGCTCACCGAGATGGCGGTCGTTCATCCTGTGGCCGGCGCTTTTGGAGTTTATGCAGAGAAGTATCTCAATCCCTGGGCTGGCTTTGCGGTGCGGGCCACTTACGCGGTGGCACAGATCATCGCCATAGGTGCGGAAGTTACGGCCGCAGGTATCTATATTTCCTATTGGCTGCCCAATGTTCCGCAATGGATTTGGCTGGTATTAGTTTCAGCCGCGCTGGTTGCGCTCAATGCCATGCAGGTCAACCGGCTGGGTGAGTTTGAATACTGGTTCGCCATGATCAAAGTGGCCGCGATTGTTGCATTCATCATTGTAGGACTCTGTTTGATTTTTGGCGTCGGTACGCGGCACGCGATTGGCCTGGCAAACCTGACGCAGCACGGAGGCTTCCTGCCTTCCGGATGGAAAGGCGTATGGCTTTCTCTTACCATCACGGTGACCAGTTATATGGGAGTAGAAATCATTGCCGTAACCGCAGGAGAAGCCAGGAATCCAGAAGTGACTATCCCGCGAGCTATGCGGAACATAGTTTACCGACTGATTGGATTCTATGTGCTGGCGATTACCATCATGGTTACGATGGTCCCCTGGAATCAGACTGGTAGTTCATCGGCGCTTTTCGGCAGTCCGTTTGTAACTGCGTTTGCCGCAGCACATATACCTTTCGCTGCCGCGATCATGAATTTCGTGGTGCTTACGGCTGCGCTATCCAGCGTGAATACCAACCTATATCTTTCTACTCGAATGCTCTTCTCTCTGGGCCGGGGAGGCTATGCTCCGGAATGGATGGGCAAGGTCAGCAGCAACGGAGTTCCGCATCGCGCTCTGGTAGCGTCAACCGCGGGGATCATCGCCGCCATCCTCCTGGCCATTTTCGCGCCCAAGAATGCTTTCCTCATGCTCTATGGGACAGCGGTGGCGGGTATGCTTTTTGTGTGGCTGGTGATTCTGAACACGCATCTCCGATTTCGCCGGGCCATCACGAGTGAAAAGCTATCAAGCTTGCCGATGCGTCTGCCGGCACATCCGTTCCTTACCGTCGTCGGCATTCTGCTGTTGGTTGCCATCACGATCACGACCTTCTTCGTCGACGGACTGCAATGGTCGGTGCCGGCGTTTGCGGTTTTCCTGGCACTGATCTCGTGGTTCTTCCAGTTGAGCGTGCGGCGCAAGGAGAGCGCGCAATGATCCCGCCCAGCGACGAGCTTTACTCTTCCCTGCACCGACGATTCAACGGCGATCTGTTGCGTCCCGGCCAGAGCCGATATGAAGATGCGCGCGGTATCTGGAATGGCATGTTTGACCGCAAGCCGGGCCTGATCGCGCGCTGCGCCGACGTAAACGACGTGCAAAGCGCGGTGCGAGCTGCATTGAAAACGGGAGCGCTTACGGCCGTCCGTTGCGGCGGACACAGCCTTGCGGGTTTCAGCACATGCGATGGCGGCCTGGTGATTGACCTCTCCAGAATGCGGCAGGTCACCGTTGATCCCGACGCGCGCCGCACGCGGTTTGCCGGCGGCTGCCTGCTGGGATCGGTGGACACAGCGACACAAAAAGCCGGATTGGTTTTCCCGTCGGGCGTGGTCTCCCATACCGGCGCTGCCGGCCTGATTCTGGGCGGAGGAACGGGCTGGCTCACGCGGCGGTTCGGATTGTCCTGCGATAATGTTGAGAGCTTTACGCTGGTCACCGCCGATGGTTCCGTAGTACGCGCTAACGCCGCGGAGAATCCTGATCTGTTCTGGGCCTTGCGCGGAGGCGGCGGCAACTTCGGCGTGGTAACAGAGTTTGAAGTCAGACTGTATCCGCTTACTTCGGTGGTGTTGGCTGAAGGTCTTGCAGGCGAGAAAACTATTCGTCCGCTGCTGGAGCGCTGGCGCGATTTCATGGCTGAAGCTCCGCTCGACTTGAAATGGAACGTCAACCTGCGCCTTGCTCCGCATGCAGAGAACGTGCCGATTGAACTTCGCGGTAAGCCCGTTGCCAGCAGTGGACTAGTCTGGACGGGCGATCCCGAAGCCGGACGTTCTTACCTGGACCACGCGCTCGAGCTATGCCGTCCGGACAATGTGAGCAGGAAGCAGGTATCGTTTCTCCACTTGCAGACTATGGCCGACTCCGATTTTCCCCATGGCCGGCGCTATTACACCAAGTCGGGCTATTTCACTTATCTTGACGACGCCAGCATGGACCGCC
This sequence comes from Candidatus Angelobacter sp., assembly GCA_036491195.1. Lineage (GTDB taxonomy): Bacteria > Acidobacteriota > Terriglobia > Terriglobales > Acidobacteriaceae > Angelobacter. Next base: position 61,657 of record DASXCL010000011.1, read on the forward strand.
TGATCGATTCCCTAGCCACCATTCCTTCACCAGAAACTATGATTGAGCTGGCCTACCTGGGCGGCGCGGCGGGCAGCGTGGCCGCTCATGAGACGGCGTTTGGCGATCGCAGCGCTCCTTTCGTCCTGACGCTGCTGGCAAACTGGGCGGAAGCCTCCGCTGACGCTGCCCACATTTCCTGGGTCCGCGAGACCTTCCAACAGCTTCGGCCGGCAATGAAACCGGGCGTATACGTAAACTTTATGAGCGACGACGAGCAGGACCGCGTCCCTGAGGCTTACCAGGTGCGATGGGACCGCATGGTGGCCGTGAAGTCACACTATGATCCAACCAACTTCTTTCGGTTGAACCATAACGTCCCGCCGGCCCGTGTGTAAGAAGTACAATGCCCGCGACAAAAAGCCCATAGATGTTCCCTGCCATTTTGCTATCTAAGAAATTATTTACTTGCCAGTCATTTGCCCATCATTTATAAGCTAACCCAACCACACCTCCTTCAGGGAAGCGGTTCTGGCTTCCTGCGCGACAGCGGAAATTCTCGTTTTTGGGCCCCTCGAAGTTGAATTTTGATCCAGCGCGATCGCGCGAAAGGCAGAAGACGCCAACGGTGAATATCATACGCAGCAGCCGGAATCATTTGTCGATCGCCCTCGTTGTGCTCAGTGGCTGTGTGTGAGGTAAGTCCAGGCCCCGATAAAAGTTCTTGTGCGTGGAGGACAGAATGAAATCAGCCAAGGTGTGGATGGTGTGCGTCGTCGTTTGTGTGCAGACCGTTGCGCTTATCGCCCAGTCGTCGCCAGATTTGGAAAATGGCTTCAAGAATTACGG
>DASXCL010000012.1:0-32847 GCA_036491195.1 Candidatus Angelobacter sp.
GTTCTCTGACATCCATCGTTTTCCAAGCCATTCCTCTGCTGCTCCTGCGCTCAGCTCGCGCCGGAGTGTAAAGGATGTCCCGGTACATTTTGTAAAGGATGTCATGAATCTGAACAAACAGCGGGCTCGTCGGGGACCCCGGGTCGCATGCGCTCCGACTTCGCTCCCAATGACAAGTCTTGAAATAGTTGCAAGACTCCTGGAGCCTACCCGTTCACGCCAAGAGTGGGCATGAATGGAGCCCGAAAGTGCGCGTGCGGTGACGGCCGTCGGGATGACGTTGGTTTTTGTTGGCGGGCGTGGACGAAAGGAGCAGCGGCAACGGGGTAGCGCTGCGCGCCTCCGGTCGCCCTCGCCTGGAAGGCTGCGGGCTACGTCGGCGCGGTGGTCAGCGTGGGCTTGGACGGCATGAGTAAACTCATGCCCTGACACTTGTGTCGCGGGGTTTGAAGAGGACGAGCCGAGTGCGCCAGCGCTAAAGCGCGGGAATTGGAGCACCTTTTCACGGCCATGAATGGCCGTTCTTCCACCAGAGAGCGCAAGATTCCTTACCGGGCCGCTCTTTCAGGGGGACGCGGAGGGGATCCCAAGGTTCTCGGTACGGGGCTAAGATTAGCCCACTACCAGGTTCTCCGCGATTTACCGCCAGGCACAAATCCATGGCATATTAGGTTCACCCATTTAAGGTCAACCATGGATTCCCTGACGACGGCCCGCGCTTTTGATTTTCCTCCGCAGCTGGAGCAGGCGGAGATAGAGAACCGGTGTGCGCGGGAATCGTTTACCTGGGGACCGCAGGCGCTATGGCTGCTGTGCGGGCTGATCTGGCTGTTTTATTTACTTGTACGCGACGTTCCCGACGTGGCCAGGAACACCGTGCCGTATGGCGTGGGCGCATCCCTGCTGGCGCTGCTGGCCGTGTGGTATGAAAGACGCCGGCGCAGGCGGCGAAGAGCGTTTTATCCGGTGGGCGGCCGCATTGGCTGTTACAGCGGACACCTCTTCCAATACAGCTTTGGGCGCGGTGAGATGGTCCGGGTGCGGACGGACTTTGTCACGATTGTGCTGAAGCTGCTGGTGCCGATGCTATTGCTGGTGGTGATTGTGGCCGTGGTGCTGTGGGACGGCCTACGGCAAGACGGCGTTAAGCAAGCGGGCTCGCCCGGGTGGCGGGACATGGCGGTGTTTATCTATGCGATCTTCTACGCGATCTTTGGCTTTGTGGCGTTGTATCGCTCTCATTTCAGGCTGGCCTTCTTCTGGATTCCCAACGGTAAAGGCAAGACGAACAGCGGCTTGTATCTGAAGCGGGGAGAATTCAGGAAGCTGGAAGGTGGAGATGGGCGGGCGATAGAGTGAGGAAGGCAGGATTTACCACTGATTAACACTGATGACACTGATCGGAAAAGATCGGGACATCGGGACATCGGGAAATCGGACGTCAGGAAAAGCCTTACCGCGGATGAACACGGATCGGAAACCGATTTTCACCGCGGAGACGCGGAGAACAGCCAAACCCGAAAATTGAGAGCAGGACAATTCTGTCTTTCGACCGTCTAAATAGAGGGAACCACGACGGCTTTCCCGCCGTATTACAGGACAGCGATAGGAATTGCCAAAATCGCCGGAATTGCCAAAAGTGCCAAAATTGAAAGGCAAGATTTACCACTGATCTACACCGATGACGATGATCGGAAAAGATCGGGACACGGGAAATCGGAAATCGGAAATCGGGACATCAGGACATCGGAAAAAACCTTACCACGGATGGACACGGATAGCACGGATCGGAAAAGATCGGAACACGGAACATCGGGAAATCGGACATCGGGAAATCGGAAAAAACCTTACCACGGATGAACACGGATAGCACGGATCGGAAAAGATCGGGAAATCGAGACATCGGACATCGGGAAACCGGAGAAGCAGCTAACCACAAATGAGGATGGCATTGGACACGATTGGGCAGGTGCTGAGCATATTGTGGGCGCACAAGCTACGCTCATTCCTGACGATGTTTGGCATAGCGTGGGGCGTGGGGTCGTTGCTGTTTCTGGTGGGCGTGGGCGAAGGCTTTCGTTCAGGACAGCGCAAGAACATGGCGACGATCGGGGAAGACGTGATCTTTATGTGGGGCGGACAGATTCCCGTGGTCCAGGGCCAGACGCAGGAGATGCGCGGCTACTATCTGACGCACAAAGATTATCTCGACATCAAGCAGGAAGCCACGCTGGTGGGTGAGGTGGCGCCGGTGGTGGGCAGGAGCGACATTCGCGCCGTGAGCGATTTTGCCACGGCCAGCGGATTTGTGAGTGGCAGCACGCCGAACTTTAATCAGATCCGGTACCTGCCGCAGGGTGAAGGACGCTGGCTGAACCAGGCGGACGAAGACCAGAAACGCCAGGTGTGCGTGCTGGGGTTTCAGATGATGCGGAACCTGTTTCCGGGGCGGCCGTCGATTGGCAGCACGATTCTGCTGAATGGGATTCGCTTTGAGGTGGTTGGCGTGCTGGCGAATATCGGGAGGCAGGAAAATAACCTGAACAACGTGCGCGTGTATATCCCGTTCAGCACCATGCATCAGTACTTTCCCATGAAGAACGAGCATACGACGGACGATATTGGGAACCTGGTGATGCGTCCGGTGAGCCGCGCGGCGCACCTGGGCGCGGTGGAGCAGGTGCACAATATTGTCGCGCGAAACCACGGCTTTGACGCGAAGAATAAAGAGGCCTTTCAGGGCTGGGACACCGTCCAGACGCAGGATATGGTCGGGAAAATTTTTGACGGCATGGACGTTTTTCTCGGCGGCGTTGGGCTGGTGACTCTGGTGCTGGGAGCTATTGGAATAATTAATATCATGTTAGTAAGCGTCACGGAGCGCACGCAGGAAATTGGTTTGATGAAAGCTCTGGGCGCGACCAACCGCCGCATTCTGATGCAGTTTTTTCTGGAAGGCGTATTCCTGACAGCGCTGAGCGGCGGCTCCGGCATTGCGATTTCCGCCGGCGTCATGGCCCTGCTGGCCAAGCTTCCGACGCCTCCCGGCTTTGATCTGCCGCATATCGTTCCGGCCTCTGCGGCGGCGGCGGTAATCTCACTCTCGATCGCGGGAATTATTGCGGGATTGTATCCGGCGCGGAAGGCCGCATTGTTGCAGCCGGTAGAAGCCTTGCGGAAGGAGTAAGGCAGAGATGGTCCACGATCTTTTAGGACAAGCGTATTCGTCGATCAAACATAACCAGCGCCGCACCGCGCTCACCATGCTTGGGATGGCATGGGGCATTGCCACGGTCGTGATCCTTCTTGCCTACGGCGCAGGCTTCGGACGCGCCATCACCGCCATCTTCTCCAACTTCGGCATGCAGATGATGGGCGTGTTTCCCGGCCGGACGTCATTGCAGGCCGGCGGCGCCAAGGCGGGCGTGCAGATACGCTTCACCGTCGACGATGTGCAGCGTCTGCAAGAGCAGATTCCCGTGGTCCGGCACATCTCGCCGGAAGCTTCATTTGACGCCAACGTCCAGCATGAAAACCGCACGCAGAAATTTAACGTCGGCGGATTTACCCCGGCCATTGTGCCGGTGCGCGCCATCAATGTGCAGTATGGCCGCTTCTATAACGATGCCGACGAAATGCAGCGCTCGCGCGTCGCCGTTCTCGGATCGGATGCCAAGGACAAACTTTTTTCCGGACAGCCTGCTCTGGGTGAAACCGTGCGCATCGCCGGCATCAGCTTTGAAGTGATCGGCGTACTCGAACCCAAAATGCAGGAAGAAGGAAACGACAACGTCAATGCCATCGTCTATATCCCTTTTTCCACCATGGGCGACATCCGCGACACGCGTTATCTCGACGGAATCTGGCTCGATTATGACGGCCTGGAGTACGACAAAGTTGAGGGCAACATCCGCGGCGTTCTCGGCTCCATGCACGGCTTCAATCCCAAGGACCCGCGCGCCGTATTTGTCTGGAACACCATGAAGAACCTCAACAACTGGCGCATCATCACTATGGCCTTGCAGATTTTGCTTACGTTCATCGGCACGCTCACGCTGGGAATCGGCGGCGTTGGTTTAATGAATATCATGCTGGTTTCCGTCACTCAGCGCACGCGGGAAATCGGCGTGGAAAAAGCTCTTGGCGCGCGCCGTCGCGATATCCTCACGCAGTTTTTGGCTGAAGCCATGGCCATCACCTTTGCCGGAGGCATGCTTGGCGTCGCCGTCGCTTATTGCATCTCCTGGATCATCGGCACCATTCCCGTTTATAGCGTGATGGCCAAGAACGCCGATGCCGGCGATATCCATCTTTCCATCGCGCCCATGCACCTGCTGGTTTCAACCGCGATCCTGATTGTCGTGGGATTGATCAGCGGCATGCTGCCCGCCATCAAGGCCTCCCGCCTGGACCCGATTGAAGCTCTGCGCTACGAATAAGAAACACTCAACGCGCGTCACAGTACGTTTGTCGTCCCTGCCACGGTACATTTGTGTCCTTTACTGCCTGAACGCGCAAACTCCGCGCCACCCCTGCCGATAAAACTAAGGTACACGACCCTTGCAAGACAGGAGACGGGCCATGCAGAAGATGAAAATACTGGTTGCGGAAGACGATCTGCCGACGCTCAGGCTACTGGAGAAGCTGCTGACGGACTGGGCTACGATGTTGCTGTCGCGCATGACGGCGAGAGCGCGCGCCAGATTCTGCAGCGTGGCGGGGTCCATCTGTGCCTGCTCGATTGGCAAATGCCGGAGATGACCGGGCGCGATCTGTGTGCCTGGGCTCACTCATCCAATATCTTTCCAGTACCCTACGTGATTCTGCTGACGGCCAAAGGAAAACCACAGCACATCTGCGATGGCTTTGCCGCCGGCGCCAATGATTACATCATTAAACCTTTTGATCGCGATGATCTGCGTTATCGCCTGGCTCACCTTGCGCTGCTCGTTTTGCGCGCGGATGCCCTGGGAGAAAAAGCCGCCCACATGGAGCCTATCGATATTTACCGGCTCGATTTGCGCAGGTTTCGCAAAGAACTTTCATCCTCAACATAACGCTGGCGCTGCTTTGACGAACGCTTTTTCACTCCCCGACTTTGCGCGCCCTGCCTTCCAGCACCGTTTTCCAGTGCGCGCCGCCATCGTCCGACGATGCCACCTTAAAGACCTCGGTCTTTGCGTCCAGGAATTCGTTCGTCGTGCGGATCAGTGTGGTCTTTCCGCCGGCGTCAAAGCTGGAGTCGTACGTCCACAGATTGCCCTGGATCTTGATGGCGCCCGTACTGGGCTTTGCGCCGGGATCGGCCAGAGTGGTGTATGAATAACTGCCGTCTTTGCTGTTGCAGGAATACACCGTGAACTGGCGATGCTCGCCGGCCATCCTCACCACTTGATCGCACACCAGGTACGCGCCCTGCGGTGACCAGCGGCATTCCAGGCTCGTGGAGGTTTTCTGCCCGCCGGCAAATGTTCCTTCCGTCTCCCACTTGCCTAAAAACGCGCCCAGCTTTTTTGTGGGATCTTCGGACTTTTCAGCCTGCACCGTCTTTGCCGGCTGGGCCGTGGCCGTGGCGGTCTTTGCATGCGGTGCCTGCGCCGACTGCGATTGCATCGCGCCGCGTGGCAACGCGTTAAGCTGGGCCGCGTAACCGAAGCTGATCGCCGCGATGATCGCAACAAGATTTCGTGCGCGCATAAGTTTCTCCTCCAGTGAGACTGAGCGACTTAAAGTTCAGACAGATTTTATTATCGGCGGCCATCGGCCAATGATGTCATGGTTGGTTCAAAACAATTGACCTTTTGCCGGCGGTACAAGTGTCAGGGCACGACTTTTAGTCGTGCCGTAAAGACTTAGAAAGAGATGGGATTTAGCCCCTGAAAACGCAAATCAACTTTCCTTAAGTGACTTTTTCCGCGGTCTGCAAGAGCGTTCAAATCTGCTCACGCCCTGCGTATCGTCTGCGAATACAGCGCCGTTCGTTCCTTGAATCCCAGCCGCCGGTAGATCTTAATGGCCCGCATATTGTCCGTTCGGACCGTCAGAAACGGCCGTTCGCCGCGTGCGCGTATGCGTTCCGCCAGCGCGCGCACAATGGCCGTAGCGTAGCCGCGGCCTTCGTGGCCGGGAAGCGTGGCCACTGTCGTGATCTCGCGATATCCGGCAAGATGCAACCGCAGCCCGCCCATTGCCACCAACCTGCCTTCTTCGCGCACGCCCAGAAATTGTCCCAGCTTCTGGATCTTCGGGCACAGCGTTCTGCCGGGACGCGTCGCTGCATACACCACGCTCATTTCCGGAACGTCAGCCGGCGTCAGCTCGATGACCTCTGGCTTGCTTTCTGCGCCGTCATTTGGCGTCGTTTCATTCGGGGTCGATGAAGCAGGCTCTTTCGTCTCTTGTACCATCTGGTGCAATTCCACGGCGCGCACCACCTCCCAGCCGGCGGCCAGCTTCGGCGGCGCGGTGGTGAAATAAAGCGTCACCGAGTCGCGCTGGATAAGCTGTGCCAGCGAATCAAACGCCATCGCCGTATTGGCCGCCAGGGCTCCCAGCAACGTCATTTCGGGCTGGAACCTGCGCGCCAGCGCCGAAGTATGCGCGTGCTGCGCCTGCTTGGTCGTAAGCGCCGTCCAGACGGCATTGTCGAGCGGTAGCATGAGGCTAAAAGTGTAACAGCGGCAGAAGCCTGGAACAGAGTGTAATGCCACGCACCGCTGATAGCGCTTAATCTGAACCTTACTAGCTTCACGCCGATCGCCATCAAAAATAAATCAGTGTATTGATGAAAATCAGCCAAATCCTAGCTTTGCGGGCGCGGTGATTGTCTGAACCCAGTCAATCGCCTTGTGGTCCGTAGCTTCGCCTCAATACAGATTTGTATGTACCCGTGTATCCAACCTCTTTCCAAATAATGCGTGTCAGTACATCCTTGAGATGTGCGCAGATCGATATCACGTCACCAACATCGTGTTTCTTCTCGAAATCCATGTACCCTTCGTGGATAGTAGCACCGCGATAATTGGACAGAACTGAGGCCCAATCGGGCACTTTATCGGAACGTGGGTTTTGTGTGATGAATGAATCGACAATCCCAGCATCGGGCAGGGCAAAGTGTCTCAGCAGATCAATAACTGCTAGACCGAAACTTTTCTCTGTGGTCGCAGCATTCGCGACTTTGCTCTGAATTGTCATCAAGAGACGCGCATCATCAAACTCCTGTTTTTGTTTTGCGCCAGTAATGAGTGACTGCAACTCCCTCACAGCCGCAGCGAGAATCCCCTTCACCTGACCTTGAATCGGCGCTGTCAACCGAGGTAACAGCTTCTGCTGAATGAACCCGTGTTCTCGGCACAGGCAATCAAATGCACGAACGAGGTGATCCAAGTTGTCGTAAAGTCGCAGGGATGTTCCCATGCTGCCCAAGCGAGCATGGTTCATAACCGCTTCGAGATAAGACCGTTTATCAGGCGCAGAGCTTAGGTATGATGTGAGGAACGGCCCCATGCCAGAATTGGGCTGAGCATCCATACTTGTCAACAAAACGTCTCCCTCGTCAAAAGTGGGCAGCGGTGTACGGCCATGCAGTCGTCGAATCAATGCTCCTTGCTCATCTCGGATTTCAACCCAAGAAAAACTCACGTCAACACCTGATGCAAAACCTGAAGCTGAAATTACTTCCATCGGGAACCAGGAGCGGAATTCTTCCAAGGAGGCGACGGGATCATCACCCAATTCGCCTACAAGCACCGCTGTCATGATGCATTGGTTGCCGCTTTTCAGAGAAGTAAAACGTTGGTCATAGTCCGGTAGCCGCTCAATGAAGCAGAGTCGTCCTGAAAGATAAAATCCAATTACTGAATTATGTTTTCGCGCCGAGAGAACCGCCATCAGCCGTTCTTTCCCCACTAGTGAATCAGGAACGATGGGCGTAGGATAAATCCTCAGGGGATGAGAGCCGCTTAGCGTATTGCCGGGTTCAGCGATGCAATTGAGCAGTGGTAACACGAAGAATTTTGCCTTATTTAGGTTGCCGGTTTCAAACTTTCCTTGAGAAACATGGAACGTAAGCGGGGCCGGTTTCACGTCTTCGGGCTTAGCTACGGCTAATTGGGCCGTCATTCCTGTTAGCGAAACATGGCTTGCCGTGAACGTTCCCGCATGAGTTGTAATCTTGAGGTTCTTGCAGGGATTATTCAGTCCCCCAAAGCCCCACGATTGCACATTATCTTTCCGTTCAAATGTCGCTCCACTCAGAAAAGCAAGATCCCCCCATTCCTCATACTCTGGACCACATGAAATCTGTTCGCAAGTAGCAACGATTGACTGCCCGCCACGATCATTAAACGTAGCGATAAACGGCCCCATCACGCTGCCGCTTGGTGATGTGAAATCAGCGTTGCCCGGGCCTTCATATCGAAGGTTCGGAATGAACCAATCGCTCGCCTTCGGTTCGAAGTCTGCCAATGAAAAGCTCATGAATCAATTATCGCGGACCCTGGAAGCCAAAAGCCTCAAGGTGTGGACCGATTCCACGTCGTGACCTTCTGCACGCAACGCAGCTACGAGCTTCCGGGGTAGATTCTCCAGCAGAATTTTCACGCCGGTTGGAGGTCTTTCCGCCGCGCCAGTTCGCCAAGAACGCCGCGCACCGATTCCTCTGTCAGGCTGGGATAAGCGTCCACAATTTGGGCAATAGTCATGCCTGCGGCGAACGACTCAAGAATAAGCGCGACGGAGATGCGTGTGCCGCGTACACGCGGGCTGCCTCCAAGGTGCTCTGGGTCAGTGACAATCCAGTTGTCCATAGGATCAAGCTTACGCTAGTCGAATGACTCAAGCCGCACTGCGGCGTTTCTCCAGAGATCGGCGCTATGCGTTCTTCGTCTTCAAAAACGTCCCCTTCTCCAATTCCTGAAACGCATCTCGTAGCTGTTCCTGCGTGTTCATCACGATTGGCCCGTACCAGGCCACCGGCTCCTGCAATGGCTTACCGGAAACCAGCAGGAAACGGATACCGTCCTCGCCTGCCTGAACCGTGACTTCGTCGCCACTGTCAAACAGGATGAGCGAACGGTTGTCGGCGGTGGAGGGTGGCGCGGTGTCGAGCCAGTTTACGCTTTCAGTGGGCACGGCCAACGGTCCGGAGGCGTTGCAGAACTTGCCTGACCCGCCAAAAACGTAAGCAAAAGCATGGCGCGTGTGTTCCACCGGCAGGGTCTTGCGGCGGCCGGGCGCGACCGAGACATCGATATAAGTAGGATCTGCTGCGATGCCTTCAACCGGGCCTTTCTTGCCCCAGAAGCTGCCGCAGACCAGGCGGACATGCGTGCCATCATCGTCAGTGATTTCGGGAATCTCGCCGGTTTTTACTTCCTGATAGCGCGGCGGGGTCATCTTGAGCGCCGAAGGCAGATTGGCCCAGAGCTGGAAGCCATGCATGCGCCCGGTGGGATCGCCCTTGGGCATTTCCTGGTGAATGATTCCACTGCCGGCGGTCATCCACTGCACGTCGCCGGCCGCGATGGCGCCGCGGTTGCCCATGCTGTCGCCATGCTCCACCGTTCCAGCCAGAACATACGTGATCGTCTCAATACCCCGATGCGGATGCCAGGGAAACCCGGCCAGGTAATCTTCCGGCAGCTCGTTGCGAAAATCATCCAGCAGCAGAAACGGATCGTAATCGGAGGTGTTGCCGAACCCGAACGCCCTTCGCAGATGGACGCCCGCTCCTTCCATCGTGGGCTTGGATTTGATCAGCTTCTTCACGGGGCGAATGGACATGGAGTGCCTCCAACAAAGATGTTAACGCAACCGATCTCAAATCCACCACACAGGCACGGGGAACAACAAAAACCTTACCTCTGATGAACACAGATCACACTGATCGGAACCGAGCCTCGGTGTCAAAGATCTTTGTTTTTCCGATCACCCGATCACCCGATCACGCGCGATCACCCGATCTTTTCCGATCAGTGTCATCAGTTCTGATCAGTGGTGAGCCCCAAACCCAAGGTAAATTTCAGGTCAACCGCATCATTTATCTATCACTTGGCTTGAAACGCCTTGATACAAAGCGCGGAACCGTGCATCTTAAGTTAGAGACGCATGCCACACCTCATGACACAAATTTATCGATTCCGGCTGACCGCCTTGGTCTTGCTGTGCTGCGCCGCGTGGTGCTTCCCGGCCCGCGCTGCTGAACTCAAGCAGAAGACCACCACCGCATTTGACCGTTACGTCGCGGCCACCGAAGCCAGGTTCGCCAATGAGCTGCGTCCGGGCGGCGCGTTCCTTTACATTGACGCCATGAATGCTGACGCAAAGCGCCAGGCCTACGATCAGCTCAAGAACGGCGAGATCCTGGTGGAAAAGCTTGAGACCAAAGCTCCCGGCGTAAGCTCCGACGTGCCCGACGGCATGGTACATCACTGGGTGGGACTGATCTTTATTCCCGGCGCCACGCTGGCCAAGACTCTTCCCATCGTCAAGAATTATGACCGCCGCGCCGAACTCTACAAGCCGGACGTGAGCGCCTCCCGCACAATCGCCCACAACGGCGACGATTTCAAGATGTTCCTGCGCCTGCATCAGAAGAGATTTACCACGGTCGATTTCAACACCACGTATGACGTTCATTGGGGCGCTGTCGATTCGACCAGGGTCTATTCCAACTCCATCAGCACTCGTATCGCGGAAGTAAAAGATCCGGCCAAGCCGGATGGTGAAGAACTGCCTGTCGGCGCCGGCCACGGTTATCTCTGGCGGCTGAATACCTATTGGCGCTTCGAAGAAAAAGATGGCGGCGTTTACTTACAGTGTGAAGCGCTCTCCCTCACCCGCGACATGCCCATCGGCCTGGGATGGTTGCTGAAGCCGCTCGTGACCGCTATTCCCAAACAGTCGCTCAATCGCGCGCTGGGCCAGACCCGTAATGTGGTTGAGCAGGAAAGTAAGCGCGCCTGTTGCGGTGTCGCCTCCGCGCATTAAACATTTCGCGCGTAATAAATAAATGTTGATTGCGGTTTACTGCAACTCGATCTTGCTCACCGACATCTGGTTCCCGTTGATGGTTCCGGTTACATTGACCTTGATGTCGTTGTTTTTCTTGAGTTCGGCAATGAACTGCTTGGCTTTCTCGTTGCTGGCCGCATCGAACCGGATCACTTTTTTGTCTTCCGTCAGCAAGCCATAACCGCTCTTGGCGCAATCCGGCATTTGCAGGCACTCCTTGGAGTGCTTAATGCCAAAATTCGGCCGTTGTCCTTCTTCAGAAGCGCAGGCTATGTCTACGAGATAACCCTGTAACTTGGTGTCCGCGGCGAACGCGCTCAGCGCCACGGCTGTGAGCAATACCAGCGTTAGTTTCTTCATCTTCTCCCCTGGAGTGACTGTTGCAAGTGTATAGATTGATAACCGAACTGCGGGTTACAAGTAAAGCCCATTTTGCTCCAGTTGCCTCGCCCAGAGGACGAAAATCGCCCATTCAGTGTAAAATCATCTTGTTGCGGTCATGGACGTACCGCTTTTTGCCGTGCTGTCCCCTGATTTCCCACCGCATTTGCCGCGCCGCTGAAGGCCGCGGAAAACCCGACATTTTGAGGAGAAGATTCAACCATGGCCAAGATCGCCAAAACGGCGGACCGCAAGAAAATAATGGATACCACCAAGAGCACCGACTGCCCCAAGTGCGGCAAGCCGACCCGCATCGTGAAGCGCGTGAAAGACCGTGAACGCAACACCCCCGGCGGCATCTTCATTTCCTGCTCCGGCTGCGAATTCCACGAGAAACTCTAACCTTTCCACTGGGCTGCCGCGCTGACTGGCGGCCGCCCTCAGTTCGTTTTCGTCCTCGGAGCCAGCCACCACAGGTAGCCGGCAATCACCCAGTCGTAAGCAACGCACACCACAGGAAAGTCCGTTCCCGCGTTGGCTCCCATGCCTTTTGTCACATGCAGCAGGTCCCAGATGCCGTGCGCCAGAAAAGCCACAGCCGTGAACTTCAGCGATTTCCACTGCCCCGCCAGGGCCAGGCAAAACAGCGTTCCTGAGACCGCCATCTCCAGCAACAGAATATGTGTGTTTCCCGCCGGCAGTGCGCTCCCAAAGTAGAAAGCTGCTGTCGCCGCCATGAACAGCGTGTAAAACTCAGCCGTCTTCTTCAGCGGCAGCCGCCAGGTAATGGCGATATTGGCCAGCGCCAGCGCTAATCCGCCGGCAAATGGCACGGCATATTGCATGGACGTTCCTTTCGAAGCCACGGTCAGCTTAAAGCTTGCTAGGCTTCTTTCCCTTCATGGCAGCTGGAGTTGGGCTGGGTGGCGCAACCGGGATCGCCGCCGGCCTGGCCAGGGCCGCTTTCGTCTGGTCCGGCAATTTGTCCGCATGCTGCAGCATTTGCGATATCTGCCACATCTGCGTAGGCGTGAGCATGTCTTTGAATCCGGGCATCCCGGTCAGGCGGATTCCATTTTCTACCTTCCAGTAAATTTCCCCTGGCGGATCGTCGGTGACCATGTCATCTCCGCTGAGCAGTTGCGGCGGTAGGGGGAACATGCCTTTGGCGGCGAAGCTGGCTTTTGAGCCGGCAAAGCCGTGGCAGAAAGCGCAATTCTCAACATAGACGTGTGCGCCCTGGGTCATGTTGGGTTCGTCCGCCGGCACCGGCGATTGCTGCACCGGGTCCTTCGCCATCCGCGCCCGTAAAGCCATATTTGCGATTTTCTCTTCCATCGGCAGCGGCGCTGACGCCGTTGCCACCGGCATCATCCCCATCTTGACGTATAAATACCCGCCAATCACCGGCAGCAGCAACCCAACGATCAGACCGAGAACAAATTTTTTCACCTGTTTCTCCTTGGACAATAAAAGAGTGAATGAATCCGCACTAAGTTACACAGACACCATCGATCGGCGTCCTCTCGCGACGATTCGACGATTCCAAAGACGCTGGAATGCTCGAAATCTTAGTGTAAGCCGCTGTGTGTGTCCAGCCGATCACTCGCATCAAACTTTCTGATGTCTCCCGCGCGCAAATCCGTTTCCATCCGCTCCGCTGCCATTCCCGCAGAAGCGCTTGACCAGGCTTTTCCCAGACTCAGCCTGCCTCTTCAGCCGCCATATCCGCCGGCCGAAGCCAGATCGGCAAAAGAACTGCCGCAAGAATCCGGCTGGCTCTACGAGCCCAAGTGGGACGGCTTCCGCTGCCTCGCGTTTCGCCAGGGCGACACAATTGTCTTGCAGTCCAAAGCGGGTCAGCCGCTCACGCGATACTTCCCGGAGATCGTCATTGCACTGAGCGCTTGGCCCGCGCGCAAATTCGTGCTCGACGGTGAAATTATCATCCGCAGTGGCGCAGGCCTTGACTTCGACGCGCTTCTGCAGCGCATTCATCCCGCTGCCAGCCGCGTGCAACGGCTGTCGCAGGAAACGCCGGCGACTTACATGATCTTCGACCTACTGGTGGACGCCAAAGGCAAGTCGCTTGCTGCCAGTCCGCTTTCGGCGCGGCGCATGGCGCTCCAGGAATTTGCGTCGGCAAACAAAAAGACCATGCCGCGAATCAGCCTCTCACCCGCCAGCGCCGATTTCGCCACCGCCAAGAAATGGATGCGCGAAGGCGCCGCCAGCGGATGGGATGGCGTAGTTGCCAAACGGCTCGATTGTGAATACAAATCCGGCGAGCGCACCGGCATGGTCAAGATCAAGCGTATACGCACCGCGGACTGCGTGGTCGGGGGCTTTCGCTGGGCGCGCGGCAAGTCTTCTGCCACGGAAGATTCGGCCGCCCGGAATTCAAGAAACGGCGCGAAGCAAGATTCAAAACAGAACAACAAGAAGCGCCCAAACGAAGAAGTTGGCTCGCTCCTGCTTGGCCTTTACAACCGCAAGGGCGAATTGGACCACATCGGTTTCAGCGCCAGCTTCACCCGCGAAGAGCGCAGAAAACTCAAGTCGATCCTCAAGCCGCTGATGGGCGGCGAAGGCTTTTCCGGCAAAGCACCCGGAGGTCCCAGCCGCTGGACGCGCGACGCGCGCGACACCGAATGGTTTCCGCTCAAGCCCAAACTCGTGGGCGAGTTTCAGTATGACCATTTTTCCGGCGGACGTTTCCGCCACGGGACAAAATTCCTGCGCTGGCGTCCGGAAAAGAAACCGCGGCAATGCACGATGGAGCAGGTAAGGACGATCAGGTTAGCGTAGCGGATGCGGTCAATGAGCGCCACCGCTGGTAACGTCCCGATCTAAACAGCCGAACGCGCAGTGGCAGCAGCGCGTGAGCTTTGCTTCGCACAAAAGCAGAAATGTTTTTACCAAATCCATTGTCTAAGGGATCTCTTATCGGGTTTCTGGAAAATGGATTAATTTTCTTTTAACTGCTGTTCCCCGCAGCGCCCGCGTTACCCTCACGCTACCCCCTATTTGAGTCAGGCAGAAAGAGGACGCATGTTCGAGCTGATGACAGACGAAAAAGTGATCGATTCCTTTGGACCGCTGGAAAAGGACAATCGCCTGAAAACCTGTTCGCAGTGTCCGCAAATTGCTTTTCGCGTGCTGCGGCTGAAATCTGAAAGCAGGCAACGGGAAGTCAGCTTGTGCGGCGCGCATTTCATTGAAGCCTGCTCCATCTATCCTGACGTTCGGCGGGTGGCCTCTATGCGCAGGGCGATCTAGCAAGCCATAGTAGAATTTCGGCTGCATGAGTTATGGCTACATACCTCCACCTCCGACACCCCAGCCACTTCCCAGGGCTGCGCGCAAGAGCTGGTTTTCAAGCAACTGGAAATGGTTTGTTCCCACAATTCTTCTAGGCCTGGTTTTAGTGCTGGCTCTGTTTGCCGGCGGCGTGGTCACTTTTGTGTTTGGGCTTATGAAATCGAGCGAGCCTTACCAGCACGCTGTCGCCATAGCCAGCAGCAATCCGGATGTTGTGCGTGAACTTGGTAGACCCCTTGTCCCTGGATGGTATGTCACGGGGAACATCAATCTGTCGGGGACTTCAGGACAGGCCGACATGGCCATTCCGCTGAAGGGTACGCTTCGCCGTGGTACTGTGTATGTGGTCGCAAAAAAGACAAACGGTGTCTGGACCTACAGCACCTTACAAATGCTGGTCGAAGGAGATGAGTTTCCCATTGAACTCCTGCCCGCTCCTGCAACATCGTCTCCAAAAGAGGACAAATAAATGCCCCAGCCGGAATTCGTCACCTACGAAGAATTCTTCACCTTCTATCTGCATGAGCACAGTGACGCGCGCAACCGCGCCATGCACGCGGTTGGCACTTTACTGGGCCTGAGTGCGGCAATTATCGCGTTTGTTACCGGACATCCATGGTATGCGCTGCTATGGCCGGTCGTGTCTTACGCCTTTGCCTGGATTGGACACTTCCTGATTGAAGGCAACAAGCCGGCAACTTTCGGACATCCGTTCTGGTCGCTGATCAGCGATTTCAGGATGCTGGGACTGATGTTTACCGGGCGGCTCAAAGCTCGTATGCAGGCTGGAGCGGCTGTGGCGAATCGACGCTAAGCTGAAGTGTGATGGGCATGCCGCGCGTAAAGCAGAACCGTGTGCGCAGTGGCGAAGCCAAGATAACAGATGCCGAAACCAGCTTTCATCCAACGCTGTTTCTTGCTGAGAAGTGGCGATTGTAGAGAATTCAGTGTCACAATCCAACTGGGCAGCTTGCCGGCATAGGCACGGTAGAGTTGAATCGCACCTAATATGGTCCAGCCAAAAGCCAGATAAATGGAGTAGCTCACGGCCTATTTTATAGCACGGAATCTGGCGATTATAAAACCTATCGAAGCTGGCTGGTGGCGCCGGCAGCCTTTGTCTGGAATGACGATTGCGCGGTCTCTGCCTGCGATCCCGTGCCTTGTCCCTGTCCTGATTCAGCTTTGAAATAGTATGTGGTGTTCGGTTTCAGATTCTTGATCAGCACCCTGTGCGTGAACCCGCCCCACGGCATACTGGCAGTCATGTCCAGATGGCTGGGATCGGTGCCGTAGTGCAGGGCTGTTCCGGAGTTCACGTTTGTTGACCATGCGATCTCGGCCGTGGTGTCCGTTACATTTTCCACGACAGGCCCATTGGTGATCTGCACCGCGCTCGTCGGCGTGCCAATCGGGGTGACGGGCAATTGCTGCACTGAAGGCGGCTGCGGGGCGGTCTGCTGTGAAGAATCCTGCGGGGCTGACCCGGCCTGCTGTTGCAGTAAGAATCCATTTCCCCAGATCAAGCCAAGACCAAGTGCTGCGACCATGATGTTCATCGGAGTCTCTCCCATGTCCGTTAGGTTGGATGGCGGTTTCGGGTAAAGGGCTGTTCTAAGGTATCCCGATGGCAGATTTATCCGCCCTCACACCGCAGACGCCGTATTTTGAGCGCGACCTCGTTAAGATTGCGCAAGCGCCCGCGCTTAGGCAGAATAACCCGGCGGAGAACACCGATTCATCGATCCACCGACCTGAGGGAAAGAATAATGAAGATAGGCAAGATATTGATCTGGCTGGCGGTCGCCACGCTGGGCGCGCTTGCGCTTGCGACGATCGCGCTGCATCGCCATGAGCCCATCAGCGCCATGTGGCTGGTAATGGCTGCCGTATGCAGTTATGCGCTGGGCTACAGGTTTTATTCAAAATTCATCGCCGCGAAAGTTCTCGCCCTGGATGCCATGCGCGCCACTCCGGCCGAGCGGCTGGAAAACGGCCGCGATTTTGTCCGCACCAACAAGTGGGTCGTCTTTGGACATCACTTTGCCGCCATTGCCGGGCCTGGTCCGCTGGTGGGGCCGGTGCTGGCTGCGCAGTTTGGCTATCTTCCCGGAACCCTCTGGATCATTGTTGGCGCGGTCTTTGGCGGATGCGTGCAGGATTTTGTGATTCTTCTTTTCTCCGTTCGGCGCGACGGCAAATCCATGGGTCAGATGGCGCGCGACGAGATTGGCAAGACAGCGGGGGCCGTGGCTTTTATTTCCGTTCTCAGCATCCTGATCATTCTGCTCGCCGTGGTGGCGCTCATTATCGTGAATGCGCTCAAAGATAGCCCCTGGGGCGTTTTTACAATTGCCATGACCATTCCCATTGCGCTGCTCATGGGCGTTTACCTGCGCTACCTGCGCCCCGGACGCGTCCTGGAAGCTTCCGTGCTCGGATTTCTGCTGGTGGTTGCGGCGATCTTTGGCGGCCAGTGGGTGTCGCTATCCACGCATGCCGGAGCTTTCACCCTGGCGGGCACCTCGCTGGCGATTCTGATCATTGTTTATGGTTTCGCCGCTTCAGCGCTTCCGGTCTGGCTGTTGCTGGCCCCGCGCGATTATTTGAGCACTTTCGTGAAGCTTGGTACTATCGCCATTTTGGCGCTGGGGATTCTTTTGGTCCGGCCCACGTTGCAGATGCCCGCGCTCACGCGCTTTATCGACGGCAGCGGTCCGGTGTTCGCCGGCAATCTTTTTCCCTTCGCGTTCATCACCATTGCGTGCGGGGCCATCAGCGGATTTCATTCATTAATTTCGAGCGGCACCACACCCAAGATGATTGCCCGCGAGCCGCAGACGCGCATGGTCGGCTACGGCGCCATGATGTGTGAATCTTTTGTCGGAATCATGGCGATGATCGCCGCCTGCACGCTCCAGCCGGGAACCTACCTTGCAGTGAATAGCGGCGCGGGAATGGTAGGCGGCACGCAGTCAGCCGCAGTCGCCACCATCACCAACTGGGGCTTTCCCGTCACCGCCGATCAGATGGCCGCCATGGCGCAGAATGTCGGCGAGAAAACGCTCTTCTTCCGTACCGGCGGAGCTCCGGCATTTGCCCTGGGCATGGCAAAGATTTTTTCTGACAGCCTGGGCGGCGCAGCCGTGATGGCCATTTGGTATCACTTTGCCATCATGTTTGAGGCGCTGTTTATCCTGACGGTGCTCGATGCCGGAACCCGCGTGGCGCGCTTCATGCTGCAGGACGCGCTCGGCCATCTGTGGAAGCCGCTCGGCCGCACCAGTTGGTATCCCAGCATCATTGCCACCAGCGCCGTGACGGTGGCCGGCTGGGGATATTTTCTCTGGCAGGGAGTTCGCGATCCTCTGGGCGGGATCAACTCGCTCTGGCCGCTCTTCGGCATCTGCAACCAGTTGCTGGCTGCCGTGGCCCTTTGCGTGGCCACCACAATCATCGTCAAAATGGGACGCGCGCGTTACATGTGGATCACGCTCTGTCCGCTCGCGTGGCTGGTGGCCGTGACGTTTGCGGCGTCATGGCACAAAGTTTTTGATCCTAACCCGTTGATCGGGCTGCTGGCCCACGCCCGCCAGCTTGCCGCGGGCCCTGCCGTTGCCGGCCTGCAACGGAGAATCTTCAACGATCAGATCGACGCCGCCGTCTGCGGGCTGCTGGTTATTCTGGTGAGCGTGATCGTGATCGAGTCAGGGCTGCAATGGTTCGGCGTGATTTCCGGACGCCGCCAGCCTACGGTCCAGGAATCGCCGTTTGTGCCGACAGCTTTTGCCGAGGAGACGTTGTGAACGGATCGGGTGATCTGAAAAAAAATCTCACCGCGGAGATGCGGAGTCGCGGAGAAAACCAAAAACCTACCACGGAGGCACGGAGACACGGAGAAAGCCGCAAGAGTAGTGATTTCTCAGATCACCCGATCACCCGATCCACTTTTGCCCTTGCGCTGATCAACAACGCGATCCGCACCTTCCGCTCCGCGCTCCGCGAGATCTTCGACGAATCCGCCTATGAGCGCTTCCTGCTACGAACCAACGCACCGTGCTCCGTCGCCAGCTATCGCGATTTCACGCAGGAACGCGACGCGGCCATGCTGAAAAAACCACGCTGTTGCTGAGCCCTGAACACAAGAATGCCGGGGTCTTCCCCCGGCATTGAACTCAAGCTACGCCCAGACCGGCTCCGCCGATCCACGCTGCTGCTGCAAGAACCAGAAGTGTGATCATTGTTGTGTGTTCCTTTCTCAAATATCGCTGGGCATTATCTCCAACGCCGATGCCTTAGGCAAGGCGGAAAAGCCGACCGATCACGGCGATCACCCGATGACCCGATTCTGCGGTACACTCTCCTCAATGCGTGTGCTGGGAATCGATTGCGGCAGTGAGTACACCGGTTTCGGCGTCGTGGAAGAGACGGCTGAACGAAAGCTGGTTTGTCACGTCAACGGCGCCATCAAGCTGAAATCGGGAACACCCATGGCCGCGAAGCTGGGAAAAATTTTTGCCGACCTTACAGCCATCATCGCGCAGCACCGGCCGGAAATTGTTGCCATTGAAGACGTGTTCTACGCGGTGAACGTGAAAACCGCGCTCAAACTGGGACAGGTCCGGGGCGTGGCCATGCTGGCCGCGTCGTCTTCGGGTTTGCAGGTTGCGGAATACTCGCCGCTCTCGATCAAGTCCGCCGTTGTGGGTTACGGCCGCGCGGACAAGTTTCAGGTGCAGCAGATGGTCACGCGCCTGTTGAATCTTGCCGCTCCGCCCGAACCCACTGACGCCTCTGACGCTTTGGCCATCGCCATCTGCCACATTCACACGGCGGCCACCAACAACCGCTATGCTGCTACTTCACGATGAAACACGCCGCCATCATTTTCATTTCGCTGCTCTGCTCCACAACCCTTGTTTCGATAGCGCAGACACCGCCGGCGCAAAAGGTCGATCAGAACCCGGCCAGCACGACCATTACTTTTGATCGCATGTGGGAAGATATCACCCCGCAAAGCATCACAATCACGATGTCGGCCGATGGCGCCGCGAAATACCACTCGCATAGTCCCGGCAAAACCGGTGACGATATTGACGAGTTCGAAACGGATTTCACCATCTCGCCACGTTGCCGTGACAAAATCCTTCGTTACGCCAAAGAGGCAAACTACTTTAACGGCGACTTCACTTTCAAAAAACATGTTGTCGCCAGCACGGGTAAAAAGACTTTGATGTATGCCGATTCAGCGCGGCATTTCAACACTACCTACGATTACTCTGAGAACAAGGCGATCCAGGAGATCACGAACATCTTTCAAGGAATCTCCAACACCATTGAGCACGGGCGCAAACTGCAATTCCTGCGCCGGTTTGACAAACTGGGTCTGGAAGAGGAACTGAAAGCCATGGAAGATGCCGCGGCCAGCCATAGCCTAGCGGAGTTGCAGGTGATCGCGCCCATGCTCGAAAGCATAGCCCAGGACCATTCCATCCTGAATATTGCGCGCGAAAGAGCGCAAAAACTCCTGGCCAAGGCCAACTCTGAGTAAACCCAGCCGCAGTTCTGACTTGAATAGTTAAGTTGCGTCAATAACACTTAACATTAAGAAACTAAGTAGCCCGGCACCGATCTAATACAGTAGGCACTCGTAACAGGAGGGTTTATGCTGCGCCACACGATGGGTCGCTGGCAACTGGGCGGGAAAAGTTTCCGCAACTCAGGGCTGCTCCTTTCCATGATTTTCACATTGATATTTTCACTCGTCCCGCTGGCTCGCGCACAGGATACCGAGCCGGATGACGGCCACGACTCGCACGCGCGGATCGTGCGACTCAGCTACGTTGAAGGCGCTGTCCGGCTGGATCACGGACACGGCTATGAAAGCGCCACCATGAATGTTCCTCTGGCCGAGCACGACTGGCTGCAAACCGGCGCGGATGGCTGGGCGGAAGTGCAACTGGAAGATGGCAGCATCATACGCCTGGCTCCGGATACGGTCATCGCATTTACCGAGCTTGGGCGTTCTGCTTCCGGCGGGACCATCACGACGGTCGACCTTGACCAAGGCGAGGCGGAGTTCAAAATCGCCAAACATGATGACAGCGATTTTCAGGTTACGGTCAAGAAGAACACCGTTGCTCTCAACCGTGCCGGAACTTTCCGCGTGAGCAGCACCAACGCAGATCCGCTCGAAGTTGCCGTGTGGAAGGGCGAGATTGGTGTGCGCGACGCAGAGAATGGCGGCGAAATCGCCGTTCAGAAGAATGAAACTTTTGTTCTGAATCCGAATGATCCCGGCCAGTATGCGCTGGATAAAGGCGCTGACGCCGACGATCTTGACCAGTGGAGCAAGCAGCGCGACGACGCGCTGACCACGTATGCCTCGGCCGGACAGGGCTATGCGCAGTCGCCCTACCAGTATGGCGAGAACGACCTGAATTACTACGGACAATATTATGACGTTCCGGGATACGGCGAAGTCTGGCAGCCGAACAACGTTGGCTACAACTGGGACCCGTTCAGCAACGGCTACTGGAGCTATTCTCCGGGCTTCGGCTACACGTGGGTTTCTTCCTACCCTTGGGGATGGATGCCGTATCGGTATGGCCGTTGGGTATTCGTCAACGGTCGTGGCTGGTTCTGGGCTCCGGGTGGCTGGAACAGATGGAATCGCGCTCCCCTGGTGGCCAATGCGCCTCCGGGCTTCCATGCTCCCATTCCTCCGGCAGACAGACGAGTTATCGGCGGAGCACCGGGCAGAGTGAATCATCCAGACATCTCGGTTGGCAATAGCGGGCCTGGCGGAAGATTCGCCGGATCCGGCGGCGGCAGAGTCGCCGATCGCGATGGCGACAACCGCAACCCGGGACGGCCTGATGGAAACCGCGGCAACAACCGCGTATTTACCAACGATGACGTGGCAAGGGTTCCGCGCACGGATCTTCCCGCGCAGCCTCCCACGTCGGCTACGACTGATATCGAACGGAAGCCGAGGATCGTTGAACAGCCGCCCGCCAGCGGGGCAGGGAATCGCGGTGGGGACGTAGATCATGGTCGAGAAAACCGGGATCAGTCTTCGCGCGAACCGGCAAGGCGCTCGAATAACAATGGCCCTACTATCATCGGTCCGGATGGTGGAGCGGCTACCCAGCCGGAGCGGCAATACACGCCACCTCCGCGGTCGTATTCGCCGCCGAACCGCCAGGCCGAGCGCCAATACACTCCGCCGCCATCGGCGCGTCAACAGAGTGCGCCGTCACCGCCGGCCATGCATCAGTCCGCTCCGCCATCGGCGCCGGCGCAACGGCAGTCTTCTCCGCCGCCGGAAAGTCACGCACGATCAGACGAGGGAGGATCACGGGGCCATCAGCGGTAACAGTTAAGCACAAAAGGACACGCAGGTTCACGAAGCTCAAACTCCGTGTTCCTTCGTGTCCTTTGTGATTAATTTCCCAATCCCCGAAAAATTTCCGCACTGCGTTCCAGCGGCAGAGCTTCCGCGCGGATATCGCTTCGGATGCCGGCTTCTTTCAGCGTGCTGCGAATGATTTCTTCAGGGTAATCCTTCTTCAAATTGTTGAGCAGTGTTTTGCGCTTCATGGCGAAGGCTGTCTTGAGAAAGCCGATGAATTCCGCGGGCTTGATCCGCAGTTCATCGAACCTTGGGGCAACGGTCATTCGCAGAACCGTGGAATGGACTTTGGGCGGCGGTGAAAACGCGTCGGGCGGCAGGGTAAACAATTTTTCCACCTTCGCATAGAGCTGCGCCGTGGCGGAGAGCAGCCCATAGTCGCGTGAACCAGGCGTGGCCGCAATGCGGTCGGCCACCTCGCGCTGCACCATGATTACGATCACATCAAATTGCTCGTGAAACTCAAACAGCCGCAACAGGATATCTGACGTGATGTAGTAGGGCAGGTTACCCACCACGCGCGCCGGCGCAGGCTTCAGCGGGCGCAGATCGTTCAGCGGCCCAATGGTGCGGTTCAGCACGGTGCGGAAATCCAGCTTCAACACGTCGGCCTCAATGATTTCCACCTGCGGCTGGAGCCGGTATTTAAAGCGGAGTTCGGTGGACATCATGCGGTCCAGTTCTACCGCGATCAGCCTTTTGGCCCGCCGCGCCAGCACCTGGGTAAGCGCGCCCTTGCCGGGGCCGATTTCCACCACCACGGATTCAGACACGTCTCCCAGCGCGTCGACAATTTTTTCCGCCGCGCCCACGTCGGCCAAAAAATTCTGCCCCAGTTTGGGTTTTTTCCTAGTGCCCGGATTGGCCCTTTTTGTTTCCGCCATTTAGAATTTTCCTAGCATGGTTGTGCCGTGTTCCGCTTTTACCACGGAGGCCCCGTGAATATTGTCTTTGCCGCTTCTGAGTGCGTGCCGTTCGCCAAAACCGGAGGACTCGCGGACGTGGTGGGCGCTCTTCCCCAGGCGCTTGCTCAACTTGGCCACTCCGTCTCAGTCTATCTTCCTAAATATAAACAGACCAGGCTTACAGACGCCAAAGTGCTGCTGCCTAGCGTTACCATCCCGTTTGACGATCAATACCGGTTTTGCTCCGTCCTGGATGGCGGAAAACGGTCAGGAGTGCAATTTTACTTCATCGACTATCCCGAGTTCTTTGATCGCGACGCCCTCTATGGCACTCCCGCGGGCGATTATCCCGACAATGCCGAGCGGTTCGCGCTCTATTGCCGCGCCGTGCTTGAAGCATCCAAAGTCCTGGGCGTGCCGGAGATTTTTCATTGTCACGACTGGCAGTCCGCCCTGGTGCCAATTCTGCTGCGCACCAGCTATGAAGCCGATCCGGTTTTCCGCGGTACGCGCACGGTTTTTACCATCCACAACATCGGCTACCAGGGATTATTTCCCCCGGACACGCTGCCCCTGCTCATGCTTCCCTGGGACCTCTTCACCATTGACCAGATGGAATTCTGGGGCAAGGCCAATTTCCTGAAAGGCGCTTTGGTTTTTTCCGACCATCTCACCACCGTGAGCCGCAAATACGCGCAGGAAATCCAGACCAGCGAATATGGCTTCGGCCTGGAAGGCGTGCTGAAATCGCGCGCGGGCAGTTTGACCGGGATCATCAACGGCGTTGACTATGGCGAGTGGAGTCCGGAAAAAGACAAGCACATCGTCCGGCAGTATTCGGCGGACACGCTGGGAGGCAAAAAAGAGTGCAAATATGATATGTTGCGCCAGTTTGGCATGGAGAAGGCCCCCATCGATACGCCGGTGATCGGCATTGTCTCGCGCTTTGTCGCGCAAAAAGGTTTTGACCTGATCGCCGATATCGCCAGCGACCTTGCGCGCCTGCCATTGATCATTACCGCTCTTGGCAGCGGCGACAAGGAATACCAGGAACTGCTGCTCAAGCTGCAAAAGCAGCATCCGGAAAAAATTGCCGTCAAGGTGGCGTACGACAACGCGCTGGCCCACAAGATTGAAGCAGGCGCGGATATGTTCCTGATGCCGTCGCGCTACGAGCCCAGTGGACTGAACCAGATGTATAGCCTGCGTTATGGGACGGTGCCGATCGTCCGCGCCACTGGCGGGCTGGACGATACGATTGAGCCGTGGGACCCGACATCGGCCAAAGGGACAGGCTTTAAGTTCAGCGCTTATTCGGGCGTAGCGCTGCTGAACTGCATTCATGAAGCCCTGCGGGCATTTAAAGACCAGGCGGCATGGCTGAAGCTGATGCAAAATGGGATGAAGAAAGATTTTTCGTGGAATGCGTCGGCACGGGAGTACGTGAAGATTTACGAACGCCTCTCACCGTCCAAGCCTGGCTCGTCAGAGAAGGTGCTGGAGTTCAGCAGAGTTTAGCTCGGAACTTTAACCACAAAGGACACGAAGGAACACAAAGTAGGACCCTTGAGTAAGCCCTTCGTAGCCCTTTGTGTCCTTTGTGGTTAAGCCGTCCTCTTCCGCTTCGCAAAGTACCAATACACAGGCACCCCCGCCAGAATCACCAGCGTCATCACGATCGTCCCAACCAGCGAGTGATGCAGCTTGTCAAGAAACGTGTAATAGAGCAGGACCGCTGCGGCTCCGACGAACAATGCGGGCATCACGGGATAACCCCATGCGCGATAGGGACGGTGCGCGTTCGGTTCACGGACGCGAAACACGAAGATCGTGCTGGCGGCGATCATGTAGAAGAGCCATTCGGAAAAAATCGCAAGTTCAAGAAAATCCCGGAACGATCCGCCGCCCAACTGAAGCGCAACGGCCATCACGGCTTGCACGATAAGCGCCAGCGCCGGCGTATGGAATCGCGGGTGGACTTCGGCCAGCGCTTTGAAGAAATAACCGTCGCGGGCCACGGCAAACGGAATGCGTCCGCCGCTCATGATGGTGCCGTTGAGCGTTACGAACATGGAGAGCGCCATGCCTGCCGATACCAGCAGCGCGCCCCAGCGGCCAATCGCAATCAGCGTTGCCGACGAAGCCGGCACGGGAGATGCGGCCACGGCCGACGCCGGCATCACGTATTGCACCGCGGCATTTACGCCGATATAGAGCACGGCCACAATGGCCACCCCGGCAATCAGCGCGACGGGAATGCTGCGCTCAGGGTTGCGAATCTCGCCGCTGACCATGTTGAGATCGTTCCAGCCGTCATAGGCCCAGAGCGCGGCGACCAGCGCGGTCATAAAGCCTGCCATCCCACCCTTGGCTCCGAGAAACGTGGTGCCGAAATTGCTCCAGCTTCCGGTGGTGGCGCTGAAGCCAGCCACAATAATCACGCCGATCATCACAACTTTCAGCGTGGTCATTACCAGTTGGAAGTTGCCGGCTTTGCGCACACCCAGATAATTCAGGGCGGAAATCAGCACGGTTGCGGCGATGGCCAGTAGCTGTCCGTAGGTGATCTGGTAGCCATGGCCGGTGCTGCCTTGAAGCGAAAAAATGGGATGCGGCAGGAAGCTGAACATGGCAAAGTTGCCCAGCACGCGCACCAGCCCGCTGGTTACGCTGGCGATGGATGCGGGCTTGGCGATAAGGAACCACGTCCAGGCATAAAGAAAGCTGGGCAGCGGGCCGTAAGCATCACGGATGTAAACGTATTCGCCGCCGGCCCAGGGCCGCAGCGCGCCCAGTTCGGCATAGGTCATGGCGCCAAAGAATGAGAGGAGGCCGCCGACGATCCAGGCCAGATACACAAGGCGCGCCGAGCCCACGGCCTGCATCATTTCCGCCGGAACAAGAAAAATTCCGCTGCCGATGATTGTTCCCACCACAATGGCGGTGGCATGCCAGGCGTTTAACTCGCGCAGCAGATCAGGCCTTTGCTCGTCCGCGGCCGCAGTGGAAATCGCCATGAATCCCTCGTCAGTTCTTGCCACCCGATTTTGATCCACTCTGCATTGTAGTGTCGCTCGCCGAGTTCTCTGTTGCGGGAAGATTCCAGCGATGACGCGTCTTCTCGTATTGGGCCGCCGGCAGCTGCACCAGCAGAGGCTTCCGCTCAGGATCAAGCCATCCCAGCAGCGATTCCAGGTCCGCTTGCGGCATGGCTGTGCAACCGACCGTGGGCTGAGCAGGGCCGCGCCATATATGCATGAAGATACACGATCCGCCTCCCGGCACCGGCGGATTGGCGTTGTGATCGACCAGTATGCCCCAGCGATACAGATCGTCGGAGCGGCGCATTTTTTCGTTTTCGTGGCTGCCCCAGTCGGGCGAGACGGCTGTCGTGTCCACAAGCGTGTTGTAGAACCTTGACTTTTCGTCGTCCACGCATTCGATGGAGGGCGTCAAGCTAATGTATGGCATCTTCCATCCGGATTGCTCTTGCGCGGCGTAACCGAATGCCTTACTCAGGCGAAACACACCCG
This sequence comes from Candidatus Angelobacter sp., assembly GCA_036491195.1. Lineage (GTDB taxonomy): Bacteria > Acidobacteriota > Terriglobia > Terriglobales > Acidobacteriaceae > Angelobacter. Next base: position 26,568 of record DASXCL010000012.1, read on the forward strand.
CAGGCGCTTTGCCGTCGCCTTCTTTCTTCACAGGATCGCTAGAGTCTCGCGCCGGCGGATTTAGTAGTCCCGCTCCCCAGCCAAGCCCCGTTTTGCCCATCATCACGGTAATCGGCTCGCCGACGGCTTGCCAGGGATTTCCGGGCCGCTCGCGCTCATAGCGGCGGAGCGTTCCTTGCGGCGAATCCCAGCTGTCGGTGGTTACTACGACTACTTCTGTGGAGTGAGAGAAGGCGCGGGGTTCTTTGGCTTGGGCGTTAGTCAACAGGAAAATGGATGCGATAAAGCAGATAAGAATAATTTTCATGAGTTGATGAGAAAATTGTCGCTGCGCGATAGTCTCGCATCTGTTCCGCATGGTCAACAATAGAGTGTGTTCCTTATCGGCTTGAGTCCTGCGCCGCGCTTTCTGCCGGTTCTGAAGAAGGGATCGCGAGACTTGCCAGATATCCCACGACGAACGTGGTGATCGAGCCCAGCGTTACGTACCAGGTCCAGGCAATGTGCGTCCATCCCCAGATATAAATATTCAGGGCCAGTCCGCAGAGCATACCAGCAATCGCGCCGTTCTGTTTGGCGCGATGAGTAAGCAGCCCCAGCAGAAACACGCCGAGCAACCCGCCATATGCCAGTGAAGCGATGGTGAGGCCCTTCTCCAGCACGTTGCCCCCATAGCGCGAAGCCAGCGCCAGTGCAAAGAGCACAACGCCCCACCCGACGGTGGCAATGCGCGATAGCGCGAGCCGCTTGCCGTCAGAGGTTTCAGGTTTCCGCCGCAGATAAAAATCAATCATGGTCGTCGAAGAAAGCGAGTTCAGCGCCGCGCTCAGATTGGACATGGCCGCGGCCAGGATGGCGGCAATCAGCAGCCCGGCAACGCCGCGCGGCATGTGCTGCACGATGAACGTGGGAAAAACGTAATCGTTGGTGGCGAAGTGCGTGCCCGAAGGGAACATGCCATAGAACACCCAGAGTCCCGCGCCGACAAGCAGAAACAACGTGAACTGGAAGAGGATCACGATACCGCTGGAGAGCAGCGCGGCCGTGGAATCACGCTGGTTGCGGGCCACGAGTAGCCGCTGGACCATGAGCTGGTCCGTCCCGTGGGTGGCGGTGTTCAGGAACATGCCGCCGATCAGCCCGGCCCAGAACGTGTAAGTCTTGAAAAAGTTGACCGAGAAATCGAATACCTGCATTTTGCCTGCGCCGGCGGCGATTGAATGGATAGCCGGCCAGCCGCCGGGAACAAGATGCACCATGGTAAAAAAACCAATAATCGTTCCGCCGACGTAAATGGCGAGTTGGACGACGTCAGTCCAGATCACCGCGGCCATGCCGCCTTCAAACGTATAAATAAGCGTGAGCGCCATCACGATGGCGACTGAAGCAACGCCACCGGTTCCCAGAGCAATGCTGATTACAATGGCCACGGCCCACACGCGCACGCCTTCGGCGGCCGCCCGCGTGGCGAGAAAGATTCCGGCGGTAATGCGATGCAACTTTTTGCCGAAGCGGCGGTCTATTAGCTGATACGCAGTAAACATCTCGCCGCGAAAATATTGCGGGATGAAGACCAGGCTGACCACGATCCGCCCGAATAGGTAGCCGAAAATCAGTTGCAGAAAACCGAAGTTGCCGCCGTAAGCGATTCCGGGCGTGCCGATCACGGTAAGGGTGCTGGTTTCAGCGCCAACGATGGAAAGAGCAATGGCCCACCAGGGAATATTGCGGTCGGCCAGAAAATAATCACGCAGTGACCTTTGGGACTTGCGAAACCTCAGCCCGAAAACAGTGATACTCACCAGATAAACGGCGATAATGGCCAGGTCAACAATTTGCAGTCGCATGAATGGGTTTTGTCTGCCAAGCCATTATTCGGGAAAAATGCTTGAAAGCAAAAGTAAAAGTTGTGGGAAGATGATTTAAAGTCCAATCATGCCACTGTACCTGGGGATCGATGCCGGAGGCACCAAGACAGACTGCGCGGTCAGCAATGGCGCGGAACTGCTGGGGCAGGCCACGGGCGCAAGCTGCAAGCTGGCGCGCGTGGGCAAGGAACGCGGCCGCGAAAACCTGCATGCCGTGATCCGACAGGCCACTCAGTCCGCGGGTGTTGACGCCGCCGCCATCCAGCATGTTTGCATCGGGATGGCCGGGGCCTCTCTGGCAGAAGCCGTGCATTGGGCGCAGCAGACCATCCGTGAACTCATGCCGGAGGCAACGATCTACGTTGCCGGCGACCATGTCATTGCTCATCGCGCGGCTTTCGGCACTTCACCGGGCGTACTGGTGGTTTCCGGTACGGGCTCCATCGCGTTCGGGCGCAACCAAGGCGGAGAGACCGCGCGCGCCGGCGGATGGGGGCCAAACGTCTCGGATGAAGGTTCGGCATTCTGGGTCGGACGGGAAGCCGTGACGGCCGCGCTGCACGCATTTGATTTCGGCAAAAGCAACGGATTGCTGGCCACGATCGCGGAATGCTGGAAGGTCGCGCCGGAAGAAGTGATCCGACTGGCCAACGTTTCCGAGCCAAAGTTTCCCGAACTCGCTGGTCCAGTGGTGAACGCCGCGGAACACGGAGATGAAAGCGCGCGCGTTATCACTGAGCGGGCCGGCAAGGCTCTTGCGGGGCTGGCCAGCGCGGTCATCAATCGCCTGTGGCCCGATGGAGGCGTGGTATCTGTGGCCCTGGCCGGCGGTGTACTTCAGGGATCGCCGCTGGTGCGCCAGGCGTTTAAAGACGCAATGAACGCTGAACAGCCACAGGCTGCCGTGAGCTTTGCGTTTGTACGACCGGTGTTGGGTGCGCTGGAGATTGCTGCGCAACGCGGAGTGAGGCGATGAGTTCGTCGACCGACGAAAAAGAAGGCTGGCAGGAAGCGCCGGAACAGCCCGAGCCGCCCCGAGTCCGCAGCGAACCTGCCAGAAAAGTAACGCTGGGCCCCGATGTCGACCTGGAACGGCTGGTACATGATTCTTCGCCGGAAATCCTTATGGCCGTGGCCGCTGCCGCGCACCTGACGGAAGACCTGGCGCTGGCGTTGCTCAATCACCGCGACCTGCCGCGCGAAGCGTTGGAAGCGTTGAGCAAAAACGGCCAGTTGGCGCGCCAGCACAAAGTGCGCCTCTCCATCGTGATGCATCCGCACACGCCGCGGCATGTTTCGGTGCCAATCATCCGCCATCTCTATACTTTTGAACTGATGCAGGTGGCGTTGCTGCCCTCGGTGCCGCCCGACGTAAAGCGCACGGCCGAAGAAGTACTGATCAAAAAGCTGGCCAGCATCTCTTCGGGCGAGCGGTTCACGATGGCGAAGCGCAGCTCCGGTCGCGTGGCGGCGGCGCTTTTGCTGGACAAGGAAGAGCGCATCATGTACGCCGCGCTGGCCAACCCGCAGATGACGGAAGCTTCGATCGTAAGGGCACTAAAGATCGACCATGGGACCGAACTGCTGGCGCCCGCCGTTTCCCGCCATCAGAAATGGTCCTATCGGAATGACGTGAAGGCAGCGCTGCTGGGCAACAAGAACACGCCTGCAGCGCGGTTAATCCATCTTGCGGCGGAACTCCCCATCAACGTAATCAAAGACGTGTTGCGCAGCGGAAAGCTGAACGCGCAGGCCAAGAACAGCCTGTTGGCCGTACTGGAGAAGCGCAGCGCAAAGGCCCCTTAATGTTGAACTAACTATGTATGCTTGAGTGTCGCGCTTTGTCGTGCCAGGTGAACGCGTACCCGCTATAGAATGCATCTGCGATGGACACCACAAAAAACAGATCGAATAAAAAATGGCGCTGCATCTTCTATCTCATCGGCATTGCTGTATTCTGTGCGTTTGCGCTCGGCCAGGACCTGAGCCCGGAAATGCGCGCCGACATCGATAATCGCATCAAGCTCCAACGAAACTGGGACGCAAGAAGTAACTCCCCCGGCACCGAACTGGAAGCTGTTGAAGTTTCTCACACAGGGAAAGGCAGCAAGTTGATTGCGATGTATGAATTGCGCGCGAAGGGGCTTCCCCCGGATCTCCGATACGAGCTACTATGGCTGCCAACGATGGCTGGCAGTCCGAAAGAGATACAGTCCACAGGCGATGTGGAGATTGATAGAAACGATGGACGCGTAATGAACGCGTCCACCGATCCGCAACGGCTGGTTGTGCCAAATTCCGCGCCTGGCGAACCGTATCGTTGGGCACTTGTTTCAAAAGACGGAACACACAAAGCTTTCATTGCAGTTCTGCCGAACGCTATTCAATCAACCAACAATGGGTGCAAGGTCAATGTGGTTCGGCTCATGCCCAAGTTTGAATTGGCTTTTGTTCAGTTCTCCGGGTTCCCACCTCAATCGGAGGTTAACGTGCGCGGCAACTCCGCAGGTGAGATCCATGATTTCAAATTGACAACCAATGCTGAAGGATATGTGGACACCGGCATTTTGCCGTTTAAGGCGGGAAAATCAAGTGGCACTATGGAGCTACAGACAAAAACGCCGAAGTGCTCCCTCAAAGTGAGTTTTAAGTGGGGAGTAATTGAATAAATCTTACGTGTACGCCGAGTATCCATCGTCCCGCCCAGGCACGATGAGTTCATCGAGTTTCAGGAATTCCTGTACGACTTCTTCATTGGCCCGCTCCAACTCATGCACTGTTCCCACAAAAATAGCGCGCGCCTCATGCAGAAATACGATGCGGTCAGCCAGCTTTTTGGCCAGGCGCATGTCATGCGTCACTACAATGCTGGTGAGCTTGAGCTGGACTTTGAGTTTTTGGATCAGGTCGCCCAGGAGTTGCGCCATGAGCGGATCGACCATGGTGGTCGGCTCGTCATAGAGAATGCATTCGGGCTGGGCAGAAAGCGCGCGCGCGATGGCCACGCTGCGCTTCATGCCGGTGGAAAGGTCGGAAGGCAAAAGATCGCGCATGGGTTTTACGCCCACCATGTCAAGCAGGCCGTCCACAATCTGGTAAATTTGCTGCTCGTCCAGATCATGGCGCTCACGCAGGGGAAACGCCACGTTCTCGCCTACGGACAGAGAATCAAAGAGCGCGCCGTTCTGAAAGACCATGGTTACTTTCTTGCGGATGCGTTCGAGCTCGGCTTCAGTGGCGCTGGTGATGTCCTCGAAGGCAACAATTACGCGGCCGGAATCCGGCTTGAGGAAACCCATGATGTGGTGGAGTGAGACGGATTTGCCCACTCCACTGCGGCCCAGAATGCAGAGCGTCTCGCCGGGGAACACCTGAAAACTTACATCCTCCAGCACATGGTGGTCGCCAAAAGCTTTGTAGACGTTCTGAAACTCGACGTAGGGTAGCCGTTCCTGCGGTGGCTGAGGCTGATGGCTCATGTGTCCTGACCGGAGAACCGGCGCCGCGCGCGGGCCAGGTCTTCCGGTGTGTTTAGATTTTCGAACATATCCGCGGCGAAGGCAAACTGGCGCAACTCGGATTCCTGAATAACCAGGGTACGGCCGCGAGGGAAGAGCGGCACAATCTTGTAATTACCCAGCTTCAAGGCATTCTCCGCGATCGGGAGGAAGTCGAGCGAATAGACCGTGCAGAGCGGCTGCGTGTAATCCTCAATTTCCGGCGTGGTGACCACACTCCCTGAAGCAATGGCCCTCTCAGCCAGGTAAGAAAGAAAATTCGGCACCAGGAAGGGCGTATCCACGGCGATGATGAGGTTGAATTGTGTTTGCGAACCGGAAAGCGCCGCGTGGATGCCGCCGAGAGGTCCGCATCCGGGAAAGATATCTTCATAGACCGGCGCCAGCGAGCCATACAAATCATGCCTGCCCAGGATGGACACGTCACGGCACACCTGGCGCAACGCCGCCAGCGCATGCTCCAGCAGCGTGCGTCCGTTCAGCGAAACTGCCGCTTTGTCCTGCCCCATACGCGTGCTCTTGCCGCCGGCAAGGACAAAGCCAGAGAGCTGGGAGTGGACCATTCCGGATGATTTTAGCCTGAGTTCGCGCAAATAGTTCGCGCAAATGAAGTTCGCTCAAATGAAGTCCGCACAAATGAAGTCCGCACAAAAATAATAAAGGCAAGGACATGAGGCGTGTCCCTGCCTTCGTGCACTTGCTTCGAGGGAAGGCTACTGCACGGTAAGGGTTCTTGTAACTTTGTAAACGAATCCTTTGTTGTCCCAGGCCTGAAAGATCAGTGAGTATGTTCCTTTGGCCAGGTTCAGGTATGTATCAATGTGGCTTGAACTGATCTGGTACTTGCTTACGTTATTCACATAGATACGCATAAAGGTAATGGGATTCGGGGCC
>DASXCL010000013.1:0-65553 GCA_036491195.1 Candidatus Angelobacter sp.
AACAGGAAGCAAGCGCCGGAAGATGGCGGGCGTCCGATAGAGTACGAAAATTACAGCATGGAGCGCGATGGTGGATTGATCGCCCAAACTTTTACGCGGCATGAAGGAGCCCGGATATGAACTGCGCCGTACATAGTCAGAGTCAGGCAGTAGCCTACTGCCGTACGTGCGGCAAAGCGCTGTGCGAAGATTGCAAACGCGACGTCATGGGCGCCATCTATTGCGAACCGTGCATCGCTGCGCGACTGCAAGGCGCTGGCGCTCCGGGCGCAACGATACCCGGGGCAATGGCGCCGCCACCACAAGTGAGTGTCCTGGGCGCGCCAAACCCAGTTGCGGCCGGCTTGTTAGGGCTCATTCCCGGCGTCGGGGCCATGTACAACGGGCAGTTCGCCAAGGCCCTGGCTCATGTGGTGATCTTTGTATTGCTCATCGTCGCAGCAAATAGCATCTCCGACTACTTTGGAATATTGATCGGATTCTTCCCGCTCTACATGGCGTTTGAAGCCTACAAAACCGCCGAGGCCAGGCGTCAGGGCCTGCCCGCGCCTGATCCTCTTGGCCTCGACAGAATGTTTGGCATCCAGGATCCCCAGCCGCCTGCCGCTGCTGCTCCTGTCGTCGGGAATCCTGCAGCATATCCGCCGATGTCTCCGCCGCCGCAGCAGCCGTTGCAAGTGGAACCGCCGCCTCCGCCGCCGCGCGACAACGCGCCCATCGGCGCGATCGTCCTGATCGGTCTCGGCGTAATATTTCTGCTCGACAACCTTGGTATTTTTCGCATGCACCATCTCTGGCCGCTGTTCCTGATCGGCATAGGCATCTGGATCGCCTATAAGCGCACCGCGCAGTCCGGAGCCGGAGGCCCCCAATGACCCCTTACCTACGAAACCGAAATTGTCAGTGTGTGCGCTGCCGGGCCCACGGTTTGATGGGTGCCGCTGTCCTCATCACCCTGGGTGTGCTCTTCCTCATGCAGAGCTACGACGTCATGCCCTTCGATCGCAGCTTTCCCGTGTTGCTGCTAGTGATCGGTTGCGTGTTGCTGGTTTCGCGTACCGGCTCGACGGAAGGCCATATTCAACCTGGCTGGATCCAAAGCTCTATCGCCCAGCCACCCGCCCCACAACCATGGACGGCCCCTGCTGCTCCTTCGCCTCAACCCCAGCCGCCTGCCGACAATCCGCCTTCGTCATCAGGACAGAATGATTCCCAGGTGAAATCATGAGTTCCCCTGTACAAACGCCCTACTATCGTCCGCGCCCGCGCTCCATCTTTGGCCCGCTGGTGCTCATCACCATCGGAGTTTTGTTCCTGCTTCGCACCACCGGCGTAATCTCCTTCCAGTCGTTTCGTCACTGGATGGTGCATTACTGGCCGCTGCTGCTGATTTTCTGGGGCGCCATCAAACTCATCGAACATCTGTGGGCGCGCCATCACGGAGAGCCTACCCCGCGTTTGGGAGCCGGCGGCATCGTGTTCCTCGTCTTCTTCATCATGATTGGCATGGGCGCCAATGAAACCGCGAACTGGAATTGGCATGGCATCGGCGATGAAATGGGCGCAGATCCCGACTGGGACAACTGGTTTGCCAACCACTATGACTTTACCGACAATTTTGCCCAACCTCTCGCCGGCGGTTCGGAGATAAAAATTCTCTCTACTCGGGGCGACATCACCGTAACCCCTAGTGATGACAATCAGGTTCACGCTGTGGTGCGTAAGTCTCTCCGCAGTGACTCGCAGGAGGCCGCCAATCGCCTGAATGAAAACACTCATCCACGTTTCACGCAGCAAGGCACGGTCTGGCTCCTTGACCTGACCAGCGGTAATTTTGAAAACGGGCGCTTTGATCTCGACTTGCAACTGCCCCGGCAGATTGCTCTCTCCATGTCCACGCGTCGCGGCAACCTGAGCGTGTCGCAGAGAGATGGCAACGTTGACTTAAGCACCGACCGTGGCAACCTGAGCGCGGAAAGCGTGAAGGGCGCCACCTTCCTTCATATACGTAGTGGCTCCGTCACCGTCAAACAAATCACCGGCAATGTTCAGGTGGATGGTGAAGTTGATGACGGCAACGTTTCTGACGTAACCGGCACGCTCGATTTCAATGCCGGCTACAACGGCAACGTTGAGCTCTCGCATATCGGTCAGCGGCTGCACCTCAAATCTGTCCGCACAGATCTGCAGCTTGCCAGGCTCGATGGGGAAATCTCCATGGGCCATGGCGATCTGCGCGCAAGCTCCCTTGCCGGCCCCGTAAAACTGAACACGCGTTCCAATGAAGTCCATCTGGAAGACGTTAGCGGTGAAGTTGATGTGGAGAACCGCAACGGCCTGGTTGCGATTCGCCCCAAACTTCCGCTGGGAAACATCGATGTCACCAACGTTCGTGGTGGCATTGAACTTGATCTGCCTGCCACTGCCGCTTTCCGGCTGGATGCGGAGAGCAAGAACGGAAACATCGACGCGAGCGATTTCAGCGTCAATATCGATAATGACCGCCAGGACGCCACCGCCCGCGCAACCGTCGGCAAAGGCGGCCCTGATTTCCACTTACGCACGGAACGCGGTACCATCCAGGTTCGCAAGCAGTAAATTCTCCCGATGGCGAGGCGACCAGGTTGGCTTAGGCCAGGATTTCCATCGTTCCCATAGATTCGTCATCCTGACGACCGTTAAGCGAGTACGCGCTTTCTTGAGCGTGTGATAGGACGGAGGGACCTTGTTGTTGAGCAGCCGCGAGATCAGGCTCGAGACGATGTAAATTTTTCCAGCTTCGCTTCAATCACCTCAACTGCGCGAGCCAATACCTGGTCGAGCGTGAGGTAAGTTGAATCGATCAGCACCGCGTCTGCCGCGGGCGACAGGGGCGAATTTGCCCGCGTTCGGTCACGCTGGTCGCGCGCCTGCAACTCAGCCACCACAGACGCTTCTTGTGTCGCCGCAGCCGGACTCTGCTGAAACCGCCGTGTGCCGCGGATTTCCGGCGCCGCATCCAGAAAGATCTTCACCTCGGCGTCGGGAAAAACTTTTGTGCCAATGTCCCGGCCTTCCATCACAATGCCGCCGCCTGCTCCAATCTTGCGCTGCGCCGCCACCATCCACTCCCGCACCGCCGGATGAACCGATACTTTAGACGCCGCATCGGTCACCTCCTGGGTCCGCAGGCACTCCGTCACATCGGCTTGGTCAAGCAATACTCGATTGCCCTCCGGGTTCGGCGCCAGCTCGATCCGCGACTGCTCCGCCAGTTTCACCAGTTTCTTTTCATCTTCAAGTGAAACCCCGCTTTCGATTGCCTTGAACGCCAGCGCGCGGTACATGGCGCCCGTTTCAATATTGGTGTAACCGTATTTTCGTGCCAGCAGACCGGCCAGCGTGCTCTTGCCCGAGCCCGCGGGACCGTCAATCGCAATCACAAGTTTTCTCGGGCCCTGGCCGGACTTCAGTCCGGCTGGCTTACCGTCAGTCATTTAGTTACGTCTCCGTAGCTGGTCCGGCGGCGGCGTCAGGCGGATGAGTGACTTCGTGCCAATCGTCACCAGGCTCAATTCGCGCGCCTGCAACAGTGCGCTTACCGCCTCGCGCACTTTGGACCGCGACGTCATGTGCGAAAAAAACTGCTCCAGGTCGTCCTGCTCTACGGCAATCGCCGTCTCAAGATACTTGCTCACCAGCGCTGAAACGGCTTCGGGTACAGAAATATTAATGCCTTCCTTGACCGGCCCGGGCGCCCAGCGATAAAGCACGTCCCAGGAAGCGCCCGCGCTCGCGCTGTAATCCACCCGCGTGATCTTCAAAATCGACCACAGTTCCCCAAGCGCCCGGTCCAGGGCGGCCTGGCTGCTTTCCCGCCCCACATGTTCCTGCAATTGAGTCTTGGTAAGCGGCCCATGTTTTTGCAGCGCTTCAAAAACTTTGGCTGAGAGCTCTGAAACCGCTGCGCCCTGCGCTTTGGTTGTGGGCAGCGCTTTCGGCGTGCGGTCGCCCACCAGTCCGTAGAAAAAAGGAAACGCCGCCGCGGAAATGACCAATGTTGTTTCCCCGAACAGCGTCATCTCAAACGCCGACCGCTCCCGCAACAGTCGAACCATCAGTTCCGTTGCCTCTTGCGCGCGTGGATCGGCATAAGCGTTCTTCGCCAGCGGCAATCTCGCCGCTGACCCGGCATATGCCCCCATGAAGCTCGGCACCCGCGGTAGCGTTCGCTCCGGATACATCAGGCAGAAGCCTGCCGCCTCAACAAAGTCGCGGGCTTCTTCCACGGTGTGGATAGCTTTGCCGTCGGTGTGCCAGTTTGCCGCCCGCTGCTGCTCGAGTTCCTGTTCAGTCATAAATCGCTACGCTGGGACATTTTGTGGATGTACAATCACAATCTCCGTGTAACGCTCGAAGTCGCGGCCGTCAAGAGTTAAGATGTGACGAACCCCGTGAACAATCATCGCGGCCACAATTCGCGCGTCTGCACCTTAGCCCCGGAAACACCATATGCAAGCACTAGCCGCCTCCACTCGTGATGAATGGCTTCTACATCCGGCAGCAAAATAAACGCTTTCTCTATTTGCCCTGCAACTTGATCGGTCTCCCCTGGCGACAAACCATAGCCGTTCTGCGCTACTGGCCTGGTTGAAACATTCCAAAACTCAACAATGTTTTGTGAGAGGTAATACAGCGCGGCACCTGCATGATAGAGCGAAGTGACTGCGCTACGGATGGAAGAGAATTCTGGACTGTTAGGCTGGTAAAGACGAAGAAGCACATTAGTGTCAAGAAGGTACGCAGGGCCTGTTCCTGCCATCAGTCGTGATCTCGATAGATTTCATCGCGCCTGAACGCGTCCAACGGAAGCACAGGAACTTTGTCGGAATAGACAGTCATGGCGTCAAGCGCAGCTTCAAACGCTTCCTCATTTAGCCGTTGCCTGCTCCTTTGCACCGCAAGCTGCCGCTCGAGAATCTGCCGAATATACGTCGCCATGGAGACTCCCTGCGATCGAGCCTGCTCGGCTAACGTCCGCTCCATTTCGGGATCAAGCTGGAATGTAAAGGCCATATTTCCTCAATTCTCGCACACAACAGACTAAATATCCTCCGCTCCTCTGTTCCTCTGTGTTTCACAGGCTTCGTTGGCTACACGTAGCCGTCCCGCGGGTGACTGCCGGCTACTATATCCTCTTAAACGCCTTCTGTATCTCCTTAACAGAATACCGCAACACCACCGGCCGCCCATGCGGACACGTCATCGGGCACTCTGTCTTCGCCAGCTCCTTCAACAGCCACTCCATCTTGTTCTGCTCCAGCGGCATGTTGATCTTGATGGCCGCGTGGCACGCGATGCTTGCCGCGATCTTCCCCCGGATCTTGTCGAGATTCAAGACCTGCTCTTCTTGCTGGAACTGGTCCAGCAGCTCGATCAGCATCTTCTCCACGTCCGCCGGGCGCACGCCTCCCGGCGCGGTTTTCACCGCCACGGTGCGCATCCCAAACAGTTCCACTTCAAATCCATTGCGCCGCAGCTCTTCTGAAATTTCGGCAAACACCGCTTGCTGCCCCGGCGTCAATTCCACCAGCAACGGCATCAGCAGCCTCTGGCCGTCCTGCCCAGCGTCGTTCTGCCCCCGTTCCCGCAGGATTTTTTCAAACAGCACGCGCTCGTGTGCCACATGCTGGTCGATGATCCACAACCCGTCGGCGTTCACCGCCAGGATAAATGAATCCCGCACCTGCCCTACAGGCTTCAGACTGGCCAGCGCCAGTTGGTCGACCACCGCTTGGGGCTCGTCTTCCAGCACGTTGCCGCAAGAATCGGCATGGCCATTCACGCTCTGTTTCATCGTCGGCGCACCAACGGGCCCAAAACCGCTGATCGTCATGTTGGCTTCCAGCGCAATCGCCTCTCCGCCAAATTGCAGCCGGTCGTTTACCGGCAGCAGAGTTTCCGGGCGCAACGCGAACTCTGCGCCGGCATGCTGTTGCGCCCCCGGACTTAGGCCGGGGCCGGCCGTCGGCTGCGCCGTAATCTCCCGCGTAAACTCCGGCACGGGGCGCGCCTTCATCAGCGCCGCCCTCACCGATTCGCGCACAAAATCGTGCACCAGCCCATGCTGCCGGAACCGGACCTCGGTTTTCGATGGGTGCACGTTGGCGTCCACCTCTTCGTTCGGCAGTTCGATGAACAGCAGTACCACGGGAAAAACGGTTGGCGGCAGAATATTGCGATAGCCCTCGATAATCGCGTGCTGCACCATGCGGTCGCGGATCAGCCGCCCGTTCACAAACACATAGATCGAATTTCGGTTCAGCTTCTGCAACTCCGGCTTGGAAATAAATCCGTGCAGCCGGATGTCGCCCGGCACCGGTGCCTGGTAATCTTCGCCTCGACGCCATGGTGGAGGCTCCGGTATGCCCACGCGTTCCAGCTTCATCGTCGCCGCCAGCGCCACAAGCTGGTCCAACGTCTCGCGGCCAAAGATCTGGTAGATGCGGTCAGAGTGCGAATTCACTGGAGCAGCCACCAGCATGGCGTCCGTGGCGGAGTGCAGCTCGAAATGCCTTCCCGGATGCGCCAGCGCATAGTGCGTCACCAGCGATGCAATATGCGAAAGCTCGGTCGACTCCGCTTTCAAAAACTTCTTACGCGCCGGGGTATTAAAAAACAGATCGCGCACCGCCAGCGACGTTCCCTGCGGCAGTCCCGCTTCTTCCACGCGCAGAATCTTTCCGCCGGCAATTTCCAGCATCGTGCCGCCGTCTTCTTCCGCCGCCCGCGTCTCCAGCACCACCCGCGCCACCGAGGCAATCGATGGCAGCGCCTCCCCGCGAAAGCCCAGCGTGTGAATGTTCAGCAAATCTTCGGCATCTTTGATCTTGGAAGTTGCGTGGCGTTCGAAGGCCAGCAGCGCGTCGTCGCGCACCATGCCGCAGCCGTTGTCGGTGACCTGGATCAGCTTCTTGCCGCCCGCTTCCACCTGCACGCGAATGCGCGTGGCCCCCGCATCCAGCGAATTCTCCAGCAGTTCCTTCAGCACCGATGCCGGACGCTCCACCACCTCGCCCGCGGCGATTTTGTTGGCAACATGCTCGGAAAGTACGTGTATGCGGGCCATTTTTCGGAAACTTCATTTAACCACAAAGGACACAAAGGGACACGAAGGGTTTGATCTTACCTTCGTGTTCCTTCGTGTCCTTGGTGGTTAATTCCCCGAACTCAGCGCCGGCGCCGGATACTGCGGCAATTTCTCCCGCGTCCGATTGGCCCGCTGAATATCGAGTTCGCCGAACAAGATCGACGGCGCCACGATCGCGCTGGGCAGAGGCTCTGCCCGGTTATACACGTAATTATCGGTTCCCGTGGCGACAATGTCGCTGCGCAGCGCGCGTGTATCGAGTTGCTTGAACACCGCTCCTCGCACCAGTTCCTGGTGTCCATCGCTCACGTAGATTCGCCACAGCAGCCGCGGCGAAAGTTGCGGGCCTGTGGTCTCCACGTAATAACCATACGGCCGTCCCTGGTCCTTGCACATCGTAATCAGCTTCTTCTTCAGGTCGTCGAAAGAAACGCTGTTCGCGGCCTTAAAGATCAGGTTGGATATCTGCGGGCGCGGAGCTCCCGCCAGCGCCGTCCGTCCGTGGCCGTTCGAGTGTGGAAAATCGCGAATGGGTTCGCGGCCCAGCAGGTAATTGCTCAGGATGCCCTTCTCGATCACCGTGACCTTCTGCGCTTCCACGCCTTCATCGTCCACGTCATAAGTCCCCGCGAGCGACTGGTGCTCAAACTCTTTCAATTTTGGGTCGTCGACCACGGTAAACGTTTCTGGCAGCACGCGGCCTTTGTAATACGACGCAAATTCGCCATTCGTGCGTGCCGGATTTCCAAGGTCCGGACGTATGCCCAGAATGTTGGGAACAATCAGCCGCTCCAATACTGAAGCCGCGGCATCAGCCGAAAAAAGCACCGGCCCGCGATAATCGTCTTCCACCAGTGGCGCTTTCTTGAGCGCTTCAAAGGTGCCGATCAGTTGTTTTGCTTCCTTCTGTATTTCTTCCTGCTTGGGCAGCTCGTCGGCCCTGGTCACCACCCAGCCATGGCTGCGTTCCAGGTGCATGCCGTCATCGGCCTGGTCAGAGCCTGAGAACAGTACCGTGAAAATGTTCTTGCCGTTCCGCGCCACGGTGCCCTCGGTGTTGACGAAGTAGCGGTTCAACACGCGAAAGTTCAGCATCGCGCTGCTGGTTTCAAGACTGGGATCGCTGCGGAACAGGTCCGACGTGGTGCGCAGAGTCTGTTTCCATTTGTCCAGGTCCACGTCCAGCCTGGCCAGTTCGCGCACGGACTGTGCCGGCTTCTCCTCGGAAAAATCCGCCAGATCGTTTTCCGTTTCCACGCTCTTGAGCGCGGCCTGTTTTTCCGTAAAGCCGCTCAGGGCCGCTTTGTACGCTTTGTCCGTCGCCAGCCAGAGCTGCCGCCGCAACGCCATCTCGTCGTTGTCGGTAGGCATCGATTCCACGGCGCCAGTCCCTTCGCCAAAGTAACTGTCCTGCTTGTAGTCGCCGATGCGCACCACTACGCGGACCAGCCGCCCGCTGTTGATCTGGTCAGTGCGCAGCGCGCCCAGCGTTGCGTCTGCGATGTTGTCCTGGATCTCGGTCACCTGGTAGTCGATGTAATACGGCCTTTGCAACTGCCCGAGTTGTAGTTTTTCCTGCGAACGCTTTAACTCCACCAGCATGGCCTTGAGCACGGCATCGCCGTGATCGTTCGTGGAAACCGAAGCAGCCGCGGGCGCGGCGCCGCTATCGCCGGCCAGAGCGGCAACCGAGAAAACAAAAAGTAGAAGAGCAGCGGGAATCAGTCGGCGCATTAGTGCACCTCCGGCTTTGGAGCGGATTGCTGAGTCGCGACTTCAGCCTTCTCTACGCCCGGCGGTGGCAGCAGCGGCGGCCGCTCATGTCCCTGCGACACTTTCTGCACCTCGATCTCTGAAAACAGCATGGCCGGGGCGGCCGCCGAAACCGGGATCGATCCTGACTCCGCGCCGCATTCGCCGTTGAATACATCCATTTTCTGGCCCGTCATCACAATCCGGTTCAGCGCGTTCAGCGGCGTTCCAATAATGTCAACGCCGCGCACCAGTTCGTCCGGACGCCCGTCCGGGTAAACTTTCCATACCATAAGCGGCATCACTTGGAATGCCTGCGGCATGTTGCGCATCGTCAGCGTAAACCCGCCGGCAATGTCTTCAAAGTACAGCCCGAACGGTTTCTTCTGTTTCCTGACCTCATTAATCAACTCCTGGCGCAGCTGCGAGTCGGCCACGCTTTTGTTGGAGCGGACAATCAGGTTTCCCTGGCGTCCCACCGGCATCAGGCCGGCCTGCGCGCGGCCGTGGCCGTTGGACTGCAGGAAGCCTTTCACCGGCATGCGCGACATCAAAAACTGCTTCAGGATGCCGTTGGATATAAGCTCGACCTTCCTGCTCTTCTCGCCCTCTTCGTCATAACTATAATTGCCGCTCAATTCCACGCCGTCCAACTGGCCTAGCGTGGGATCGTCTTCCACGCTCAGGAACTTCGGCAACACCGCCTGCCCAATCATCTTGGTAAACGTCTGGCCTTCATTTTCTCCGCGCTGGCGCTGGCCTTCCAGGCGATGGCCGACCACCTCATGGAAGAACACGGCGGCTGCGCGCCCTGAAAGCAACGCCGGTCCGTTAAAAGGTTCGACCACCGGCGCCTTCTTGAGCTTCTGCAGGTCTTGCGCGATCTTCTCGATCTTGGCCGCGATCAGCTGCTCTGAGGCCAGCTTGTCAAAAGTGGAAGCGTCAAACGTTTCCGAGCGCGCCAGTTCCATGCCATCGACGGAGCGCGTGCTCCCCAGCGCCAGCACGCGGATCAACGGACGCGAATCCACCAGCCGCGAACCTTCGCTGGAAACGAAATAACGCGTCGCATCCTGCACCAGCAGCACCACCGTGGAATTCTCGATGTCAGGATACTTGGCGAAGATCGCGGACAGCCGGCGGACCCTGTCTTCCCATTGCTGCTGGTCAAACTTAGGCGGAACGATTTCCTTGCCGATATAAACCTGCGGCTTCTCCGCCGAGAAATCCGGCGACGAATCTTCCTCGTCCGCACGGACCTTCGTGTTGGTCTTTACTTCCAAAAATCCCTGCGCTGCCTTCTTGTACATGCGGTCGGTATTGATCCACAGCACGCGCGCAATCGCATCTGGCCGGTCTTCCAGCGGAAGCGATGCCGTGGTGACGGCGTTGAAGCGGTTCTCGCCATGTGTGTTGTCCAGGTCGCGGCTGCCCACTCGGACAGAGACATCCACCGTACGCTCATGCCGCTTGATGTTGGCCATCAACGCGCCATTGCTGGCCATGATGACTGACCCAAATTCCTCATTGCCCGCATAGCTGATGAAATAAGGCGCCGGATCGGCTTTGCTCAGCGAGCTCATCGCGCGATCCAGTTCCTGCTGCAGCGTGTGCAGCAAAACAGGGTCGTTGGCGCCGGCCGCAGGCGTTTGCCCCAGCAACGTGGGCGCAACAAATAGACTCAGGGAAAGACAGAGAAAGTATGACTTCAGAGATGACATGGCTAACAGAGAGTGTACCTCAAGCTTTAGACACCGGAAATGTTACGTTAGGCATTCTTCCGCAGTCTCGAGCGATTGCGAGAGATCCCTATAGTTAAGAAGTGTATAGGCTTGAAGTTACCGGCGTTAATACGCTAAAACGCTTACGCGCACCGGAGTGCGGCCCTAGTGGGTTACATACCCGGGAAAAAGCTCGCAATTATTCTCCGGCGCTCTTTGCTGCGGCCGGCTTCCACCTTAATATCGGTTTTCTCGCCGCGGCGGTCTCATCCAGCCGTTTCACCCGCGTCGTATGCGGCGCGTTCCTTACGAACTCCGGATCTTCCTCCGCTTCCCGCGCAATCGCTTTCATCGCGTCCACCAGCAAGTCCAGTTCTTCCAGTGACTCGCTCTCCGTGGGCTCAATCATGATGGCCCCATGCACCACCAGCGGAAACGATACTGTATAAGGATGGAAGCCGTAATCGATCAGCCGCTTGGCAATGTCACCGGTCTTTACGCCCTTCTGCTCCTGAATGCTGTCGCTGAAAACCACTTCATGCATCGACGCGCTCTGGTACGGCAGCTGGTAATCGCCTTCCAGTTTCTTGCGGATGTAATTCGCGTTCAGCACCGCATCTTCCGTAGTCTGGCGCAGGCCGTCAGGACCGTTGGCTAGCGTATAGGCCAGCGCTCGGACGTGCATGCCGAAATTGCCATAAAACATGCGCACGCGCCCCACGGATTTTGGCCGGTCATAGTCAAATGCCAGCGTGCCGTCCGCCCGCTCCACAATCACGGGCTTGGGCAGGAACGGCTCCAGGATTTTCTTGCACGCCACCGGTCCCGAGCCTGGCCCGCCGCCACCGTGCGGCGTGGAAAATGTCTTGTGCAGGTTCAGGTGCATAACATCCACGCCAAAATCGCCGGGCCGCGTCTTGCCCACCAACGCATTCATGTTGGCGCCATCCATATATAGAAGACCACCCTTTTGGTGAAGGATTTCGGCGATCTTGTGGATCTCCTGCTCAAAAATCCCTAGCGTGTTGGGATTGGTGAGCATCAGTCCCGCGATGTCTTCATTCATCTGCGCCGCCAGAGCGCTCACGTCCACCATGCCACGTGAGTTCGATTTCAAATTTTCCACGGCGTACCCACAAATCGCTGCCGTAGCCGGATTGGTACCGTGCGCCGAATCTGGTATCAGGATTTTCTTGCGCGGGTTCCCTTTCGACTGCAAATAAGCATGGATCAGTAGGATGCCGGTCATTTCGCCGTGCGCGCCCGCCGCCGGCTGCAGCGTGATGGCATCCATGCCCGTAATGTCCAGCAGGCAGTCAGAAAGTGTCTTCATCACCCGCATCGCGCCTTGTGAAACTTCCGCCGGCTGGTACGGATGAGCGTTCGCCAGTCCCGGAAAGCGCGCCACCACTTCATTTACGCGCGCGTTGTACTTCATGGTGCACGATCCCAGTGGATACATTCCCAGATCGATCGCGTAATTCCACGTCGAGAGCCTGGTGAAGTGCCGGATGATTTCCATCTCGCTCACTTCCGGCATGTTGCCCAGATCGACGCGCGCCAAAGAGCCGAGCGCCTTTTTGTAATCGACTTCGGGAACATCCAGCGGCGCCAGCCGGTAGCCTTTCTTTCCCGGTGAGGACCGCTCAAAGATCAGCCCTTCATTCTGGTTAACGTGATGCGTAGCTTTTTTAATGTCTTTGTTGCTCATTGGCCCACCGCCTGCGCTGCTGCATCAATCTGCTCTTTGCTGTTCAGCTCTGTGCAACACCACAGTGCCGCGTTGCCAAGTTCGGGGTAGTGCCAGCTCAGCGGAAAGCCGCCAATCGTCTTCTTTGCCAGCAGACGCTTGTTGATCGCGTGCGGATCGTCATTAGTTTGCAACACGAACTCATTGAAACGCGGTGTGCCCTCAAAAAGAACCTTTCCCTTCTTCGCAAACTCGTTCCGCGCGTACGTCGCCTTGGCCAGGTTCTGTTGGGCCAATTCCTTCAGCCCTTCGCGGCCATAAATTGTCAGGTAAATGGTCGCCATCGTCGCGATCAGCGCCTGGTTGGTACAGATGTTGGAGGTGGCCTTCTCGCGGCGGATATGTTGCTCGCGCGTGGAAAGCGTAAGTACAAACCCGCGTTTGCCGTCTTTGTCCTTCGTCTGGCCCACCAGCCGCCCAGGTATCTGCCGCACAAATTTTTCTTTGGTGGCCATCACACCGGCATACGGACCACCATAGCCCAGCGGCACACCGAAGGACTGCGTTTCCATCGAAACGATGTCGGCTTCTACTGGCGGCTTCACAATCCCCAGCGACAGAGCTTCGGCGATCGACACCACCAGCAGCGCGCCTTTTTTGTGCACCAGATCGGCCACGGCGGCAACGTCCTCAATCGTGCCAAAGAAGTTCGGCGACTGGATCAGCACGCATGCCGTGTCTGCCGTAATCTTCTTCTCCAGTTCCGCCATATCCACGCGGCCGTTCTCCAGATAGCCGCATTCGGTGATCGGCAGTCCCTGGTGCTGCGCATAGGTGTGCATCACCTCGCGGTATTCCGGATGCACGCTGCGCGCTACCAGTGCCGCCTTTCGGCCGGTAATGCGGACCGCCATCAGCATGGCTTCCGCCGCACCGGTAGAGCCGTCATACATGGAAGCATTCGCAACCTCCATGCCGGTCAATTCGCAAACCATGGTTTGAAATTCAAAAATGGCCTGCAACGTTCCCTGCGCAATCTCCGCCTGGTAAGGCGTGTATGAGGTTAGGAACTCGCCGCGCGAAACCATGGCGTCAATCACCACCGGACGATAGTGATGGTAAGCGCCCGCGCCCAGGAACAGCGCATAGCCTGCGGCGGCGTTGTCGGCGCGCGCCTGGAAATAGTCGATGATTTCTGATTCCGCCATCTGCCGCGGCACTTTCAAGTCGCGGTTCAGCCGGTATTCCGCCGGAATCGGCGCGAACAGATCATCAATGGACTTGCATCCGATCTCGCGCATCATCTGCGCCCGATCAGCCGGAGATTTTGGTAAGTAGCGCATGTTTTTCCTGAAATCCCGAACGCGGGTTCTTTGCGCGTGAGGGACCCCTACAATCTTCTATAGCTGTTAGGTTTACTGTAAGGCTTTAAATTCGTCGTCTCGAACCCCGTCACCTAGAGCGCGCTTTCTCCAGCGCATGAGTCAGGGTGAGGGACCTTGCGTTTGGAAACTTTCACTTCCTAAACTGCCAACAACTCTTCACGTCCACGGCGCCGCCCCCAAAAAATCCCCGCGGCTATAGGGCTCCCTCCCCTTCGGCAAGCTCAGGGTCGGGATTTCAGAAAGACTACTTTTCTTCCGCCACGTACTTCTCGTAATCCTCCGCCGACATCAGGCCGTCCGCCTGCTTCGGGTTCGCCAGTTCCAGCTTGATCATCCAGGCGCTGTGCGCATCCTTATTTACGGCTTCCGGCGTCTGGTTCAGGCTTTCATTCACCTCAACCACTTTGCCCGACGCCGGCGCGTAGATTTCGGAGACAGCTTTCACTGACTCTACTGTCCCAAAACTCTTGCCCGCTTCCACCTGAGCGCCGGGCTTGGGCAGTTCAACAAATACAATGTCGCCCAGCGATTCCTGCGCGTGGTCAGTAATGCCGACCGTGGCCGTGTTGCCCTTCACCTGTATCCACTCGTGCTCTCGGGTGTACTTATAGTCCTTCGGATATGCCATTAAGTTCATCCTGTCCTGCAACTAAGATTTTTGGGCCATGACGGCTGGGCTAACGGTTTCTGGGCTCACGCCTTTTTCGGCCGCTTGTAAAACGGGGTCGGCACAACCTTGCACTTGATTTTCTGGCCGCGGATTTCGACAAAAACCTCATGCCCGATTTCTGAATGCGACGGCGGCACGTAGGCCAGGGCAATGTTCTTTTTCAAAAATGGCGCTGGCGAACCGCTGGTGACGTAACCGATTTCACTCCCTGTCTCGTCGAAAACTTTGTAGCCATCGCGCGGGATGCCTCGATCCACCGCTTCCAGTCCGACAAGTATCCTTTTCAGCCCTTCTGCCTTGGCTTTCGCGAGCGCTGCCTTGCCCATGAAATCCGGCTTCTCCATTTTGCAGTAGCGGTCAAGCGCCGCCTCAAAGACGTTAATTGTGTCTGAGATTTCATGACCGTAAAGCGCCATCTTGCCTTCCAGTCGCAGCGTATTGCGCGCGCCCAGCCCGCAAGGCACAATGCCGAACTCTTTCCCTGCCTCGGTCACCTCGTTCCAGACGCGTTCGCTGGTCGGGACGTCGGAAGGAACATAAATTTCAAATCCATCTTCCGCCGTGTAACCCGTGCGCGCAATCAGCGTGTTCGGCAGGTTGCATACCGTCCCGTGCTTGAACCAGTAATTCTTGACCTGTGAGAGGTCGACGTTGGTCAGCTTTTGCAGCGTAGCTTCCGCCTTCGGCCCCTGAATGGCGATCTGCGTGTAGTAATCGCCCACGTCATCGGCATGGCAGCGGAAGCGGCTCACATTTTTGCGCACCCAGCTATGGTCTTTCTCGCGCGTTCCGGCGTTGATAACCAGCAGATAATCGTTCTGGCCCATTTTGTGGACAATCACGTCATCCACAAACGTTCCTTCGGGATAAAGCAGGGCTGAATAATGCGCCTGGCCTTCCTGAAGCCTGGAAGCGTCGTTCATGCTGATCCATTGCACCGCGTCCAGCGCCTGCGGGCCGCGGATCAGAATATCTCCCATATGTGAAACGTCAAACATACCGACGCCGGAGCGCACCGCCAGATGTTCCTTTACCAGGCCGCCGCTCGAGGGATACTCAACTGGCATGTCCCAGCCGCCAAAATCCACCATTTTGGCGCCAAGCCGGCGATGCAGCGCGTTGAGCGCAGTCTTCCTGAGCGTCTGGCCTTCTGCGGTAGAGGACAAAATGTTTTTCCCTTTCAACCCTTGGCTTGAGGTGACAGAGTCCGACCGGAGCGGTGGAGCGAACGTTCAAGGGTAACATCCGGTTTTTACAGGGTCAATGAAGACTGCCTGTGGTCGCGATTTCTGTCTGCCACGTACCGGTGACAATTCCGCCCGCAAGGCCATCGACCATCGGCCCATTGCCGGAAGAGGCAAATCGCGCTAATCTGCCGCTATGGCCAAGGACTACAAGTGCTCCATCTGTGACCAGCCGGAACGTACCTGCAGTTGCAATAAGTACTGCATACTCTGCCAGAGCCTCTTTGAAGTCCGCTTGTGTGAGGACGGCGCCTACTATTGCCCGCCCTGCCGCGAAGCCTGCGACCTCCAGGCCCAGATCGGAAGCAAGTCTTCCGATTGGTAATCCTGAGTAGCAGCCGATCGAATCTCTGCATGATCGAGGTGTCTGCAAATGTTCTAAGATAACTTGAAGGCGGGGATTCTCCGCGCACCCCAAGCCCGTTTTCTCTGACGCAAATGTTTCAATCCCGTGCCCCGATCTCCCGATCACCGGATCTCCCGATCAACCGATCTCGAATGACCCGATCGCAAATCCCCTCCTATTACACCGCTCTCCTCTCCCGCTACGGCCCGCAAAACTGGTGGCCCGCCCGGTCGCGCTTTGAGGTCATTGTCGGCGCTTACCTCACGCAAAACACCAACTGGAACAACGTCGAAAAAGCGGTTCTCAACCTTCGCCGCGCGCGGCTGCTCAGTGTTAGTGCCATGCGCCGGGCGCCGCTGACCGAACTGGAAGCTCTGGTGCGGCCTTCCGGTTACTTCCGCCAGAAAGCGCGAAAGCTGAAGACCTTTATCGCTTTTCTCGACCATCAGTATTCGGGATCGCTCGCGCGCATGTTCGCCCAGCCCACGGCAAAACTTCGAACTGAGCTGCTCGCCTTGAACGGCGTCGGTCCTGAAACCGCCGACTCCATCCTGCTCTATGCCGGCAATCACCCTGTCTTTGTTGTGGACGCCTATACCAGGCGCGTGCTGCTCCGCCACGGCATCATTGGCGCTGGGGTTAAAAAAATAAAGATTAAAAAAACCAAGCCCGGCTACGAAGAAATCCGCTCGCTGATCGAACAGGCCATCAGCAACTCTGAAGCCGGGTCTCTCGTCGTTCCCAGCCCGGGTGCGGATCCTCGTCACGCTGTCTCACCCATGAGCAGCGCGGCCCGCGGTGACTTGGCGCAGCATTACAACGAGCTACATGCGCTGATCGTAAGAGTTGGCAATCACTACTGCCGCAGCACGGCAAAATGTGAGGGATGTCCTTTACAGAAATTCATGCCGCCGGCCCAGTTCCATCCCGCCCCTTTGTGACCCTTCGTGTCCTTTGTGGTTAAAGCTCATGCCGGCCACATCTCCAGCGCCGTCTTGCTCAGAATCTGTTGTTTCACCGTCTCCGGCAGCGCCAGCGCCTTGAACTGGTCCAGGTTCTGCTTGATATCGGGAATCCCGGGGCTGGGCCAGTCTGTCCCGAACAGCGTCTTGTGCGCGATCTCTTCCAGCCGCGGAAAATACTTGAGCAATATCTTTGGCGGGATCCCGCTGATGTCCAGGTGGACGTTCTTGTGCCGCCGCAGCAGGAAGAACGCCGTCTGCATCCAGATCGGCCGTCCGCCGTGCGCCATCAGGATCTTCAGCCTGGGAAAATCAACCGCCACATCGTCGAGATAAATCGGGTCGCCAAACTTATTGCGCGCCGCCGGAAAAATTGACGTTCCCGTGTGGATCATCACTGGAATTCCATTCGCCTCCGCCACCCGATAAATCGTCTCAAGTTCCTTCACGCCATTTAAATAGTCATTGGCATAAAGCAACTGGTGCGGTGGATGGATCTTGATGAGACGAATGCCCAGTCGCACCAGATTGTCCATCTCCACTTGGACATTCAGCGTATGCCGCGGATGCACGCTGCCGCACGAAAGCAGCCGTTTCGGGTCTTCCCTGCAGTAATTCGCCACCCACGGATTCACGTCGTGGGTGAAGCCCATCGTCTCCGGCGCCACATAGTTGATGAGCACGGCCCGCTCCACGCCGATGGAATCCATATACTTCAGCAATGCCTTGGGCGACCGGCAGTACTCCAGGATGTCCTCATAATGGCCGCGCGCCTTCTTCATCACCTCAAGCGGTCCGGCCTTGAACATCTCAACGGGTTGAATATGGATGTGGCAATCGGTGATGATCATTTTTCTTCGTCCCCGGGGAAGCTGTGAGCGCCCCGCCGGATTACCAAATAGCAAATCGCAACCGGCCAAATTGAACTCAGGCCCGCCATTCTAATCGATGAAACCCGATATTGACATAGCCATCTAAGATAGCCATAATGTGGACATGAAAGTCAGCGTGGCTGATGCCAAGAATAAGCTGCCTGAACTGATCAAGGCTGCTGAAGACGGGGAGAATGTGACCATTTGCCGCCGTGGTGTGCCAGTAGTGGACTTGGTGCCAACCAAAGCCAGCCGAGGCGACAAGCCAAAATTTGGGACACTCAAAGGTCGTGTGGTCATTCACGATCCTGACTGGTGGAAGCCGATGACCGAAGCCGAAGTCGAGGCTTTTGTCGAGGGCCGGTCCTAGAATGCGGCTCTTGCTTGATACGGTCACCTTCATCTGGGCCGTCAGCTCGCACGATCGCATCTCCTCAAAAGCACTGCGCTTGATGCAAAGCACCCACGCTCGCCTGGAGTTGAGCGCAATCTCTCTTTCTGAAATTGCCATTAAGCAAGCGCTGGGCAAACTTGATTTCAGCGCGGACGACGTCAGAATTGGCGTTGCAGACCTGAAACTGCGCGTTCTGCCCTATGCCGGCGATCACGCGTATCAGTTGTTTAACCTGCCCCAGCACCATAGCGACCCGTTCGACCGTCAAATCATTGCCCAAGCGTTGTCTGAAGATATTCCAGTGGTGACATCGGATGAGAAATTCAAGCTTTATAAAGGAATCCAGGTTATCTGGTAATCCTATCCATTAGCGCAGGCCATCACGGCCCTTTTCGCGTACACCTTCACAATCTCCCGTCGATATTCCGGCGTAAGCCCTGACGTCGTCAGCGGCTTGGCCATCTTGGCGGCCAGCTCGCCGACCACTGCCGCCACGTGTTCATCAATTTGCTTGCCCACCAGCGCGTTCTCAGCGCCTTTCACCAGCAGCGGCGCGGGGTTGACGGCCGTAATCGCTACGCGTGCATTCTCAACCGGACCACCATTCTTCTTCAGCGCCACTGCCACCCCGGCCAGCGGATAGTCAATCGACCCGCGAATGCGCAGCTTCATGTAGCTTCCCTTCCAGCCGGCTGAGTCCTCCGGCAAGAAGACGCGCGTCAGCATTTCATTGTGTTCCAGCTTCATGCGCGCATCGCCGACGTTGGTATAAAAATCTTTGAGCGCCACCCGCCGCAGCCCCGCCGGACCAGCGATCTCCACTTCCGCGCCCAGGCATAGCAGCGCCGGAGGAGTGTCGCCAGAAAACGCCGCCCAGCAGAACTTTCCGCCCGGCGCCACGTGGCAAAGGTCGCCATCCTTCTTGATGCAGAACCCGCATGAGCGCCGCCACTGCAATGACTGGTTGTACCAGACGCAGCGCGTGTCCAGGCAAATGTTGCCGCCCAGCGTGCCCATGTTGCGCAAAATCGGTGAGGCCACCGTCATCGCCGCCTCATGCAGCACACGGTAGCTGCGCCGTATGAATTCGGAATCTTCAATCACGGAAAGCGGCGTGAGCGCGCCAATTTCCACGCCCGCCCCTGGACGCACGTGGATACCCTGGATCTCTTCAATCCCGCGGATGTCCATCACATATCCCGGCGTAAACAGCTTCTGCTTCATCGACGCCAGCAGGTCCGTGCCGCCGGCTAGGATCGCCAACCCGTTGCCGTGCCGCGCCAGGTAATCAACCGCCTGCCGCAATGACCGCGGACGCAAAAATTTGAATGATGGTAAGCTCATTTTTCCGAAGTCCCGAGCGGAGCGAGGGATCCCTATTCCCTTCTATGCCGTATCGACTCTCAAATTATTCGCAGTCTTCCTACCAACAGTGCATCCAAATTGATTGCATTTCCAACTCTAAAGTTTCTCGCGGCTATAGGGTTCCCTCGCTTCGCTCGGGATTTCAGAAACCCTTCTCGACGGATCATCCGCATGCCTCTGCGGCCCTTTGCCTTTGAACCACAGCGATCCGCCGTGTTCACGGAATGTTGCCGGCGTCACCGGATCACTGCCGCGCGTCATCTCCAGCGCTTTCTTCTCAGAACGTTTTGCCTTGATCGCCGCCAGCACACGCTCCGGCGTAAACGGCGCTTCGCGTAGCCGCACGCCCACTGCATCATAGATCGCATTCGCGATCGCCGGGATCGTCGCCGCCAGTGATCCTTCGCTCGCTTCCTTCGCGCCGAACGGCCCTTCCGGATCCACCGACTCCACAATGATGCATTCCACCTCAGGTGACTCGGTTGCAGAAGGCGACTTGTACTCCAGCATGCCCGGATTCATCAGCAGGCCATCTTTCCAGATCATTTCTTCCTGCATCGCCTGTCCCAATCCCATCCATACTGAACCGATCACCTGGCCTTCCACCGATACCGGATTCAACGCGCGTCCGCAATCATGCGCCGCCCATACCTTGTGGACTTTGACCTCGCCGGTCTCTTCGTCCACGCTCACCTCGGCCACCTGCGCCGAATACGAATATGCCGGCGATGGTCCCACGCCCGCGCCTTTGAACGCTCCGCCACGGGCGTCTTTCGGCGGAGCGTATGAGCCCGTGCCCGTAAGCGCGCCAGTGAAGTCGATGGCAGAGACCACCGCTTCTTCAAAACTCATGCTGTCTTTCGGGCCTTCTTCTTTGCGCTTCTGTTGCAATGATCCACGCAGCGTCTGCCCTTCCACTCGTCCTGAGACTTCCTTCACGTTCCCGCGCGGCGTATCGATCTTCTCCAGTATCTGCTCGGCGTGCGCTCCATTGGTCACGGGCTCGGCGGTTCCGCGCTTCCAGACGCGATCATCGCGCATCATCACGTCTTCCACCGCGCAATTCATCTTCAGTGCCGCCGCCGCTGCAATCTTGTTTCTCACGTCCTGCGCCGCGCGCAATGATGCATTGCCGTTCATAAACGTTACGCGGCTGGAATATGATCCAATATCGATCGGCGTCAGGTCAGTGTCGGCGGCAATGATGCGAATGCGTCCCAGCCCGATGCCCAGCACTTCCGCCACAACCTGCGCCACCATCGTGTCCGATCCCTGGCCAATGTCCGACGCGCCGGTATACACCACCACGCCACCGTCACGGTCAATCTTGATGTTCACCGTAGAATGCGGCATGTCCGAACGAATGATGCTATTGGCCGCACCGCTTACGTAATGGCTGCACCCAATACCTATGCCGCGCGCCGGCGGAAGCTTCCCGCGGCGCTCGCGCCACCCTGAACGCTCAACGACCTTGTCAATGCATTCCGGCAATCCATAACTCTGCACCCGCAGGTTGTTCACCGTTATGCACGGCGGCTTCAGCAGATTGACGCGCCGTATCTCTGCCGGATCGATATCCAGTTGCGCCGCGATCTCGTCCAGTTCGCTTTCAAACGCAAACCGCACGTTCACCGTGCCATGCCCGCGCATCGCACCGCAGGCCGGCTTGTTCGTCAGCACCCGATAGCCGTCATACTTGATATTGGGAATGTCATAGAGCGCGCCTAGCAGCGCGCCAGAATAAAGGATCGTGACCACGCCATAAGAGCAATACGCTCCGCCATCCTGAATTACTTTCGCCGCCACTGAAGTAAGGCGCCCGTCTCTCTTCGCGCCGATCTTCAAATCAATGATCGTGCGCGGCCGCCCGCGATGCGCCCAGAAAACCTCTTCCCGTGTGTACGTGATCTTTACCGGTGCCTTGGCCTTGCGCGCCGCCACGGCGGCAATAATTTCCAGCGGAATCACTTCGCTCTTGCCGCCAAACCCGCCACCCACCAACGGCTTGATCACCCGTATCTGCTGCATCGGCAGTTCCAGCACAATGGAGAGCTTGTGTTGCAGATAATACGGCACCTGCGTCGATGACCACACCGTCAGCCGTCCTGGCTGCCCGCTCTGCGAATCAATTTCAAACGATGCCAGCGTGCAATGCGGCTCCATCGCCGCATGCGTCACCTCGCCCGCAATGTAGCGACGCTCCGTCACCACGTCGGCCTCGGCAAAGCCCTTATCCGGGTCGCCAAAAACATGGTGATAATCTTTCTCAATATTGTTCGGCCGCTGCGGATGGATCCACTCTTTCTCCGCCTTCATGGAATCTTCGGGATCGAACCATGCCGGCAACTGCTCATACTCGACTTCAACTAACTCCAGCGCGCGCTCGGCAATTGACTCCGACGTTGCCACGACGCAAGCGACGTTGTCGCCCACGTACCGCACTTTCTCCACAGCCAGTGCCGTTTCATCGTGCCCCACCGGCAGAATGCCGTACTTGTTCGGAGCGTCCGGCCCTGTCACCACGCATACCACGCCCTCGACTGCCTCGGCCTTCGACGTATCAATCTTCTTGATTCGCGCATGCGGATACGGCGAATGCAGGATTTTGCCCGTCAGCATTCCGGGCAGTGACAGGTCGTCCGTGTATTTGCCCTGGCCCGTGGTCTTGCCCGCCGAATCGACGAGAGCAACGCGCTTTCCGATGATGGAAAAATCAGACATAAGCAATTAGCAACTGGCAATTAGCACTTAGCAAAACCAAAATCCCCGTACTCTCTGCGCTCTCCGCGTACTCTGCGGTTCACCCTTTCTCGCCTTTGCGCCCTTCGCGTCCTTTGCGGTAAATCGGTTTTCCGATGTCCCGCTCACCCGATCTTATGCGCCTGCTCCGCCTCTATCGCCGCCTTAATCGCCTGGTACATCTGCGTGTAGCCGGTGCAGCGGCACAGGTTCCCGCTCAGCGCGTGCCGGATCTCTTCTTCGCTTGGCTCCGGATTGCGGTCCAGCAGTGCCTTCACCGTGATCATAAAACCCGGTGTGCAGAAACCGCACTGCGCGCCGCCCCAGTCGCCGTAGGCTTTCTGGATTGCCGCGAGCGCTCCGTGATCGGCAATTCCCTCGACCGTCGTAATGTCTGGGCCATCACTTTCATCGGCGGCGCAGCTCATGGCCAGCATCGTGCAGCTTAGCGTGGGCACGCCGTCCACCAGCACAGTGCACGCCCCGCACGATGAATCGTCACACCCGCGCTTTGACCCGGTAAAATCGAGTTCCTGGCGCAGCACGTCCAACAGCAGCTCGCTCGGCTCAATTGCCAGCTCGTGCTTGCGTCCGTTCACCCGAAGTTCAATGAGTTCCTTTTTCATTAATAGCACTTAGCCATTAGCAATTAGCCGTTAGCCAACCCAGGTCTTCCTTAACCTCAACGATACCACTTGCACAACGCGTTTGTTCGCGCCAATTGCGCCAAACCGCATTCCGTTCTCTGCGCTCTCGGCGTACTCTGCGGTTCAACCTTCTTTCCTTTGCGCCCTTCGCGTTCTTTGCGGTGACTCGATCAATATCCGTAATCAGTTACAGCCGCATACGCATGCTGCTTCACGCCCAGATCTTCCACCCGCGCCGCACCTAGCTGCTTCGCGTACTCCTCGCGATCGGCCACTCCGCTCACCCACCGCTGCTGCCAGGCATCGAAATCGGCCTGCGTCTTGGTTTCCGCATGGTACTGCTGAAAGAAAGCGTCGTCTCTTTTATAGTAGCCCTGCACCGGTGATGGATGCGCGCCCAGCGGGCACTCCACCACGGCTGTCACCAGAAAGCCCGGTATCACCGTGCGGTTAGGGTCGCTGGCGATGACGTCTTCGTCCACGATCTCCTCCGCGCAGACAATTACCTTCTTCGCCGCGCGAACTCCCTCCAACATCACGCCAAAATTTCCCCAGCAATGCGCGTTTCCATGCTGATCGGCGCGTTGCAGATGCACAATCGCCACATCCGGCACTAGCGCACGCACCGCCAGCAGAGTCTCTTTCGGCTCAAACGGAGAAATAATCTGGTAAAAAAAATGATTGCCCTTGGGAACGTCGCTGCCCATGGCGGTCCGCGTCGGCAGGAACGGCACGCCCATCGCGCCAGCCTGCAATGCCAGCGCCAGTGTGAGGTTCGTCATATTAAAGACGCGCAGCTTCTCGCCCGGCTTGCCCGGGTTCTCCACCTCAGTAGCGTGGCGGAAGTTATACGCCGACCCCATCATCACGTTCCCCACCCAAGCCGCCACCAGGTCTTCCACGCATCCCGCGCCAATCATCTGATCAAACAGAATGTCAGAGATGGGCCCAATCAGCCGCAGCCCGCACTTCTTCTGCCGCATGATCTCGTGCCCCGCAGCAAACGGGATCATTTGCTCCATCTGCAACCCAAGCGCCACGCTCGCTCCGTCAGGGACGTGCTCCGCAATCGCCTGCCGCATTGTCATCAGCTTCGACATAGTGCTTCTTCAATCCCGAACCCGCCGGTGTTGCGGGTGAGGGGACCCCTATTCCCTTCCAAACGCCTGCGGCCATCCCTCGGGGGTTTCCCGATCTCCAGATCACGGCGATCACCTGATCTTTCATCCCACATATTCCCATAAACCACTGAATTAAAACGACTTATATTAGCACGGCACGAGCCTAAAGTCAACAAAAATGATATGCTTCAGACTCCATGAAACGCCTGCGCTGGTTCATCTTAGCGGTCGTCATTATTTTTGCCGCCGCCTGGCTCTTGCTGCCAGGCATCGTCGAGCGCCGATTCAATCGAACCCTCCAACCGCCGCCTTACCAGCCATCTGCCCAGGCCCAGGCATTGCATCGCACCCTCACCATCGCAGACCTCCACGCTGACAGTCTTCTCTGGGGTCGCAACCTCCTCCGCCGCAGCAGCCGAGGCCACATCGATCTGCCGCGCCTCACCGAAGGCAACGTCTCAATCCAGGCATTTACGGTTGTCACTACTTCGCCGCGCGGTCTCAACATCTATCAGAATTCAGACTCCACTGACATGATCCGTTACATAGCGATGTTTGAAGGCTGGCCTCCGCGCACATGGAACAGCCCCAAACAGCGGGCGCTCTATCAGGCTGCGCGACTGCAAAAATTCGCTGACCGCTCCAAGGGTGCGCTCGTCATCGTCCGTTCGCGCCGTGATTTACAAAGTTTTCTCACCACCCGCGCTGCCACGCACGCTGTCGCCGGATTTCTTGGCACTGAAGGCGCGCAGCCTCTTGAAGGCCGCCTGCAAAATCTCGATGAACTCTATGCCGCCGGCTTTCGCATGATGGCGCCGACGCACTTTACTGACACGGCCATTGCCGGCGCAGCCGCGGGCATGACCAAAGGTGGCCTCACCGATCTTGGACGCCAATGGGTCCGCGCCATGGAATCTCATCACATGCTGATCGATCTGGCC
This sequence comes from Candidatus Angelobacter sp., assembly GCA_036491195.1. Classification (GTDB taxonomy): domain Bacteria; phylum Acidobacteriota; class Terriglobia; order Terriglobales; family Acidobacteriaceae; genus Angelobacter. Next base: position 24,979 of record DASXCL010000013.1, read on the forward strand.
CACGCTTCGCCCGCTACCTTGCGCGATGTCACGGCCATGGCCACGCGCCCGCTGATCGTCTCGCACACCGGCGTAAAAGGCACGTGCAACAATCCGCGCAATCTGTCTGACGACGAACTCCGCGCCGTCGCCCGCACCAACGGAGTTATCGGCATTGGCCTGTGGGACACCGCAACCTGCGGCTCTGACGCTCGCGCAACCGCGCGCGCCATCCGCTACGCCGTAAATATTGTCGGGGCAGACCACGTAGCTCTCGGCTCTGATTTCGACGGCGGCATCACCGCGCCGTTCGACTCCAGCGGCTGGGCCCTGCTTACTGATGCTCTGCTTCAGGAAGGAATCTCCGAACAGGACATTCACAAGATCATGGGAGAAAACGTGGTGCGGGTATTGCTGGAAGTGTTGCCGTGATTTGGTTGACAGACATTGTCGAAGGTCGGATAGGACTGCTAATGAGACATAAAGCTGCACTTTCCTCGCTTGCTCTGATTGGTCTAGCAGCGTGCGGGATTTCCTGGGGAATCTACCGCAATTCTCGGTTTGAACGCAACTTCAATTCCATTCACGTCGGCGTCTCCCGAGAGCGGGTTTTGGAGATATTAGGCAAGCCATCCTGGGTTGAGTCCTGCGGAAAATCGCTTGATAACCAGCTTGCAAACTGTAGCTTATACATTTATCGCGATTCATTCGCTCCAGTGATTCCGCAATATTGGTCGGTCAGGTTTGATGCGAGTGGCAGCGTTCTGGAGACCTATTTCTACCAATCTCCTTAGGCATACAAGTAAAAACTCACGATTTTTTCTTGAGGTTGAATTCGCGCCCTTCGCGTTCATTCGCGGCCAATTTCCTTATCTGCGTTCATCTGCGCAAATCTGCGGCAAAAGCTACTTTCCCTTCCACACTGGTTTCCGCTTCTCCATCCAGGCCGCGATTCCCTCTTTCACGTCTTCCGTCTGCATGAGTTCTTCCAGATAAATCTTCTCTGCCCGCGCCAGGCCTTTGTCCAGATGCAGGGAATCCCACGCATAAAATGCTTTCTTGGCCACCGCCAGCGCCGCAGGACTCAGCTTTAAAAGGTGATCGACCGTGCGCTGAATCGCCTGCTGCAACGCGCCTTCCGGATGCGCTTCATTCGCAAGGCCCCACTCAGCGGCTTCTTTGCCGCTGAACGTTCGTCCGGTAAAGACCAAGTCAGCCGCGAGCTTTTGCCCTACCAGAGCGGCCAGCGCCGTACACGCCACCGGGGGATAGCATCCCAGCGTGATCTCAGGAAATCCCCACTTGGAGTCCGGCGTGGTGAAGCACATGTCACTGACCATGGCCAGCTCCGCGCCGCCGCCCAGGCAGACGCCGTGAACTTCAGCAATCGTAATCTTAGGAAACTTAGTCAGCGCAAGAATCACTCCATGAAATTTCTGCAGCATGGTCTGAATCTTGTCTGGCGTATGCACCGCCACATCGACTCCGGCAGAAAAGCCGCGCTCGCCACCGCTGATGATAACAACAGAAATTTCTTTGCGCTGCTCCAGTTGCTGCAACGCCGCCAGCAGCTCGTCCATCATCTGGAAATCGATCACATTGAGCGGCGCATGCGTCAGCGTAACGCGCGCCAGTGCCCCGTGCGCTTCGATGGTAACGCGTTTCATTGATGTAGGTGGGTTAGCCGGTACGGCCATGATCTGCTCTGCTTCTCCATTGTTCAGGAATCATTACTCGCGCACTTGCTCTTTTAGACTGTAAACATCTTTAGTCTATGCACGGTAGAACAATAAAGTAAATGAGGAGAAGACTGCCATCCCGAGGGCCGCCTAGTCTAAATCAATCTTTGGATCGCGTAAGTACAGGCCCGAGGGATCGGCTCCGCTACACTTCAGGGATGCCGAAACAAATATGCCAAGCGCTAAAGACCTCCTCGCTTCGCTCGGGACGAAGAGAAAGCTAGCTCGTCCAGAACCCCTTCGTATCGTACTCGCGGATGGCCTTCAACTCCGCCGCGTTCGGCTCCGGCGTTGGCCGCGCATCCTCAGCGACCTTCAATTTCCATCCGGTGTTCGCCAGCACATCGTCCACGCTCACGTCCGGATGATACGTGGAAAGAAACGCCTCAGCGTCTTCGCCAAAGCGCAGCACGCACTTCGTGGTAATCACAGCCGAAGGCCCGCCGCGCGGCAGCCCCACACGCTTGCGCCATCCCACGCCCTCACCGTTTCCAGGGCTGGTAATGTAGCTTACCTTTTCCGGCAGGCGGTGTTTGCCGTGCTCCAGCAGAGAAACAAACCGCTGCGCCATCGACGCGATATCGCACGCGCCGCCCGACCCCGGCAGCCGCACCATGCCATTCTTGCCCTGGGCATTCTTATTCTGCACCTGCGTGGAATTCAGATTGCCATACTTGTCCACTTCAGCCGCGCCCAGAAAGCCCAGGTGCACCCGCCCCGATTGCAGCAGGCTCATCACCTCCAGCATGCCCAGGCACTGCGTGGCGCCTTTGATGTTGGGTGGATCGGCCATGGTGTAGATCAGTTCGGGCGACGGCTTGGAGCGGATTATGCCATTCTCAAACAATCCGATGGCATTGGGCGCATGTGTCTTCTTCGCGACAACGAACGCAATCAGCGGCAGACGCATCCCGACAAAGACGACCTCGCCGTCTTTAATTTCGCGCGCCGCCGCTACGACCATGAGTTCGTTGAGGGTGTAGTGCATTTGGTTTCTGAAATCCCGAATCCCGCGAAGCGGGTGAGGGAGCCCTATTACGACGAAAATGGTTGTAAAAAAGTAATCATAATAACAATGGCCCTGCAAAATTTAAGGGACCCCTAAGATTCATAAAACTCATAGGGATCCCTCGCTACGCTCGGGATGTGTTTCACTGCACCGCGTTCAGCGCGCTCTTCCGTACCTCGCCGATCGTTAGCAGCGGATCTTTCGCGCCGGTCTTGGGCGCAATCCATTTCTTTTCCGATCCGATAATGTCCATCAGCAGTTTCTTGTCTGCCGGCGTAGGAAGCCACGTCTCAAGCTGCTGCTTGTATTCTTTTTCATCCATCGGCTCGCCCGTCTGCGGGTGGAACATCTGGCCCTTCCAGCGGCCAATCATGCGGTTGAACTGTATGTTGGGGCAATACAGCTCGGTGCTGCCCGGACGCTGCCCGGCGCTGATGCGCCTGACAAGCTGCACGCATTCGTCCCGGTAGAGATGCCGGTTGTAGTCGTTCAGATTGTCCAGGTCGGGTGCGGTTTCGTTTTTCAGCTCGTCGTAACGGCCCTTTAATCCCCACGTATAGGCCCAGTGTGCGGAAGAAGAATGGTCCGTGCCGAACAGGTCATAGGCGCTGGAAATCCATTTGTTGAGATACTTCTGCATCAGCCAGCCGGGGACCACGCCGGCTTCCGCGATGCGCGCCAGCCCGGTGTTGCCAGTTCCCATGTGGAAGGCTTCTTCGCGGAGCATGTAACTCATCGAGCGGCCCAGCGGAGCGAAGGCCGAATATTTCAGCATCTGCAGCTGGAATTTGCCGTCACGGTCGACAAAATCCGTGAAGGCAAAAAAATCCAGCCAGTTGTCGCACTCTTCGTTGAACGATCCCAGCAGACGCTTGTTCTCATAGGCTTTGCGCTCCAGCATCTTCTGCGCTTCAACTTTACCGGTGGTGCCAAAATGGTCAATCAGCAGCGCGCACATCTGCCACCCGTGGCGCATCTCCTCGATCATCACGCGCGTAAGCGACGAGCGGTCGTAGTCGGTGGGTGCCGTCTCAAACAGCCAGCGTTGCTGCTCCACGCTGGCAAACTCCGTGTCGCCCTGGTAGACAATCAGGTTCATCAGCGCGTCGCGCATGTTCTGCGTGGGAATCTGGCGCACGTTCTCCCACTTGTTGCGGCCCTTGTAGTAGCCGAACGTGATTTCTTCCGTCTCAATCGCGCCGTACAGCGTATCGAACTTAAAATTGCGGATGTCGTTGTGATTGACGCCGATTTCCGCGCGCCACTCCTTGAACAAACCTTCCCAGTCACTAAACGATCCGATCTTCATCAATTTTCCCGGCATATAAAAGCTCCCGATTCTGAAATCCCGAACGCGAAGCGTGAGGGATCGCTATCATCTTGGTGCATTTACGATTCTTACGAATACACTCGAATCTCAATTCATCCGCTTGTTCCATCTGGTAGCAATCCCTCGCTCCGCTCGGGATATCAAAACTAAAGGTTCATCCAAACCGATTTCAATTCCGTGTAATGTTCAATCGCGTGCATGCCCAGCTCGCGCCCAAAGCCTGACTGCTTGTAGCCGCCAAAGGGCATCGACGCATCCATCACACCGTATGTATTGATCCAGACGGTTCCCGCTTTCAACCGGCGAGAAAGCTGATGCGCTTTCTTGATGTCGTTGGTCCAGACGGCGGCAGCCAGACCGTAAACATTCTTGTTCGCCAGTTCGGCTACCTGCTCAATATCGTCAAACGTGAGCGTGGCCAGCACCGGCCCAAAAATTTCTTCCTGCGCGATCTTCATTTCATTGTTCACGCTGCCGAAAATCGTTGGTTCGATGAAATAGCCATGGTCGCCATTGACTTGCGCCCGCTTACCGCCTGCCAGCAGCTTTGCGCCTTCGTTCTTCCCTGTCTCGATGTACCCCAGCACGGTCTGCATCTGCTTTTCGCTCACGACCGCGCCCAAGCGCGTCTTGGGATCAAGCGGGTCGCCCAGCCTGATCTTCTTCGACGATTCCACCAGCTTGGTCACGAATTCATCTTCGGCCTTTTTCTCAATGAACAGGCGAGAACCGGCGCAACAAACTTCGCCTTTGCCATAGAAGATTCCGTTAAGCGCGCCTTTCACGGCGGAATCCATCTGCGAATCGGCAAATACGATGTTCGGCGACTTGCCGCCCAGTTCCAGCGTCACGCGCTTGAGCGTGTCTGCCGAGCTGCGCATGATCTCTTTGCCCACTGAGGTCGAGCCCGTAAACGCGATCTTGTCCACTCCCGGATGCTTCACCAGCGCCGCGCCAGTCTCCGGCCCGCCGGTAATAATGTTGAGGACACCCGCCGGCAGTCCGGCTTCAAGCGCCAGTTCGCCAAAACGGAGAGCCGTCAGCGGAGTTTGTTCCGCGGGTTTCAAAATCACGGTGTTGCCGCAGGCCAGAGCCGGTCCCAGCTTCCAGCTCGCCAGCAAGAGCGGGAAATTCCATGCCACAATCGCGCCCACCACGCCCACGGGATCGCGCAACGTGTACGTGAAAGCATTGCTGAAGGTGTTAACGGTCTCGCCGTGAATCTTCGTGGCCCATCCTGCGTAATAGCGGAAAACGTCGGCCACCATCGGCATGTCAACATAGCGCGACTCAAAGATCGGTTTGCCGTTATTCAAGGTCTCCAACTCGGCCAGCTCTTCAATGTTCTTCTCGATCAAGTCGGCAATGCGCCACAGCACCTTGCCGCGCTCGCTGGCGGACATCTTGCGCCACGGGCTGTTCACGTCGTCAAACGCCTTGCGCGCGGCCGCCACTGCCTGGTCAACGCCATTGGCGCCGCCTTCGGCCACCTGCGTCAGCACCTCACCCGTTGCGGGATTGAAGGTATCGAACGATTTTCCTGAGCCATCCGACCACTGCCCGTTAATCAGCAGTTTGCCGGGAGAAACTTTTGCTTTGGTTGCTGCGATCATGTCTTAGCCTCTAGCTGCCAGCTCTTAGCTGAAGTTTGTGGCACAGGCACTCTTGCCTGTGATCGATTGACTCTTACCACCTTGTGGACCGCAGGCGCCCTCGCCTGCGATATTTCGAACAATCGGCTGATGGAGAGACGTAGCATGCTACGCCTCTCTACTGTGGAATATCCCTTCCGCTCAAGTAACAGTTCCGATGCAGTTTCCCTACAGTAGGGCTCCCTCGCTACGCTCGGGATGTGAAGACTACTTAGCTTTAAACGTCGCCGGACGCTTGTCCACGTACGCAGCCAGACCTTCTTTGGCATCTTCGCTGGCGAACAGGCGCTGTTGCAGTTCGCGTTCGATGGCCAGCGCGGACTCCATCGGAATTTCCCAGCCGCTCTGCACGGACCGCTTGATGTTGCCCACGGCCTTGGCGGCTTTGTTTGGCGGAGTGAACTGGCGCGCATACTCCATCACGTTCTCCATGAAGTTGTCGCGCTCGTAAATATCGTTCACGATGCCCATCTCCTTCGCTTCTTCAAAGGTGAAGGTGTTGCCGGTTACCATTAGCTCAATGGCTTTGCTCTTGCCCACCATGCGGCTCAGGCGCTGCGTGCCGCCGGTGCCGGGCAAGACGCCGAGATTGATTTCGGGCAATCCAATCTTGCCCGCGTCTTTGCGCGCAATGCGGATATCGGCCGCCATGGCAATTTCCAGTCCGCCGCCCACGCAGTGGCCGTTGATCGCGGCGATCACCAGCTTGGGCGTGTGCTCCAGGCGCAGCAGCATTTCATTGGCATGCAGGCAGAAGTAATACTTGAATGTCGGATCGACCGAGGAAAGCATCTTGATATTTGCGCCGGCGGAAAAGAATTTGTCGCCCGCTCCGGTCAGCAGCAGCACGTACACATCGTTGTCCATGCGTGCTTTCAGGATGCACTCGTCGAGTTGCCGGTTCATTTCGTAGGTATAAGTATTGGCCGGCGGATCGCTCAGTTCGATCACCGCAATTCCGTCTTCAACGCGATAGTTCACCAGGGTCTTGGTTTCCGTTGCTGTGGTTGTCGCCATGGTTCAAAAGCTCCTTATGCATTTCGGATCTTGATCTTTTTTAGGACGCCCTCAGGCGTTTGTCTTTGCGATTTTGCGTTTGGTTTTGCCGGGGTTGAGCACGCCGCGCAAAAACAGGTTACTCATTTCCTCGGCCATGGCTCCGGCATCCAGGTCCACGCGCGGATTGTGCCAGGTATAAATCCAGTTGATCATGCCAAAGAGTCCCAGCACGGCCAGCCGTCCGGAAAATTGTAGTCCTTTTTCCCGACGCAGTTCTTCGAGCAGATCGAGGCAGATTTTGTAGTACTCGCGTTTGATCGCCCGAATCTCAGCTCCGCGGCCATTCTTCAGCGTTTCGTCTTCATGCGTCAGTACCTTCATGGCCTCTTTGTTCGCCAAAAAGTATTCCAGATGATTTTCAATAAAGATGCGAACGCGCTCTTCCGCGTCCTTGGATTCTTTTAGCCGTTCCTGCAATCGCTCGATAATTGTGCGGAAGGTATGTTTCTGGATCAGGTAAAGCAGGTCTTCCTTGGAGTCAAAATAATGGTACAGGCCAGCCAGAGACATTCCGGCGGCGCGCGAAAGATCACGCATGGAGGCGCCTTCATAGCCTTTTTCACAGAAAATGTGCGCCGCGTGATACAGCAATTTCGATAGCCGGCGGTCAAACGGCGAATCGATCGCTTCATCCTCGCCCTGCAGGAGGGGCCTGCCCTTGCGGCCGTTCAAGGGCTCGCCGGGCAACCGGATTTCAACGTTTTGCAGGGCCATCAGAGAACTTACCGAACGTTCGTTCGAATCTATATTATGCCGCACTGTTGCCTGCCTCGTCAATTTCGGGTTTTCCGCTTTCTCCCGGTAGCGCGGTTATGCCCAGGTGTCTTATAGTGGGCTCATTCAAAGGATAGGCGCTCCAAATGACCGATCGCGAATTGCTCATTCGCACATACGACTCGTTCAATCGCCGTGACATTGATTCTGTACTGGCGACCATGCATCCTGACGTCGATTGGCCCAACGGCATGGAAGGCGGCAGGGTCCACGGTCGTGAAGCCGTTCGCCAATACTGGCTTCGGCAGTGGAGCCAGATCAATCCGCGAGTCGAGCCTCGGGGCTTCCACACCGACCCAACAGGCGCAATTGTGGTTGAGGTGCATCAGGTCATCCGTGACCTGGCGGGCGGCTTGCTTACCGAGCGAATGGTCCTGCACGTGTACCGCATCGAAAACGGCCTCATCCAGTCCATGGAGATACAAGAAGCTACTCCAACGCCCTGAATCTCAGCCCGGTTCCATCTCTGGCGGCAGACGATATATTTTTTGTGAGTATCGCCGCCACTATATAAAGTAAGCGGGCTCGATTCACAGACGGAACCCCGCCCCCGATGGCAGCTTGTTCGCCAAAGAGGTTGAAGAGCTGGAAAGCAATACTGGAGCAGAAGTTGAAGGCCTGATCACCGCCATCAGCGGAACCACGCTGACCGGGACGGCGCAGGACAGCATCGGCAACGGCATGAATGACACTAAAGTCGGAGCCAGTTTCTCCGTAAATATCGCCGGGCTCAGCCCCAGTAAGTTCCGTGTAAAAGCCGGCAACGGCTTTGGCAGCGGTCTTCCCAGCGCCACCTTCCCCTTTGACGCGACGACCATCCACCAGGGCCAGCGCATTGAAGTGGATACCGACGCGCCGGTGCCTCCGGCCAACGGCGCTATCACTCCGGACAAGATCAACCTGCAACAGCAGGATGTCTCCGGCGTGGTAGCCAACGCCGCAGCCAGCGCTTTTCGACATCAACCTGGCCACCGACTCGGCCCTGAGAACGATTTCCGGCCAGACCGTGGTCCACGTAACCAAAGCCTCATCAACCGACATTCGCGTGACCGTGGCCAACGGCGCGACGGTCCAGGTACGCGGCCCTCTCTTCTGGAACGGAAGGTCGTGGCAGATGATCGCCCGCCGCATCCGCTAACAGAAACAACAGCTTAGTACGCTCCAACTGGCCGCATTCCGAACCTGGGATGCGGCCTTTTTTATTTGTGACTGAAATGATGTTTTGGTCAGCAGGCGTCACGGTGAGAGCTAACGGCATCGGGCGGCGCGGGATGCCGCGCGCGGGCGAGTGATGGCCCTGATCATGCTGGAAGCGATGATTTTGCTTGCAAGGTAGAGCGCGCAGCTTGCTCTTGCACGTCAAGCAGGCTGCGCTTATGGGGTCGCCAGTTTTACCAGCGGGGTTCGCGAGGCTGGCGCGCATGGCCGGAATAGTCGTCGCGTCCACCGCCGCCTCCACGCGATCCGCCGCGGTCCGTTTTCGGCCGCGCTTCATTCACTGTGAGCGCCCTGCCGCCGGAATCTTTTCCATTCAGGCCGGCAATGGCCTTGTCCGCCTCTTCGTTATTCGGCATTTCCACAAACCCAAAGCCGCGTGAACGACCTGTTGCCCGGTCTGTAACCACGGTCGCGCTATCAACGGTTCCGAAGGGAGCAAAAAGCGAGCGTAGCTCGTCTTCAGAAAGGCTGAACGAAAAATTACCGACAAAAATCTTCTTCATGGAGGTCCTTTAACTATTGTAAGGATTGGCGTTCTCAGCAGAAATAGGCAGTGAGCAGCAGCGTGTCTATCAGAGTCGAGGACGGAGAAATAATAGCAGGTAAACAGGCCATACTCCATGGCATTACAAAGTTTGCTACTGTGTTCGATATCGCACATATAACCGCAAGAAACGTCGAAGCCTCGCCTTGACATTCGTCAACCTTGGCGCATTCCGACGTCCGGCTGTCAGCCCCCAAACATTTACAAGAGACATCCCTTCTTCCCGGAAGGCAATCTTATCTCTGTTACTTCACATTTAAAGTCCGCCCCGATGAGGACCTTATGCCACATTTTGTTAGAGATATCCAGGAAATCCGCCAGCGCGCCATCCGCAAGATGGAAGATGGAGCAGTAACAGAAAACTACAAAGGCGACGTCAACAAAACCATTGAAATTCTGAACGAAGCTCTGGCAACGGAAATCGTCTGCGTTCTGCGCTACATGCACCACTACTTCATGGCCACCGGCGTACATGCCAAGAGCGTGGCGAATGAATTCAAGGAGCATGCCGACGACGAGCGCGAGCACGCCGATTCCCTGGCGGAACGGATCCAGCAACTGGGCGGCAAGCCCAACTTTAATCCGAAGGGCCTGCTGGAGCGCTCGGTTTCACAATACATCGAAGGCGAAACGCTGGCCGAGATGATCCGCGAAGACCTTATCGCGGAACGCATGGTGATTGAGGTTTACCAGGAAATGGTCCGCTACTTTGGGACCAACGATCCCACCACCCGTACCCTGGTGGAAGCCCTGCTGCGCAAAGAAGAAGAGCACGCCAGCGATCTTTCTGACCTGCTGTATATCGCAAACCCTGAGACCGGCCAATCGGAAGGTGAAGACCCGGGCGCCGATCCGCTGAATCGCGAAGCTGGAACCCAGACGCGCGAACGGACCGAGGAAGAACTGAGGAAGGGCCGCAAACCGGCCGCATGAAGAAGAGCAACTAGCATTCGGCATTCAACGGAAGATAGCAAAACCTAGCCGCAATGAACAAGAAATACGCGAATCGATCTTTTCATTCGCGCTTTTTCGCGTGATTCGCGGCTAATTCCGTGGCTAAGTGTTGAATGCTGGCTACTGTGCGCTTATGCCCAGTTGCGTCAGCATAAACGCATAATCGAAGGCAACTTCCTTCAAGTGGTCGTATCGCCCAGACGAGCCGCCATGGCCAGCAGCCATGTTTGTCTTCAGCAGCAGGACGTGTTTGTCCGTCTTGAGCGTGCGCAGCTTGGCCACGTATTTGGCCGGCTCCCAATACATCACCTGACTGTCATTGAATGAGGTCTTCACCAGCAGCGCCGGATACGCGCCTCTTTTCAGGTTGTCATAGGGCGAATACTTCAGCATGTAATCGTAGGCAGGCTTCTCATTAGGATTGCCCCACTCTTCATATTCCGGGACAGTCAGCGGCAGAGAAGCGTCCAGCATGGTGTTCATCACGTCGACAAACGGCACGTGAGAAACCACCACCTTGAACAGATCCGGACGCAGGTTCGTGACCGCGCCCATCAGGAGACCGCCCGCCGATCCACCCTCGATCGCGACCTTGTCGCGCGATCCATATTTGTTGGCGACCAGATATTCGGTACAAGCGATGAAATCGGTGAAGGTGTTCATCTTATTCATCATCCTGCCTGCATCGTGCCAGGGTTTGCCCATATCGCCGCCGCCGCGGATATGTGCATAGGCCATTACCACGCCACGGTCCAGCAGTGAAAGGCGCGTCGAACCAAAGCTGACGGGAAGAATGGCTCCGTACGATCCATAAGCGTAAACATAAAGCGGATTGGAACCATCAGCTTTCTTGAGGTCTTTGCGATAGACAAGCGATATCGGCACCTTCACGCCGTCTTTGGCCGTGGCCCACACGCGCTCAGACTGGTATTTCGAAGCGTCGTAACCGCCGGGGACTTCAGTCTGCTTCAGCAGCGTGGAGCTGTGCTTTTCCACGTCGTAATCGAATACTGACGGCGGCGTGACCAGAGACTGGTAGGCGTAACGCAGCTTGTCTGTTTTGTACTCGCGGTTGGTCTGAACAAACGACGTGTACACCGGCTCGGGATAAGTAATGCGCTGCTTCTCGCCGCTGCCGAACTTTACGATCGTAAGCTGGGGCAGCCCGTTTTCGCGCTCCACCAGCGTGTAAAAATCTTCAAAGACCTCGATGTCATTCAACATCACATCAGGACGCGTCGGTACGATTTCTTTCCAGTTGTCTTTTCCCGGCGCGCTGACCGGAGCGGTCACCAGGCGGAAAGTGCGGCCTTTGTCATTCGTGCGAATCAAAAACTGACCGCCATGATGGTCCGGGTAATATTCCACGTCCTGCTGGCGCGGAACCACCAGCTTCCACTCGCCTTTGGGGTCAGACGCGTCCAGGAACCGGGCCTCAGAGGTAGTGTGGCTGCCGATCTGAAGAAAAATATATTTGTCGCTGCGTGACTTGCCCGCACTTACGTTAAAGCGCTCGTCCTTCTCTTCATAAACCAGGTCGTCTTTTCCCGGCGCAGCGCCGAGTTCATGACGATACAGCCGGTATTGGCGCTTGGTCTTCTCTTCCTCCACGGTATAAAACAGCGTCTTGTTGTCATTGGCCCAGGCCACCGAGCCCACTTTATCGGCGATAACATCTGAGTCTTTGCCCGTCCGCAGGTCGCGCACCCGCAACTTATATTGGCGGAAGCCGGTATTGTCCGTGGAGTAAGCCAACAGGTTGCCGTCGTCGCTCATTTCGTACACGCCCAGCGACATGAAGGGCTGGCCCTTTGCCAATTCATTCTGGTCCAGCGTAGTTTCTTCCGCCGCGTCCAGGTTTCCTTTCTTGCGGGCGAATATCTGGTATTGCTGGCCTTTTTCCCAGCGCGAATAATAAAAGTAGCCGCCGTCCTTATAAGGGACGTTCACGTCGGTCTCTTTGATGTGGCTCACCATCTCGTCATAGAGCTTTTGCTGGAGCGCGGCTGTGGGTTTCATCACGCCGTCGGCATAGGCGTTCTCCGCCTGCAGATATTGCGCGACCTCTGGTTTCGATTTGTCGCGCAGCCAGTGGTAATCGTCCACCAGCTTGCCGCCATTGATATGGTTCTCGGTGTGAACGGTCTTGGCTACCGGAGGCGGATTAGTTGCGGCATTGGCGGTTTTATCTTCTGCGTTCAGAAATGTACTCATAAGGAGAAAAAGGATAACCAGTGATTTTTTCATAAATCCGCCTTTTGCGTGGTGGAAGGGCGTCAGGAACGGCGAAATTATACCAATTGAAGAAAGAGAAAGAAGTGTGCGATTCATAGACCAGGGGCTTTCAATAAACTCTGCTCCAGTTCACCCTTCCACCCCGCCAGCCTGGAGATAAGCCGTTTCCGCCCGGGTTCATCCTTCATTGTTTCTGCTTCCCGCAGGCAGGCTTCTACTTTCGCGATCGCCTGGGTAAAGTTTCCTTGCTCCTCTGCTATGGCCCCTTCGGCGCGCAGACGATAGGATTTCAGACTGGGATGGTCCGGCAGTTCCGCAAGCCATTGCTCCGCCAGATTCATCTTCTTTCGCCGTGCCTGCAAGATGGCGGCATCCGCAATCAGCGCGTTGCGGATTTGCGGGCCGGATTTTCCAGAAAATAACAGGCATGTTTCAAGACAGTACGCGGCGGCAGGATAGTCTTTCTGATGGTATGCTCGAGCATACGCGATGCTGTAAGCCACTACTGTCATAAGGGAATTGTCGCGAACGGCCGTAAGATCCGCAACGAGATCAGTGGACAGCGCCTCAGTTTCAATACCTGACTTCAATTCCTCCCGCAATTGCAATAATGCGAGCGCTCTCTCATGGCTGGCCCGTTTCAATAAAACTCTTAATATCTGCAATCCGTCAGACATTATCTTCTTAGTGCGAAACGGAAGCAGATTTACTAAACCGAAGTAAAACGAAGCAGCTACAAAAGCGCCTGAAACAAGGGATTTTTGATATGGCAACAGAAGTACAAGAAAGCCAGAGATAAGGTTTGCCAGCGGCCCGGAGGCAATCATGGCGATGTATTTCCCGGCGTGATGCCTCATTTCCTTTGGAAAGAAGCACGTCAATCCCAAGGCGAGAGTTTCGGAACGGTGACGGGAGAACCGCAGGGAGGAATCTATCTTGATTTTGCCCAAATGCACCGTATTCAAGCGGAATCCAGCTATTATCCCTGCGAATACATGGCCCAGTTCATGAAGAACCACCGTTAGGATCATTGCGGCAAGAATAAGAAATATTGTAATGAGGCCCCTTGCTCCCGCCCAGTCATCCAAGTAGATGGCTTGCAGGTTGAGATATAGCCATTTGGCAATCGAATCCAAAACCAGAGAGGGACTGCCTGGGAGGGCTGCTACAAGACAAATGAGGAACCCTGATACAAGGCAAACCATAAGGGAGCCCTGGAGAAGTCCCAAAAAGATTTCATAAACATACGTTAGCCACGTCACTTTGGCAGGGAAAGGAGACAGCCGGTCCAGTAACGGCGTACTGGTGGATGAAAATTGCGTCGCGGATGCGCTCACAGCGCGCAGTCTAGCACGAAATGCTGAGAATCCAGGCTGGTGAAAAATCCTACTGCTTCACCGCTACCTGTCCGCCAGTTTGAGGGTTGGTTGCCGATTGCGGACGCGGCCCGTCGGCGTTCTGCAGACGGTTGGTTTCCCTCATGCCTGAAGGGCTCCCAATGAACAAACGAAGTCTATGAGGGAAGCGCTACCAGCTGAAAGCCATATTCGCTCGCCTGACGACGCAGTCTGTTTTCTATACGTGTGCGACGACGCTTTTCGTCTGCAGCAAAGATACTTTCGTCAAAGGACTGGTTGGTGGTCAGCAGATGGAACACAATCCGAGCCAGTTTATGCGCGGCAGCGGTGATGGCCTTGGGAGCCCCCAGCCGAGCACGCATCCTGCGATAGTAAGCGCCCAGATAGGTCTGACTGCGGTGCAGAGTGTGGGCTGCAACGCGAAGAGCACGATTCAACCGATTCTTGGTTCGGCGGGTTTTTGTCGCTAGGACTTTTCCACCGCTCTTGTTGTTTTGCGGACACAAACCCAACCAGGACACAAAGGCCGCAGCATTGCGAAAGCGCGACAGGTCCCGTCCTACTTCCGCCAACACCGTATTCGCGGTAATAGCATTGAATCCGGGAATCGCCGTCAGATCCACCCCCAAGATGCGGTACAACTGCGTGCGCATATCAAAATGAAACTCGTTCTTGCGTCGGGGGTGAGGATACCTCTCCCGGGGCAAAGGATGCCGATCGACATCGATTTTGCTGTCGAATTCCTTCAGGTACTCTTCGATCTCCAGATCACAAGCCGCCATGAGGGCTTGATAATGACGGTAGGCTTCCAGAGACTGACGCAGGGTAAATAAATGTTCCCGCCGGTAGTCTCCTACCAGCGACTTTACGATTGCCTCCGGGCTGGCTTTGACCCGACCGTCGCGCAACTGGGCCAGCACCTGGGGATTGCGTTCTCCGGCCAGAATGGCGTCCAGAATAGCCATTCCGCTTCGTCCGGTCAGATCACTGAGCACGTGATGGAGTTGTAGATTCATCTGGCTGAGTGCTTTCTGCATATGCTGCACGTGCTCGGCCGCCATTTCCACCAAGCCGTTACGGTGACGCAGCAGCGAACGCACCCGGCAGATGGCATCTTCCGGCCGATACGACCCTCGCAGCAAGCCTACCGAGTGCAGATACTGCAACCACTGGCAGTCCGCCACATCGCTTTTGCGTCCGGGTACATGTTTGACGTGTTGCGAGTTGACCAGACACACTTGCAGGCCCCGTGCCTCTAAAACCTGAAATACAGGAATCCAGTAGACTCCCGTTGATTCCATGGCCACGGTGCGAATGCGGCAGGTGAGCAACCATGCCGCCAGCTCCTGCAGGTCTTCGGTAAAAGTTGTGAAGCATCGAACCGGGTTAGGATCCCGATCCGGTGGAACCGCAACGTAGATTTCCGTGGCTCCTACATCGATGCCGGCTGCATCCACCTCGATGCATTGCAAACTGGGAGCCGCTCCACCTTTGCCTGCGCGCTTGCGTCTCATCTTGTCCTCGCTTTACCGGGGAACGGGCCAAGTCGTGAAGAAAAATAATCTCCCAAACGGGATCGTCGCCTTTGCAGCCGACGACGTCACCAATGCCTTGATCACGCAACTTGGGACCATGCTCAAGGAACGGGCTTTCCAGCACCAATGCGAAGGCGGCCTCTTTCCCGATCCCTCGGCGCCTCCATCATAACCAGATCTCGGCGTTTGTTCATTCCCGCCTTATCCCGCAGCACGCGGGTCGGGTGCTCAGGGTGACAGAGGATAGAACTATCTGGGCGTCGGTCGCGGCATTGCGCCAGGCACTTCCGCCGTCGCCCTCACCGCCAATCTTGCGGGAAGAATCAGCAGGCGGGGAAGAGAGCCGTCGGCGCGGCAGAAGCGATGGAGATCGGCCATGGATTTGATGCTCAGCCGTTCCGCCATCAGCGCATGCGAAGGAATATCTTTAAATTCAAACAGCGTTGGCGGACGAAATGTCTGATGCTTGGCCAGCAGCAGTTCGCGTTCGCTGCGCAGGTCGGGCCGCAGCGTGGGATCAAGGATAAAGCACCAGAAAATGTCCCAGTCGCGCGGCTTGCCGTCAACGGTGTATTTGTTGATGACCAGGTTGTGATCGTACTCGGATTTTCCCTGTGCGCGGTATTGCAGTCCGGGCGCCACAAAATAGAGGTTCAGCCGCTTGTCCGCAGGCTTGTCGTCGCCGAGCCGCGGGCCCAGGTTCCACGGGCCGATGATGGCCATGCGGTGCGTGCCGGCCGGTTCCGGTGTAAAGATAAGATCGTCGCCATCGTGATAAACGGAAAATGGCTTCACCACCACGCGCATGGAAGCCAGAGCGGCAAAACCAGCAGCGGAAATCGCGATGATCGAGACGGCACGTAAGCGGCGGCCCAGCATTGGCGAAAATTATGGCAGGGTAAAGACGGCAGGGCAAGGCACTTAGAGGGCTTTCCGGGATGCTAAAGTGAGTAGACGTGCGTAACATCCTGCAACATCGCGGAATGCGGCTGATCTTTGCCGCCAACCTGATCTCCATGGTCGGCAGCGGCATGAATTCGGCCGGCGTAACCTGGTTTCTGCTGCAAAAAACCCATTCGGAAATGGCGCTGGGAACGCTGCTCATGCTGCAAACCATCCCGGCGCTGATGATGCTGCCATTTACCGGCGTGGTGATTGACCGCGAAGACCGCCGGCGGCTGCTGATGGTGCTGGACGCCGTGCGCGGCCTGGTGATTTTGTGGGTCGCTATCCAGGCTTATCGCGGCGTGGCCACGCTGTGGGAAGTTTACTTGATGGCCGTGATTGTGGCCGCGGGCTTCTGGATGTTTTGGCCCACGATCACCGCGCTTATCCAGGAGCTCACGCCGGATTCCCAGTTCGTGCATTCCAACAGTTTTCTCCTGGCCGGCGTGCAGGGCGGATGGCTGGTGGCCGGCGCCGTCGTTGGGTTCGTGTACAACAAAATCGGGTTGCACGGCGTGCTATTTATCGACTTTGCCAGCTACGTGCTGTCGTTTGTCTGTTACCTGTTCGTGCGCAAAGGCCGGCACACAGTGGCGATCGCGTCCGGGACCATCGTGCATGAAAGCGCAGTGGCAAAGTTCGTCCATGAATTGAAAGAGGGCATTGCCTATATCAAGCTGCGTCCGCAATTGCTGCTGCTGGGCACCGCGTGGGCATTGTTTATCGGCGGGATGCTGACGCAGGGCGTGATCACCGCGCCGTTCAGTGACCGCATCCTGAAATCCGGCGCGGTAGGTTATGGGTGGCTGAATGCGGGCTGGGCGATAGGGACGAGAGTATCCGGTTCTTATATCGACTGTCAATAGGAGGGACGGCGATTGTGTGCCCCCTGTAATTCAGTTCTCGTGTACGCTAGTGTGTAGATGAAAAATATTCTAAAAACCTTGAAAGCAATTCTGCTATTGAGGCGTTTGGGACGTGTTCAGTCAGGCCGCAAATTCACCCGTGACGAAATGAACGAGCGGTAATATTCAGCAATAAAGTGACATCCACCACGGCTGTTCCCAAATCCCGACTTTCCTGGCTGATCGCCACTTTCTTTGGCATTGGCCATTTGCAGCCGGGCTCCGGTACCTGGGCTTCAGCTCTCACGGTATTGCTCTGGTGGACCGCAGGCCACTTTCTCCCGTCGACATGGCTTGTCCCCACCGCTGTTGCCGTTTCGGCTTTGGTTACCGTGATCGGCATTCCGCCATCTACCGTAGTGGCGCGTGAAAGCAGGATCGAAGACCCCGGATTCGTGGTGATCGATGAAGTTGCGGGTCAAATGATTGCGTTAATCGCGGTTCCGCTGCATTGGAAATACCTGCTGGCGGGTTTTATACTCTTTCGTAGCTTTGACATAGTGAAGCCGTTCCCTCTGCGCCGCCTGGAAGAGCTGCCGGGAGGAACCGGGATCATGATGGATGACGTCGGAGCAGGGCTTTACGCGCTTGCCTTGCTGCAAGTCTGGATTCACTTTATAGCGCATTAGGCCGTACTCCATGGGTATTACGGAAAGCTTGCTGGGCAAAAAGAATGTCGATGGCAATCCCTACATAGAGGCCATCGATCCGCCCGCGTCGCTTCCCGGTGGCGAGGTCAGGATTCTGGGACGCGCGCTGAAGCCTCCGCAACTGGCGCGGCCTGAAATAAGTTTCAGCGGCATGCCCGGCGCCATTGTTGTGAGCTCAGAGGATTTTCTGATTGCCCGGGTGCCGTTTGGGGCGCAATCAGGCCAGGTCATCGTCCAAAGCAACGGGCACGTGAGTAACGGCCGGGAACTCAAGATTGCTCAGCCTATCGCGGAGAGCCTTCATCCTGTCGCTAATCCGGCCATTGACCGCGACGGCAATATTTACGTTACGTATTCCGGCGGCCGCGGCCAGAAAGTGCCGGTCGCGATTTATAAGATTGACGCCGACTACAACGTCAAACCTTTTCTGCCCGAGCTGATGAATGCCACGGGACTCGCGCTTGATCCGCAGGGCCAGCTCTATGTCTCGTCCCGCTATGACGGCACAGTTTATCGCGTCGCGCCCAACGGCACCCTCAGCACCTATGCCGAAGGCATGGGCGTGGCAACTGGCATTGCCTTTGATAAGAGCGGAAATCTATATGTGGGCGACCGCAGCGGTACGATCTGGCGCATCGCTCCAGACCGCCAGATTTTCGTATTTGCCACATTGGAGCCAAGCATCGCTGCCTACCATCTGGCCTTTTCTCCAGACGGCACTCTCTACGTTACCGGCCCAACAAACTCGAGCTTTGACGCCGTCAACACGGTCGATCCTCACGGGACCGTCTCGGTCTTTTATCGCGGACTGGGGCGCCCGCAGGGCCTGGCCTTCGATTCTCATGGGAACCTCTACGTGGCGGCATCGATAGGCGGGAAGCGCGGCATCGTGCAGATCACGCCTGAAAAGCAGGCCCATCTGGTAATCGCCGGGCACGGTCTGATCGGGCTGGCATTCACCCGCACAGGCGGGGCGGTCCTGGTCACCACCAACTCCGTTTTTCATCTCACCTGGGACATACAGGGCCTTCCGCTCATTTAAACTGCTTACGTGAACGCTGAGATCATCGCCATCGGCTCGGAACTTCTGACCCCCTTCCGCCAGGACACGAACTCTCTCTTCCTGACCGCGCAGCTCAACCGGCTTGGCGTGGAGGTCAGCTTCAAGACCATCGTGGGCGATCGCCGTTCTGACCTGGTAAGTACGGCGCGCATTGCGCTCTCGCGCGCCGATGTCGTGATTTTCATGGGCGGCCTGGGACCCACAGAAGACGACCTCACGCGTGAGTGCGTAGCGGAAACCCTGGGACGCCCGCTCAAACGCCATGCCCGCATTGTGGAAGATCTGCGAGCGCGTTTTGCCGCCCGCGGTTGGAAAATGGCGGAGAACAACGAAAAGCAGGGCGATGTGATTGACGGAGCCGACGCGCTAGACAACAAACGAGGTTCCGCGCCGGGCCAGTTTCTGCATATTGACGACCAGTATGGCCATGCGATCATCATCCTTTTGCCCGGTCCGCCACACGAGCTGCGGGGAATGTTTGAAGAGCACGTCTTTGAACGGCTGAAACGGCTGGTCCCGGCACAGCATATCGCGGTGCGCGAATTGAAGATTGGCATGATCGGCGAGTCCATGGTGGATAAACGCGCAGCCCCCATCTACAAAGCGGCTCATGGCGTCGAAACCACAATCCTCGCCGGATCGCCGGGTGAAGTGCAGCTCCACTTGCGAGCCCAGGCAAATTCTTTTGAAGAAGCGCAGAAGCGCATCGATGCATTGGCTTCGTTGCTCGAAGACGAGTTCGAAGATGCCATCTTCTCTACGAAAGGCGAAAGTATGGAGCAGATCGTAGGCTATTACCTGGGCATGCGTGAAAAGACGCTGGCGGTAGCCGAGTCCTGCACCGGGGGCATGCTGGCGGAAAGAATCACCTCCGTCCCCGGAAGCTCACGGTACTTCCTGGGAGGGGCCGTAGTCTATGACAACTCTGTGAAAACCGCGCTGGCCAGCGTACCGCCGCTGTTGATCGCCGAACACGGCGCGGTCAGCAGCCAGGTTGCTGCCGCTCTGGCCGAAGGCATTCGCAATCAATGCAAAGCTACGTTCGGCGTCGGCATTACTGGCGTGGCCGGCCCAGCAGGCGGGTCGGACGAAAAACCGGTCGGGCTTGTCTTCCACGCCCTTGCGGATGGCAGCCATACCGAGGTAGTGGAGCGCACGTTTCCCGGCGACCGTGACCGCATTCGCTATTGGGCCACGCAACAAGCCCTGGACATGGTTCGCCGCAAGCTGATGTAAACATGCGCATCTTCATTGCACTCGATATTCCCGCGCAAGTACGCACTCGCCTGGCAGAATATATGGACCGTGTGCGCCACATAGCGCCGGAAGCCCGCTGGCCCCGTGTGGAAGGCCTGCACGTGACGTTGAAATTCGTGGGCCAAGCCAATGAGGCGCGCGTGGAGGAAATCAAGACCGCACTTGCCTCCGTTAAATCCGCCCCCTTTACCATTCGATTTGGAGGCGTAGGTTTCTTTCCTAACCCAAAAGCTGGGCGAGTCTTCTGGGCCGGAGTGGATGGAGGCACGGATCTGCCGCGGCTCGCGTCAACGATCGATGAGGCCTTGGAGAAGGTGGGCATAGAGCGTGAAACCAAGCCGTATCATCCCCATCTCACCCTGGCCCGAACCAGTACGCATCCGTTACGCGAGTTACAACCCTTGCTCGCGGATACTCCTCCGCAGTTCGGTACAATGACTGCGCGCGAATTCTTTCTGTATCAGAGCCAGCCGCAGAGAGGCGGCTCGAAATATACGAAGCTGCAACGGTTTGCCCTGGAGCAGTGATTACTCTTTACCTCATCGTCGCCGCCATTGCCTACCTGCTGGGATCCATTCCCTTCGGGTACCTGCTGGTACGGATTGTTCGCGGCGAAGACATTCGCCAAACCGGTAGCGGCAACATCGGCGCGACCAACGTGGCGCGTTCCGGGGCCAAAAGCCTGGGTATCGCCACGCTGGTACTTGACGCTCTGAAAGGAGCGCTGGCAGTGTGGCTGGCATTCAGGCTTGGCAAATCTAAATACAATATCTGCGGCGACTTCATTGCTTTTCCTTGCGCTCCGGAGTTGCGCTTGATGGCTGTGGCAGCACTTTTCGCGGTGCTTGGCCACGTTTTCCCCATCTGGCTTCGTTTTAAAGGTGGCAAAGGCGTGGCGACCGCTCTGGGCGTCTTCTGTGTTTTGTTCCCAAAAGCAATTCTGCTTGCCCTGGCCATCTTCATTCTCATTGTGGCCGTGACGCGATTCGTTTCGCTCGGCTCAATTCTCGGCGCCATCGCGTTTCCCGTTGCGGCATATTTCCTGCAGCAAGCGGACTGGTTGTCCCTATTGCTGGCCTCCTCGGTCTCGCTGATCGTGATACTTAAGCATCATCAGAACATCGCACGTCTTCTATCAGGAACTGAGAGCCGATTCGGCACCAGCAAATCTCCGATCCCGGAGAAGCAGCTTTGAGCCGGATCGCTGTCGTTGGAGCTGGAGCATGGGGCACAGCTCTCGCTATGGTGGCGGGCCGTCACGGAGACCATGAAGTACGTCTTTGGGCGCTCGAAAAAGACGTTTTGCAAAGTATTGCCCACTCTCGGACCAACGATCTCTTTCTTCCGGGTTGCCCGCTGCCGCCCGCCATCACTGTCACCAATGACTTCAAAGAAGCTATCGCCGGGGTGGAAATCATTGTGAGCGTAATGCCCTCGCACCACTGCCGCCGGACATTCGAACACATGGCGCAGTGGCTTCAGCCGCAGATGCTTTTTTTGAGCGCCACCAAGGGCATTGAAAATGACACGCTCCTCCGCATGACTGAGGTCATCCACGAAGTGGTAGGACGGTTCTGTGGGTTCGAACCGAAGATCGCCGCTCTCAGCGGCCCCTCTTTTGCCAGAGAAGTTGCGGAGAAACACCCTACCGTCGTCACGGTAGCGTCTGCGGACAGTTCCCTGGCGGCTCGCGTACAAAAAGACTTCAGCGACTCCAGCTTTCGCGTCTACATGAATGACGATTTGACCGGCGTGGAACTGGGCGGCGCGCTCAAAAACGTAATTGCAATCGCCGCAGGAGTTTGCAGCGGCCTGGGACTGGGACATAATTCCGTGGCTGCCTTGATCACCCGAGGGCTGGCGGAAATCACCCGCCTGGCGGTGGCGTGCGGCGCTAAACCTCAAACCATGTTTGGCCTGGCCGGGATGGGCGACCTGGTGCTCACCTGCACCGGAGGCCTCTCCAGAAATCGCAGCGTGGGTGAGGCACTAGGCCAGGGGCAGCCCCTGCAACAGATCATTGCCGGCATGCACGGCATGGTGGCCGAAGGCGTGCTCACCACGAATGCCGCTCTCGGCCTGGCGAAGAAACATAAGGTCGAGATGCCCATTACCGAACAGATGTATGCCATCCTGCACGATGGCAAGTCCCCCCATGATGCCATTCGAGAACTGATGACCCGCCCAGGAAAGGTTGAAGACAAGTTCTAACGCCTCTGCAAACCTTACGGGGACACCGATAACCGTATTTTCAGACGCCTTTGTGCCTTTTTGGGGACCTTCCGCCCGAATGCCATGCACGGAAACCTTAACTAAATAGATACTTCGCGGAGGTCTGGAGTACTTCCGTAATCCCCGGTAAGGGCGCTTTTTTGGTTAGACTTACAGTGATTTCAGCATACAATTTGGAGATTACGTCTCTGGCTTTATGAAACTGCCGTTACCGTCCCGGATTCCGATTCTCTACCTGATTCTCGTCGTGTTGATAGCGGTGGGCGTGGTGCCGCTTTACTTCTACGCCACCAAAATGGTGGTGCGAAACCGCGAAACGCTGGGCAGCAACGAGAAGCTGTTGCAGAACAACGTGACCACCACGCTGGCGCAGTCAATTGCCCAGCGGGAAAAGGACATTGGGGCTACGCTTTCCAATCTCGCCTTTTCCATCCGAGTAACCAGCGGCGGCAATCTGAGCGGCAAGAATGTTGAGGCTTCAGACGTAAGAGCGCTGCTGCAGAATTACATCGAAGACCCCGATTCCATCGTCCCTTATGCCCGCCTGGTGAATACGGAAAACCAACTGATGATGGGGCTGGGCACCATTGAACCTGACACTTTCCTGGAGAAAGAACTGGACCGCGGCCTGGCTGCCGCGCATGCCGGACGCGAATATAACGGAGAACCGCTCTCAGTGGGTTCCGGCAAACAGACCCGCACCGTCATGGTGGTGGGCAAACCAGTCTTGACTGACGATCGCGTCTACCTTGGATCGTTGGAACTCGTCATCGACCTGCAGTATCTGGTCAAGCAACTGCAGGAAGCCAAGAACAACCAGAACCTCGATACTTTTGTGGTTGACCGTTCCGGCCGACTGGTGGCCTCATCGAGCCCGCGCTATGCCACCGGCCAGGACATGAACTCCAATGACCTGGTGAGAAATTTTGTCGAGCAAAAAGGAAAAGTGCCGGTTGCCGTGACCATGGATTATTCCGTCCAGGAAGGCAAGAATCCGACTCCCATGCTCGGCACGTATTACCCGGTTGCTGGCCTGGGCTGGGCCGTGGTGGCACAAAAGACCCAGGAAGAAGCGTATATCGATATCACCGACATGCGGCGTGACGCTATCCGCGCCGCGTTAATTGCCATTGCCTTCAGCATCTTTGTTGGTATCTGGGCCGCGCGTCGTTTAACCACGCCGCTGCATGTCCTGACCGAATCCAGCCGCACCATTGCCGGTGGTGACTTCTCCCATCGCGTACGGCTGAAGAGCCGCACCGAGTTCGGCGAACTGGCACAGACCTTCAACACCATGTCAGACGACCTGGAACAGTTCGTCGATGAGTTGAAGAAGGCCGCGCAGGAAAATCGCACGCTGTTCCTGAACGCCATCCAAATGCTGGCCGGCGCGGTCGACGAAAAAGATCCATACACGCGCGGCCACTCTGACCGGGTAACGCGCTACTCCGTCCTCATCGCCACGGAAATGGGCTTGAAAGAAGAAGACGTGGAAAAGATCCGCGTCTCCGCCCAGTTGCATGACGTGGGCAAGATCGGCATTGAAGACCGCATCCTCAAGAAGCCGGGCGCTCTTACCCCGGAGGAATTCGAGATCATGAAAACGCATACCACCAAGGGGGCAGCCATCCTACGGCCGGTGGAAGCGTTGCGTGACATGTTGCCGGGCATTGAACTGCATCATGAATCCCTTGACGGACGCGGCTACCCTCACGGCCTCAAAGGCGAACAGATACCTCTGATGCCTCGAATTATCATGGTGGCTGACACCTTTGATGCCATGACTACGAACCGTCCTTACCAGGCGGCCATGGACCCGGAATACGTGATCCGCATTATCAATTCGCTGGCGGCCACCAAGTTTGATGCGATGGTCGTTGCGGCCATGACCAAGGTGTTTGAGACGGGGAAACTGCGTATCCATCGCGCGGCCACAATAAGCGGCGAAGAAGCAGCGGCTGCCGCTACGGTCAGCGCACCCACACAAGCATAGCGTTCGCCGTCGTCGTTCCATTTAATGCTTATGCCTCGTTTGCGACGGCGAATCACTTCTTTCTTAGCTTCATTCCTTCTTCTTTCAACCTGACAAACCAGAGATAAATTTCATCCATACGCTGGATGTCCTTCTCCAGCATTGCGTGATCGGAATATTTTCGAATGTGGTTGTCTTCGTGTCCCCGTTTGAGCACGGTCACGACCTCGAATAATTCATGCACCTTGGCATGCATGATCCGCAAATCCGCGATCAGGCGCACTTCTCCAACATCGAGCTGCGGCCCTTTATTTAATTTGCTCATCGTGTCACGCCCCCGGAGCCATAAGTTTGTGCAAGTTTAGATGCGCTCTGGCTGGTTCTCGCGCTGCAGAATGAATGTAAATCCGCTCAAAAACCGGCGAGCCCTCATCCCCATAAAACTGTAGCTTAAGTCATGGACGATGTCTCGCAAATCTTAAAGCGGGAGCCTCATGAGTGAATACCAGAGGTCAGTCCCGATATAATCATAGGTTCGGCTAACATCCATAAAGCAATGATTCAGACCTTATTCGGAACACCGCAACCCTCTTTTCTCGACAAGATGAAGCAGGCTGTCACGCGTACGCGCGAGAACCTGAGCGACCGTATTGACGAAGTGATGGCCTTCACCAAAGAGATCGATCGCGGCACCCTGGACGATCTAGAGGGAATTTTGCTTGGCGCCGATCTGGGCGCAAAGACCACGCAGGAGATCCTTTCCACACTGCGCGAAAAGGCCGACCGCAAGCAGATCAAGGACGTAGCCGAACTAAAACGCCTGATCAAAGAACAGGTGCTGGCCATCCTGAACGCCACGCCACCGCGTGCCGGAAAACCAGCCAAAGGCGAGCCTGAGGTCATCATGGTTGTTGGCGTGAATGGCACCGGCAAGACCACCACGATCGGCAAGCTAGCACATGCCCTGCGCACCGAGCGCAAGACCGTCCTGCTCTGCGCCGCAGACACTTTTCGCGCTGCGGCCATTGAACAGCTTGAGATCTGGGGCTCGCGCACTGGGGTGGAAGTCATCAAGACCAAGCCAGGCGGCGACCCTTCTGCGGTCATGTTTGACGCACTTAGCGCAGCCAAGGCGCGGCACACCGACAGCGTGATCGTTGACACCGCCGGGCGATTGCATACCAAGACCAGCTTGATGGCGGAACTGGAAAAAATGAAGCGCACCGCGCAACGCATCATTCCCGGAGCACCCCATGAAGTCCTGCTGGTGATGGACGCCACTACCGGCCAGAATGGATTGCAGCAGGCGCGGCTGTTTACTGAGTCCGCGGGCGTGACCGGTATCGTGCTGACCAAACTCGACGGGACGGCAAAAGGAGGCGTCGTGGTGGCCATTTCGCGCGAACTTGGCCTGCCCGTCCGCTACGTGGGCGTAGGCGAAAAGGCGGGAGATCTGCTGCCGTTTAATGCGGAGAACTTTGCCGAATCATTGTTCGTTACCACTTAGCTAACGCGGCCGTTTTCGTTTCAACCAATGGCATTTTCTGAACAAGACGAACGATTCATGCGACAGGCCATGGACCTTGCGCGACGCGGCTCTGGATTGACTTCTCCGGGCGCTCGCGTCGGCGCCATCATTGCGGACGGTCAAGGCAATCTTGCGGGTGAAGGCTTCTACACGTTCGATGGCGTCAAGCACGCCGAAATTCTCGCCCTGGAACAGGCTGGCGCTCGAGCCCTTGGCGGCGCGATTTACCTCAATCTTGAGCCTCATTGCCATCAAGGCCGGACAGTTCCATGCACAGATGCCCTGATTGCTGCGGGCATTAAACGAGTAGTCGCCGCCATGGCGGATCCAAATCCCAAAGTTGCGGGCAAGGGCTTCGAACAGCTGCGCGCCGCTGGAATCACCGTGGAAACCGGCTTACTGGAATTCGAGGCGCGTCGCATCAATGAAGCGTTTGCCCGGTTCATCTTGACCGGCTTGCCGCTGGTTACGCTGAAGTCGGGGATGACGCTGGACGGCAAGATCGCGCCGCCTCCTGGCGACTCTTTCAATCCGTCGGCGTTGGGAGCGACCGGCGCCACCGGAGGCTGGATCACCAGCGAAGAGGCCCGCACGCACGTACAGGAACTCCGGCACGAATCGGACTCAATCATGGTAGGCGTGGGCACCATCATTGCCGACGATCCGCTCCTTACAGACCGAACCGGACTTCCCCGGCGCCGGCCTCTCTTGCGCGTTGTCCTCGATTCCCGGCTACGCTGCCCGCTGGAGTCGCGCCTGGTCAAGACCGCCAAGGCAGACGTCCTGATCTTCTGTTCTTTTGCCGAAGAAAAAAAACGCCGGCTGCTGGAAGAGCGAGGCATCCGCGTGGAACAGGTCCCGCTTGGCTCCAGTGATGGCCGCCCGGACCTTACAAAAATCGCCGAGCGGCTGGGTAAACTGGAGATCACCAGCCTGCTCATTGAGGGCGGAGCGCTGGTAAACTGGGCGGCGCTGGCCGCAGGCATTGTGGACAAGGTTTTTCTGTATTACGCGCCCAAAATTCTTGCGGGTGGCGGCTCGGTTCCTTTTGCCGGCGGGGAAGGCTTTCGCCGGCTCAGTGAAGCCGCACAAGTAAAGAATATCGTTCTGCATCGCTTTGGTGAAGATTTTGCCGTTGAAGGATACCTGCGCGATCCCTACACTCGCCCGGAGGCGCACATCTGATGTTCACCGGACTCATCCAGGAAACCGGCGAAATTGCTTCGACCGAGCGCATGGCCGGCCAGGGCCATGGCTCCATTACCCGCATCACCATTAAGGCGGAAAAGATTCCATCTGAATTAAAGATCGGCGACAGCGTGGCTGTAAGCGGCGTCTGCCTCACCGCGCTGAATGTCATTGAACATCAATTTTCCGCCGACCTGGCTGACGAGACGTTAAAGCGTACCTCGCTGCAACGACTGAAAGCCGGGACAATTGTGAATCTGGAGTTGCCGGCCAAGGCCCAGGACCGCATGGGAGGCCACGTAGTGCAAGGACACGTCGATGGAGTGGGTTCCATCGTCATTCTGAAAAAAATCAAGTTTCGCGATGACTGGCGTTTGGTCATTGAGGCCCCGCCGGATCTCGTTCGCTATGTGGTCCCGCAGGGATCGATCACGGTTGAAGGCATCAGCCTGACCGTCGCGGCCGTCGAGGGCACGCGTGTTGAAATCGCCATCATCCCCCACACATGGCAGGTCACCAATCTGCGCGTTTTGCGTGAGGGAGATCCCGTAAACATTGAAGTGGATGTATTGGCGAAATACGCCGAAAAGGTGGCTCACGGCAAGACGTCCGGCACGCTCAAAGTTACTGACCTGATCAGGCAAGGATTCTAACTTCGAGACAAAACAAAAGATCAGCACGCCTGGTTTGACTGTGCTGATCTTTCGATGAAGCGCAACGAAGGGTCGGTGCGCTTTCTAAACTTTGCGCTGCAAGCAATCTCTTCTTCTAAGCATTTCCGCTGGCTGCCAGAAAAGCGTAAAAAACTGCAATCGCTAACGCTGCCCATATACGAAATCTTTTAAAATCGTTTGTCTCGCTCATCTCTGTTGTCCTTTTCCTTGAACTAAAGGGGGAGGACCGGAATTTCGCGCTACCGATGCCGCGACGTGTTGATTGGCGAACCAGCTAAACGTCTCGGATTTGCGCTGATGCCGGAATCGATCCGACAACCTCTAACAGTCAGATGATGCGCGCTCTTCTTTCACGGAACTATTAAAGGGGAGTTAAAGTCTCTAATTTTCTTGTCCCGGAATGTATTGCTGGTATGAGATGGATTAGTCCGTCGAAACATTGAAAACAGGCCAATTAGGCAGTAGAGCCGCAGCGGGACAGTGAGCCTTGGCTTCGCGGGCCGCTCTTACCACAACAATCTCATGAGACCACTTGCTGGCAAATCCCCGACCAGAAACCGTCGCTTTTGTCCCATACTTTCCGTCAGCGCTTCAGCCGCCAAATATCCGCTGCGCACTGCACCTTCCATGGTGGCAGGCCAGCCGGTGTCGGTCCAGTCTCCCGCCAGGAAAATGCGCGACCATTGTGTCTTCGTCGCGGGACGGAACTGGTCCATGCCGGGAAGGATCGCATAGGTTGCGTGGACCTCTTTGATCACGGTAGCCTTGACCGCTTTGGCTTCCCGCACAGCGGGAAAGAATTCCGCCAGCTCCCGCGTGGCCAATTCCAGGATTTCTTCACGCGACTTCTGCACCAGCGACTTGGACGCGCTCACCACCAGCTCAACGTAGCTGCCCTGGCCGGCGTGCTCCCGGCTCTCATGAAATTTTGATTTGTGAAACATCCACTGGATCGTTCGGTCCAGCAGCACCGCATGTGGCAGCGTAGTGATCTCGCGGTCAAACCACAGATGAATGCCCGTGATAGAGGAAGATTCAAAATGCGCGAGCCGCTCTTTGAGGGGGGTGGCCGCTGCATCGGTCGGCAGCAGATTGGCAACGCTCTGAAATGGCGCCGCCAGCACAACAAAATCAAACTGCTGCTCGCCCGATCCAGTTAACACGCCTACCCTTTCTTGCTTCGGCCCAATCGCGGTCACTGGCGACCGCAGCAGTACCTGTCCGTCCCGCGCCTGGATGTAACCAATCGCGCTCCCGTATAGATCTGACAGGGGAATACTCGGCAGACCCATTCTGCCCGCAGCGGCGGATTTCATAAACGATTCGCGAAAGACCTGCGCGGCGTACCGCACGGAAATGCGGTCCAGATCTTCATTGAGCGCGCTCACCAGGACCGTCTTCCAGAATCTCTCGATCGCCTGATCCGTCTGCTTGTGGCGTCGCAACCATGCAAGAAAATTTTCCGATGAATCTTCCGGCAGCCGGCGGCTCATCGCCGCCATGGCACGGGCAATGGCAAGCTTGTCTTTCGCGCTGAGCATTTTTGCTCGCAGAAATGCCGGGACGTTATGCATTGGTGGAGGCAGGAATGACGGCGCCATCCGGCTGACTTGTCCTCCCGGCTCGATAAACGTCAGTTCCTCAAACCAGCGTATCTTTTCATTGACTCCCAGCCGTTCGTAAAAATCGATGAGATTGGTACAGCAGCCAAGCAGCACGTGCTGGCAGTTATCCACCACCTCGCCGGTGCCGGGATGCTCGTAAGAAGACGCTCGTCCGCCCACATAGGGTCGCCGCTCAAAAACGGTGACGCGCAGCCCCGCTTCTGCAAGCGCGCAGCCGGCGGCCAGGCCGGCAAGGCCGCCGCCAACGATAGAGACACTTTTTTGCTGGGTAGCGGCCGTCATGCGATGCGGAGCAAGAATCCGCGGGAGAGCACCTTCAGCTTTTCCCAGAGAGTCAGCCGTACGCGCTCCGTCAGCACATCATACCTGCGGTCCGTAATTTTTTGCAGCAGGCGGCTGTAGATTTCCACCAGGACCCACAACGCGGCGCGGCTATCCTCTTCAATCAGTTCCATGAGCCACTTTGCCGACTCATAATATTTCCGGGCTCGCTCTGCTTCAAATTCCAGCGCGGGCCGCAACTGCTGCGCCTGCGCCGGGTCCTGCAGCAGGGTAGAAGAAAAATTTGCCGCGGTCAGCTTGCTTCTGACCAGGTCTTCTTCCGGGATGTAAATTCGCCCCATTGAAGCATCTTCCTTCACGTCCCGAATAATATTGGTCAACTGGAAAGCCAGCCCGCAATCTTCAGCCAGGAATTCCGCCTTGCTGTCTTCGTACCCAAAAATTCGGATACATACCAGGCCGACGACCGACGCCACGTAATAGCAATACTCCTTCAGGTCTTCAAAGGTATTACATAAAATGGCCGGCGCCTCTGCGGAAGCGGCGGGGATGTCCAGATCCAGGCTGGTGCCATACACCAGCTTTTCAAAAAGCTCAGGCGGAATCTTGAATTTGCGCTGCGCATCACCAAGGGCCATCAACACAGGATCGTCGGTTGCTTTGCCGGCAAAGACTGCTTTCGCGGACTCCAGCCATTCGTTCAGCTTCTGGCGTTTCAGCTGTGGATCGACTTCCGGCTCGTCGGAAATATCGTCGGCGTGGCGCATGAACGCATACACTGCGCTCAAAGCATTGCGCTTTTCAGCGGGCAACACCATAAAGCCGTAATAAAAATTCTTGGCTGCGCGACGGGAAATACCCCGGCACACTGCGTAGGCATGGCTAAGTTGATCGCTCACAGCAGCTTGCCCGTGGCTGCGCGTAGGACGAGCATCAGTTTGCGGGGCTTTGAAATCGTCGGCCGGCTGGACAACACGTCAAAGCCCTGGCGCTCGATGGCGTTCAGAATTTCCTGGCCTCCCCGGCTGAACAGTTCAAGGTCGATGGCCAGTTCGCGGCTCACCATTTTGATCAGCGGAAGACCGCGGGTGAACCATTCCCTCGCCCGTTCGACTTGAAACTTCATCATGGCCACGAACTCCGAGGTCGCCCGGCGCTGCGCAATATCATCGCCCGTAACGCCGAAGCGGCGCAGATCTTCCAGCGGAAGATAGATGCGGCCTTTGCCGTAGTCCACAAAAACATCCTGCCAGAAGTTCGCCAGTTGCAGCGCCGTGCATGTGTAATCGGACAGTTGCTGCCGTCCGGCATCCCTGTATCCGCAAAGATAAAGCACCAGATGGCCGACGGGATTCGCCGAATAACGGCAATACTCCAGAACATTGCTAAACGTTTCAAATCTGCTGACCGTCTGGTCCTGGCGGAAGGCAACCAGGAGATCGGAAAACTCATACTTGGGAATGCCGCATTGCTGCACCGTCTCCCTGAGCGCTACAAACACCGGATGCCTCGGCGCTCCGGCATAGCACGAGTTCAACTGGCCTTCCCACTGGTCCAGGAGCTCCAGCGATTGCTGCGGATCGCCCACCTCGTCGCCCAGATCGTCGGAGATTCGGCAGTAAGCATAAACATTGTAGAAGTGCTGGCGCAGGCGCCTGGGCAGAAACCACGTTGCCACAGAGAAGTTTTCGTAATGCGACTTTGCCAGACGCTCGCAGTAAGCGCGCGCTTCCTCCAGGGAAGGCGCAGTGGCCGGAATACGATACGATTCCGGCAGCGCGTTCCATCCCAGGGGCATGGACGAGGTGCTTGGGCGCGATACTGACATGATCAGTGGCCGGGAATGATGGCCGTTTTAATCTGGCTCCCGCGGTCCAGCATCTGTTGCAGCACTTGCTTCAATTTGGAGAGCGGTGCTTCGCCGGTAACATAGTCGGTGCTCTTGACGTTCTTTTCCGCGATCAATGAAAACGCTTTACGCACGGTCTGCGGCGTGTGGTGGAACGTAGCTTTCAGCGTGATTTCAGAATAGTGGAGCCGGTTGGTGTCCAGTTCAACTTTGGTTCCGCTGGCGCACCCGCCAAAGAAATTCACCACGCCTCCGCGCCGGACCATTTCCACCGCCCATTGCCAGGTTTGCGGACGGCCTACGGCTTCAATCACAATGTCTGATCCACGGCCTTCGGTAACGCCTATCACCCGGCTAATGGGATCGTGCGTTTTTCCTATCTGCACTACTTCATCCGCCCCGAATCTTTTTGCAGCCGTTACCTGCTCCGCTCGCTTTACCACAGCGATCACTTTACATCCGGTTAGCTTGGCCACTTGCACCAGCATCAGCCCTAGCGGGCCCGCACCGATAACCGTGACCGTATCGCCAATGTCGGCCCCCGTTTCCTGCAACCCGCGCAAGGCGCATGCCAGCGGCTCGGTCATGGCCGCCGATTCAAAGCTGACGTCGTCCGGCAGCGCCAGCATATTGGTTTCAACAATGCGGCGGGGGATCTTTATGTACTCGGCATAAGCCCCGTTATTGAACAGAAGGTCTTCGCAGATATTTTCCTGGTGTTTCAGGCAATAGAAACACGCGCCGCAGGGAGCCGAGTTCAGTGCAACAACTTTCATGCCACGGCGGAAATCGCGCACGCCCGGGCCCACTTCTTCAATCACGCCGGATAATTCGTGGCCAAACAGCGCCGGCGGCACAATCATACGTGCATGGTAGCCGCGCTGATAGACCTTGAGATCGGTCCCGCAGGTAAGCGCCACGTTCACCTTCACCAGCACCTCGCCGGGTTCAAGCGTGGGAATGGGTACCTTCTCAATCTTGATGTCCTCCTTGCCATAGAGGACCGCTGCTGTCATTTGTCCTTTCAAATATGTTTCTCCCATTCCAACCCGGGTTGGATAACGATCTTCATTGACTCTGGCGACGGGTGTGAAGCAAGCTGGATCGCCTCGACTGCTTGGTCCAGCGGGAAGCGGTGCGAAATCAACCGTGCAAAATCAATTTCTCCGCTGAATACCAGCCGCACGTTATCTTCCTGCAAATCGACTGACGCGCTATACGACCCCATCAAGGTCTTTTCATCCATGCAGACTGCCGCAGGATCGATCGCCACCTCGCTCCGTTGCGTCTGCGCAAACAACATGATTCTTCCGCCCGGCCGCGTCGCATCCATCGCCGGCTTGATCAGGCTATTCCCCGCCGTCGCCAGGACCACGGCATCGGCCCCACGGCCGCCGATGATTTCTCTGACTCGCTGCGCGGAATCTTCTTCGCCGGCATTCACGTTGTGCTGCAATCCGTAACTCTCACTCATTTTAAGGCGTTGGGGATATAAATCGGAAGTTACCACAGTCGCACCCGTCCGTTTGGCCAATACCGCCAGGATAATCCCAATCGGCCCCTGGCCTATCACCAGAACGGTTTCATCGCTCTGCAGCTGCAATGAATTCACAGCCTTCAGGCAGGTATTTACAGGCTCGATGAAGGAAGCCTGTTCGTAAGAGACCTGGTCGGGAATTTTCACCACGCCTTTGCGTACGATCCAATCCATTACGCGGATGTATTCGGCAAAACCACCGCCGCTGGGCTCAAATCCAGCGGTCGCGCCGACTTGTTTATAAACCGGACATTGGGCGAATACCTTTTTCCGGCAGTAATAGCATTCGCCGCAAGGAATGTGATGGAACACCATCACGCGGTCGCCGATGGCGAAATTCTTTACGTCTTCACCCATCGCCACAACCTGGCCAGCCATCTCGTGGCCAAAAATACGAGGAGCCAAATGTGAGCCAGTATGGATTTTTTTAAGATCGGTCCCGCAGATGCCGCACGTATGTACTCGTACCAGCAACTCTCCTTTGCCGATTTCCGGCACGGGGACCGTTTCCAGGCGGACATCATTCTTGCCACGATAGACCGCGGCTTGCATCGTCTGTGCGGGAGCGAGTTTACCTTCCGCGGATTCGGATTTGATGGCCGTGTGCATAAATCTAACGTTTTACTTCCAGGAACTCTGCTCTATCCAGTGTAACAATTTCTTTCGGCGGCAATGCGCTGGCAAGGTCGTTTCTTAGCCGGTTGCATAGCGCTTCCGTGGCACGCTTGCTGTTCCGCGCCAGCGCCACAATCTTTGCCCATTGCCACGGGCGCAAAGCTGCCCACACAGCGAACTTGGCGCTCTGGAACTCGCCGGTAGCATTCAGGAATTGTCCCATCGGCGGCATCACAAAATCGGCTTCGTCTGAAATGGCTTTCACGCAGCGAAAGCTGATTTGCTCCTTCTGCGCAAGCTTGGCTATGCCGGCAGCTTCCATGTCAACAACCAGTCCATGAAAGCGATTTACCAGTTCCCGTTTGGCTTCAGTGCCAGCAATTTCCACGGCGCTAACCAGCACACCACCGCTCACGTGGTTGGTATCGGCGCTGCATCGATATTCTGCGCCGTCAGCCGCATTCACCACGATATTCGGCGTAAAAACGCTGCCAACTTTCAAACTACGTATCAGCGCGCCTGCCAGTCCCACAGATATCAGCAGCGCCGGCCGATGCTGCTCCACAACCGCCCGTGCAGCCTGTTCAGCATTCTTGCAACCGATTCCCGAAACCACAGCGACTACGCTATCGCGCTCAAACAGCACGAACTTCCTTTCGCCTGACGGGAGCGTGCCGCGCTGCCATCCGCGCACCAGCGGTGCAATCTCCTGTTCCATGGCCGCGATGATCGCAATCTTGCTCATGCGTTCACCGTTGCTACCTGCGCTGCCGTTTCGACATATCCATGCGCCTGAAACCAATCGATGGCGCGCCGCAATGCATCTTCGACGGGCAAAACTTTGTAGCCAAGTTCGCGCTCGGCCTTCGCCGACGAAGCAAACATTTTCTTGCGGCCCATCTTTACAGCGTCAATGGTTGCTCGCGGCTCTTTGCCCAGGATGGTCCCGCTGAAAAACTGGTCGCATATGGCAAATCCCATGGCGACCGCGTGTGGCACTTTCATCGTAGGGGCCGGCAGCCCGGTAATAGCGGAAAGCTTGTCGAGGATCTGTTTCAACGTCAGGTTCTCACCGCCCAGAATGTACCGTTGCCCCGGCCGCGCCTTTTCCACGGCCAGCAGGTGTCCGCGGGCAACTTCCTTCACATCTGCCAGATTCAGACCAGTATCAACGTATGCAGGAAACTTTCGCTTCAGGAAATCGACCACGATTCTTCCTGTCGGCGTCGGATTGATGTCATATTCGCCAATCGGCGTCGTGGGATTTACCACGACCACATTCGCGCCGTTGTTGCCGGCTTCTAGAGCAATCTGTTCCGCCATGAACTTCGACCGCTTGTAATGGCCCACCATGTCTTTGATAGAAACCGGCGAATCCTCCCCTGCAATTTGGCCTTCGCGGGTAAATCCCATCGTGGCCACAGAGCTGGTGTAGATCACGCGGCGCACGCCGCTTTCCTGCGCCGCTTGGATGATTGCCCGCGTGCCTTCTACGTTGGATCGATACATCTGTTCCGGATCGCGCACCCACAGGCGATAGTCGGCAGCAACGTGAAATACAAATTCACAACCGGACATGCCTTTCTTCAGCGACTCCGGATCGCGGAGATCGCCCGTGGCTGTTTCAGCCCGCAGGTCGGCGATATTGTCCAGACGGCTTGTCGAGCGAACGAGCAATCTCAGCTCAGCGCCTTGCGCAGCCAACGCTCGCGCAACATGGCTGCCAACAAATCCCGTTGCTCCTGTGATGAAGGCTTTCATAGTTTATTCAGATCGGGATGTGTGCTTCAAAACCCATGCACCTAAATCTTCTTCGTTTATTTCTCCTGCGGCTGCCGCAAAAAAGGTATCACCGGCTTCCGAAGGGCCGACTTTTAAACGCAGCCCATTAAGATTAAGGAATATATTCAAGGCGACGAAAGCTACCCGTTTATTGCCGTCGGAGAATGGATGATTCCGCAAAATCCCGACCGCATAGCTCACACCCAGCCGCCAGATGTCTTTAATGCCTTCATAGGCATATAGGTTTTTTGGTCGAGCAAGCGCGGAATCGAGAAGACCCTCATCTCTGATACCTTCTAACCCACCATACTCAGCCAAAACCAGAGAATGCACCTGCAGCAGCGCCGCTTTCTTGATCCAGACTGGCTCACTCACTTTGCCAGCACGCGAAGTGTTTCTCGATATTCAGCCATCACCTCACGCGCGATCGCAAGCTGACGTTCTACTTCTGAATCACTGGCGGTTAGCAGGTAGCCATCTGGAGTTTCTAGCGCAAAGACTGTGTCACCCTCATTCACGTGCAGGCGCTCAAGCATTTCTTTTGGCAGTGCAACACCAACAGAACCTTCAACTGAAGTCAGCTTAAGAATGGCCATCCTGTCTCCTTGAATCTCCGCACTCTATTCCAGCGCTTCCGCCTGGATCCCGATGTTCTTTTCGCCCGCTGCTTTTTTCTCCCAGTACTTGCGCACCCAGGCTTCAAAGCTTTTTCCCGCGGCGGTATCGCGGCCGCTGAAGGCGAGTGCGGCGATGTCCGAATAAAGTATCGAGATTTTCTGGTGTCCGTCTTTGGGAAAAAGCCGTACCGCGGAGTCGGCAAGGGTCTTGCTTGTACGCCGGTCGAAGATGTAGCCCTCGACCTTGCTGCCGTCTTTGCGCGTGATGGTTACATCGCCCCGATAATCGAAAGCTTTTTCCAGGGCCTGCCGGACTTCTTCTTCGCCTGCCAGTTCCGGTACCCAGCCTTCCAGCTTTTCGTGCTTGAATCCCGGCGCGACTTCGAGCGAGTCAGCGGCTTTGACAGCATTGTTCTGTATGGATTCTGTCATGCGCTGGTCTCCTCAAGCTGGCTGGTAGATTCCTCAATCTGCACCAGTGGGTTGTAGCTGTGCACCGGGCGGACGTGCTCATTTAAAAGCTTCATCGCGTGCTCATCTTTGTGCCGGGTGAAAAGGGTGGCCTTGGCCGTGGCCAGCACGCCGCGCAGCGAACTGAAAGTTTCATTCACCGCCGATGCCTCATACCCGCTGTGTACCATGCAGTTGGCACACTTTGGATTGCCGGATTCTGTCCCGTACTCGTGCCATGCCGTGCTGTCCATCAGTTCCTGGAACGTATCGGCATAGCCATCCTGAAGCAGGTAGCAGGGCTTCTGCCAGCCGAAGATGTTATACGTCGGCATGCCCCACGGAGTGCAGGCATAGTGCCGTTCGCCCATCAGGAACTCCAGAAACAGCGGCGACTGATTGAACTGCCAGGTCTTCTTACGATTCGACAGGATGGCGCGAAACAGTTTGCGCGTGCGCGCGCGGCCAAGAAAGTGCTTCTGGTCCGGTGCTTTGTCATAAGAGTATCCGGGAGAAAGCATCATGCCTTCCACGCCCAATTCCATCATCTGGTCAAAATGCTCGCGGACACTGTTGGGATCCGCGCCGTCGAACAAGGTCGTATTCGTGGTAACGCGGAAGCCCCGCCGCAGTGCTTCTTTCATTCCTTCGACGGCCAGATCGTATCCGCCTTCGCGACAGACGGAAAAATCGTGGTGCTCACGTTCGCCATCCACGTGAACGGAAAAGGTCAGATACTTGCTCGGCTTGAACAGATCAAGCTTCTCTTTAAGCAGAAGGGCGTTGGTGCACAAGTAAATATATTTCTGCCGCGCCACCAACCCTTCCACGATCTTGCCAATCTGGGAGTGCATCAGCGGCTCGCCGCCAGGTATGGACACCATGGGAGCGCCGCACTCATCCACGGCGCGGAAGCATTGCTCCGGTGTGAGCTCTTTCTTCAGGATGTGCGCAGGGTACTGGATCTTGCCGCAGCCCGCGCACGCCAGGTTACAGCGAAACAACGGCTCCAGCATCAACACCAGCGGATAGCGCTTGCGTCGGGCGAGCTTTTGTTTGACCACGTAGCTCGCCACTGTCCACATCTGTGAAATTGGTACCGGCAAATCAAGTCTCCTAAACTTTGCTTTTTGTGGCACAGGCACTTTTGCCTGTGCGCCCTTTTCTAGCCTCGCGCGTAGCCGACGCTTCCTTCTTCATACAAGGCAGAGAACTCGCGCGAATACGTGGACAGCGCAATCAGCGGGAAATAATCGCGATACAGGTGATAGGCCAGGTAGAACACCCGCGGGAAGCCAGTGCCCGTGTACTGGTCCTCATCCCAATGGCCATCAGGCCGTTGCGTTTCCAGAAGGTACAAAATCCCGCGCTGCACGGATTCGCTCCGCGTGTCGCCTGCGGCCAGCAGTCCCATCACGGCCCAGGCCGTTTGTGACGGGCTACTTGGCCCAATGCCGCGGGTTGCTGGATCGTCATAAGAACCGCAGCTCTCGCCCCAACCGCCGTCAGAATTCTGCACCATGCGCAGCCATTCCGCACCCTGCTGCACATAAGGCTCATGATGGTCCACGCCCATGGCCTGCAAACCGCGCAACACCAGCATGGTCCCGTAAATGTAATTCACGCCCCAGCGCCCGAACCAAGATCCATCTGGCTCCTGCTCGCTCAAAATGAACTTGATCGCTTTCTTAACGCGCTTGTCTTCCCCGGTAACGCCATAAGCGGCCAGCATCTCCAGGACGCGTCCGGTAATGTCCACCGTAGGCGGATCGAGCATGGCATTATGGTCGGCGAACGGAATATTCTGGAACACCATGCGCGTGTTGTCCTTGTCAAATGAGGCCCAGCCGCCGTTTTTGCACTGCATGGCAAAAATCCAATCGATGGCCCGCTGGCTGACTTCGTGCTGGTAGCGTTCCCGCGGATTCTCTACCTTGTCCAGCCCCAGCAGCACCATGGCTGAATCATCCACGTCGGGATAAAACTCATTATTGAACTCAAAGTACCAGCCGCCCGGCGCCACGTTTGGCGCCTTCACGGCCCAATCGCCCATTGTGCGGACTTCCTTGCTCAGAATCCAGTCCGCCGCCTTCAGCATGCGGGGATCTTCCTTGGATACGCCGCTTTCGCCTAGCGCAAACATCGCATAAGCGGTGTCCCACACTGGCGACATGCAGGGCTGCATGCGGAATGTCGGCTCAGAGTGATCGGGAATGCCGGCTTCTTCAATTCCCAGTTTCTCAAACTCGCTCAACGCGCGAATCACTTGCGGATCGTCCGTCGAGTAGCCCAGGCAGCGCAGCGCAACGATCGAGTTCAGGATGCCGGGATAAATCGCGCCCAAACCGTCCGATTTCTCAAAGCGCTCCAGCATCCAGCGTTCGGCTTTTTTGAGTGCCAGGTAGCGCAAGGGGCGTATATGAAATCGCTCGCAGAAATGGACCACGCGGTTCAGCACCAGGAAGAAGTTTCTCCATGAAATCTTCTTGCTCGCCCACTTCAAGTGCAGATGATTGCCATGCCGGCCGCCGACGAACAATTCATCAATGCCCATCTCCGCTGGTATTTTTTTGAACGGCTTCTTTGCATAGGCAACGGATAGCGGCACCAGGATGGCACGCGACCACGACGAAATCTCATAGAGATTGAACCAAAACCAGTTGGGAAAGAGCACGATCTCCGGCGGAACCGCAGGGACCGCTTCCCAGTCATATTGGCCCAGAAAACACAGATAAATCTTGGTAAAAGTATTGCACTCGGTAGCGCCGCCCAGTTCCAGGATCGTCGTGCGCGCACGCTCCAGCTCCGGATGGTCCGCCTTATAGCCCATCAGTTTCAGCGCGAAATAGGCTTTCACCGAAGCGCTGATATTCGAAGGCCCCCCGGCATAAATTGGCCAGCCTCCATCCTTATTTTGATGCCGGATGATTTCCGGTACCGCGCGCTGCATCCGGCTTGGATTGCCAGTGCCCAGCAGGGTGTGAATCGCGATATAGTCCGACTCCAGCGTGGTATCGGCCTCCAGTTCCCCGCACCAGTAGCCGTCTTTATCTTGCTGCGCGAATAGGTAGTCGCGCGCCTTATCGATGCCGAAAGACACGCGTCCCAGCATGTCGTCGATTTTCCCAAAAAGCATTTGCGCTGCCTGAGCGCTAAATTTCTTGCCCATGGATTACTCCGCCGCAGCGGGTGCTGCAGCAATCGCTTCCACAATCTCCGGCGGCAGGCCGAAACGGACGTTTTCCGGCATGACCTCTACCTCGCGGATTGTGGTAAACCCTTTACCCTTCAAAAAGTCGATGACCTGCTCCACCAGGATCTCCGGCGCAGACGCGCCTGCCGTTAGGGCAACTGTCTTGATCCCGGTCAGCCAGTCCGGCTTGATATCGTCCGCCGTATCAATCAGGTAGGAAGGTGTTCCCAGGTTCGTGGAAACCTCCACCAATCGGTTGGAGTTGGAGCTGTTTTCAGATCCGACCACCAGCAACAGGTCGGCCTGGTGCGCCACGTCTTTTACCGCGGTCTGGCGGTTCTGCGTGGCATAGCAGATGTCCTGCGCGTGAGGCCCTTCAATCAATGGGAACTTCTTACGCAACGCTTCAATGACGTCCTTGGTTTCGTCCAGGCTAAGCGTGGTCTGGGTAATATAGGCGATCCGCGTAGGATCGGGCACTTCAAGCGCCTCAACTTCGCTGGCGCTGCCCACCACCTGCGTCACTTCCGGGGCTTCGCCCAAAGTGCCGATCACCTCGTCGTGATCATGATGGCCGATCAGGATGATGCTGTACCCGCCTTTGGCATACTTGACCGCCTCAACGTGGACTTTGGTGACCAGGGGGCAAGTCGCGTCGATCACCCGCAGATCGCGCAGCTTGCTGGCTTCGCGCACGCTGGGTGAAACGCCATGCGCGCTATAAATAAGGCGCTGGCCATCGGGGACCTCACAAACTTCGTCAACAAAGATCGCGCCCTTGGCCTGCAATTCTTCCACCACGTAGCGGTTATGGACAATCTCTTT
>DASXCL010000014.1:0-3565 GCA_036491195.1 Candidatus Angelobacter sp.
ATTGGGCCGAACTATGCCCCGGCTGGCGATCGGCGCCAGCTCGCGGCCATGCCGGAATTTGCCCAAGGCGCCCGCTTTGACAGTTTGGCCAAAATAGAAGTCTGTCTGGGCGCGGTTGTAGTTGTCGGCGGTGACAGGGACGGCTGGCGTTTGCGGAACAGGTTGCGCCAGAGCGAACGCGGCATAGCCGAGTGAAAGGATGATTACAAAACAGCGCTTGGGGTTCACGACGCGCTCCAGTCGTGGTGGTGCATCTTATTTCTCCTCCTTATTCGCCGGGCTTGGATCAATTAGCGTCAAATCCGTGTCGGGATCAAAACGCTTCTGCAATGTTACCGGGTCGACAGTGACCATGACTTCCAGCGTCGGGGATACATACGCAGCGAGAACGTGACCTCCTTGCGTTGTTCCGTCTGAATTCCCCACGAGCGTGTGCGTATGGACTACGGGCTTTCCCTGATAGAGTGCGATGTCTCCGCTCATCCCAATTACTTCGTGCTGACCCTCGACAGGAATCTTCTTGTACATTTTGCGCTGAGGATCGAACCATCCCAGCGTTGCTCCATTCAGCGCTCCAATGGCGGTGAAATGCGCACTGGTAACGTGATACTTCTGTGCAAACTCCAGCATTCCGGAAAGCGCCTCGTCCCCCTGGTAAAAGATAACCGCATATTGTTTCGTCGGTTCTCCTGGGTTCAGCAGTTGAACCTTCATTCTGGGAGCTTTGCCTTTCGGACCGGCATCCGGCGGCGCTACATATTCGGTTGCCGTGTCCTGCGAATATGCTGCTGTGATGGCGATCCCACCCAATAACAGGGCATAACTGAGTTGCTTTAGTCTGATCATAGAGTTCTTCTCCAAAGTAAGGTTCAAGATCGCGCTCCTGCTGCGGCGCGTGTGGAAGGGTGCGAAACTGTTTCGGTCGTTCCCCCGTCGCGAGTCCGCGGTGGACGCACCAGGATCGGTAACACCGCTGAGATTGTCATGACACCAGCGATGAGATGCAGCGCGCCGCGATATGAACCAGCGGTTTCGCGCATGTGGGCAATGAGGAGGGGACCAAACACGCTGGCAAATCCCCACGCCGTCAACATCAGACCGTAAATGGGCCCGACATTCTTCGGCCCAAAGTAATCAGCTGCAAATGCCGGCATCGTGCCGAATCCTCCGCCGTAACACATCAACACCACAAAGGTGACGATTGTTTCCAACGAGGCTGTTACGATGTTTGGAAAGAACCAGAACAGGAGAGCCTGGCCAACAAACATCACGAAGAATGTAGCTCGTCTGGTGATCAAATCGGAAATCCATGCCCAGAAAACTCGTCCGACTGCGTTACCGATACTCGCTAATCCTACCATGCCTGCGGCAACTACCGCACTTACTTTGGTTTCTTCCTGAAACAGCGGCGCCTCCTGTGAGATGACTGAAATGCCTGCGCAAGTATTGAGAAACAAAAGCAGCCAAAGCGCCCACCACTGCCAGGTCTTGAGCGCTTCGCTCAACGTGAAATCACGGTCTGCCCGATGCGACGTTTGCGTCGTTGTCGGCGTCCAACCCACAGGTTTCCAACCATTGGGCGGATTCTGCATAAACAATCCAGCTATAACTGTGACAACCAGATATGCGATCCCGAGATAGGCGAATGTGCTCAGGACGCCGACGCTCTGAATGAGCCGCGTAGCCACAGGCGCGGTAATGAGCGCGCCGGCGCCAAACCCGCCAACCGCAATCCCTGTGATGAGTCCTCGGCGATCTGGAAACCACTTCACCAGCACGGCCACTGGAACGATGTAGCCGAGACCAAGGCCAATCCCTCCGATTACGCCATAAGTCAGGTAAAGCCACGACAGTCGATGAGTGAAGCTAGCAAGAAAAATTCCCAGCCCATAGAGCGCACCACCGGTCAACGCGACCACGCGCGGCCCTTTACGGTTCAACCACAGGCCGCCGAAAAATGCAGCAAAGCCCAGCACAAAGATGCTGATCGTAAATGTCAGCGTTACTTCGGAGATGCTCCAGCCAAATTGCTTTGCCAAGGGAACGCGGAAAACACTCCACGCATAGACGGCGCCCAGAGCGATCTGCAAAAACACTCCCGCGATCGCAATCACCCATCGATTGTTAGTTCGCATAAATTCCTCCTATGACAGCGGCATGACTACGCCGCCGTTTTTGGGAATCGCATCGAAAGTCGCTCTGTCGATGTTCAGGTGCGCCATGACCGCTTCTGGCGGAGTATGAGCCAGCCACTCCGAGAATGACATGTCCCGGAAACGATCGACCTTGCCGAACATCTCCAGAAATACCAAATCAGTGTCGCCTGTGTTCTCGACGTAATGGAGCAAAGTCTTCTGGACATATCCGACATCGCCCTCTTGAAAGTCCAACGTGCGAGCCTTATTGCCTGTGTCCACCACGGTCATTCGCCCCTTGCCGTTAATGTAGTACTGCCACTCATCCGCGTTTGGATGCCAGTGCAATTCCCTCAGCCCACCCGGATGAACAGTAACAAGTGCCATTGCAGTGGTTGACACTTTGAAATTGCTTGTATCAACAACGCGCACGTCGCCACTCTTGGTTTTCAACGTCGGGGGCATCTGCATCGTGCGAAACGCAAAGTTCTGCGGCGACCTTCCACGTGTACCGGCGGCTGTCTTCTGATCGGCCTCCACTGAGCCCGGAACATCCGCTTGGAAAATGAACAACTCTTGTTTCGGCACATTTTGAAACGCCTGTTGGTCGACAGCGAAATTCTTCGCCAATACCTCAGGGGGCAGGTGTCCTATCGCGTCGCTCAACAGCACCGTTTCTGACTCTGAAAAGTTGCCGTCGTCAAAAACGAGCATGAATTCGCATCCATCGGGATTCAGGCCTTGAATCGAGTGAGGAATTCCTGAGGGAAAAAACCACAGATCATTTTTGCCCACGTCGGCGACGAAACTTTTGCCCTCGAGATCGATGGCCGTAATCCGCGCGTTTCCGTAAAGCATGATGGCCCATTCGCCGGCCGTGTGCCAATGCAGTTCGCGGAATCCACCTGCCGTCAGCCTCATGTTAACACCGGCCAGGGTCTTCGAGACGGGAAGCTCCCGCACCGTCACCTCGCGTGACCATCCGCCCTCATAAGTGCGCTTGTTGGCAAAGGAGAATGGATACTTGAAGTTTTGGACCAGGCTCTTCGAGTCAGTGTCCGGTGGCCAGATGGA
Organism: Candidatus Angelobacter sp.; assembly: GCA_036491195.1. Lineage (GTDB taxonomy): Bacteria > Acidobacteriota > Terriglobia > Terriglobales > Acidobacteriaceae > Angelobacter. The sequence goes on from DASXCL010000014.1 coordinate 3,210, forward strand.
ATCTGGGTTCTGCCCATCGAGCGCGGGATTAGATGGCCCCGGATCACTCTTGCTTCGATCCGCCCCGTGTAATTCTGACCCGACCACTCTTTGCAGCCCCGTTAGTCCGCCTGCCATGACCGCGGCGGCTCCGAGGAAATTGCGACGAGTTAGCTTGCTCATAATTATATCTCCTAACGTTTCTGAGTTTGTTTTTTTAAGTTGAAATTCTTCACGTCATGCACTCCAGACTTGGAAAAGAATGCTGAGCAAAACCAGCATTAGACCGCTCCAGACAAAAACGACTTCCTCGACGCGACTGTGGCGAGCGACCGGCTCGTCGTTCTTGACGTCTGGATCGGCAGCGAAGAGTTGGT
>DASXCL010000015.1:0-6574 GCA_036491195.1 Candidatus Angelobacter sp.
GGGGAAGGTGAACTCAGGTCCCGTCGGTATGCGGACCACCTTTGCGTTCTCCATTTGAGCGAAGACCTCATACATGGCGAAGGTCGGGACCACGATTACGATTTCATCTTCCGGTTCCAAATACGCGCGGCACAGCAGGTCAATGGCCTCATCTGCGCCATTGGTCAGCAGGAGCTGTTGCGGCGCAACGCCTAAAAAATCCGCCACCAGCTTTTCACCCGCCTCACGGCGAGGGTATTGCGCCAGGGTGCGGGCATCCATGGCGCTTAATTTGGCCAGCACGCGCGGCGAACACCCGATGGTGCTCTCATTCATGTCCAGGCGCAGGTCAATCGTGGGACTGCTCAGTGGGGAATGATATTCGCGCATCTCGCGGACGCATTTGCGCGCTTTAAGCATTTGCCGACCTCACTCGAATGGATTCTGCGTGGGCCTTTAAACCCTCAGCTTCGGCCAGGGCAATTACCGCTGGTCCGATGCGGGCCAGGCCATCGCGGGAGAGTTGCTGCACAGAGATGGTTTTCACAAAATCATGCACCCCAAGTCCGCCGCGGAAGCGGGCCACGCCTCCCGTAGGCAGCACATGGTTGGGGCCAGCGGCATAATCGCCCGCAGCCTGTGGAGAATAGTCGCCGATAAAAATTGATCCGGCATTGCCGATATGCACCAGGTCTTCTTCACTCACCGTAATGTGCTCCGCGGCGATCCGGTTGGCAAATTCCAAAGCCTGCTCATGCGATCCGGCAAGCAGAACTGCCCCGTTCTCTTTGAGAGAGATCTTTGCAATCTCATTGTTCGCGGCTGCCGCTTTCACTTCGGCGGCGACTTTTTCAGCCAGCGAAGTCGAAGCAGTGATAAAAACCGCCAGAGCGTCCGGGTCGTGCTCCGCCTGGGCGACCAGGTCGGCGGCGATAAATCTGGCATCACCGCGTTCGCTCACAACCACCACTTCTGTGGGGCCTGCAAGGAAATCGATTCCGCAATCAAATGCCACAATTTTTTTCGCCGCCGTGACATAAAGATTCCCCGGCCCCACGATCTTGTCGACTTTTGGAACCGATGGCGTTCCATAAGCCAATGCGGCGACGGCCTGCGCGCCGCCAATGCGGAAAAACTCGTGCACACCGAGAAAATGAGCAGCCGCCAGAGTTTCCGGCGCGGGACGTGGAGATACCACACGAATCTCAGAAACGCCCGCAACCTGCGCGGGAATCACCGTCATGAGCATGGTTGAGGGCAGCGGATAGCGGCCGCCGGGAACATAGCATCCAGCCGATTGCAGGGGCCGCACCACCTGGCCTACCTGTATTCCCGGAGCGACGGCGTTGCGCCAGGGTTGCGGTTTTTGCCATTCGCAATACTTTCTGATGTTATCGGCGGCTGTTTTCAACGCCTGCTTGAATTCCTCTGAGACACAGTTCCATGCCTGCTCAAGTTCGGCAGACGCAACCTGCAAAGACTGTCTGGCTTTCAGCCCGTCCCACTTTCCCGCATAGCGGCGCAACGCACGATCGCCACTCTTGCGGACGTCGGCCACGATCCGGCGGACTTGCTTTTCTACGCGCGCCAGATCGGCGGCGCCACGTTGTTCCAGCATACGAACGCAGGCTTCCGCCCTGCGGCCGCTGAGCGTGCGCATCAGAGCACCACCTTATTCAAAGGATACTCGACAATTCCTTCCGCTTTCGCGGCTTTGAGTTGCGGCATGATCTTCCAGGCCGTGGATTCCTCGATAATTGTATTCACCGCAACCCACTCGCCGTCGCTAAGGGTCGAGATGGTAGGTTTTTGCAGGGCCGGCAGCACGGACAAAACGCCCGCCAGGTCCTGCTTGCGGACATTCAGCATCAGCCCTACGCGTCCTTGCGCATAGATTGCGCCGGAGAGCATCAGAGCAAGGTTTTCAATCTTGCGGCGCTTCTCTTCATTGGCCCAAGCTGTTTTATTGGCGATGAGCTGCGTAGTGGATTCCATTACGGTTTCGATGATGCGTAGCCGGTTGGCGCGCAACGAACTGCCGGTTTCGGTAATCTCAACAATGGCATCCGCAAGCGTGGGAGGCTTTACTTCTGTAGCTCCCCATGAAAATTCCACTTTCACGGGAACCTTGCAGGCGGCGAAAAAGTTGCGCGTCACATTTACCAGTTCGGTGGCAATGATTTTTCCTGCCAGGTCTTCTGCTTTCCTGAAAGCGGAATCTTCGGGCACGGCAAGCACCCATCGCACTTTTCCCAGCCCTTGCTTGGCGTAAGTGAGCTCGGCGGCGGTCGCCAGTTCCAGGCCGCTCTCAACCACCCAGTCTTTGCCGGTAAGGCCGCAATCGAGAGCGCCGTGGTCCACATAGCGCGCCATCTCCTGCGCGCGAATCAGCATGCACTCGATTTCGGGGTCGTCTGTCCCGGCAAAGTAGGAGCGGCTGCTGGTGTAGACGTTCAACCCCGCCCGTTTGAACAGGGCAATGGTCGATTCCTGCAAACTTCCCTTGGGTAATCCGACGCGCAGCTTCATCGCGGCGCCTCCGCGGTCTTGATCGGCAGCGGCTCGGTAAAACAGGATTTTGTGCCGGTATGGCAGACCAGCCCATCGCCTTCCACGTGGACGCGAAACAGCACGGTATCACGATCGCAATCTGTGAGCGCTGAAACCACGCGCAGGCGGTTGCCGGAAGTCTCACCTTTCATCCACAACTTCTGCCGGGTGCGGGAATAAAACGTCACGTAGCCGGTTTCCACGGTGCGGGCGTAAGCTTCAGGGTTCATGAAGCCCACCATCAGCACCTGCCCGGTTGAATCTTCCTGCACGATGGCCGGAGCCAGGCCGTCCATTTTGTCAAAGTCAATTTGCATGGGTCCTCGCATTATTCGCCATTCAGCTAAAAAACGGGCGCAAACAAAAGGCCCGCCGACTTTTGCCGGCGGGCCATCCTGCTGATGAGTGCGCTGTATTAACCCTTACAGGCCTCCGCCGACACGAGCGCCGCGTGATGATGATGATGGCGATAGGCGACGGAAACCATAACGTTTTGATGCTAGCGAAGGTGGCGCGGGCGTGTCAATCAGAAAGTGCGTCCGGAACGAAGCGGCGCGCGAGTTTTATTCGGTATATCCCCGGACGCGCCGCCCCGCCAGCACCAGTTTGATTGCGGCAATCAATTCACTCGGCGAGTCGCTTAGCACAAAATCTGCCCCAGGGATCTCGGGCGAGTTGAAACACATTTCCAGAATTGGAAACCCGGGATAGTAATGTTTGACTAGGTTAGCGATTTTTCGTTTTTCCGGACCTGGGAAGCCATGTCCAATCAGGGCAAGGTCAATTTTTTCGGTCTTACCCAAAATGTCGACTTCCGCCAGATTGAGGGCGCAATGCACAGAAAATCCTTGTTGCTCCAGCAAGAGTTTGCGCGTCGTCATGAGCACTTCAGTGAATGAAACCGACAGAATTCTGGCCATGAATGGTTAAAATGCCTGATTTGAGTCTTGGTGTGGCGGGATTATACCGCAAGCGGTTGACCTTCCAAATAGTTGTGCGGAAGCCAGCAATTTTTGCAAAATCGGTTTGCCGCTTCTCGCGGTGATTTTGTCGGGCCGGCGGGGCGCTTGCCAGCAACATTAGAAATCTTTTAATATTACGTCGTCTCCCGATGCGGGCGATAGATTCCAGTCAAGGACAGACCGTGCGAAAGAAATATCGACCGGGAGATGTGGTGCCGGACAGTGGAATTTACAGAGTAACGCACACCTCCCATCGCCTGATGCATGAAGCGACGCTGCTGGAGGGCAATCGTTTTCCGCTGTGCAAGCGATGCAGGCTAAGCGTCCGTTTTGAATTGCGCAGGGCGGTCAAAAATCCCACGCGAATATCCTCTGGTTACCACGCCATCCTTGAAGATTATCCCGATCCGGAACCATTCCTCATCAACTGATTAGAGCCAGGGACTGCAGGACGCTGGTTGCGGGCATTCCGCGAACTGTACGAGAGCTGTAGCTGGTCTCGCGGCGCGCTTTCATGGTTGTGTTTAAATCATTGAGATGTTGCACACCCGAGACATCGGCCGGGAATTTCGTCCCATGCTGCGCCTGGCGGCCCCGCTGGCGCTTACCGAACTGGGATGGCTGGCCATGGCTTTTGTCGATACGGTCATGGTGGGCCGGCTGCCCGATAGCGCGACGGCCATCGGCGCAGTGAGTCTGGGCAGCACATTGTTCTATACCATTGGAATTTTTGGCAGCGGCATCATGCTGGGCATGGACACTCTGGTGGCCCAGGCTTACGGTGCAGGCCGTCTGGAAGAGTGCCATCGCACCATGTGGAATTCGCTCTATCTAGCCTGCGCGCTGTCGCCAGTGCTGATGCTATCGATGCTGGCGTTTCTTCCTTTGTTTCCCAGCTTCGGGTTGTCACCCGCACTGGTGGCAGAGACGGTCCCTTTCCTGAAAGCGCTGGTGTGGAGCACTCTCCCGCTTGCGCTCTATTTTGCTTTGCGCCGTTATCTGCAGGCCATGCACATCGTAAAGCCTGTGGTTTTTGCGCTGGTTTCAGCCAATCTGGTCAACCTGCTGGGCAACTGGGTGTTGGTGTATGGACATCTTGGAGCGCGCGCGTTTGGAGTGGCAGGCAGCGGATGGTCCACTTGTGTCTCACGCACATATATGGTCGCCGTGCTGGCGCTTGCTGCGGTCTACTATGACCGCAAACGTTCCAGCGGATTGTGGAGCGCGTCACGCCGGCTGGAGCTGCAACGCATTCGACAGTTGCTGCGGCTTGGGCTGCCGGCGGCGCTGCAACTGCTGCTGGAGATCGGCGCATTTGCCACTGCAACTTTTCTCATCGGCAAACTGGGAGCGGTGCAACTGGCTGGACACCAGATCGCCCTCAACGTTGCCAGCTTTACCTATATGGTCCCGCTCGGCATCTGCTCAGCGGCGGCGGTGCGGGTGGGCCATGCCATGGGAGCTCGTGACGCGCATGCGGCTGCCCGGGCCGGTTGGATGGCGATCTTTTTTGGCGCGCTTTTCATGTCCTGCTCGGGATTGATGCTGTTTCTCTTTGCCAGGCCGATCGCGCGCATTTATACGCCGGAAATAGACGTGATCAAGTCCGGTGCAACGCTGTTGCTGGTGGCCGCGGTGTTCCAGTTATTTGACGGCCTGCAAGTGGTAGCGACCGGCGCGCTGCGCGGCGCGGGAAACACAAGAATCGCGATGCTGGCCAATCTGGTTGGCTACTGGATCATCGGGCTCCCGCTGGGCGCTTTCCTGTGCTTCAAGCTGAAGATGGGAGCGGTGGGAATGTGGCTGGGATTGTGCCTGGCGCTGGTATTGATTGGGAGCGCCCTGGTCGGCGTGTGGCACGTGGTGATCAGGGATATGGTTGTTCCTCCTGCAGTTCAACCTGGAATGAAGACGGCGTCTTCTTCCTCACAGTAGAAAAGGCGGACCCGAAGGTCCGCCTTGTTTGTTGTTCACGTACGCGGTTTAGAAGCGCACGTGGAATGAGAGTTGCAGTTTGCGTGGTCCGTCGTCTGATCCTGGATCGCCTAGACCATTAAACGGTGACGAAAGGATCTTGCCACCCTTTTGCAGGTCAGCCAGGGTCAAGGTCTTTCCGTTGTTTCCAACGTAAGTGCCATTGGGCCGCATGCAGCCGGTGCAGGTAAAGAAGTCGGAGTTGACGGTTGCGCCTGGCGTCCCAATATTGGTGACGGAGGGAGACATGACGTTCAGTACATCATTCGTGTTGAATAAAGTTGCGTTCGTGTGATTGAACACGTTGAAGGCATCAAACCGAAGTTCCAGCTTGATATTTTCATATCGGGGCATCGTGATGTCTTTGTGCAGGGAGGCATCGAACTTGTAGAACGGTGATCCCCGTGCGGCATCTCTGCCCAAATTGCCGTTGACTTGCGAGAAAGTAACCGCCTCGCCTGTGACGGCATCAACCGCTCCGGTGAAAGTTACGCCCACGGGGGGAGCAAATGCATTTTGAATTGCATTGCATTGCGTCGTCGGGAACCCTCCTGCTATGCATGCTGCTACCGCGCCAGGACCAAAGAGTGCGGTACCGCCATCAAAGGAAGCGATGCCAGACGTGTTGACGGTTCCATCTGCCGTTATGTTTGGCCGCTGCTGCGTTTCGCTGCCGGCGCCAAAGAATCTGGCGCTGCCGCCGAATGGAGAAGTACCTGTGGAAAGCGGATAGGGCCGTCCGGATTGCAACTGGCCGACCCAGCTCAGACCCAGGTTGTTGCCAACAGCTCCCATGAAATGGTTCGTGAACATCCTGCCAGAATCCAGAACCACGCCCATGTTGACAGCATGGCGGATGTCGTTAAAGGCAGGACCGAGCTCGGGCCTGGTGTTGACGAAATCACCCGGTTCGGAGAGTCCGAAGAAATCTTCTCCAGAGGTAAGAGCATGCGACCAGGTGTAGCTGGCATTGAACTGGACATGATGAGACAAATTCTTGTTCAAGCTGACCAGCATGCCGTTGTAGTGCGATGTGCGCGAGTCTTCGTTTGTGCGGACGGCGTCAAATTGGGTATTCGGCCGCGTGGGGCTGTAGAAGAAGAACCCTG
>DASXCL010000016.1:0-10846 GCA_036491195.1 Candidatus Angelobacter sp.
CGCCCGTCCACTGCCTTTTCAATCACTCGCATTCTCTGCAATTCCTTCTGACTCAAGGTCACCATCCTTTGAGGGTGACATTTTTTCGTTGCAGTTAAGGGGTGACATTATTTTGGAGCATCTTCAAGCCGTCAGAAACTCTGGTCAGATCGGCCATATTGTTATATAGTCTGGCAAAATTATCCCCCTACAAACTCTCTTGAGGTGGCTTCTCGGTGAAATTTGCCCGGTTATCCTTGTTCCTGGCTCTTTTAGCGATTTCTGTAGTGCCCGCTCGGGCCCAAAAGGAAGATTGGCTTCCTGTCACCCAGCAGGATCTTGAGTTCAAACAGGTTCCTGGCAGTCCGGGTGCGGACGCCGTCCAGCTTTATTTTGCCGATTTCATCAATGATGAGGAGCAGACCGAATTTTTCTATCAACGGATCAAAGTCTTGAATGAAAAAGGCAATCGCCTTGCCGATGTTGAAATCACCATACCGCCGGACGGGTCGATTTCAGGGCTGAAGGCGCGCACCATTCATCCCGACGGGAAGATCGTCGAGTTTACCGGCAAACCCTTTCAGAAGACGGTTATCAAAGCGCGGGGCATCAAGGTACTCGCCAAAGCCTTCACCATGCCGGATGTTACCGTGGGCAGCATCATCGAATATAAGTACAAAATAGACTGGCCTGGCATTATCACCGACAACTACTGGACCATCCAGCATGAGCTTTATACCGTAAAAGAGAGCTTTCGTATGAAGCCCTATTCCGGCGTTCTGGAAGGATTTGAGAAAGGGCATCAGGTGGCCGCGCTCTATTCGCACATGCCCAATAATATAAAGCCGGTGCAAAAAGGCGGCGGATACGAGATGGAAGTTGCGAACATGCCCGCCTTTGAATCTGAAGGTTACATGCCTCCGGAAGAAGATCTCAAACCGCAAATGCGTTTTTTTTACATCGGCCCAGGCGCTTCCACAGCGGAGAAATTCTGGCAGGAAGCGGGACGAAAATGGAATGATGAGGCGGAACATTTCATCGGCAACCGCAAGGAAATCAGCCAGGCGGCCGCTGAGGCTATTGGCAATGAAACCGATCCCGAACAGAAGTTACGCAAGCTTTATGCGCGGGCACAGCAGATCAGGAATCTGACCTATGAACGCGAGCGCACCGAGCAGGAGCAAAAGAAGGAAAACCTGAAGGTAAATCAAAATGCAGGCGATGTACTCTCGCGAGGTACCGGCGATCGTGACGATATAACGCGCTTTTTTGTGGCGTTGGCGCGCTCTGCCGGATTTGAGGCTTCTATTGTCCGCGTCGGCGACCGCAAAAATAAATTTTTCGACAAAGGTCTGCTCTCCAAACGCCAGCTCGATACCGAGATTGCCGTTGTGAACCAGGCGAGCAAGGACATTTATCTCGATCCCGGAACCAGGTTTTGTCCCTTCGGCTATCTCCGCTGGATCCGCACGTCGACCATGGGCATCAAGCTGGATAAAAAAGGCGGCGTCTTCGTCACAGCGCCGGGCGCTGGCTATGACAAAGCCACCATCCGGCGTACCGCAGAAATGGCCCTGGACGGCGACGGCAATCTGAAAGGCACGATTACCGTTAAGTTTGAAGGCGGCGAAGCGCTGGAGCACCGCTTGGACGAATTGGCCACTGACGATGCGGGAAAAAAGAAAGATCTGGAAGATGAGCTACAGGAGTGGCTGCCCACTGGCGCCATCGTCAAGCTAACCAAGGTCGAAGGCTGGGAAACCAGTGATACTCCGCTGATTGCCGGTTTTAACGTGGATATGCCCGGCTATGCATCGGCTGCCGGAAAGCGCCTGCTGGTCCCGGTCTATCTGTTTCAGGCCAGGCAAATGGATGCGTTCAAGCATGTGGACCGGAAGTCCCCGTCTATTTTCCCTATGCCTTTGGCGAAGTCGATAGAGTAAACATCAATATGCCTGCCGGATATACGTTGGAAAACGCTCCCCAGCAGCAGTCCGCACGTCTGGGCTACGCGGCCTACCAGAATCTGGCCCAGTTTGACGGCAAAAAGCTGGTTACGCAGCGGATCTTGCAGGTGAACGGCATCTTCTTTCGTTTGGAACAGTACCCGGAACTTAAAGAGTTCTTCGGCAAGGTTCAGGCCGGCGACGAGCAGCAAGCGGTTCTTACTGGCGTCTCCAGTCAGGAAAGCGGAATACATTCGCACTCCAACGTACCCTAACCAGGCAAGGGCAAGGCCCTAAGTTTAGGACAACTTCCTATTAGACGATGAGGAACTCTGGCCAAACCTCCGGATATGGTGTATATCTCTTCTACCCCCCACCCATATGCCTGATATAGGCCCATGGAAATTTCTTATTTGAGGTCGTCAAGATGGGAATGGTGCGATTTGTTTCGCTGATTGTCCTTTTTGGGGCATCACTCGGCTCCTTTGCGCAAAAAGAAGATTGGCTTCCAGTGACGCCCCGGGACTTGCAATACAAGGAAGTATCCGGGAACAAAGGCGCCTCTGCAGTCAGGCTTTACTATGCCCAGCACATCAATGACAACACAGCCTCCTGCTTTTTCTATCAGCGCATCAAGATCCTGAATGAAAAGGCGCTCGCTGGCGGCAATAGCTACGCGGATGTAGAGATTCCCATTTTTACGGTCGGGGACTTTGTAGAAGAGGTCAGCGACCTCAAGGCGCGCACCATCAAGCCGGACGGTTCCATCGTGGAGTTCAACGGCAAGGTCTTCGACAAGGTGGTCTTCAAGGGCAGGGGAATCAAATTTTCCGCTAAAGCATTTAGTATGCCTGAGGTGAGCGTAGGCAGCATTATCGAATACAAGTACCGCGCCACCCTGAACATACCCGTTCTTATCGATCTCAAGATTCCTGTGCGCGATGCGTGGGACATCCAGAGCGAACTGTTCACCGTTACAGAGAGCCTCTACTACCAGCCCGATACGGGAACGCGCTACCAGAGCCCCACTCGGCCCATGTTTGAATCCGGCGGTGAGCGCATCAGCCACGTGATGCTCAACATGAAAGACTTCAAGGAAAAACTGCGTGAGAGCGGCACCGACAGCGGCCTGGAGTTGACCAATGTCCCGCCGTTTGAGTCTGAAGAGTTCATGCCGCCGGAGAACAATTTCAAGCCCAGCGTCATCTTTTTTACTGGCCGCGTGGGGAAAGTGGACGTCGATAAGGAATGGCTTGACTTAGGAAAGCAGTATTACGATGTCTACGAAAGATATATGGCCGCGGACAGAGGTGTGAAAGAAGCTGCCCTGAAGGCCATCGGTAGCGAGACCGAGCCCGGCATGAAGCTGCGCAAAATCTATGAACGCGTGCAGCAGCTGCGCAATCTGACTTTCGAGCGGCCCCGTACCACTGAAGAACGGAAGGCGGAGCACATCCAGAGAAACAACAATGCTGGAGATGTCCTGGCCCATGGTTACGGTACTTTCGAAGACCTTACTCTTCTCTTCATCGCCATGGCCCGTTCCGCCGGTTTTGACGCTTCTCCGGTAATGGTGCCCGACCGCAGACGCCGGTTCTTTGTCCGCGATTGGACCTCACAGCGTCAGATTGACAGCGTAATTGCTGCCGTCAATCTCAATGGCAAAGACATGTATCTGGAGCCGGGCACGCGTTTTTGCCCCTATGGCTTCGTCCGCTGGAACCATACCGAGATCGATGCGCTCAAGCTCGATCGAAAGGGAGGTACGTTCATCAAGGCGCCTTCCATGAGCTATGACAAATCGGTCACCTTGCGAAACGCGAATATGGCCCTGAGCGAAGATGGCACTCTAAAAGGTGATGTCGTCCTCCAATTCAAGGGCGCGGAAGCTCTGGAGCACCGCCTGGACGCAATCGATCGCGATGAAGCCGGCCGCAAGAAAGACCTCGAAGATGAACTCAAGCAGTGGCTCCCCGCCGGCTCGCTGGTGAAGATGGCCGTGGCCCAGGGATGGGAAGACGGTGACGCTCCGCTGGCGGCGCGCTTCAATGTGGAAGTGCCGAATTACGCCACTCTGGCCGGCAAGCGGCTCCTGATCCCGGCCTTTCTCTTCCAATCAAAGCAGAACCAGGCCTTTGCCCATGGGCAGCGCAAGTATCCAATCTATTTCCCGTATCCCTTCACCGATAACGATACTGTCACCTTGCAGGTTCCAGCGGGACTCACGGCGGAGAGCATTCCGCAGAAGGAAGATGCTCAACTGCCTTTTGCTCGGTACCAAAATGTGAGCAATTTTGACGGTATTAAATTTGTCAGCCAACGGCAGCTCGCCTTCAACGGAATTTTTTTTCCAGTGGAGAAATATTCAGAATTGAAAACGTTCTTTGGTAAAGTCCAGACCGGCGACGAACAGCAGGCTGTACTGCACGCAGGAGGTACCACCAGTGCTCAAAAAAGCAATTAGCGCAGCTTTTCTCTTTGCTCTTTTTACATTTTTCGCCGGCATCGCTCAGGCCGAGGTGCCGGAGTGGTTGCGTTCTCTGGCCAAACAGCCGGCCAAGACCTATGCGGACGACGTAAATGCAGTTGTGCTGCTGGATGACAACGTCACCACTGTAAAAGAAAATGGGGACATAGTTCGGCGCAGCCGTCGTGCGGTGAGAATTTTGCGGCCTGAAGGCAAAGATATCCACTCGATCATGGAAGTGGATTACAACAGTTTTTCCAAGGTGAACTATCTGCGCGGGTGGAGCATCACCAGCAAAGGCCAGGAGTACGAAACCAAAAATTCCGACATTATGGAGCGCAACGCCACCACCTACGAAGTCTATTCCGATCTTAAGCAAAAAGCGGTGAAAGTCGCGGGAGCGGAAGTAGGCACGGTGGTTGGGTTTGAGTACGAAACCTCGGAGCATCCTTACAAATTCCAGGATTTCTGGGGGCTGCAGGAATTTGATCCGGTAGAACGGACCCATTATGAGCTTCACCTTGCCCCAGGGTGGCGATTCAAGGCCGACTGGCGAAACCACAAGGAAGAAAAAGCCACGGAAGAGAACGGTGGTCTTAACTGGCAGGTTACTGATGTGCCGCGCATCGAAAGGGATGAACCCCAGCGGCCGCCGGCCATGGCACTGGAAGGGCTGGTTGTGTTTACATTCTTGAGCGATAAGGACCCGAGCAAGAGCTACCGCGATTGGACGGAGTTTGGATCCTGGTATAACCGGCTTGCTAGCGGTGTGCGCGATACCAATCCAGGCCTCCAGGAAAAGATACAGGATCTGGCGCCTGCAAGCCTTCCTTTACTGGAACGCGTTAGGGCGTTGGCGCATTTTGCGCAGCGCGACGTCCGCTACGTTGAAATCAGCATAGGCAAAGGTGGCTGGCGTCCACACAATGCCAGCGACATCTTCACGCACCGGTACGGCGATTGCAAAGACAAGGCGACCGTGCTGAGTTCCATGCTTTCGCAAATTGGGGTGAAATCCTACTACTTACTCGTCAACACACAGCGCGGAATTGTCGATGAGAAGAGCCCTCCTATGGCCTTCTTCGATCACATGATTATTGCCATTTCGCTGCCTGACGCCAGTTATTCCAAGAGCATGCCTGCGATCTATCGGCATCCTAAACTTGGACGTTTGCTGATTTTTGATCCCACAAATGAATATGTGCCCTTCGGGCAAATCCCTTCGTACGAACAAGCCAATTACGGTTTACTGGTTGGAGATCAGGGCGGAGAGTTGATTCAGTTGCCGCTTAGCCCGCCGGAAGCGAACGGCGTACTGCGCAATGCCAAACTAAAACTTCTGCCCGACGGTACATTGCAAGGCGAAATCGAAGAGCGCTATACCGGCTTCAACGCCATGATCGGCCGCGCTTTTCTTCAGCATGAAACTGAAAACGACCGCAAAAAGATCATCGAACGGCTGGTCGCGAATTCGCTCGGCAACTTCCAGCTAGACAAATATGAGCTCCTCAACGCCAATGACATCGATCAGGACCTGATCATCAAATTCAACTTTAGCGCGGCGCACTATGCCAAGAATGCCGGATCGATGCTGCTGGTCCGTCCGCGCGTGCTTGGCGAGCTGGCTGGGCGGTGGGATGCCAACAAGCCTCGCCACTACGCGTACGACTTCCGGGCGCCTTTCCTCGACCGCGACAGCGTAGAAATCTCCTTGCCGGAGGGCTTCAAGGTTGACGAGTTGCCCGACCCCGCCAAGGCTACCTTTCCGTTTGCGGAATATGTGAGCAAAACGGAAAGCGCCGAGGGCGTGCTGAAATATACGCGGGAATACAAACAGACAGCCACCGAGGTATCCATGGACCAGATGGACCAGCTCAAAAAGCTCTTTGGCCAGATCAATCTCGACGAAAAGAACATGGCTGTCCTGAAAAAAGCCAACTAAGCGACGTCCCCAACAACTTGAAAACGAACTGGCAGCCCTCTAGGGCTGCCAGTCTTCTTTGGATGAAACGGGTCCAATTGGCCGCTGCGCTTCTGCGTCCCCATAAACCGAGGTAATCTTTCACTTCTTGCCCTGCCTTTTACGCATCTTCTATGATGGAGCAGGAATCCTCTATGGCAGATCACTTGAACAAAAAGAAAGACCAGAGCGGCATTGCGGAAAGTCCCATCGCGGAGGTTTTTGAAGGCCGCCACCCATCTGACTCGGAAAAGCGCTGGGCCGAAACAACGCTGGCAAAAACGCTGGAAAAGTCGCCGGAGAAACCCATCGGCGCAGCCACTGGTGTCAATCTGGACGAAAGCGGACATGCCCAGTTCACCACGATCAGCGGTGTTCCGGTCCGGCGGCTTTATACCCAGGCTGATCTGCCCGAAGACTGGAATTACGAAAAATATCTAGGCTATCCCGGCCAGCCGCCGTATACGCGCGGCATTCACTCCAGCGGCTACCGCGGCCGTCTCTGGACCATGCGCCAGTTCTCCGGATTCGCTTCCCCGGAGGAGACGAATGAGCGCTACAAGTACCTGATGGCCAGCGGCGGTGGCGGACTGTCTGTCGCCTTCGATCTGCCGACGCTCATGGGTTATGACTCCGATCATGCGGCCAGCGAAGGCGAGGTCGGCAAGTGCGGCGTTGCCATTGATTCGCTCGAAGACATGGAAATTCTCTTCAACGGAATCGACTTGGAGAAGACCACCGTCTCAATGACGATCAATTCACCCGCGTCCGTCTTGTGGGCCATGTATCTGGTGGTGGCGGAAAAGCAGGGCGCGGATTGGAAGAAAGTCTCCGGCACGCTCCAAAATGACATTCTGAAGGAATATATCGCGCAGAAGGAATACATCTATCCCCCCGCGCCCTCCATGCGCCTGGTGATCGATACGTTTGAATTTGGCGCCAAATTCACTCCAAAATTCAATTCGATTTCCATCAGCGGCTACCACATCCGCGAAGCCGGATCGACCGCTCTGCAAGAGCTGGCGTTCACGATTTATGACGGCGTTGAGTACGTGGAGTGGGCGCGCCGCCGCGGGCTGGATATCGATGACTTTGGCCCGCGCCTGAGCTATTTCTTCAACTCGCACAGCGACTTCTTTGAAGAGATTGCCAAGTTCCGAGCCGCCCGCAAAATCTGGTATCGGCTGATGAAAGACCGCTTTGGCGCCAGGCAGGAGCGCACATGGCTGATGCGCTTCCACACGCAGACTGCCGGCGTATCGCTGACGGCGCAGCAGCCTCTCAACAACATTGCCCGCGTGGCGTTACAGGGGCTGGCGGCAGTGCTGGGCGGAACGCAATCGCTTCACACCGACTCCTACGATGAAGCCCTGGCGCTGCCCACGCAGGAAGCCGCTCGCATCGCGTTGCGCACACAGCAGATCATCGCTTATGAATCCGGCGTGGCCCTGACGGTCGATCCGCTGGCCGGCTCCTACTTTCTGGAAAAGCTGACGCTCGACATGGAGAAAGGCGCGTTCGACTACTTTGAACGCCTCGACGCCATGGGCGGTATGGTGAAGGCCATTGAGAATGGCTTCCCGCAGAAAGAAATTGCCGAAGCCTCGTACCAGTACCAGCGCGCGGTTGAGGCCAAAGAGAAGATCGTGGTTGGCGTTAACGACTTTGCCGTCGAAGAAAAACAGATGGACACGCTCTATATTGACGAATCCGTCGCCCGGCACCAGACGGCGAAGTTGAAGGCCTTGCGCGCCCGCCGCAACAATGAAGAAGTCCGCCGCACTCTGGACGCGCTAAAGAATGCCGCAGCCCAGGAGCCTGTCGTGCGTTCCGACGGCCGCATCAGTGACGCCAACACCATGCCGTTCATTATCGATTGCGTCCGGGCCTACGCCACGGTGGGTGAAATCTGCCACGCGCTTAAAGAGGTCTATGGGACGTACGAAGAAGTGAGCATCACGTAAGTTTGTTCAATCCCGAATCCCGCGTAGCGGGTGAGGGAAACCCTATCGCACTGGGCGATTTTTCCGATGTCGGCGATCACAAGCGATCTCGGCGATTCCAATACACCGCCCACTGTTCCTCTCCAGCTATTTTCTCTAACCACGTGGCCTGCGCCAGCAGATTCTCAAATTCAGTGAATCGATATGCAATGTAAACGGGCCGCGGCGCCTGCTCAACTGACTGAAGCAAGTTTTCCAATACTTTTGCAAACGTCGGCTCAGCAAAAGGATTGAACAGATAAACCACCAGCGGCTCGGGGGGAAACTGAAAATCCCGCGCATCCATGCACACGGCTTCAATCCGTAGGCATCTCTGGCGGTTGTTTGAATAAATGACGATATTGTTCTGCGCGGCACGGTGCAGCTCGGCCATGAACTCCACGCCCACAATTCGCTGGAATGGATAATCGGAAGCCATCAGCAAAACGCGGCCCTTGCCACAGCCCAGATCGACGAAAGTAAATTGCGAGAAATCGATTCGGATCGCCTGCATGATCTGCTTAAACAGCCACGGCTCCGTCGCGAAGTAAGGACGCGCCGTGACCCCGGTAAGGAGCTGCGTCCTAACCCCGACATTCGACCGCGTGGTATCGACGGAATGTTCCCAGTCATAATCAAGGTCCCCAAAACCGGCCTTGCGTCGCGACGGCAGTAGCTCAAGCACGGCACTGCAGCAAGCATCAGCCAGTTCCCTTAAGGATCGCAGCCAACCGAAGTAGCGCACGTTCGCTCGCCACTGCCGCGCGAAGGCCCGCCATGCGCTGATTGAGCCCGGGGTCGGGCCGACATGAGCCGGCCGGCTTAAGTTAGAATCACCCTTACCCATGAAAAAAGCTCTTGACCACCTCAAGAAATCCGACGCAATCCTAGCCTCCATTATTGCCCGTGTGGGGCCATGCAAGATGGCTTATCGCGACCCCACGTTTGAAATGCTGGCTCGTGCCATCGTATTCCAACAGCTGAGCACCAAGGCCGCGCGGACCATCTATGGCCGTCTGGAGGAAGCTGCGGGCGGGGCGCTGACGCCGGAATCGATTCAGAATCTGAGCGTGGGTGAGATGCGGCGGGCCGGTTTGTCCCGGCAAAAGCTCGGCTACATACGCGATCTGGCGGAACATGCGCTGAGCGGAAAAGTTGATTTTGCCCTGCTTCCCGCCATGACCGACGAGGAAGTAATCGTGTCACTGACCGATATCAAGGGCGTGGGCGTTTGGACGGCGCACATGTTTCTTCTGTTTTCATTGCGACGGCCCAACGTGCTCCCGGTCGGCGATCTCGGAGTGCGCATGGCCATCCAGCGGGCTTACCGGAAGCGGAAAGTGCCAACGCCAAAGCAGGTGGAACAAATCGCCAAAGGATGGCATCCCTATTGCAGTTATGCTGCGTGGTATTTGTGGCGGAGCCTTGAACTGCAAAAAGCAGAAAACGTGAACCACAAAGGACACAAAGGCACACCAAGGAAAGCGAAATCATAATGAAATCTTCTCCTTTGTGTTCCTTCGTGACCTTTGTGGTTAAGCAGGTTTGATAAAATCATGAGCCAGATGGCCAATGACCGCAAAATTCGCGTTCTCGTCGCCAAACCCGGCCTCGACGGCCATGATCGCGGCGCCAAAGTCATTGCCCGCGCCCTGCGCGATGCCGGCATGGAGGTCATCTATACCGGGCTGCGGCAGACTCCGGAAATGATTGTCAGTTCAGCATTGCAGGAAGACGTTGACGTGATTGGTCTTTCTATCCTTTCCGGCGCCCACAACGCCATCGTCCCGCGCGTATCTGATCTTCTTCGCCAGAACAAAATGGAAGATGTGCTGTTTCTGATCGGCGGCATCATTCCAGAGCAGGATTTCGATTTCTTAAAAAAGGCAGGCGTCAGCGCTATCTTCAATCCCGGCACGCCGATGGATGACATCGCCGTTTTCATTCGTAAAAACGTCAAGCCGCGCGGGCTCATCACAGCCTGATCTTTGCCTTTGTCGCTTCGCTCCAAACTTGAGGCGCTCAGGAGACGTGAGTCTCCTGCCGAAATCCTGAGCCTGAGCTTGCCGAAGGGGAAGGACCTCTCTCCCTGTGGCGCGCGATTCGGCCGAGCCGCTGTAATTCGCAATGTCCGGCCCCGCGCCTTTGGGATGAAGGGCGCCTCCCATCTCATCATTAGCCCAAAATGGAAGCTAACCGGCCCTCAAGTTGGCAGTCTAACTTTTCGAATTGGAGAGGTAAGACCATGAAAAAGATGATTGCTTTGGGCCTCGCATTGCCGTTGTGCATGGTTCTGGCTCGCGCGGGAGAGCACCGCAACTGGAGCGGTTCAACCGTCACAATGAACGATGATTCTGCCAGCGACGACTGCCGCGAGCATCTGCGCGTTGGCAATGACGATTATCGCGCGAGTGTGCGCGACGAGGAAACCAAGACCATTCCCAATCAGCCGCTCACAATCACAGCAGAGCACAATGGCGGCATCCAGGTTACGACCTGGGACAGGCCGGAA
>DASXCL010000017.1:0-12013 GCA_036491195.1 Candidatus Angelobacter sp.
GCTTCACCCAGCGGCGGCAATGGCAGCAGCGCGGTGAAGTTATCTCAGAATGCAGAGCTGTTCACGGCACTGCTGGCAAAGTCTGATTCGGTGGAGCATGAACTGGGCGACAAGCGCTATGCATGGATACAGGTAGCGCGCGGCGCAGTGAACGTGAATGGACAGGAATTGAAAGCCGGCGATGGCGCGGCGGTATCGCAGGAGACGAAACTGAAAATTACCGGCAGCGCGGACCAGAGCGAACTGCTCCTGTTTGATCTGGCTTAAATATTCTGTTCGACAAAACCGAACCCGGCCCAAAGCGGAAGCCGCTGAATGGGCCGGGTTATTTTTTTCAAAACATACGCCATTCCGCTTGTTGGTTTTCGAGTATTAAGGTTCTTTCATCATTGCGTGAACCCTGCGGAAAGACTGGGGATTCTGGCGTATCCTGCGTGATTTCAGTTACTTTCGGCGTAATTTCCGCCGTGAATTCCAAGGTCCTTAGTAACATTTGGGGCGAAATAGCGAACCGTGTGCATTAATACCACAATCACTTGTGGTGCAACTACCTTTGTGTCGCAGGATTTTGATGTCCTAACGGTCATAAGGCTGGTACTAGTCCCAAAGATACCCCCCAAAGACAGGAAGAAACCGGAAGTTACCTATTGACCTTCCCCTGTTAACCCGGATATAACTCGCTTCGACCTGAAGTTTTCCCCCCCGAGAAGACCAAGGATTTATCCACAGACCTTTTAGTGAGGCCATCGACTCACTGTGGAAAGGCTACACATTATGGCGGCAGATTCGCGTGAGGTAATGAACATCAGGCAGGCCTCGCAGTACCTGGGGGTCAGTCCTGACACGCTGTACAAATATGTGACTGAAGAAAAGATCCCTGCCTTCAAGCTCGGGAACCGTTGGAAGTTTAAGAAGACCATCCTGGACCAATGGATGGAACAGAAGAGCACGATGAATATGAGCGGGGCCAAGAAAAAGCCGAAACCGGCAAAGGCGGCTTCAGCGCGGTAAAACCGGGCAACCGGCAGAAACACGGAAATCCAGTAGAAGGCGGACGGCATGTTTGGATCAGGAAAATCGATTGTGGGGCTGGACATAGGCTCCAGTAGCATCAAGGCGATTGAACTGAAGCGCTCCAAGGGCGAGATAGTGGTCACGCATCTGGGCGTGGAACCGCTGGCCAGCGACATTGTGGTGGACTCCATGATCGTCGATTCAGGCAGCGTTTCCAGTGCGATCAGCAAAATCTTTGGCGAGCACGGAATTAAAACCAAGAACGTGGCGACCTCGGTCAGCGGCCATTCGGTGATCGTAAAAAAGATCAGCGTACAGC
This sequence comes from Candidatus Angelobacter sp., assembly GCA_036491195.1. Classification (GTDB taxonomy): domain Bacteria; phylum Acidobacteriota; class Terriglobia; order Terriglobales; family Acidobacteriaceae; genus Angelobacter. Next base: position 1,334 of record DASXCL010000017.1, read on the forward strand.
CGATGAGCGAAGGCGAACTGGCTGAGAGCATCACCACGGAAGCGGCCCAGCACATTCCCTTTGATATTGCCGACGTGAATGTGGACTTCGATATTTTGAATCCTGAAGATCCCGGCCCGCAAATGGACGTATTGCTGGTGGCGGTGAAGAAAGACAAGATCCTGAATTACACCAACGTCCTCTCACTGGCCGGCAAATCGCCCGCCGTGGTGGATATTGATGCGTTCGCGCTGCAGAACTGCTACGAATACAACTATCAGCCGCACCATGATTCCACGGTGGCCCTGCTGAACCTGGGCGCCAGCGTAATGAACATCAATATTGTAAAAGGCTCCACGCCGCTGTTTACCCGCGATGTGAGCGTGGGCGGCAACCAGTACACAGATTCTCTGCAGAAAGAACTTGATCTTAGCTTTGACGACGCAGAGTCCTTGAAGCTTGGACGCAGAGTTGGCACGGTGAGCGAAGACGCAAAGCTGCCAATCCTGCAGCAAGTGACAGAAATTATCGTGCTCGAAATCCAGAAGACATTTGATTTCTTCCGGGCCACGGCGTCCGGCGAGCATATTGAGCGCATTTATCTGGCAGGCGGATCGTCAAGGGTCCCCGGGCTGGTGGAGGCGTTGCGTCAGGAGTTTTCATTGCCGGTGGAGATACTGAATCCGTTTCAGCGCATTATCCCGCCGATAGATTCCACGGAAAACGAAATTCTTGAACAGAACCCGGGACAGCTTGCGGTTGCGGTGGGCCTGGCCCTGAGGAGCTTTGAAGACCTATGATTCGCATCAACTTGCTTGGAGTTCCGAAGAAATCAGCGCGTGGCAGCAGACGGGCCAGCACTGTCTCGAGTGGCGGCGGTGAGGGTTCCAGCACCGTCATTCTAGGGCTGGTCTTTGTGGGCGCACTCGCTGTGCTGATTGGCCTGGCGCAGGTAGGGATACAGCGCCAGCATGACAGCCTGGAAAAAGATATGCAGCGCGCACAGATTGAGAACCAGCGCCTGGCAGATGTAAAGGCAAAGTACGAGGCCAGCAAGAGAAAGGCCGACCTTTATGAGCGCCGCGTGCGAGTGATTGACGAATTGAAAGCCGCACAGTCAGGGCCGGTGAACCTGCTGAACCTGGTGGCCGACACCGTGAACAGCACAGACGCAGTCTGGCTTGAGACCATGACGAATGACGGCAAGTCGCTGGACTTTACGGGAATGGCATTGAGCCCGAATTCAGTGGCTGACCTGATGGCGAACCTGCGCAAGACCGGGGCCTTCAAGACGGTTGAAATCAAAGAGACGTCGCAGGATTCAGCGGTGAAGGAAGTCCAGGCTTTTAAATTCGAATTGATTTGCGAAATGAACGCAGCAGTTATCGGAAAGGCCCAGAAGTCGTAACACAGCGGTGATCCGCCGGGGACGGTTTGTATATGGCTAAATTTGGTGAAATGTCGTTAGCAGCACGGGCAGGAATCTTGTTCCTTGCCGCGGCCATGGTGGGAGCGGCCTACTATTACATCTATTTCAATCCCATGTATCAGGCCAACCAGCAGCTGGAGGCGAAGATCAATGACAAGAAGGCCGAGAATGAGCGGCTCAAGACATTTGAGCCCAAGCTGGCGGAAGTAAACCGGAACATGGCGATCCTGCAGCAGCAGCTGGAGATCCAGAAGAAGATTGTTCCTGAAGACAAAGACGCTGACCAGTTCATCAAGCTGCTGCACGATACGGCGGCAACTTCAGGAATTGCGATCCGGCGCTACACGGCGATGCCGGTGAGCAGCAAAGAGTTCTATAGCGAAGTGCCGTTTGCCATTGATATTGACGGCCCGTATTACTCGGTGCTGAATTTCTTCCAGCGCGTGGCCGAGCTGGAACGAATTGTGAACGTGAGCAATATGCAAATGGGCAATACCAAGAGCGGCAGCGCTGCCAAAGTAAAAACGTCTTATGCCTACAATGCAGGTGAAACCGTGGTGGCAAGCTGTGTTGCCACAACTTTCTTTAGCCATGAGCCAGAGGCACAACCGGCCGCAGGGCCACCGAAACCAGGGCAGCCTGCACCGGCGGCACAACCGGCCGCTCCAGCGGCTCCGGCGAAATAATGAAGGTTTGTATGAAGAGTGGACAAAAGGGAATTGAGATGAAGCTGATACAAATTCTTGCGCTAGCAATTGCCATGGCGACACTGGCCACGGCGCAGAATTCCACGCCTACTCCATCGCCGACTCCGAAGGCGGCCAGCAAGTCAGGCGCCACGCAGCCGGGAACGAAAAAAGCAGCAACCACCGGCACACAGCCTGCCACCAAGGCAAGCACAACGGCGACGAAAGCTCCGGCGGCAACGCCAACCCCGAAACGGGGAACAACGCAGGCAAAGAGTGGACCTGCGCCAGCAACGAAAGGCCAGGCAGCAACCACCACCATCCCGGCAAAGGGACAGACCGCCGCTGTTCCAGCCAAAGTAGTGCCGACCCCAGTGGTAGCGGCAAAAGGTACAGACACTAAAAAGGCTGATACCAAAAAAGCGGATACCAAGGGCACAGCGACAAAGACTCCGGCTGTAATCCCAGTGAATCCAAAGCAGCCCACGAAGAAAACCGCGGCAACACAGACCAAGCCGCCGGTAAAAACGCCGCCAGCCAAGATGACGCAGGCGACTCCGGCTGCAAGACCTGAAGAAAAACCCAAGCCGGTGACCAAGGCTTTTGGTGGACAACACACACGCAGAGATCCCTTTGTGAGCCCGATTGTGGCCAAAGGTGGAGTGGAAAGACCGCAGCCTAATTGCACTAACGGCAAGCGCTGCCTGGTGATTCCAGAACTGACCCTGCAAGGCACGATTAAAGACACTTCCGGCAAGATGATGGCGGTGGTGGCCAACAGCACCCGGCGCACTTACTTTTTGCGGGAGAACGACCAGGTATTCCAGGGAAGCGTGGAGAAGATTACCAGCGACTCCATTATTTTCCGCGAGTATATAAAAGACGCACTTGGACGCGAGTCCGCACGCGAAGTGGTGAAGAAACTTGTTCCCGCAACGTAAGCACTTGTTTTCAGATTTTTAGTTTTTGGATTTTATACGTAACAAGCAATTTTGAAATGGCTGATGTGTTAGATAGGCGCAGCAACGCCGTGACCGGTGGAGAAGCTGACCGCCGGGATGGGGAGACATAAGATGAGGATTAGGCAACTGCTAGGAATCGTTCTGTTGGCCAGCGCAAGCGCAATGGCCGCAGGTACCGTTTCGCAACTAGGGGGCGTTCTGGTGAAGAACCAGGATAGCGCTGCGGTGATTACCATCCTGGCGAACGGGACTTTTACTCACACAGAATATCGTCCAACGGACAACCTGATGCTGGTTGATCTGGCAGGGGTCTCGATTGCGCATCCTGATGCAAAGGTGCACGAGGTTTCCGCGCCGGGCGTGCGGTCTTACCGCATTGCCAGCTACCGCACTGCGGCAGGCGCTGACGTGGCGCGCCTGGAATTGACTCTGGCGCCGGGCGCCAAGGTGAATGTAAGCGAGGTAGAGGGCGGACTGGAACTGCATGTGTCCGGTTCCGCCGCGGTTGCGCAGAAGACCGGGGCGGTCAGCCGTATCCGCGAAGTTTCGGTGGCCCGCGGTACTGACGTCTTGAATATTGAGATCAGCGGCAGCGGCCCCATGACAGCAAAGACGATGAAGCTAACGAATCCTGATCGCGTGGTCGTGGACATTCCGAACTCCGTGCTGCAGGGACGCGCCCGTGAAATTCCGGTCAACAGCGACGAAATTAAGTCAGTGCGCGTGGGACGCTTCCAGGAAGGAACAACCCGCGTGGTTGTCGATATGGCGCAGATGCGCGACTTCCAGATCGCTCCTGAAGGCAACAAGCTGGTCGTAAGCCTGCGGACAAGCTCCACCGCCAAGCCGGCAGCTCTTCCGGAAATGAAGGTCCCCGTTGTTGTGGCCGATGCAGCGCCGCAACCGGCAATCCAGCCTGCTCCTGCTGCGCCTGCAACACCCGCGGCAAGCACCACGGCAGTTGCCAAAACTGAAGAGAAGACCGTGCAGGCGACGAAGTCCCGCGCAGAGGTTGCTGCCTCACACTTTAGCGGTAATGCTCCGGCGCTTCCCGCAACCAATCAAGCTCCTTTTGCTCCGCACGCCAGCATGGCCACCCAGCCCGCGGCCATTAATGCAGCGCTGGAACAGCAGCAAGCTTCGCCCGTGGGGACAACCGTACCGATTGCCCAGAATACCGGCGGCAATTGCACCACCGGCCGCTATACCGGCGAGCCGTTTGGCATGAATTTTAAAGACCTTGACCTGAAGGATTTCTTCCGGTTGATTCACGAGATCAGCGGCTTAAACGTTGTGCTTGATCCGTCAGTCAAAGGCTCAGTCACAATTGTTCTTGACGACGTACCGTGGGACCAGGCCCTGGCCATTGTGCTGGATAACAACGGCCTGGCTTGCACGTTGCAGGGCAACGTTCTGCGCATCGCCACGCTGGATACGATGAAGGTTGAAGCTGAGTCGCGCCGCGCCCAGCAGGATGCACAGGCACTGGCCGTTCCCAAGCAGACCATTACCCGCTACATGAGCTATGGCCATGCCAAGGACGCGATGCCGGTGATCAAGAAATTCCTTTCGGCCCGCGGAGACGTGGTTGCCGATGATCGCAGTAATGCGCTGATTGTGGAAGATATACCCAGCGTGCTGCCGAAAGTCGAAGAGCTGATCCGCATGCTGGACCGCAAGACCCCTGAAGTGGAGATTGAGGCCCGCGTGGTGGCATCCACCAGAACATTTGCCCGCGATATTGGTACGCAGCTGGGTGTTGCCTTTGGAAGCGGCAATAATGCTGTTGGTGGTGCGACGGCCAACAGCCCGATTGACGTTCTTAACCAAGTGCCAAGATTTATTACCGGCACTGGTGATGTAAACTCCATTCCCCTGTTTTCCAACCTGGGTGCAACCGGACCGAACAGCGGTCTTCAGTTCTCGAATGCAACCAATGGGTTCCGGCTGGATGTGATTCTTACCATGGCTGAGAGCCGCGGTCTGTTGAAGATTCTTTCGCGTCCGCACATCACCACGCAGAACAACATTGCCGCAATGATCAAGCAGGGTTCGCGTATCCCGGTGGTAACGCAGGCGCAGTTGGGCGGCCCGCCAACGGTCACTTATACAGACGCTTTCCTGCGCTTGACCGTGACTCCGCAGATCACCGCTGACAACACGATCTTCCTGAACATTGACGTTGAAAATACCGTACCTGACTTCAGCCGTGTAACCGGTTCACAGTTGAACCCCACGCTGAATACGCAGCAGGCGACCACGCAGGTGCTGGTTACTGACGGCGGCACGGTGGTAATTGGCGGCGTAATCCAGACGCAGAACAGCGTAGCTATTGCGCAGGTGCCGTTGCTTGGCAGCATCCCGTTCCTCGGCAATTTGTTCAAGCACACCAACGTGAACACCTCAACCGCGGAGCTGATCTTCTTTATTACTCCCAAGATCATTCAAACTTAGTGTCGTAACCTTCATGCCCCCGGGGATTTATTCCATCCCCGGGGTTTTTTATTGCACACTCTTTGACGCTTCGGCGGACCAAAAACATTTGGCGTTCCATCTTTTAGTGGCTCCGGCAATTTCAAACAGGCATCAAAAAAAACTAGATTTGGCGATTCAGGACGTATGTGCCGCTCCCGCTGCATTTAGCGCCGCAAATGGCTTGAGGCCTCCAGACGCATATAAGAATCAGGCCCAATGAACTACCTTGCTCGACAAAAGAAACTTGCGGCTGCGGTACGCAAAGGCGGACTTGACGCTTTGCTGATCACGCATCTGCCCAACGTGCTTTACCTGTGCGGATTTACCGGGACCGCCGGCGTGCTGCTGCTGCAAACCAGCGAGCGCAGCCACAAACTCACTTTCTTTACCGATGGACGCTACACCCAGCAAGCCAACGCAGAAGTGCAGAGCGCAAAAGTTATTGTCGGCAAGCGATCGGCTTTTGTAGAAGGCTATGAGCGTGCAATCAAGGCCCGCGTAAAGTGTCTGGGCTTTGAAGCGGAGCAACTTTCTTACGTCGCGTACAAACAACTGGGGCAGGCGTTGCGCGGCAAGAGCAGCCTTAAGCCGACCATCGGCATGGTGGAGCAGTTGCGCCTGATTAAAGATGCTGACGAAATTAGTCAGATTCGCGCCTCTGTGCTGCTGGCAGCAAGCTTGTTTCAGACAGCACTTTCCGTGATCAAGCCAGGAGTTGCGGAAACGCAGGTTGCCGGCGAGCTGGAATTGCAGGCGCGCAGAGCCGGGGCAGAGAAAATGTCCTTTGATACGATTGTGGCCGCCGGACCGCGTTCGGCCTTGCCGCATGGGCGCGCATCGGCGCAAGCCATTCCTAATCAAGGGTTTATAATCCTGGATTACGGTGTTATACTGGCTGGTTACTGTTCTGACATGACCCGTACTGTGCATGCTGGCCCTGTTTCCAGGGTGCATCGCCGCATGTATGACGCAGTTCGGGAAGCCCAGTTTGCCTCGATTGGAGCCGTACGGCCAGGCGTGGAAACGGGCGAAGTGGACCGTGCGGGGCGGGATGTGCTGAAAAAAGCCGGCTTCGATGCTTTTTTCACCCATTCCACCGGTCACGGAGTGGGAATTGAGGTTCATGAACAGCCTCGCCTGGCCAGGGGGCAAACCCAGAAGCTTGCGCCCGGCATGGTGATTACGATTGAACCAGGCATTTACATTCCCGACGAAGGCGGAGTACGCATTGAAGATATGGTCCTGGTAACTGAAACGGGGCATGAAGTCCTGACGCCTACAACCAAGGACCTGATCACGCTTTAACTCCGCGGGAACCCAGCATGCGCGGCAATGGCGTTGAGGGGCAGAGGAGAGCTTAAAAAATTCATGAATCAAAAAGAGCTGAAAGAGCTTATCGACTTTCTGATTGAAAAAGATATTTCCGAGTTTGAGCTCGAGCGCGGAGATGTGAAAGTCCGCATTAAACGCGGCGCTGACCAGCAGGCTGCCTCTGTGATAACGCACACTGTGCCCATGGCGCAGATGCCCATGGCAGCTCCGCCGGTCCAGCAGGCCGCTGCGCCTGCTGCTCCAGCGGCTGCCAAACCCGCACCGCCAGTGGCTGTGGAAGAAGATCTGCATATTGTGAAATCGCCAATCGTTGGCACGTACTATGAATCTCCCGCGCCCGGCTCGTTGCCCTTTGTTAAGTCCGGTGACCAGGTTGCCAACGGCCAGGTGCTTTGCATTATTGAAGCCATGAAGCTGATGAATGAGATTGAGTCTGACGCTTCCGGCGAAATTGTAAAAGTTCTGGTCAACAACGGACAGCCAGTAGAGTACGGACAGCCACTGTTTTCGGTACGGCCTAGAAAATAATTTCCGGCGAACACAATTAGCCGTGAGGCCACCGAGCGCCGAAACGGCGAGCACAGGGCAGCATGGTGCAAGCAAAGAACAAACTGCTGAAGCGGTTTGGAGCGAAGCGACAAAAATAAATGTTTAAAAAAATTCTGATAGCGAACCGTGGTGAAATTGCCCTGCGCGTGATCTGCGCCTGCAAAGAGCTGGGCGTAAAGACCGTGGCTGTTTATAGCGAGGCTGACCGCAACTCTCTGCACGTGCGTTTCGCCGACGAAGCTATCTGCATTGGCCCGCCGCGTTCGGCGGAAAGCTATCTCAATATTCCGGCGGTAATCAGCGCCGCGGAAATTACCAACGTGGACGCAATCCATCCGGGCTACGGGCTGTTGAGCGAGAACGCCAACTTTGCCGAGGTCTGCGAAAGCTCGCATATCAAATTTATTGGACCGCCGCCTGAGGTGATCCGGTTGATGGGCGAAAAAGAAAAGGCGCGCCAGGCCATGAAGATTGCCAACGTGCCGATCCTTCCCGGATCCGACGGCGTGATTGCCAGCGCGGAAGAAGCGCATGAGTGGGCCAGGAAGATTGGCTATCCGGTAATTGTGAAAGCTTCTGCCGGAGGCGGCGGACGCGGCATGCGCGTGATCCGCAATGAATCTGAGCTGGACACATCGTTCAACTCCGCGCAGTCTGAAGCGGCAGCGGCTTTTGGCAACGGCAATCTCTACATGGAGAAATTTATTGAGAAGCCGCGCCACATTGAGTTCCAGGTTTTGGGCGATTCGCACGGGCATGTGATCAGCCTGGGTGAGCGCGAATGCAGCATTCAGCGGCGTCACCAGAAGCTGCTGGAAGAGTCGCCTTCCACGCGCGTCTCGCAGGAGATGCGGACAGAGATCGGCAAAAAGCTGGAGCAGTCGCTGTCTGAAATCGGTTACGTCAATGCCGGCACCGTTGAATTCCTGATGGACGAAGACGGCAGTCTCCACTTTATTGAGATGAACACACGCATACAGGTGGAGCATCCGGTTACGGAGATGGTGACGAGCCTCGATCTGGTGAAGTCGCAAATTCTGCTGGCCACCGGCGCGAAGATGACGGACATTATTCCCAAGCTTGACCGCACCGGCCAGCGCGGACACGCCATTGAATGCCGCATTAACGCCGAGCATCCTGAGAAATTTACGCCCTCGGCCGGCAAGATCAAGACATTCCATATTCCCGGCGGACTCGGCGTCCGCGTGGATACAGCCGCATACGCTGAAGGCGTGATTCCGCCTTATTATGATTCGCTCATCGCCAAGCTCATCAGCTTTGGCAAGGACCGCGCAGAGGCCATCATGCGCATGCAGCGCGCGCTGGAAATGTTTATTGTGGAAGGCATTCATACCACGATTCCTCTGCACCGCCAGATTCTGGCCGATGACGAATTCCGCCGCGGCGACATCGACACCAAATATGTTGAGCGCCTGCTGGCCCGCTTGAATGAGAAAAAAGCAAGAGAAGCCGCGCTCACCGCGTAAATTTTTCCGCACCTAACAAATCTTTTCAGGTATTGAATTTTTTCTGCGGCATTTCTGAAACCTGCCGCAACTCCAGCGCATCTATTCAATAGGAACTAAATCAATTCCCTTAGGAGGCGGGAGATGACAATAAAGTTTGCAGACGGCACTAACATGGAAGTCGCAGAGACGGCTTTCAACGATTTCATGACGCATGACCTGAAATGGGTTGAGTTTGTCCATGGTCGTGCAACCGTTAAAAAGCCTTCCTGTAATCAAGTGCTTGCCTCCACGCCGGTGCTGGTGGAGAAGAGCGACCGTTGCGTTGCGCCCTGCTGCAAATCAGCAGCAGCGTAATCAAGCGGCTTATTCTGGCTTCGCACTTCTTCTAATCGCTCAACTTTTCATACTCAACTTCTTCATTTTGACCGTTGGACCTTTCAGGTTCTCGTGTATCCATACTTATCATTTGCTCTTATGCTTCGCGGCGGGCCGTAACGGCTCGCCGTGTTCGTCAGTTGGCTTTTTAGCTTTTGGCCATTAGCTCTTAGCTTTTGGCCAGGAGCTTTTCAAGCCCCCTGCCTTTTCGATCACCAGATCACCCGATAGCCGCGCTTCGCGCGGCCCCCTCCCCCAATACCCATCCCAGATTGGCGTGTACTTGAGAGCGGTCAACCCAAATCATCCCAGATTGGCGTAGGTTTCAGCGAATTGGCTTGATTTGGCGTAGAGTTGAGCGGTTTTCCGATGTCGCGCGATGTCGGCGATGACCAGATGACGGCGATTCTGTGGCCCTCTGCCTGCATCTCTCAGCCAGAAACCCCACCCGGCTATTCATGTTTTGTTGCAAACAAAAGTCAAAGTGACATTCGACCGAGCGATGACCGCGCGGTCGAAGCCATTTCGAGGCCCGCTTTTGGGGTTGTTTTTGGCTAATTGCTAACTTGCTAATTGCCAACTGCTAAATTTTCAAAGACCAAAACTGCTTCCCAACCCTGAGGCGGTAGTAGAGGGTAGGGCATTTCCACACAGAAATCAATTGCGAATTAGTACATCTTGACAGCGCATTTTTTGAGAGCAATTTATGTCTAAAGCCAATTAGCGGCAAAAAGAAAGCTCTGAAATGAGCGTAAAGTTGCGAAGGTAATTGAGTGAGCTATAGTAAACATGTATTTACTAAAATGCCTCTACCGTCTCTCTATCCCATCATCGACTTCTCCAGCTTTGCCGCGAAGCCTGATCCGATTGCGGCCATCGTCAGCTACGCGGAGGAACTACTTCAGGCCGGCGTGACGCTCATCCAGTTGCGGGACAAATCATTAGGCGACCCGGGGCAGGTGAACACGACACGTCGCTTTCTGAGCTGTGCGCGCGAGCTGCGCAGGATAACCCTGGACAAAGCCACGTTGATCATCAATGATCGGGTGGATTTGTGTCTGGCCGCGGACGCCGACGGAGTTCACCTGGGACAGGACGACCTTTCTCCTGAGGCAGCGCGGAGGATATTCGACTCTATATCCCATCCCTCACAGTCTTTAGGAGTATCCACTCAACGGGTGCCCCATCCTTTCGCGAGCACACAGCAACGTTCTACGGAAATTGCTGGCGAAAGGGTGGGTGAAAAGCTGATCGGCTTTTCCACCCACAATCTGGCTCAGATCCGCGAAGCTGACGCCCTTCCCGTCGACTACATTGCCATTGGGCCGGTATTTGCCACGGGTTCCAAGGCAAATCCTGATCCAGTGGTGGGAATTGAGGGGGTAAAGCAGGCGCGGCAGGCCACGAGCAAGCCTTTAGTCGCG
>DASXCL010000018.1:0-29526 GCA_036491195.1 Candidatus Angelobacter sp.
ACTCGTCCTATCACTTCCACGCGCTCCAGCTCGCGACTACTCATCGCTGTCCTCTTCAACGAGTCCTCCTGGCTGGAGTCCTCAGTTTAAGGGGACATTTCTAATGAGTCCGGAAGGGGACATTATCAAAGAGTTTCAACACTGGAATTGTTCTTGCACGGAGTCATGGCATTGCATCTTTTCCGTGTCCCGGATTTCTAAGAGCAGTCCAGCACGAGAACGACAACTTTTACATTGAAATCGCTGTCACTCTCCCGACCGTGCCAGTTCTACTGCCCGCACCAGCGCCCGCGTTTTGTTCAGGCACTCCTGATACTCGCTTTCAGGCACTGAATCCGCCACGATGCCGGCGCCGGCCTGGACGTAAGCCTTCTTGCCTTTTACCAGCATGGTGCGGATGGCGATGCAGGAATCGAGATTGCCGGCGAAGTCGGCGTAGAGAACTGATCCGCCGTAAATGCCGCGGCGGACGGGCTCCACTTCTTCAATGATCTCCATGGCCCGGACTTTGGGCGCGCCGGTGAGAGTGCCCGCGGGAAAGCACGAGGAAAGCGCGGCGATGGGCGTAAGGTCGGCGCGCAACGTGCCTTCCACAGCGGAGACCAGGTGCATCACGTGCGAATATCGCTCCACGAACATCAGCTCGCGGACTTTTACGGTGCCATAGTCGCTGACGCGGCCAACGTCATTGCGGCCCAGGTCGACGAGCATCACGTGTTCGGCGCGCTCTTTTTCGTCATTGCGCAATTCTTCTTCCAGGCAACGGTCTTCGGCTTCGTCTTTGCCTCGTTTGCGCGTGCCCGCAATGGGCCGATATTCCAGCTTGCGTCCGGTCACGCGCACCAGCATTTCCGGCGACGAGCCCAGCACCGTCATCTCTGCCATGCGCAGGAAATACATGTACGGCGAAGGATTCACGCGACGCAATGCCCGGTAGATATTCAGCGGTTCCACGCCCGGCTCCAACTCAAGCCGCAGTGACGGGACGGTCTGGAACACGTCGCCCGCCATGATGTATTCCTTGATCTTCTCCACCGTGCGGATGAAATGCTTCTTGCTTACCGATACCGCGACCTTCACTTTCCCGGTCTTTGTTTTGGGCCGGGGTTTGGGCGCGCGCAGGAATTCCGCCGGCAGCGGCGCAGTCAGCTGTTTTTCGATTCTCGCAATATCGCGCAGAGCCTGTGCATACGCCTGCTTGGGAGAGTGCCGGCGTACGTTGGCGGTGGCGACGATAAAAATCTCATGCCGCACATGGTCAAACGCCAGCAGTCGGTCAAAGAACATCAGATGGCAGTCCGGCATTTGCAGGTCGTCTTTGGCCAGCACCGGCAATTTTTCCAGTTGGCGCACTGCGTCATGGGCAAAGAATCCCACCGCGCCGGCCGTAAACGGTGGCAGTCCTGGGACATGCGCCGGCGTGTGCTCGCGCAGCAGGCCGTCAAGGACTTTAAAAACGCTGCCTTCCATCTGCTGCGTTTTGCCGTTGCGTTCCAGCGTGATCTGGCGGCCACGCGCGCGCAGAATCATGTAAGGACGCGCTCCCAGGAACGTGTACCGGCCAATCTTTTCGCCGCCTTCCACTGACTCCAGCAGAAACGCGTTCGGCTCGCGGGCGGCAATGCTCAGAAAGGCCGAGACCGGCGTGCGGAGATCGGCGGCAACGGTTTTGGCCACCGGAACCAGCGTTGCCGTGCGCGCCAGCCGGGAAAATTCCTTGTAATCGGGAAATAGCATTGGGGCTTATCTTAATCGATTCTTATCGTTCTATCGCTTCCGCTGCACCAAGGTACACGTACCGTTTATATGCCTAAAGTACACATTTGATTATGCTGGCAAGCCACATCGGTCTGGTTCCGGACATCTAATTTGGTCTATACTTTTCAGCAAATAGCCGAAACAAGAAGCATTTCCCTCGCAAAACGGTTGTGCCCCCTTGGAGTTGCGAGAACAAAAAAGTATCTGGCGTCTGAATGTTCGCAATAGAGACGCCATAGGTGAATGCGAATGCTGGTCAGATTCTGGGGCGTACGCGGATCAACGCCGACCCCCCAATCGGAAAATCTGCGTTATGGCGGAAATACCTCCTGTGTTGAGGTGCGCGTCAACGGGCACATCTATATCTTTGACTGCGGCACCGGATTCCGTAACCTGGGCAAGCAGCTTTCCCTGGAACACTCACAAAACGGCAAGAAGGGCCATCCCATCCAGGCCCACATTTTTCTGTCGCATTTTCACTGGGACCACATCCAGGGCATCCCGTTTTTCTCGCCGCTTTATGGCGATCGCGATAATTCTTTTATCTTCCACTCTTCCAGCCGTACCCACGGCCTGCAACGCGCGTTGGAAGAGCAGATGGCCGATCCATATTTCCCCGTGAACATGAGCGAAATGGCGGCACACCGCCAGTTCCGCAACCTGGACGAAGGCCGCACCACGCTCGACCATTGCACCGTGCAATCCATGTGGCTCAATCATCCTCAGGGCTGCCTGGGCTTCCGCATGGAATCCCAGGGCAAGATCATCGTTTACGCCACGGATAACGAGCCCGGCGATCCGGTCTTCGATAAAAACGTTCGCAAGCTGGCCGCCGGCGCTGACGTGCTCATCTACGACGCCCAATATCTTCCCGAAGAATACGCCGCCCGCAAACAGGGCTGGGGCCACAGCCACTGGCGCGAAGCCATCAACGTGGTGATGGAAAGCGGCGCCAAAGAACTCATTCTCTTCCACCACGATCCTGACCATTCCGACGCCTGCATCGACTCAGTGGTCAAGCAGGCCCGCGAGCACTATCCCAAAGTCCGCGCCGCGTCTGAGGGGATGGAGATAGAGCTGTAGGCAGCAACTGGCAATTAGCCAATAGCGGGTAAATTGGTAATTGTGTAATTAAAAAGCAGTGGCGACGCACGGCCCAGTCCATTTACCAAATTACCAAATTACTCATTTACCAAATCACTGTACCTTGCTCCCCGCCACGGTCTCCAGCTTGGCCTTCACCATCTTGTAAAATGACCATACATTGTCGGCTTCGCCCGAGGTCAGGCGGCGGTGGATTTTCATCGACGGAAAAAGTTTGTTGCCGCCAACATTCAAGGTGAGCGTGGCGAACTGTTTTCCCGGATAGGTTTCAATGCTCCAGTCGCCGCCAAAGCGCCGCCGCACCACCTCGCCAAAATAACAGCCCCACATCTTGCACATCTCGGTGAGATCGTCACTGCTGGGGCCGCCAGGCGGCAGGTCAAGCGCAAGCTGGGCCAGGATGCCTTCGAGCTCCATCAGGGAGTTCTCACTGTAGTCCAGGCTGGCGTTAAATTCCCGCGCGATAATGACGGCCTTTTGCGCGTACGCGTCGGTCATGGCGCTGACTGAATCGTGGGTTTCCATTCGGGGTAAGTTTAGCAGGAGGGATGCTCCGTGGCTGTTTCACTCGCAAGGTGTCACTTGCAAGGCTTCGTTCGCAAAATCCGGCGCGCCTGGTTGCTTTTTCCGTAGCTCATCGGCCAGCCACTGCCAGCTCCCTTTTCCAAAATGGCACGTTTGTAAATTCCATAATGGCAATGTTAACGAAATTTTAGAGAGCTGAATCGGCTTCTGCATTTGCGAACGGCGATATGATTCGCAGATTGGAGTCAGGCCGCCCTGCTCCTGAAAGGAAAGCATTATGAAACGAGTATGGATTGTTGTGGCGATATTGGCGCTGGTCGCGATTTGGGGCGCATCCGCATATGCGCAATCAACTCCTCCGCCTCTGGACCATTTCAGGTGTTATTACATACCTAACCAACCGGTTCTCAACATTCCAATCCAATTGCAGGACCAGTTTGATGCTGCTCTGCCGGCCCCGCAGAATTTCGAGAACATCAATCAGCTCACGCTGGCGCGAATCTGCAACACCACCAGGAAGCTCATTAACAACGTGACTACGCCCATGACCAACGTAAACCATCACCTGGCGATGTACCAGATCAACCCTCAGCCGATCATTCCCAGAACGGTCGTAGTCAGTAATCAGTTCGATTCGTCCACAACTGGGCAGACGCTGATGGTTTCCGACGCGCGGTTCCTTCTTGTGCCCTCGGGCAAGATACCGCTGCCCGGCACCGTGCCATCGCCCTCGACGGACCTGGACCACTACAAGTGCTACGCGGCCGGAGGCAACCGCGTGAATCTGCTGCCCTTCCTGACCGACGAATTTATTGCCGAGAATACGTTCGTGCTGTGGCCGGTGCTCTTCTGCAATCCGGTCCTCAAAATCCACGGCTCGGTAACAACCAACATTCAGAACAACCGCGACCACCTGACGTGCTACGCCACCACGGGCACTGGGTTTGCTGGAATTACCAACCCTCCCGGGGTGGGCATTCGGAACCAGTTCGGTACGGTCGGGGCACCGGTGCTTAAGCCGGACATGTTCTGCCTGCCGTCATTGAAACTGTCATGGTCCGTGGTGCCGTCGCCCGGTACCTCATCATCCGCCACGACGGCGCCAAAACCGTCAGGCGCGAATTGATAGAGCCAATTCCGGAAAACGCTTGAAGGAATTTTTCAACCCGCCAAAGGTGGCGGGTTTTTTTGGGTTTGGATGACTGAATCGTGCGTTTCGATGAAACGCGGCCTAGATCAAATTCCGCTCTTTCACATGCAGATACTGGTTGACCAGCTCGGTGGTCAGCCTGCCGGGAGAGATTTCCAGGGCCAGAGCGCCGCGGTTGCGCACCTTGCTGATCAATGACTCGCGCCGGTGGACCAGCTCCTGGGCCGCCGCGATTTCGTACATTTCCTCGGCGCTTCCGGGATAGCGTGCGGAAAGTTCATTGAGATCGGTCTGCGCGATGACGGTAAACAGCAGCAAATGTTTGGCCAGGATCTGCGACGCGCTCTCAATCACGTCCGGCGTCATGGAGGTATCGGCCAGGTCAGTGACCCATATGATCAGCGCGCGCTGCTTTTGCAGTTGCAGCAGCGTGGCGGCGGCGCGCAGGTGGTCGGCTTCCGCCACCTCTTCACGCACGGAGGCCAGGCTTTCAATGATTGAGCGCATGTGGCCCAGGCCGCGTCCCAGCCCAACGCGCTGCTGGATGTTGCGTCCGTACACCAGCAGGCCGGTGCGGTCGCCGGAGTAGAGCGCGATCTGCGCCAGCGATAGCGCGGCGTTGACGGAGAGATCGAGCTTGCTGAGTTCGCCCACGCGGGCGCGCATGAGACGGCCGGCGTCCATCACGATCCAGACGGCCTGGCTGCGCTCCACCTGGAAGAGCTTGGTAACGTGCTTGCCCCGGCGCGCGGTGGCGGTCCAGCAGATGTTGCGGAACTCGTCGCCGGGCTGGTATTCGCGCAGGCTTTCAAATTCGCGGCCAACGCCGCGTTGCCGGATCAGCCGCCGCTCCAGTTCAATCTGGCGGGCGCGGGAAAGATAAATATTATGGCGCTTGGCATCTTCAAGGTCGGGAAAGACGCGGACGGTCTGCTTGAGATCGGCGCGGGCCCAGCGCTCGGCAAAATGCGAGCCGCTCTGGTAGCGCAGGTAAGCCGCGCCCAGCGTAACGTCGCCGCGCTCCATCGGACGCACGGTGTAACTGGCGCTGCCGGCATCGCGCGCACGGGCCTTGATTTCCAGCTGAGGCGGTTCGGCGATCATCGAGCCAGGAACGTCGTCGATGATGCGGCAGGAAACATAGACCCCGCTCTGGTTGCGGATTTCCAGCGTGACTTGCAGATTGTTGCTCAACGAGGGCGGCCCGGCCCATGTGCGCTCCACCACCAGACGGTCGGGGCGCGGCAGGCGGGCCAGATCAACCGCCCAGGCGACGAGGGCGCAGGCGTCCCACGCCGCCATGACCAGAAGAAAGCGCGTGTCCCAGAAAGCGGGTATGGCCCAGAGCACGCCCAGCAGCGTGACCAGAAAAAATCGGCGGCCAAAGCCAAAGCTGAGACGTTTGGCCTTGTGGGCGCGAACGCTCACCTGCTCCGGCGCAAGCAGCGTCTGCATTACTTGGGGACCTCGACCGAGCCGATGACTTCAGTCAGCACGCGGTCGCTGTCCAGACCTTCCAGTTCGGCTTCGGGTTTCATCATCACCCGATGCCGCAGGACCGGCAGCGTGGACGATTTTACGTCGTCGGGAATGATGTAGTCGCGATTTTCGAGCGCCGCCGTAGCTTTGGCCACCATCATCAGGCTGATGGCGGCGCGCGGACTGGCGCCAAGAGCGAGTGCAGGCCAGCCGCGAGTGCGCCGGATGATCTCTACGATGTAACGAAACAGCGCCGGCTCAACTTTTACGCTGCGGATTTCGGCGCGCGCCTGGGCCAGCACGTCAGTGGAAAGCGCGGTGAGGTGCGCGGCGTCAAGATCGTGCGCGTCAAAGCCTTCATGATGATGTTGCAGGATCATGATTTCCTGCTCGGCCGTGGGATAGGCGACTTTGATCTTGAGCAGGAAGCGGTCAAG
The DNA here is from genome assembly GCA_036491195.1 of Candidatus Angelobacter sp. Lineage (GTDB taxonomy): Bacteria > Acidobacteriota > Terriglobia > Terriglobales > Acidobacteriaceae > Angelobacter. The sequence goes on from DASXCL010000018.1 coordinate 6,454, forward strand.
CTGGGCTTCCGGCAAAGGATAAGTGCCTTCAAACTCGATGGGATTCTGCGTGGCAAACACGGTAAAAAATTGCGATAACGGGTGCGTGGAGCCGTCGATGGTGATCTGGCGCTCTTCCATGGCTTCCAGCACGGCGGCCTGTGTGCGCGGAGGCATGCGGTTGACTTCATCGGCCAGCAGAAAATCGGTGAAGAGAGGTCCGCGGTGCAATGAAAATGCGCTGGTGGAAAGATTGAGTACGTTGCTGCCAATGATGTCGGCCGGCATCAGGTCAGAAGTGCATTGCACGCGACGAAACTCAAGGTCAAACAATCGCGCAAAGCTTTTGATGACCAGCGTCTTGGCGATTCCCGGCACGCCTTCCAGCAGAGCATGTCCTCCGCACAGGACCGTCAGCAGGCATTGGTTGATCAACTCTTCCTGGCCCACGATTACCTTGGCCAGCTCAGTTCGTCCGTGCGTGAGCACCTGGGACACGGTCTGCATGAAAATTGGTCTCCTGTCTTTCTGTTGGAATCAATTTCAGGTCTTGCGCGTGGAGGCCCTGGGCGTGCCGGTTCAACTGCTGCACCAGTTCCAGCACTTGAGCTTCCCCCAACTCGGGATTATGCAGGGCGATTTCAATCTGCTGCAAGAGCTCTTCCAGTGTGTTGTCGCTATAGCGCAGCCGGTTCTTGAGCGCCCGGGCCAGTTCTGGAGCAGGCACGTCTTGATGGATGCCCATCTGGCGCGCCGCTTGTCCGCGGAAACGCGCATAAGGAATCGCCAGCGCAGAATGTACGGCGTTTGCCCTGCGATACAGCTTGCCCAGCGTGTGGACGAACTCCAACGGCGAAAGCCGCGATGGCTGCGGCAATGGATGAATGGGCCCGTTACGTCGCGAGAAGGTAAAGATCAGCGCCAGAAACACCAGCAGCGCCTGCAGGAGTCCCAGTGCGAGCGGAGGCTCAGCCATGTAGCTGCTGAAAGAACTGCGGTAGCCGTGAAAATATTCGTCCCAGAAGACCTGGACTTCGCCGGGACCGCCCAGCGAGTTCAACAACAGGGCCATGTTGCCGGACTTGCCGATGGCGCCGTTCGTCAGCGGCGTATTGGCTCCCCACCAGATCACTTCACCCTGGCCAACCTTGTAAGAAACCACAATGGGGCGGTCGTTATCGGCGTAAGGAGCCAGAGAGTTGGTGTCGGGGCCTTTCCAATAAGCGGCCGGCGACATTTGAATTGTGCCGCCGCGCGTAAGCGGCGTAAGCAGCTGCGGTTGATACTCTTTACCCAGTGGAGTAGGAACAGGTTCCCTTTCCGTTTCGGCCTGCGGAAGGAAATACGCCACGTTCGATCCAGTGGCCAGGATTTTTCCGCCACGGCTGAGGTAGGTTTGCAGCGCGTTCTTTTCGTCAGTCGACGGGGCGTGAAATGGAGACGCCAGCACCAGCACGCTCTTGGCTGGATCGGCCGGAAGTCCTGCAGGCGACTGCTCCCAGCGTTCCACTTTGTAACCGGCCTGTTGCAGCAGAAGAAATGCCGCCTTCGCGCCGCCGCGCTGGGCGGAATATGTGCTGGGGACCTCGGACTCTTCCTCCTCCTGAGAAAGAAAGGTGACTGCCACGATGACAAGAACCACGAACACGCTGGACCAGATCAGCAGACAGCGGTCACTCTGCTCAATCTTCATCGGCACCCCAGTTTTTCCAGCTGGCCCAGGGCTTCCTGAAAGTCGGCTTCAGCGGCGTTTCCGTAGCCGTACCACACCGCTTCCAGTTTGCTGGTCAGCGCTGCCAGTACGGGATATTGCGTCGCCGGCTTGCCGATTAATCGAAGATACTCGCGTGGAGTGCGCGCGCGGTTCGGCTTCCACGCGCCATGTTCTTCCAGGTATGAAATGCCTGCCCAGTAGGCGATGTGGATGGCATTGCGCCAGTCTTCCTGCTGGGCCAGCGTGCGCGCCTCCGCCAGCCAGGCGCGCCAGCTCCGCGCCGATGGAGAAAAAGGAATGATCTCGCGTTGAGACGGTTCTTCCTTCGGACGGCGCAGCTGGCGTATCGTCCACAACAACAGCAGGGTCGCCGCTGCCCCCACGAGGAGATAAATCAAAAGGCGCATGAAGTCAAAGCTTGCGGCGCCGCGGAATACCAGCTTGCTTAACCAATGGGCGATCCAGCGGTAGATGCGCGCCAGCAAGACGTCTTTCGCGCTCGGCCCTTGGATTTTTTTGAACTCGCGCCGGGCCAGAATTTCGCCCAACTGGCGGTGCGACGGTGACAGATCGGCACTGTGCTTCTGGGAGTCTTCCGCGGCCGCGTTCATTGCCCCGACGTATTGGCGGACCTGTTGCAGCAGCGCTGGCCTTTTTTTCTCGTCCGCAGCCGCAAAGGCTGCCAGGTTGTCCTTAAGGGTCTTGTGATTGACTTTGATTTCACCCGAGCTTGTGGCAATGGAGACTTGATCTGGGATCGTTGCCACAAGAGCGCCGGCATTTTCCGGATGAGACTCCAGCGCTTCCACCCTGGCGGAAATGTCCCGCAACTGCTGTTGGTATTCCGATGCGGAAATGCTTTGTGCCCGCATCTGCTGCGCGCAGCAAAGCAGGATCACGGCAAGAATCGTGGCGGCGCCGGCAATGGGGCGATGTTTCATCCAAGAGCGGGGGGCGCGGCCGCGGCTTGCGGTTGGGCCTGCTGTCCCACTGCTTCCATCATAAGCTGAAGATCAAAGGCTTCTTTGCGCACCCGCTGGTCATAGTAAATGAGGGCAATGGCAGTCGTCGCAATGGGATTAGCCACCACCTGGGCCACGAATCCGCCTAAATGCTGCATAACTACTCCCAGCAGGAATGCCTTGGTCGGCATGGTCGTCGTCAGGATCTGGCCAGGCATGGCCAACGCCAGCCCCAGCACAAAGCTCAATATCCAGGTCAGTAAATTGACCAGCATGATGCGCAAAACCGAACCCTTCGTGAGCTGCCAGCTCCTTTGCAGCGACGCTCCCACGGGCAGTTGCTCCAGAATGCAAGCCGGTATCGCAAGTGCAAGCTTGCTATAGAAGAATAACGCTGCCACAAGGCCACCCACGAACACAGCCACACCCCAGATCACTGCCACAATCATTCCAATGCTCACCAGTCCGCCGCCTCCACGGGCGAACACGCTTGCCGATCCGATAGACAATGCGACAACAATGATTGCAATAATTTCCCCAACCACCAGCGTTCCGAAGACGATTAATCCCAGGAGCACAATTACGCCCAGAATCCTCCAGAACCGTGCAAAAACCTGCTTGTATGCCTCTCCGATGGTGACACTCTGTCCCAGGTGCAGCCTGGATACCCCAACTACCGTCGCTCCTCCAGCCAGGGCATTGCCAATGAGGTAGATCACCCCAACGCAACAGAAGTAACCCAGAAATAAAACCGCCAGCATCTCCGGACGTGTTTTATCGGTTGCCCGGGGCGGCATTCCAAGAGGAATGAACGACAATTGCAGCACCAGCAGCATTGCCGGCAACAATGCCCCTATGCCGGCAAGTAACGCAAAATGGTTTCTAAAGATATGAAACGTCCGGTCCAGCACTTGAGAAGTGCTCATCGGGCGCAAACTTAGTTCCATAAAAGCTGCATCTCCATGGGATAAGGGCTGATAGTAGCACAGAAAATTTTAATGATAGCCGCGTAGTTACAAGCCGGGAACTGCAATCTATACAAGCCAGGGTTTAAACCCTACTGCGGGCGCCATCCCGTCCGCGATCGGCCCTCTGCCGTCTGTTGTCTTGGCTCATCCCCCTCTCTCGCGGTTCTGTTAGGATTACCAGCTTCCCTGGAGGTTGCACCGATGAAAACCCTGATCGCCTTTGTTGCCGCATTCACTCTCACTTCTTTCGCAGCGGTACAGGAACAGAACCCGAAAGCTCCGACCGTGGATCATTATGTGCTCTGCGGCTCCCTGGTGCAGCCGGAAACCGGCAAGGTCCAGCGCAACGTCCTTATCACCATCCAGGGAGAGCGTATTCGGGAAGTCCGGGAAAATGCCTCCGCACCGGCCGGCGGACAAACCGTCGACCTCTCCGACCATACCTGCCTTCCCGGCTTGATCGATACCCACACGCATGTGCTTCTTCAAGGCGATATCACCGCCGCGGACTACGACGAACAGCTCCTGAAACAATCGACTGCCTACCGCGCTATTCTGGCCACCAGATCGGTGCGGCGCGCTCTCGACTATGGTTTTACTACGATTCGCGACCTTGAAACCGAGGGTGCGGGTTATGCCGACGTCGATTTGAAAAAGGCCATCAATAGCGGCGTGATTCCCGGCCCACGTATGAAGGTCGCCACACGCGCCATGGACGTGACCGGCGCGTATCCTCTTTTAGGCTATTCGCCGGAAGTTCCTGTACCTCACGGCGTCCAGGTGGTGGATGGTCCGGACAACGCACGTAAGGCCGTGCGTGAGCAGATCAGCTTTGGCGCGGATTGGATCAAGGTTTACGCGGACCGCAGTTATTTTGTCCGCCCGGACGGAGTGCTCGACGATATTCCCACCTTCACCATGGACGAGCTGCGCGCCATTGTCGACGAATCGCACCGGCAGCACCATAAAGTCGCGTCGCACGCCATGGCATTGAACGGTGTGCACAATTCGGTTGAAGCCGGCGTGGATTCAATCGAGCACGGGAACTACATCACTGAAGCTGACCTGAAAACCATGGTCCAGAAAGGAATCTTTTACGTCCCGACGATTTATGTGGGTGAGTATGTGGCTCAGGGGAGGGCAGCAGCGGGCGCCAAAGTATGGCTGCAGATGATCAAGATTCATGAAGACACGTTCCGCCGCGCGCTCGCCGCAGGCGTGAAAATCGCGTTCGGCACCGATGTAGGCGGCTTCGACTGGGGCATCGATCCCGCGGTTGAGTTCCCTTATATGGTGAAGTACGGCATGACGCCCCTTCAGGCCGTTCGGTCCGCCACCACCAACGCCGCGGAGTTGCTGGGCATGCAAAACGATGTTGGCACTATCGCCGCAGGCAAATATGCCGATCTGGTGGCCGTGAAGGGCGACCCGCTGGCTGATATCGCCCTGTTGCAGAAGATTGATTTCGTCATGAAGGGCGGCGAAGTCCATAAGGCGGCAGCCCGCTAAGACCAACCCAACATTGCAGGAATGAATCTATATAAGCGATGCTGCTTTGGGTCATTCTCGGCTTCGGCTGGCTGGGTATACTCTGTGCCGGAATATCCTTGTTTCGTCTGGCCGGCTATGCGGACAAAAAAGTCCGCCGCTTTACCGTTCGTCGCTTTCCTGGGCGCACCGCACAACGCCACGACCGGGCGGCCTGAGCATCGCTTTGGCCAGCTTCAATCCGGCAATTCGCCTTTTATGGGTTCCTGTCTTGGTCAATATTCTTACTGCGTCGAAACAATCCACTGTGGCTGGACCCCCACTCCGAACGGCGAGTCTGTAATCAGACCCAGCGTGCCGTCAGTTGCCTTGATACCAAATACTGAGATATTTGACGTTCCCTGATTGGCCACCAACAGAAAAGTGTTGGTCGCGTCCACGGTCAGGAATGTTGGTTGCGGAGCGCCGACTGTGCCGGTCGTGGTCAGGGCAAAAGGCGAGCCCGCGATCTGCGTCAATACGCCGGAACTGATCTTGAAAGCCGAAACACTGTTGGCTGGTTTGTTAGCCGAATAGAGAAATGAGGATGTGGAGTCCACTGCCACGGCTGCCGGCCCGAAATCCGATCGAAATGGAGAGCCGGCTACTGTCGTAAGTGTCCCACTGCCTGCAATGCTGAAGCTGGCAATGTCATTGTTGGTGGAATCGGCCGCATACAGGAACTGTCCCTTGGGATCAATAGCCAGTCCCGCAACAGTCGCGCCCGCTCCGACTGGAAATGGCGAGCCCGCAACTTCAGTTAATACTCCATTGCTGCCAATCGAAAAAGCCGAGATATTACTCGACGCGCCATTCGATACATACAAAAAGTTTGCGGTTGGCGAAATTACCATGAATTGCGGATTGGGGGCGACGAGGGAAGCAAAGCTAAACGGCGACCCGGCGATGGGCGTCAATAGTCCTCGGGTCGTATCGATGCTGAAGACGGAAATTGAGGCGGCAACGGCCGGCGATGCCGATCCCTGGTTGAGCAGGAACAGAAAATGGCCTCCGGAATCGATGGCCACGCCTATCGGATTGGAGCATGTCGCCGGGGCCACGCAAGCCGGTGTAGGCGGTACCGCCGTTCCCACCGGCGTAAGGATTCCGGCTACATGGTCCACTGTAAAACCCGCAACCGTATTGGCGGTAAGGTTCGCAACATACAGGAAGTTTTTAGAAGGATGAAGCGCGATCGATACCGGAACCGGGTTCGTGGCGAAAGATGGGACCGCAAGCGTCTGCAAATCCCCAGTGCTTGTCTCGGTGAAGGCGTGAACCCCATTGTCTCCCTGGCCCACCACGTAGGCGAACGCCAGCGTGGGCGCTGTGGAACTGCTGCTTGACCCCAGACAGCCGGCAAAGACGACCGCGATGAATAATGAACCTAAAGCGATAATTGCTTTCATTCAGTACTTCCTCATTCTTCAGAAAATAGCAACGCCGTCTGCTGCACGCACAAGCGATGCCCAGGTCCTGGGCACTGGGCCCTGAACCGCGGTAAGCCGCAAATCAGTCTAGCTGTTTGCGCTTATTCTATCCAGTTGGCCATGCATTGTCTTTCCTGGGCCGCTCCGCTGTTCGCCGGAGCTTCTTGCAGAACGCTAGAGCGTAGACTTTCTTGCGGGAATAGGCTTAGATATGGGTTGCCGCAAGTCTGTGCTCTTATCGATGGAAATGGCCCCTGCTGCATTGCCGAAGCGAGCCGCGCGCGTGCTCGTGCGCCTGACCGGATTGGCCTGGGGGATCGTGTGCTGCCTCGCGGAGTATTTTCTGCGCCGTTTCGCCGGCAGGCTGTCAGAACAAACCCGCATTGAAGTCCTCCACCGCTGGTCGCGGCGCACGCTGCCTCGCATGGGAGTCATGATTGAAGTCACGGGCTCGCCCATGGACGCCGGCCTGATCGCCAGCAATCATCTCAGCTACCTGGATATCATCGTCTACAGCGCTATCGCTCCATGTGCCTTTGTTTCCAAGCTTGAGGTGCGCGGCTGGCCTGCCGTGGGTTGGATCGCCACCCTGGCCGGTACGATTTACCTCAACCGCTCGCGCCGCAGTGAAACTCAGTCGATCCAGCCGGAAATCCAATCCGCTCTGGCTTCCGGGCTGCGCCTCTTCCTGTTTCCTGAAGGCACCAGCTCAGATGGCTCGCGCGTGTTGCCGTTCCACTCTTCACTCTTCCAGCCTGCGATTGACCTGCAAGCTCCGGTCTCAGCCGCCCATATTGCTTACACCGTCCCTGATGGCGTTGCCGGAACCGACGCATGCTACTGGGGCACGATGCGTCTCTTCCCGCACCTCATCAGAATGCTGGGCAAGCACTCCGTCACTGCCACGGTGAACTTCTCTCCGGACACATTCCGCTTCACTGATCGCAAGCAGGCCGCTCAACAAATGCATCACGAAGTCGAGCGGCTCGGGCACGCAAGGGTGGAAGTGACCCAGTGAATGCTCTTCATGTGTTTTCAGACCTGTCTGCCGAACCTGCCGTCCGCGGTTTTCTGCATGAGCCCGCGCAGCCAAACGGCGATGCTCTGGTGCTCACCCATGGAGCCGGCGCAAATTGCCAGAGCAAACTCCTGATCGCCGTGGCCGGTGCATTTGCAGACTCCGGATACCTTGTCCTTCGCTGCGATCTGCCGTTTCGTCAGTCACGCCCGCACGGACCGCCCTTTCCCGCCATGGCTGCTCGCGACCGCGAAGGCCTGCGCCGCGCCGTGGAGGTCTTGCGGCCCAAAACCACTGGCCGGATCTTCTTGGGCGGGCATTCCTACGGTGGCCGCCAGGGCACGATGCTCGCCTCAGAGCAGCCCCAAGTCGCGAACGGCTTACTGCTGCTTTCCTATCCCTTGCATCCGCCGCGCAAGCCGGCAGATCTTCGCACCGGTCACTTTCCCCAACTCCATACTGCTGCACTGTTCGTTCACGGCTCCCGCGATCCGTTCGGCTCGCACCAGGAGATGAACACAGCTCTGGCGTTGATACCAGCGCCGAATCGGCTGCTGGAAGTTGAAGGCGCGGGCCACGAACTTCTGGGAAAGAAAGCGAATGACGATCTTCCGGCCAGGATCTTGCAGGCATTCAAGGAATTTTTCAGGCAGCCATGTTCAGGTAAACAATGAACGACCGATCGAAGCACCTTGGCTAGCGTCGAAACTGAAACATCTTTACCAGCGCGCGCTTCATCCACGGCTTCAGGCGGCCGCGCATGGAAACGTCCCCCAATCGTTTGATAATCTCGGCTTCCGTGGGATAAGGATGAATGACGCTTCCAAGCTCTCCAACCTTCATTTTGCGCTGGATGGCCATAACTAGTTCGCCGATGCTTTCGCCGGCGTGGCGGCTGACCAGCGTTGCGCCCATCAGGCGGTCGCTCTTCGCCATGACATGAACGCGCGCGAAGCCGGCTGTATCGCCATCCACCACGCCGCGGTCGTTTTCGGAGAATGGCAGCGTAAGAGTTTTGATCTCAGTTTCGCTCTTGCGGGCGTCTTCCTCGTTTAAGCCGACATGTGCGATCTCAGGATCGGTGTACGTGCACCAGGGGATCACCAGACCGCTCGCCCGCTTGCGGCCAAAGAACAGCGCATTCTGCAGCGCCACCCGGCCCAGCGCTTCCGCCGCGTGGGTAAAGTGGAACGGCGAAGCGATGTCCCCTGCCCCGAAGATGCATCGGTTCGTGGTGCGCAGATGGTCGTCCACCGTCACGCCCTTCTTGTCGTACTTCACGCCTGCGGCTTCAAGGTTCAACCCTTCGACGTTGGGGGTGCGTCCAACTGCCAGCAGAATCTCGTCACCCACCACGGTCTGCTTTTCGTCTCCGCAATCAACGATCAGTATCTTCCCGACCCCCGACTTTTCTGCGCGCTCCACTTTGGCCCCGAGCACCAGATCAATGCCTTCGCTGCGGAATTGCTTTTCCAGCAGCGCCGCCACGTCCGCATCTTCCTTTGGCAGCAATCTCGGGACATCGCTCACCAGCGATACCTGGCTCCCCAGCCGCGCAAACGCTTGCGCCAATTCGCAGCCGATCGGTCCTCCGCCAATCACGACCAGCCGGCGCGGCAGCGTTGTAAGAGAAAAGACGGTCTCATTCGTCAGGTATCCCGCTTCGGCAAGTCCTGGAATTGGCGGCACCGCGGCCCGCGCTCCGGTGGCGATAATGGCTTTCTTGAATTCCAGCCGCTCGCCTTCAACTTCCAACATCCTCTTGCCGGTAAAATGGCCATGGCCAAGGAAAACTTCCACGCCCAGACCGGCAAACCGCTGGACGGAATCGTTCGGCGCGATCTCGGCGCGCACCCGGCGCAGCCTCCGCATCACATCGCCAAACTCAATCGTCGGCGCTGAAGTCTCGACGCCAAAGTCACGCGCCTCGGCTACGGCATGTGCTGCGCGGGACGCGCGGATCAGCGCCTTTGAAGGAACGCAACCATAGTTGAGGCAATCGCCGCCCATGAGATGCCGCTCGACCAGCGCCACCCGGGCGCCCAAAATGGCCGCACCCGCCGCTGCAACCAGCCCCGCGGTACCTGCTCCAACCACAACAAGGTTGTAGCGGCCAGCAGGCTTGGGATTAACCCAGTCCGGGGGATGCGCATTTTCTACCAGCTGCTTGTTGAATTCGTCGGCAGGTTTCACCTCAATCTGAGGTGGCGTCATTGCAGGCTGCCTCCGCAGCTTGAGCCCGCACCCGCTGTGCATCCGAAGCAATGGCTTTCCGTGGCAATCCGGTTGTGCGCCAGTTCAGAAAACGTATGGATATCCCAGATCGTTTTTGCGCTGGGCGTCTCCAGGTCAAGCATCTGGTTGAAGTCGCAATCGTAGATTTTGCCGTCCCATCCGACACTCACCAGATCACGGCACATCAGACTCTCTACCGTTGCCGGATTGAAATGGTTGGCCAGCAAGCCCATATAGGATTCATGTTTGCCTTCCCGGAAAAGCATTTCCGCAAAGCGCTTGATCGGCATGTTGGTGATGGTGAAAAGCCGGTTGAACTCGATCCCAAAATTCTGGCCAAGCTCGCGCTTGTAATCGGCTTCCAGCTTCCCCTGTGGCGGCGGCAGAGAAGCTCCCAGCGGGTTGTAAACCAGGTTTAGCGTCAGGCCAGAACCAGGCTGTCCGTAGCCGATTCCGTTCAGCAAGCGCAGCGCTCGGATGCTCTTCTCAAATGCGCCCTGGCCGCGCTGCTGGTCCACGTTGCTCTCCGTGTAACAGGGCAAACTCGCCGTGATCTCGACTTTATTTGCTGCCAGGAACTCGGGCAGCGTCTCCCGCTCGTCCTCGAAAAAAACCGTGAGATTGCAGCGATCGATCACGTTCTTTTTCAACCGGCGAGACTCACTGACCAGCATTCGAAAATTCGCATTCAGTTCCGGCGCGCCACCCGTAATATCCACGGTCTGAATCGAAGGCGTAGCCGCCAGTAATGTAATGGTGCGTTCCGCCACGCCGGCGGGCATGATTTCCGTTCGCTTGGGCCCGGCTTCAACGTGGCAGTGATGGCAGGCCTGGTTGCAGAGTTTCCCTACGTTGATCTGTAACGTGGTGACCTCGCGCCGCCGAAGTTCGCCCAATTCATGTTGCCGCAGCTTGTCCTGGAAAGCGACGGACGCCGCCCCATTCACGATCGGCAACAACGTGGGTTTCTCAGCCATCCGGTAAACGACTCCCTTCAGATCAAATCATACATATATGTTAAAGAGAGCGCGCGGGCCTCCGCCAATCGCTTCCCTTGGAATTTATTTCACTCAGGATTAAGGTTGCAGGGATGAAGAATTTCTTTCGCGTGGCCCTCAGCCTGGGCGTGCTGGCCGGCCTGATACTGCTGGAGCGAAAACGGCCGTTACGCCGTGAGCGCGAGTCCAAACTCCGTCGCAACACCCGGAACCTGGTGGTTGCCTCCCTGGGCGCTCTGACGGTCCAGCTTCTGGAGTCGCCGGTGATCAGGCCTCTGGCCCACTCTGTCGAACGCAGGCGATTCGGATTGCTGAAACAGCTATATCTTCCCCGGCCGCTTGAAATTCTCGCCGCGGTCGTCCTGATGGACTACACGCTCTACCTCTGGCACATATTGACGCACCGCGTGCCATTTTTATGGCGTTTTCACGCCGTACACCATGTTGATCTCGACCTGGATGCTTCCACGGCGCTGCGTTTCCACTTTGGTGAGCTCGCGGTGTCCGTACCCTATCGCACCGCGCAAGTTGTCCTGATCGGCGTTGACGCCGAATCGCTCAGCTACTGGCAGATGTTTCTCTCGCTCTCAATCTTGTTTCATCACTCCAACGTCCTTCTGCCGCGCCGTTTTGAATCGGTGCTGAGCTGGTTCCTGGTTACGCCACGGATGCACGGCATTCATCATTCGAACGAACCGGCGGAAGCCAATACGAACTGGTCCAGCGGTCTGGCCTGCTGGGACCGCCTGCATCGCACCTTCAGGCTCGATGTACCCCGGCAGGAGCAGATATACATCGGCGTAAAAGGAATTGATGCAGAAGAGCGCGTACGGCTGCCGGAGATTCTTCTCCAGCCATTCCGCGAGGTCCCGGAAATCAGCGCATTTCTGCGCGACGATAACGCGGACTAGTCGCTCGCCTGCGCCACGCCGGCTTTCACTACGCGTGGCATGCCTTTTTCCAGTTCCTGTCTGGCGATGGATTCCATGTGGACCTCGTCTGGCCCATCCGCCAGCCGCAGTGTTCGTACGTTGGCCCAGGCGCCGGCCAGGAACGTGTCCTGGGAAACACCCGCGCCGCCATGTGCCTGGATAGCGCGGTCCAGCACGCGCAAAGTCATATTCGGCGCCACTACTTTGATCATTGCGATTTCCGCCCGGGCAGCCTTGTTGCCCACCGTATCCATCATGTAGGCAGCCTTCAGCGTGAGCAGCCGCGCCTGCTCGATTTCCATGCGGGAAAGAGCAATGTCGGCCCGCAGCGTGCCTTGCTCAGCCAGTGGCTTGCCAAAAGCCACGCGCGATTTCACCCGCTGGCTCATCGTTTCCAGCGCTCGCTCGGCCACGCCGATGCAGCGCATGCAATGGTGAATGCGTCCTGGCCCCAGCCTGCCCTGGGCAATTTCAAACCCGCGCCCTTCGCCCAGCAGCATGTTGGAAACCGGAATGCGAACATTTTCAAAATTGACTTCTCCGTGTCCATGCGGGGCATGGTCGTAGCCAAAAACTGTCAGCAGCCGCTCGACCTTCACGCCCGGCGCATTCATCTCCACCAGAACCATGGATTGCTGCTGATGGCGTTTGGCCGTCGGATCGGTTTTCCCCATAAAAATCGCGATCTTGCAGCGCGGATCGCCCGCGCCGGAAGACCACCACTTGCGACCGTTCAAAACATATTCATTGCCTTCGCGGCGAATGCTCGCCTGAATATTCGTCGCATCCGAGGAAGCCACAGCCGGCTCAGTCATCGCAAAACACGACCGTATTTCTCCCGCCAGCAGCGGCTTGAGCCAGCGCTCTTTCTGCTCGGCTGTTCCATAGCGTGCCAGCACTTCCATGTTGCCGGTATCGGGCGCGGAACAGTTGAAGACCTCGGGCGCAAGGATGCTGCGGCCCATCACCTCGCACAACGGGGCATATTCCAGATTCGTAAGTCCTGCGCCATTCTCATCGTCCGGCAGGAAGAGGTTCCACAAGCCGGCCGCGCGCGCTTTTGGCTTCAGCTCTTCAATGATTTTCGTCGGGACCCAGCGGTCATTCTCGATTTCCCGATAAAAACGCTTTTCGTTGGGATAAATGTGCTCATCCATGAACGCGCGCAGGCGTGTCAGCAACGCTTTGACTTTGTCGGTGTAATCAAAATTCATAAGGTTCCTTCAGGACTGCTCTCGTGGGTTCTATTAGGCTAGTCGATTATTCTCAATTCATCAAATGAATCATTCGAATAGTGTAAGATTTGTGCCGTGCATTTGAGTCAGGTCGATCTCAACCTGTTCGTGGTCCTGGAGGCCATTTACCGCGAGGGGAACCTCACGCGCGCCGGCCGCCAGCTCAAACTCACGCAGCCGGCGATGAGCCATGCGCTCAAACGCCTGCGCGAACTTCTGAAAGACCCGCTTTTTATCCGTGAAGGCGCCAACATGGTGCCCACTCCTTTCAGCCGCAACATGATCAACGAAGTGCGGCAGGCGCTGCAGATCCTGGAAGTGAATCTTTACGAGAACCGCAATTTCGATCCGGCGCATATCCGACGCAATTTTCAGATCGGGTTCTGGGAGCTGATGGAATCCACCATTCTGCCGCCGTTGGCAAAAGTCCTGGCCAAGGCCGCTCCGGAAATCTCCATTACCACACTGCGGGTGAAGCGGCGCGAGATTGAGCAGAGCCTGGCCAGCGGAACCATCGACCTCGTGCTGGACATTCCCATCACCATGAGCGACAGTCTGCGGCAGAAGCCGCTGTTCTCAGACCGCGTGGTGGTCATGGCGCGTGCCGGGCATCCTGCCATCAGCCGCGAGCTCGACCTCGACACGTATCTTAGGCAAGACCACATCCTGGTGTCTTCACGCCGATTTGGGCCAAGCCTGGTGGACGCCGAACTGAATCGCAAAGGCCGCAAGCGCCGGATCGTTCTCCGCTGCCAGCACTATTTTGCCGCGTGCCGTGTGGTGAGCGAAACTGACATGTTGCTGACCATACCGGAGCACTACGCCCAGATGCTTAATCGCAGCTTCGATAATCGGCTGTACGCGTTCCCGCTAAAGAGTCTGCAACAGCTTGAGATTCACATGTACTGGCATGAGAGCGGGGAAAACGATCCGCCCAACCGCTGGCTGCGCGAGCAGATCAAGAAAGTGGTAGACGAATCGCTTTCCACCAGCGACCGTGAATTGCGCCGTGGCGCCCGTAGCGCTGAGAAAACCCGGCCTAAGCCACAACTTTTGAGGAGTAAAAAATGAAAGCCGCAGTCCTGCATGAGCTTAAAAAACCAATGACGATCGAGGAAGTGGAACGACCTAAGCCTGGCCCGACCGACGTCCTGATCAAAGTGGAGGCATGCGGTGTCTGCCATTCTGACCTGCACGTGGCAGATGGTGATTGGAAACAATTCGCCGGTATCACCAAGCTGCCGCTCATCGTCGGACATGAAATTGCAGGCAGGGTGGTTGATGCTGGGCCGGACGTGAGCAACTTGAAGGTCGGCGACCGCGTCGGCGTTCCCTGGATTTACTGGACGTGCGGCGAATGCGAATTCTGTCGCCAAGGGAACGAGAATTTATGCGTGAAGCAGAAAATCACCGGGCTGACAGTAGATGGGGGCTACGCGGAATTTATCAAAGCCCCTGCCAGTCACGCGACAAAAATCCCCGATGCCGTCTCGTCCGTCCAGGCGGCGCCGCTCTTTTGTGCCGGGGTAACGGTTTATCGCGCCATCATGCAGGCCAAGCCGCAGCGTGGAGAGCGGCTGGCTGTTTTCGGCGTCGGTGGCCTGGGACATCTCGCAATTCAGATCGCCTCGCATCTGGGACTGGCGGTCTCAGCCGTTGATGTGGCAGACGATAAGCTGGCTCTGGCCAAGTCGCTCGGGGCCACGAACACCTTCAATGCCACTACCACCAACGTGGTAAAAGAAATACGCCGCCTCGGTGGCGCTCACATCGTGCTTGTTACCTCGGGTTCCAAAGCCGCTTATGACACGGCGTTTTACTGCGTGCGTCCCACCGGCACTCTGCTTGCCGTTGGACTGCCGGCAAATGAAATTTCTTTTCCTGCCATCATGATGGCCGCCGGAGAGGTGCACATCAAAGCTTCCGCGGTCGGCACGCGAGACGACCTGAAGCATGTCCTCGCGCTGGCCGCCGAAGGAAAGCTTCACTGCCAGGTGGCTACGCGGCCGCTGTCGGAGGCAAATGCAGTCTTGGAAGAAATGCGTAAAGGCACAATTTCCGGACGCATCGTCCTCACCATGTAACGGTCCAGCGACCGAAGATCGATCAATGCTGGTTTATATTTGAATAAGGAGCACCTGAGGGACCTGATGAGAGAAGCGGTGGTAGTTACAAGCTCGCGCACGGCTCTGGCAAAATCATTTCGCGGATCATTCAACATGACGCGCCCCGACGACTTGGCGGCGCACTGCATTCAAGACGTGCTGCGCAAAACACCGCAGCTGGATCCCAGGGAAATTGAAGATGTCGTGCTTGGCTGCGGACAGCCGCATGGCCCGCAGGGGCATAACGTCGCGCGCGTCTCTGCCATGCTTGCCGGACTACCGCCTTCTGTCGCCGGCGCCACGGTCAACCGCTTTTGTTCTTCAGGTTTGCAGGCCATCGCCATCGTCGCCCATCAGATCATTCATGAGGGCGTGGAAGCGGCGATCGGCGGCGGCGTGGAAAGCATCAGCATGGCGGTGCGTGATGGCAGCCCCAATCCTCGCCTGCAGGAAACCATGCCTGGCATTTACATGGTGATGGGTGACACGGCCGAAGTCGTCGCCAAGCGCTACAACGTCAGCCGCCAGGTGCAGGATGAATACTCTCTTCTGAGCCAGCAGCGTACCGCCCGCGCGCAACAGGAAGGCTTCTTCAACAAGGAGATCGCGCCCCTCACGGTGACCAAGGCGCTTCTGGACAAAAAGACCAACGAGATCACGAGCAAGGAAGAAGTTGTTGCCGACAAAGACGAATGCAACCGTCCCGATACTACGCTTGAGGGTCTGCTTGCCTTGAAACCGCACTTTGATCCCAACAGCGGCCAGGGTTCTGTAACAGCCGGAAATTCGTCGCAGCTTTCTGATGGCGCTTCGGCAACGCTGCTGATGTCGCGGCAGCGCGCGGACCAGTTGGGCATTCCATACCAGTTGGTCTTCCGTGGCTTGCAGGTGGCCGGCTGCAATGCAGATGAAATGGGAATCGGCCCAATCTATGCCGTGCCCAAGCTGCTTCAGCGCGCCGGATTGAAAATGAATGATATTGATGTCTGGGAACTGAACGAAGCATTCGCTGTCCAGGTTGTCTACTGTTTCCATCAGTTGGGGATTGATCCGGAAAAGTTGAATCCGAATGGCGGGTCGATTGCCATCGGGCATCCCTTCGGCATGACCGGCTCGCGCATGGTTGGAACCATGGCCAATGAGATGGAGCGGCGCAAACACCGCTATGGCGTCGTGACCATGTGCGTGGGCGGCGGACAGGGAGCCGCAGGACTCTTCGAACGGGCGAGCTGAGCAAAGGAGTTTTTATGGCGATCACGACTACCATGAACCCGATCAGAAAAGGCGCGGCCTTTCTGCTGGAAGACATACCGGCTGAAGAAATCTTCACGCGCGAGCACCTGACGGAAGAGAACATCGCCATTGAACGGACCGTCGAGGAGTTCTGGGCGAATGATGTTGAGCCCAATCTGCCCGCCATCCGCCAGAAGAAGCCCGGCGTTGCGCTGGAGGTCCTGAGAAAATCCGCCAGCCTGGGACTGCTGGGGATTTCCGTTCCGGAAAAATTCGGCGGCATGGAAATGGACCTGCCCTCAGTGATGGTAGTGGCGGAAGTAATGGGCCGCGACGCATCATATGCCGGCTGGCATTCAGCGCACACAGGCATCGGATCGCTGCCGATCTTATTTTTTGGGACTGAGCAGCAAAAAGAAAAATACCTGCCGCGGCTGGTCCGTGGTGAGTTGCTGGCGGCCTATGCCCTCACCGAGCCGCTCGCGGGATCGGACGCCCTGGCAGCCCGCACCCGCGCCGATCTCAGCCCAGATGGCACGCACTATGTCCTGAACGGACAGAAGATGTGGATTACGAACGGCGGCGCCGCGGATGTGTTCATCGTATTCGCCAAGGTGGGCGGAGAAAAGTTCACGGCTTTCATCGTCGAACGCGCGTTCGGCGGCCTGACCAGCGGAGCGGAAGAACACAAGATGGGCATCAACGGAAGCTCCACCACGGCCATCTATTTTGACAACGTGAAAGTGCCGGTTGAGAACGTGCTGGGCGAAATTGGCCGCGGCCACGTGATTGCTTTTAACATCCTCAACATCGGGCGGCTCAAGCTGGGACCGGCGGTGATGGGCGCGGCGAAAAATATTCTTTCCATCAGCATTAAGTACGCCAAGCAGCGTAAGGCATTCGGCGTGGCCATTGCCAGCTTTGGCGCCATGCAGCACAAGCTGGCGGAAATGGCGATCAGGATCTTTGCCACCGAATCCATGGCGTGGCGCGTGGTTGGACTGATTCAGGCGCAGCTCAGCGACGCCGGACACGGCTCTGCCGATTCCGCCAAAGTTGAACTGAAGGCCGCCGAAGAATATGCAGCCGAGTGTTCGATGGTAAAAGTTTTTGCCGCCGAGATGCTCGATTACGTTGCCGACGAGGGTGTCCAGATACACGGCGGCTACGGCTTCCATCAGGACTATGCCGTCGAACGTGCTTACCGTGACGCCCGCATCAACCGTCTCTTTGAAGGCACCAGCGAAATCAACCGCTTGGTGATATCGGGCATGCCGCTGAAACGGGCCGCGCGCGGACTGCTGCCCTTGTTCGAAGCTGCGCAAAAGGAGATGGAGAATACTGGCTGGCAGGACGACGCTGGCGCTAATCCGGAAATGCGCCTGGTACGCAATGCGAAAAAGATTTCACTCTTTACGCTAGGAGTTGCACATCACAAGCATGGCGCCGAGCTGGAGAAGCACCAGGAAGAGGTGATGAGCCTTTCCGACCTGTTCATGGAAACTTTTGCCATGGAATCCACTCTGCTGCGCTGCCGGAATCTGGCAGCCAGCGGCAAGAGCACCTCCAGTGACATCTGCCAGGTATTTCTCCGCGATGCGATGACCAGAATTCAGACAGCTTCACAAAATGTGCTGGGCGCCTGTTCAGGCAATGACCTTGAACGCCACATGACCAGACTGAGGTCTCTTGCCGGTTTTCAACCGGTAAACGCCATCGCTCTGCGCCGCAGCATTGCGGAACGTCTGTTAGGCGCCGAACGATACACTTTCTGAGCCAGTTCGTATTGTGGCTTGCGCCGCAGCGGGCGCTTCAGCGCTTCTTTATTGCCGCATTGTGTGCTAACTTCTCCACCAACTCTCGATGTGTGCCCTGTTTAAAGCCGCAAAATCTGCGCCGATTGGTCTGGAGGTCCCACGGACCCAGGTTCCTGAACTTCAGGAAGCACAACTGGCTGCTGGTTCCTATGGTCAACGCACCGGCGGTGACTCCCATCATTGTTTTCGGGTCAGTCCAACCCGCGTCCTGTTCGCGATTCTGGACGTTGCCGGGCGGCTGGACCAGAATCGCGCCATCGTAGCCGCGGCACAAGATACGCTGCGATTATGCGGAGCCCAGTTGCTGGCGAAGGATGACGTCAACGAAGCCGACTCGATGATTGAAGTCTGCGTGCAAATGAACCGCTCCATTCTGAAGGCCGCCGGCCGCGTATGCTCCTGCCCGGCGTTTGCCGGTTGCTACAACGAAAGTCTGGGAACAGTTTGCTACGTCAATGCCGGCCATACGCCCGGTCTGCTGCGGGACCCGGGAGGGGTCTCCGAACTTCGGGCCACCGGTTTACCCTGGGCCTGTTCTCACATTCCGCCGCAGATGCTTCCATCGCGGTTCTTCGGCCTGGTGCAGCGCTCCTGGTGGTCTCGCGCGGCACTGTTGAGGCCAGGCGCAAAGGCAAAGAGTTCGGATTGGATGCGATAAGAGATGTTCTCCTACACACACCGGGACAAAACGCCCAGGAAATTTGTATTAACGTCCTTGAGAAAGTTCAGGGCTTTATGGCGAAGAAGCCCGCGCAGAATGATGTTACCGCGATCGTGCTGGCTCGATCGTCCGCTGGAAACACATTTGCAGCTTCAGGCTGAGCAAGTTTCCGTTTTTTTGAAGAGCAGCTTGCTTTGTCGACGAAACCAGCGCCGTAGGACATTCCCCTCCGCGGCGCGGGCCTCCCGAGCGCTGATGTCACTTCAGTTTGGCGGCGAAATGAGTGTGACCGTAGAGTCCCGTCATGGCGATAGGGACTTCAGCCCCCGCGTGTTTTTTCTTATAAAACGGATCCACCATTTTCAGAAAAAATGATTTTGCTCCGGTCGTGGCTTGGGACACGGTCGCGTTCATGCGCATTTTACCGCCCAGATTGACGCGCTTGCTGAGCAGACTGTAGGTTCCATTCATTTCCGCCTCGGCCCCCGGGACCGAAAAAGAGGTACGCGAAAAAGTCGCCACACCATTTTTCAGCTCTACCTGGCCACCTAATTTCGTGAGCACACGATCGAAACCTGCCGCGTCGTCGTCTGCATCTCGATCTTTCCCTTTATCCTTCTTCCCGTTGGCGCGCTCACTAAGCTGGTCAATGCCCGTCTGGCTTTCAGAAGAAGTAAATTTCGCTGGATCGATCATGAAATTTCCGCTGAGCTGCACGCGCTGCTTGAACGGGCGATGCTCCGATGGCAGCAAAATCTGAGTATGCAAGTTGACAGGACCGGTGACCGGTGAAGCTGGAGCCTCAGAGAGGAGAAGAAAGAAGTCCTGAATCTGCCCCGTCCCCTGCGTCACGTTCAGGGCCACCGTCTTAGGATGCCCAGCGACGCTGGCATGCGCCGTTAAGTCGGTATTGCCCAACCGGGCTTGCAGCGCCGGCAAGACCACATCGCCGTTTTTCAAGTCAACAAACCCGCGAAATTGTGTGCTGAGATGAAGACGGTGGCCGATGTCAGTTACTTCAAACTGCGGCGTATCGGTATTGCCCGCCACGTTCAAACGCTCCAGCGTGCCGGAAAATTCGCCGCGAGAGGAAAGCTCGCCGGCAATGCTTTTGAACACGCCCAGATTAGCCCTCTGTAAAACGTATGTGCCGGAAATTGCGGTGCTGCGGACCGTCCCGTTTGCGTCTTTCCATGGGCCAAGCCAGCCGCTGGATTGAACTTCTCCAGGAGGCAGCGGAAGACGCAGAGAAACCTGGAATGGCGTTTTGTCTTTGTTGCCCACATTGCGGAACAGCACACGGTGAATCTGAAACACCAGCGGTCTGCCGCCCGGGCCGGATCCCACTTGCAGAATGGCGTTCTCTGCGAGAAGTGCTTCGATCAGAACCTGGTCGCTGTCCGATCCAGGAGCGGAATGCAGGTCGGCGCCGCCGGGCGGAATATGAATGCGCAAGCCTTCGGCGACAATGCTCCTGACTCTGCCCGGCTTGCTGAACAGGCCCAGAAAGGTGCTCTCGATTGTTAACTTACGAATGCTGATGATCGGATCTGCTGGTCTGGCGGCACCGGAGCGGATTGACTGAAAAACGACGTCTTCCGCCACACACCCTGGAAAAGGGAAATAGGTGCTGCGAAAACCGCGCATTTCCACTCGTGCGGAGGACGCACGCTCCAGCCGTTTGATCATGCCTTCTCTGGTATAAGGCCAATTCACAGCCAACAGAACCACTATGATGCCAGCACACACTGCAATGCCCAACAGGATCCAGAGCAGTTTTTTGGCCGGAACCCTGGTCTCGGCCCGCATTTCAGGTGGTGCGACACCGGTAGGCATGACTGAATAGTTGGATGCAGCAAAAACCTGTGGAACGCTTAGCTACTCCCGTTCCCGCGTGAAAGGCATATTCGACCTTTTAACAAAGATGAAGGCTGGCAACCGGATCTTGTGAAGCATGGGGGAGAGAGATTCGACGGCCCTCCGCTGCTTGGAGTAAAAAAGGCGCGGGAGAATTTTTTCACCCCGCGCCGTGGCGGCCCCTTATTCGGCGTTCACCGAGGTGGACTGTGTGAGGACGCCTCCTTGAGCTCCACTGCGCCAACTCCAGGACATCTCCTCTAGCGATTCGAGAAAATCGATAAATTCCCGATTCGTAAGAGAACGGAAGGCACCGGCGTCATAGGCGCGAATAAAGCTCCCGCCATCCGGAACAAGGCAGTTCATCGCGTCTCGGACACTCGGATGAAGGTGCCCGCAGAAATAAACGCCATCGTCTTCGGTAAAGCAGGCAACATACCTGGTCTCTGGTATATTCGAAGCCATAAGCCGTCCCGAATTATACACCTAATCAAGATGCTATCTAATCAGGATGTAGATTTGTGCGGCTTGCCGAAAGACCCTATACGGCGTGCCCAGCGCATTGGTTTTGTTCGGCAAACAGGTCCGAAGGCTCAGGATTGACCGGCATCTCTCCCAGGAGAAGCTTGCGGAGATGTGTGACTTTCACCGGAACCAGATAGGGAGAATAGAACGCGCGGAGCAAACCGTTTCATTTGACGGCCTTCTCCAACTCTCCCACGGGCTCGCTGTGCCGCCTTCTGAGATATTCAAACTCGTGCCCGTGCAAAAACGGCTACCTCTCAAAAAGAAGAAAACGAATGAACAATAGAAAACAGAGCTGCCTAGGCTGCGAAGTGCTAACCGTAGGCGGCGGGGGCCGGACATAACCTCATGACCTCTTTACTGCACGCTAAACGCGGCTGCTGGAGAAGTTCCTGCCCATGCTGTTCCAGGCTTTGGCCATCAGTTCAGTGGGCGTTGACCAGTGTCGTACCTTCGTTGTTGCCGATCTTCAAGGTCACCGTCACCGGGTTGGGTTGCCTGCTCGGGTCAGCCTCTCTGGCTTCCACCCTGAATTTGAACTCTGGCACACTTTCGCGCCGCTCAGGGCTTGGGTTCATCACCGATTTGAAACTCCACATCCACCCCTTTGACCCTCCCTTTGAACCCGAAGTTGTCGTTGTCGTGGTCGGGCTTGAACGAACCGGCAGAATAGTCAGCGTGAAGTCGCCGATGGTTAAGACCACTTCCTGCTTCGTGGGATTGATGCCGCTGCTGCCAGCACCCGGTGTAAACGATCCGGCCACGGTAAAGTTGCGGCGATCAATGTCCAGGTCTTTGACCCTGAACTCGGAGAAGGGAGTGGTAAGGGTTGCCATCGCGATGCCGATGGGAACGCTCCCGACAGGAATCAGCGTGGTTACCGAGTTGGTTGCCGTTGAAATTGCTGACACCGTGTCACATAGACACTACAATCTCGGGGCAAAATCTCGGGTAACCAGACATGTTCCCTGGGGCCTGAGGCTACATGCCCGGTAAGTCACTCAAATTAGGACTTAACGTCCCGCAGTTGTATTCTTTTTAATCGATATCCTCTGCTCCCTAGCGTGGCGGAACAGCTGAAAGTTGCTGGGCGGTAACGAGCCGCCAAGTGGGTCCGCCCATCCTTCATCTTCGCTATCCGCACGTCCCCGTCCGCTTGACTCTTCCATTCCTTGTTCGAGCTTCGATTCTTGCGCTTCCGGTCCAACCGCACCAGGTCCTCGCGGGTCGGCGTAATCGATCCCGGACGCCTTCGCCAATCCGCACAAGAACTCGTCGTACGTCTCTCCAGTATCGCGCTGCATAATCGACCGCATCGCCGCATTCGCTTCCAAGGTGGTCGCGTCGAGGCCATCCGCTGTCCCTTCAGCAGTCCCCGTTCGGCCAACAATCCCAGCACCCACGCGAACACCTTAGCGCCCGAAAGTAAATCCTAGGTTGCAGCGATGGCCGTCCCAGTCGCGCGTGATAGAAACGGGCACACAATCCTTCCACTAACTCATCGAACCCGCCACCCTCCAGTAACTCGCTCAACCGCTTATAGAAAGGATGCCCGGGTGCTACCGCCAACTCCGTATGCGCGATCCAGATGTCTTCTTGCTTCTGCCCGCCACTCCTCTTGCTCATCGCCATGCGTGCATTCCACGAACTCTGCCTGTGGATTACACCTTCTTTTGTTTCGCGTATCCAGACTCGCACCACGGGCTGCTAGGTTTAGCGTTTTGAAGATATCATCGACTAGTTCTCCGACCGCATGATTAAAGGACTATATCGGAATTTTTCTCTCGCCTTGGTGCGGTCGAACTTCCATTGAATGCGAACTTTCTGGAGATTGGCCGCCTGAGTCCAGGCCAGCACCTCTGCGTTTAATCGGGAGA
>DASXCL010000019.1:0-34154 GCA_036491195.1 Candidatus Angelobacter sp.
ACTCGTCCTATCACTTCCACGCGCTCCAGCTCGCGACTACTCATCGCTGTCCTCTTCAACGAGTCCTCCTGGCTGGAGTCCTCAGTTTAAGGGGACATTTCTAATGAGTCCGGAAGGGGACATTATCAAAGAGTTTCAACAACCGGCAATTTGCCGCTGAACAACTCTTCTAACCCCGCTGCCGGGCAGCGCACACCCACATAAAAAGTGCCGAACAAAGCATATACGGCGCTGACTTCGTCAAAGCGCATCTCGTAAATCAGCTTTTTGAAGATCAGCGGATCGTCGGCAAAAAGGTCCACGCCCCATTCCCAATCGTCGAACCCGATCGAGCCGGTAATAATCTGCCTCACCGTGCCGGCATAGCGGCGACCGACGAGTCCATGCTCTTCCATCTGACGCTGGCGCTCTTCGATGGGCAGGCTGTACCAATTCTTGTCTTCGCCGCGGCGGCGATCCATAGGATAGAAACAGATGTAACGCGCCGGCGGTATCTGCGGAAACAAGCGCGGACGCATGGCCTCGGTCTGCCGCTTGATCGTCTCTTCTATCACGGCATTCCACTCCGCCGAATGTGGCTCGGTTCCCTGCTCGCGCAGAGTGCGATACAGCTTGACGGAAGAGTCATACAGGCCAAGTTCAACCACGGAAAGGTAGGAAGTGGTCTGTTCCAGGTAATCGCTCAGTCGCAGGCGTGAAATGGCCAATTCGGCAGCCTTGAGCTGGTCAAACGAGTTGCGGAAATGCACGATCAGCAGATCGCCTTTGTGCCCCAGCAAGGAAAATACCGCCGTCTGGCCGGCAATGTCATTTTCCATCTTCAGCAGCGCGGCCGACGCCTCGGCGGCAATTTCATGCTGCTGGGCTGGGCTCAGCTTGCGCCATTCCGCCCAGCGAAAGCGGAACATCTGGTGTAGAACGCTGGAACCTTCAAGGGTGAGCGGTACGGCATAGAGGTCGCTGCCTGCAATTTTCATCTCTGCTTTGGTGGTGGTTGCCATCGTTTCCCTCTGACTTCTTCCCGGGCGCCTATTGTGATTGTAAGCCCGCTGCTTTAGATTTTGTGTGATGCCCGTTGCAAAAACGTCCGCTGCCAAGAGCAAGCCCCGGCCAAAGCCTTCCGCCAAGGCCGGTCCCGTAAAATCCAAAACCGTAAAGAACAAGGCTGCGAAAGGCAGCTATGATCCGCTGGCCCCGGAGCGCGTAAAAGACATTCTAAATCGGCTAGACCAGATCTACCCCAATGTTCGTTGCGCCCTGCACCACAACAGCGCCTGGGAGCTGCTGGTGGCCACCATCCTTTCCGCCCAATGCACCGATGTGCGAGTCAACATGGTTACGCCGGTCCTGTTCAAAAAATATCCTACGCCGCAGGCATTTGCCGCGTTGAAGCCCGAGCAGCTTGAACCGGACATCCGCTCGACCGGATTCTTTCGCAACAAGTCCAAATCGCTGGTGGGCGCAGCCAAGGGAGTAGTTGAAGAATTCGGTGGCCAGGTTCCCGACGACATGGATAAGCTTCTTTCTCTTCCCGGCGTGGCCCGGAAGACGGCCAATGTCGTGCTGGGCTCGTGGTTCGGAAAAGGCGTTGGAGTTGTGGTGGATACTCACGTGCACCGCATTTCGCGACGGCTCGAACTCACGAAGGCCGAAGACCCGAAAAACATCGAGCAGGACCTGATGAAGGTGATCCCGCAAGCAAAGTGGATCGATTTTTCGCACCAGATCATCCATCACGGCCGTGCGTTGTGCATTGCGCGCCGTCCCAAATGCGCCGATTGCCTGCTGGAAAACATCTGCCACGCGGCGGACAAGACGTGGTCCACCGTGGAGATACATACGGCGGCGAAGCCCTAGAAAATCTACCATGGAGACACGGAGGCACGGAGAAATGAACCTCTTGTTAGAAAAGGCGCCAAACCGATGCCAAAAGTAGTCGCGCTTTTCATTTTTCTGGCTGCGACGTTGGCCAGCGCCCAGTCAGGTGGTTCCGCTGCGATCACCGATCCCGCGCAGATCACGTCGAAACAGAAGTTCGATGTCCAGCCCTTCACCGTAGAAAAGCTCTACATGACCCGCGCAATTGCCTACGCCTCGTGGTCGCCTGACGATAAGCAGGTGGCATTTGTCACTACAATAAGCGGGCGCTATAACATCTGGCTGGTTCCGTCGCAGAGCGGTTGGCCCATCCAACTCACGGTGAGCAATCAGCGCCAGATCAACATCGCGTGGTCACCCAAAGGCCGCTGGATCGCCTACAACTCTGATTACGACGGCGATGAGCAGTGGGACCTTTTTCTGGTTTCCAGCAGCAACGGACAGGTCGTCAACCTAACCAACACCTCAGAGGTTTCCGAAGAAGGCGCCGCGTGGTCGCCTGACGGCGAAATGCTGGCCTACAGCGTAAAGCCAAAGCAATCGCCAAATTATGAACTAGATGTAATGGAAGTTCTCACGAAGAAGGTCACGCACGTAACCAGCAATACTCCGGCGCGGCTCAGCAACATGCATCCGATCTGGTCGAAAGATGGAAAGTGGATTGTTTTCACGCAGCAGGACGCTCCAGGCAAGGATGCAAACGTTTTCATCGTCAGCGCTTCCGGCGGTCGTGCGGCGAACCTTACGCCGCATGACGGCGAGCATAACTTCACGGCCACGGATATTTCGCCCGACGGCAAGACCATCCTTCTCACGTCCAACTTCAGCAACGGCTATCGGAATGCCGCACTGCTGGACATTGCCACGAAGAAGATCGCCTGGCTGACCAACGACAAATGGGAAGTTACCGCTGGCAAATTCTCGCCTGACGGCAAACATCTGACCTGGACGGCGAACATTGAAGGCAACTGGGGTATCTACGTTTACGATGTCGATTCGAAACAGACCCGTCCATTGCCGATCGCCAGGGGCATCAACTGGCTGCCCAGCGCTGAAACCACCTTCAGCCACGATAGCGGTCGGCTCATGTATATCCACGAAGGACCAAACGCGCCGAATGATCTCTGGTCTTATGATTTTGCCGGAGGCAAGCCGCTCCAGATCACGTATTCGCTCGTGGGAGGTATTCGCAGCGAAGATATGGTCGAGCCGTTTCTGGTCCACTATCCCAGCAAGGACGGCAAGTGGCAGATATCAGCATTTGTTTACGTTCCTTACAACGCGGAAAAGAATGCCAAGAATGCCGCCATCGTATGGATTCACGGCGGTCCCAACGCGCAAAGTGATAACTCTTTCAATCGAGGTATTCAGTACCTGGTGAACCAGGGCTATTTCGTGATCGCACCGAATTATCGCGGCTCGACCGGCTATGGCAAAGAGTTTCAAGACGCCGATCGCTTTGATATGGGCGGAGGCGATCTGGACGACGTGCTCTCCGCGGCCGAGTGGATCAAGAAAACCGGCTTCGTCGATCCGAAGAAGGTCGCCGTGGTGGGCGGCAGCTATGGCGGTTATCTCACGATGATGGCTGTGACCAAAGCTCCTGACGTCTGGGCCGCAGGAGTGGCAATCGTCCCTTTCGTGAACTGGTTCACCGAGATTGAAAACGAGGATCCGCTTCTGCGCGAATATGACACGGCAACCATGGGCGATCCGATGAAGGACAAGGTCCGACTGCAGGACCGCTCGCCCATCTTTTTCGTCGATCAGATCAAAGCCCCGCTCCTGTTGCTGGCTGGAGGCAATGATCCGCGTTGTCCCAAGACGGAAGCCGAGCAGGTGGTACAGGCAATAAAAAAGCGCGGCGGCGTGGTGGAACTCAAAGTGTATGAGAACGAAGGTCACGGGTTTGCCAAGGTAGAAAACCAGATTGACGCTTTTACGCGCATCGCTGAGTTTTTGAAAAAATACGCCGAGCCTGCGAAGTGCGGCTGTAATATTTACGAATAGCTTTGTAGTGCCCCAGCGCTGTCATCACAGTTTGCGGCGAGGTCTGGGCGCGGAAGCTTCCTCGCCACTCTGATGCAGCACGTGTTTGCAGATCGCCAGCGCCAGACCCTCCATTGTGTATTCGACAGCTTCGATATTTGCTTTAAATCCCGCCTGCTTCAGGGTTTCGCTGGTCACAGGCCCAATGGAAGCCAGCCAGATTTCGCGCAGGCCGTGGTAATGATCTTTTTCCAGAAGCGCCAGAAAATTTGTTGCCGTGGACGAACTGGTAAACGTCACGATGTCTGGTCGCGAAGAATCATTGCAAAAAAGCCGGTTCAGTTTTTCTTTAGCGCCTTTGGGGACATGCGTCTCATAGGCCTCAGCCACATCCACCTTTGCGCCGGCCTTTTTTAGCTCGTTGGGAAGCACGTCGCGCGCGACCTTGGCCCTGACCAGCAGCGCTCGCTTCCCTTCCATTCTGTCCTTCAAGGCTTCCACAACGGATTCGGCAACATACTTCTCCGGGGTTACGGCTACCTGCAATCCTTGTTTCTCGATTTCCCGCTGCGTGGCCGGCCCGATGGCCGCAATCTGGAGATGCGTCAGATTACCCGCCGGAATGCGCAGTTTCTTCAGCCGCTCGAACAACGCATCAACGCCGTTAACGCTGGTAAGAATCAGCCAGTCGTATTTGCCGATATTTTTGAGGGCCGCATCAAGCGCTTTGTAGCTGATCGGGGGCTTGATCTCAATCGTCGGTATTTCCACTACCTCTGCGCCCATGTCACGCAACGGCTTCGCTAGATCCTCGGACTGCCTTCTGGCGCGCGTCGTTAGAATGCGCCATCCGCTCAACGGTTCTTCTGTCTTCTGGCCCAAGGCCGCCGTCGTTGTGCTCATGGCTGCTTTCTTCGTGCTCGCGGCTGTTTTATCCGTACTCATGGCTGCTTCGGTACCGCAACTTCCTGCGCATAGACGTCGGTAAGAATTTTGTCGGCCCCGCGCCACAAAAGCGTCTGCGCTGTTTCGCGACCCAGCTTCACGGCGTCCGTGCCATCGGCTTGTTCGCGCAAAATCTCGCTGCCATCGGGCCGCCCCACCATGGCGCGCAGATATAAACGGTCGCCCCTCTTCTCAGCATACGCTCCTATTGGCACCTGGCAACCGCCACCCAGCGAACCCAGCAGCGCGCGTTCACAATCGATCGCGGCTTGCGTATCGGCGTCATTCAGAAAAGCCAGCAGTTTTTTAGTCTGCGCATCATCGCGGCGAATTTCAATCGCCAGCGCTCCCTGACCCACGGCCGGGCACATGATGTCGGGTGAAATCCTCGAGCGCACATGCGTGTCCAATCCGAGCCGGGAAATGCCGGCCGCGGCCAGAATAATTACATCATATTCGCCGGACTCAAGTTTCCGCAGCCGGGTATCCACGTTGCCGCGCAGGGGAAAGACTTCAAGGTCCGGGCGGATCGACTTCAATTGGCACTGCCGGCGCAGGCTGCTGGTGCCGATCTTTGCGCCCTGCGGCAACTCTTCGAGGGCTGCAAACTTCTCCGAGATGAACGCGTCGCGCGGGTCTTCGCGCTTCATGATCGCCGCCAACTCAAACTCCTGCGCCAGATCGGTGGGGACATCTTTTAAACTGTGCACCGCCAGATCAACGCGCCTGTCGTGCAGCGCTTCTTCAATTTCTTTGGTGAACATTCCCTTGGTGCCGACCTGGGCCAGCGCAACGCTGGTTATCTTGTCGCCCGTGGTCTTGATGATCTCAATCTCAACCGTGTGCCCTTGGGCGCGCAGGAGCGCGGCCACATGATTGGCCTGCCATAGTGCCAATTGCGAGCCGCGTGAGCCGATACGAAGTCTGGACATTACTCTTTGGGTTTTCCGGTATTCAGGTTGAACAGCCGCCGGATCATCTCATGGATCGTAGCGGCCTCAGGATGATCGGTGGACGATTTGAGCGTGGTAATAGGCGTATGCAACAGCTTATTGATGATGCCGCGGGTCATGGCGTCGATAGCGGCTTCCTGCTCTGGCGTGATCGTGCCCAGCTTGCCGCGAATACGGTCAATCTCCGCCTGACGGATGGTTTCACAATATTCCTGCAAAGAAAGAATCGTCGGCACCACGGCCAGAGACTTCATGCGCGAGGCGAAGCGGTCCACTTCCAGCTCAATGATTTTCTCGGCGCGCTCAGCTTCCTTCTTGCGTTCGCCGGCATTGTCCGTTGCCACAGACTGCAGATCATCCACGTCATAGATAAACATTCCGTCCACTTTGTTCATATCAGGATGAACGTTGCGCGGCACCGCAATATCAATAAAGAACATGGGCCGATTGCGCCGCCCTTTAAGCAGGCGCTCGCCATGTTCGCGTCGGAAGAGCGGTTCGGGAGAGCCCGTGGAAGTCAGAATAATGTCAGCGCTATCCGCGGTTTCATGCAGTTGGTCAAAAGAAACGGCGCGACCGCCGAATTCTTCCGCCAGCTCAACCGCCCGCTCGTGGGTTCGGTTGCTCACGATGATGTTCGTTGCGCCATGCGCGATCAGATGCCGCGCCGCCAGCTCCGCCATCTTGCCCGCGCCCACCAGATACACGGTTTTGTCTTCCAGCGATCCAAAAATCTTTTCCGCCAGTTGGACAGCCACGGACGCAATCGAAACGCTGGAGCTGCCGATTGAAGTCTCGGATCGCACGCGCTTGGCCACGGCAAAAGCGCGCGAGAGCAGCGCTTCCAGTGAGGAGTGAATCGCGCCCATGCCGCGCGCCACAGCATAAGCCTCTTTTACCTGACCCAGGATCTGCGGTTCGCCCACCACCATGGAATCCAGGCTGGAGGCCACGCGGAAGACATGCCGTACCGCTTCGCGCTGCTCAAATTCGTAGATGTGCGAATCGAGCGCCGCCGCGCTCAGCCCAAAATAGCTGCCCAAAAATCCACGAAGGTCAACGGTTTGCTTGATGCTGGTGACTACTTCCACACGATTACAGGTGGAAAGCACCATGCCTTCATCCACGCCCGGCTGCTGCACCAGGCTGCGGATTGCGTCTGGCAGCTGCGCCTCGGGGACAGCAAGACGCTCGCGCACCTCAAGCGGCGCGCTGTTGTGGTTCACGCCTATAACGTGAAAGTTCATGGAGCAATAAACCTGTGCGTCTGGCTGAAATTATTGGCCGCCCAGGCCAGCACGGCCGCGCCAAACGCAAACGTCGCCAAATAGGCGGCACGACGGCCCCGCCAGCCTGCGTTCCAGCGCGTGTACAACAGGACCATGTACACAACCCACATCAGTCCTGAGAGCAGGATCTTGGGATCGGCAAAGTACCGCGTTCCGTAGCGTGCCTCAGCCAGGATGGACCCCGCGATCAGCCCCAGCGTCATGAACGGAAATCCCCAGATCAGGCACTTGAAACCGATCTCATCAATGGTGGCCAGCGCCGGCAAGCGCGACCAGAAGCTATTCAT
The DNA here is from genome assembly GCA_036491195.1 of Candidatus Angelobacter sp. Lineage (GTDB taxonomy): Bacteria > Acidobacteriota > Terriglobia > Terriglobales > Acidobacteriaceae > Angelobacter. The sequence goes on from DASXCL010000019.1 coordinate 7,342, forward strand.
TCCCGCCTTGGTCTTTAAATTGCGCTCCTGGATCAGGTAAAGGATGCTGGCAACAAAACTGAAAAACAGGGCCGAGTACCCAATGAGGATAAGCGCCACGTGGATGTAAATCCATTGCGTGCTCACGAACAACGGGGCGGAAGGCTCGGTGGGCTCGGCATACGATGAAGCCGAAAAAGTGAGCCAGAAAACCAGAGGAAACACCGCCAATCCCGGCGAAGTAGCACGGAATCTGGCATAAACGATAAAGAAAAATACCATCAGGACAAAGGCCAGCAATGACTCCAGGCCGTGCATCGAAGTAGGCGTCCACGTGCCGCTGAACATGGCGTTTTCGACGATCGAAACGAAATGAAACACCATTCCCAATCCCACCGCCGGCAGGGTGATCTGGGTCAGGACTTTCCTGCCGCCCCAGAATGAAGCCAGGGCGTAGAGCAGGCCCACCCCGTACAGGCTCAGGGCTACGCGTAACCAGAACAACGGAAGCATAAGTTATTGCAAATTATAGCCGGGAGTCCCTCCCGCAGGTGTGATAAAGCGCACAAACGGTACCCTGGCGACGCGTTAAACGGAATTCCCTGGAGGCGGCGTTTATCTAACGAATCGCCAGTTTTCGGTACTTTTCCGCCGCCGTTTCCGACGAGATGTGGGTGTAATACACCTCTTTCAGGAAATAAGGCTTGGCCTTGGTGCCCATGATAGGCAGAATCTCAATGTGCCAGTGGTAATCCTCGTCCACGGTTTTCCAATACTGCAGGATGTTCGACTTCTGATAGGTATTGGGGACCGTATGCAGCACCAGGTGAAATGATTCGGAAATGCTCATCACCCGCTGCAAGGTGCGGCGAATCAGCCCGGACAATTCATTCAGCTGTCCGGACTTGGAAGTGACCGAGCGCTCAAACGAGGACTCGTGCTTCCGCGGCATGATCCAGATTTCATACGGCACGCGCGAAGCGAACGGGCACATGGAGACATAATGATTCAGCGTCTCCACCATTCGGACGGGGTTGCGCAGCTCCTGGCCCAGGGTGTCGCAGAAAACGCAGCGCTCTTTTTCCAGGTAGTAATCGCGCGACGCCCGCAGTTCATAAAGCACGCGACGCGGAACAAACGTGGTGGCCGTAAGCTCGGAAACCGGATGGTCAAACTCCTGGCCCGCGGGTACCCCGTGGTTCTTGAACATGGTCACGTACTTGAAACGCAGGTCGCCTTTCAGGTCCTGGATACGTTGCGCCGTCAGTTGCAGGAATTGCGAGATCTCCGCGTCGGACGACTGCCACAGCTCGATATCGTGGCGGATGCTCTGCACCAGCACCTCATGCGCGCCCACCGTGTTCATCGCGTCATAGATGCCTTCAGCGCGACGATGCGGCTCGCCCTCAATGCGGTACAGCGGCGCGGGATGCACCATGGCCGTGACCGGGCCCACGCCGTGGTCCACGGAATTCAGTGTGGCAATCACCTGCGGCGCCTGCGGCGCTCCAGGACAAAACGGGCAATAACCGGGCTGCCCTTGCCGCTCCACGTCATCGCCCACGATGACCCAGGAACGTGTAATCGGGTCTTTGCGCAATTCCATGCTCCCTCTAGGAAAGCAGACGTTGGCAATGCCGGTCAATAGTCGGGCGCCTCGCCGGAAAAAAATACGTGCTGTATTCCGGCATCCATTCGGGTAAGACCCATCTAATCTGAGCTCCGACTTTATTGGTCAAAATCGGCCAAAGGGCATTAGAATTCGCTTGCACAATGCTTTGGGCTGACCGCCGCAGGTACCTTGCTTCAAGTCGCGACGCCCAGGCGCAAATTTTTGGCGAAGCACGAAGATTCGGGTCCGGCTGTTTCGGTCGAGTGCGCCGGCCGCAGGAGAACGGTATGAAGAAGCTAAGCATTGTGATCTCCCTTCCCGGCGAGAACAATTACCTCCGCGAACAGGAAGCCGCAGCCCAGGCCATGGCTCAGCGGCTCAACTTGGATCTCCAGGTGCTCAACGCCAAGAGCGATCCGATTACGCAGAGCCAGCAGGTACTGGGAGTCGTGCAATCGCAGTCGAATCGCCCCGATGCCGTGATGGTCGAGCCGGTCAACAACCAGGGCCTGCCCCGCGTGGCGGAGGCTGCGGTGGCCGCCGGAATCGGTTGGGTCATCAGCAACGCCAGAGTTGACTACCTTCAGCCCCTGCGAAAAATTGCCAAGGCGCCCGTATTTGCCGTCACTCAGGACCATACTGAAATCGGCCGCATGCAGGGCCGGCAGTTCGGGGCCATTCTGCCTCGCGGCGGCGCGGTCCTCTATTTGCGCGGTCCGGCAACCAACTTTCTGGCGTCACAACGTTCGGATGGGCTTGAAAGCGTCCTGGGCTCCGACCTTCAGCTAAAGAGCCTGAAGATCCAGTGGACTGCGGAAAGCGCCTACAACTCAGTGACCTCATGGCTGCGCCTCTCAACCGTGCGCGCGGCTGACACGCATCTCATCGCCGCCCAGAACACTGACTTCATCCAGGCGGCCAAACAGGCGTTTGAAGAAAACGGTTCCAGCGCCGACCGCGCCCGCTGGCTCAGCCTGCCTTATTGCGGCGTTGGCGTCCTCAGCCAAACCAAGCCCTTGCTCGATTCCGGCACCCTTGCCGCTGCCATCATTACTTCCCTCACCATGGATACGGCGCTTGACATGCTCGTGCGCCATCTTAAAACCCGGTCGCAGCCTCCGGAACAGACTTTCGTGAAAGCATGGTCCCAGCCCAGCCTCGACGATCTGAAGAAAAAATACTCATAAATCAGCCACCAGCGGCCCGGCATATCTGCGTTGAACGTTTCGACGAAATTTCTGATGGTCGAGCCGGGGTTCAGGCCCCTTCAACAGTTCAACAGTTACTAACTGATAATATTTTTCGCTATCCCACCCCCCTATCGACACTCTTGTTGCAAACAAAGATCAAAGTGCAATTCGACAGGACCGTGACAGGACTGTCGAAGCCCCTTTTCTGCCGTTAATCGCCCTCGAATCGCGTTGCTCTTTTCGTGGCGTCACTTTTCGGATTGTTACCAACTGATTAACAGCTGGGGAAGCCGAATACAGCCCACCCTCCACGTCTGTACGTTTACAAAAAACACGGTTGTCAAAGATCATTGGAGCTGATCGGCCTGGGCCGGTTCGGTCAAAGACTAAAGCAAAAAAGCCAAAGGCTGATATTGAATTATATCGTTTTTTGTTCGCTTAAGCAATAGAAAAGATTCAAGCGTTCTTTGGAGCGGATCGTCTCTTACCAAAGACGCCGAACGCTATAAGCATCAAACGCGGCGTCATTGCTGAGGATCGGCAGGCCCTCCGCCTGTGCTTGCGCGATCAGCATCCGGTCGAACGGATCCTTGTGTGGTCCCGGCAACAGGCCGGCTCGCACCGCGTGGTCAGTAGAAATAGGCAGGCTTTCAAAACGTTCACGGGCCAGATAGCCCGCGAAGTCGGCAAGTAGATCACCGGCGCCCGGCAGCTTTCCGATCCGGAATTTCGTCGCGATCTCCCACGCCGAAGCAGAGCTTACAAGAACGGTGTTGACTGCTCGCGCCAGATGCTTCCTTGCCGAAGCCGGCAACGCGGGATCGTCCGTGAGCCACCAGAGTAACGCATGGGTGTCAATCAGCAGACGCATTGGCCGTCATTCCCAATGGGCAAGTTCTTCGTCCGTCAAAGGCTCAAAGAACTCCTGCCCCACACGCAACTTGCCGCGCAGGGTACCCGCCTGCCGGCGCCCTTTGACATCGGCGATGGGAACCAGTCGAACCACCGGCTCTGGCCCGCGGGCGATCACAACCTCTTCACCTTGGCACGCCTGCTCTATCAGTTTCGACAGGTTCGTTTTGGCTTCATGAATGGTAAACGTCTTCATATCGTATTAGCTAATTTATGTTAGCTAATTTGGCGAGGTTTAGCAAGCAGATTGTTGGCAGGCATGAATCTCCCGATTCGAGAAGCAGAATTGAGTCATTCCTCAGACTTCGCCGGTGGCGAGACATTTTTGTGAGCCTGCTTTGTGAGTGGCAGCGCGTTGTTTGGCAGTCCGAACACCAGCGTATTCCCGGACGAATCGGCCAAGGCTTGTAAGGCGCGCAGTTGAAGCAGGTTGGGATTATCATCCATGGTCCGCGCGGCATTCGCGAGGCTGCGAAGTGCAGCAGTTTCTCCCCGAGCGCGCTCCAATGCCGCTTGTCCTTCCTTCTGCGCTTTCACCACCTGGGCAAACGCTTTCTTCATCTCGCCGGCAAACATCATGTCTTTGACGTCAGCAGAAATGAGCTTCACTCCCATATCCGATGCCTTGTCCTTTGCCATTTCCATCAGCTTAACGCTGATTCCGGCCCGATTTTCGAGAAGGGCGTCAATCTTCTCCTTCCCCACAATCTCGCGCAGGGCCATCTGCAGGACCAGATAAAGATTGCCACGGAAGTTCGCTGTCTTGTTTACGGCGAGATTGGGGTCAATCACCTGAAACTCCGACGCCAGGCTGATCTTGACGGTAACACCGTCGGCACTCAGCACATCCTGGCCCTGGATAGTTATAAATTCAGAGCGGATGTCGACCGGAACGACCAAGGTCGACAACGAAGAAACCCAATATTGCCCTGGATCGAGAGTAGCTGCGTAACGGCCCTTTTTATACTTCAGCGCCTTCTGGTATTCGTACACAATGACGCGCTTGATGGGAAGAACCTTGGCAATGATTGCCACAACAATCACAGTGAGAAGAACTAGGATCAGGGGGACCATACTTCTAAGAACCTCCAGAAAATTCCGCCCGGCGGAGCCATCAAGTTACAGCGGGGGTTTAACCCGCAGGGCCGCAACCCGATTTTGCCCGAAGGCCGGCCCCGTCAAGCGTTTTTCGAGGGTGACCATCCCAAAGCTTGGAATCGAACCAAGAAGTCGGCAGGCAAAAGCAAAACCAGATTGAGATTCAAAATGGCTGCGTACCTTGCCGACCGTGCGGTTATATCAGCTTTCAATCTCCAGGTCTAACGGCATTTCATGCAGGCAACAGTAATATCGCGCCGGGCGCACACGGTTTCTGTCTTAGAATTAGGTCACGCACCGATGACCGAGCCCTCCACTCCGTTGATGCGGCAATATGCCGCCATCAAAAAGCAGCATCCCAATGCCCTGCTCTTCTTCCGCCTGGGAGACTTCTACGAACTCTTCTTCGAAGACGCGGTGGTCGCCGCGCGCGAGCTCCAGATCACGCTGACTTCGCGCAACAAGGAAAAAGATCACGCCATCCCGATGTGCGGCGTGCCCTACCACGCAGCGGAAAACTATCTCTCAAAGCTTCTGCGCAAAGGCTTTAAGGTCGCCATCTGTGAGCAGATGGAAGTTCCCAGCGCGGCCACAAAGCTTGTCCGCCGTGAAGTCACGCGCGTGCTCACGCCCGGAACGGCCATCGATTCCAGCGTTGGCTCGGAGGAAAACAATTTTCTCGCCGCGCTGGCCCGCGCTTCCGGCGCCGTAGGGCTGGCAGCGCTCGATCTTTCCACCGGAGAATTTCGCGCCACCGAATTCCGCGGTCCCGACGCCGAACGCCGCATCGTGGAAGAGCTACAGCAGTTGCGTCCTCGGGAGGTTCTTTATCCCTCCGGGCTGCCGCTGTTTGACCGGGCGCCGCTGATTCCAGCCGAGACGCCCGCAGATGCAAGCGTCCAGGTTGGTCCGGCGGTGCAAATTGGAGCTAAGGCGCAGGTTGGTTCCGGGGTGCAGGCAAGTACGCAGGGCGGCATACCGTCAGGCTTGCAGCATGCCGGTGAACGCGCACGCTTCACGGAAACGCCGCTCGAAGACTGGGTCTTCAGCCCCGATTATGCCGTGCCGCTGCTGGAAAACAAGTTGGGCGTGCTCTCGCTGGAAGGTTTCGGTTTGCAAGGGCGTCCTGCCGCGGCCACGGCAGCCGGCGCCATTCTGCATTATGTCCGCTCCACCCAGCGCGGCACGCTCCAGCATGTGGACCGCATCGGCTTTTACGATCGCCAGGAATATCTGGTGCTCGATGCCGTCACCGTCCGCAACCTGGAACTGGTCGAGCCTCTTTTCGCCAATACCAGCAGCGAGGTCACGCTCTTCCGCGCCCTGGACGCTACTCTCACGCCCATGGGCAAGCGCCTGCTGCGTTCATGGATGCTGCGCCCGTCAATCGAAATCCATGAGATCAACCGCCGTCTGGACGCCGTCGAAGCGGGCGTGAAAGAGTTTGTCGCGCGCGAAGAACTGCGGCGGGCGCTTGAAGGCGTGCTCGATATCGAACGCCTGCTGAGCCGGGTTACGCTGGAGACCGCGAACCCGCGCGACGTGCTGGCGTTGTGTGCCAGCTTGAACCGTATTCCACGCATCAAGACGGCGCTGGAAAGGCTGGCCGCAGCGCGGCTAGAGGAACTCAATGGATTGCTGGACGAGATGGCCGACCTGCGCGAGCGCATCGAAAAAACCATGGTTGCCGAACCGCCTCTCACGCTGGCCGATGGCGGCGTGATCCAGCCGGACGTCGACCAGGAACTGGACGACCTGCGCAATCTTAGCCGCAACAGCAAGCAGTACATCGCGCAGATTGAAGAGCGCGAGCGCAAGCGCACCGGCATCAACTCCCTGAAAGTAAAATTCAATTCTGTCTTCGGCTACTACCTTGAAATCAGCAAGGCCAACCTGCATCACGCGCCGCCGGACTACGAACGCAAGCAGACGCTGGTGAACGCCGAGCGCTTCACCACGCTGGAGCTGAAAGAATACGAAACCAAAGTTCTGGACGCGCAGGAGAAGATCGTCGAGATTGAGCGCCGCCTGTTTACCGAGCTGCGGACCGCTATCGCCGCCGAGGCGCGGCGCATCCGTCAGACATCATTAGCGCTGGCCGAGGTGGATGTGCTGGCGTCGCTGGCGTTCATCGCACAAAACCGAGGCTATTGCCGTCCGCAATTCACAGAAAAGCCCATCAACAAGCCCGCCGCCGAGTCCGAGGAATCCGACGCCCTGGAAATCATCGAAGGCCGCCATCCCGTGCTGGAACAGCTGGAACTCACCAGCAGCAACGATCGCTTTGTGCCTAACGATCTCTATCTCAACTCCAGCAGCCATAGCATTCTGCTGATCACCGGCCCGAACATGGGCGGAAAATCCACTTATCTGCGGCAGGCGGCGCTCGCCGTGTTGATGGCGCAGATGGGCGGGTTCGTTCCGGCCCGCTCGGCGCGGCTCCCTGTGGTCGATCGTATCTTTACCCGCATCGGCGCCAGCGACAACCTGGCGCGCGGCCGTTCAACCTTCATGGTGGAAATGACGGAGACAGCCGCCATCCTCAACACGGCCACGCCGCGCTCGCTGATCCTGCTGGATGAAATTGGCCGCGGCACCGCCACCTATGACGGTCTGGCCATCGCGTGGGCGGTGATCGAATACATCCATTCCACCAGCCGGGCCAAGACGCTCTTTGCCACGCACTATCACGAGCTCACCGAGCTTGATCGGCTGCCAGGCGTGAAGAACTTTCATGTATCGGTAAAAGAGAATGCCGGGGGTATCGTCTTCCTGCGCAAGGTGGAACCAGGAGCGGCAGACCGCAGCTATGGAATCGAGGTGGGCAAGTTGGCCGGGCTGCCGCCGGAAGTCATTGTGCGCGCGAGAGAAGTACTGCACGAACATGAAAGCGCCGAACAGCAGACCACCGCGCATCTTTCTCCCGGAGCCAGCGAGCCGCCGCCACAAATGCAGCTGACGATGTTCACGCCGCTTTCGCAGAAAATTGTGGACAGGCTGCGTGACGCCGACCTGAACAACCTCACTCCGCTGGAGGCCCTGAACCTGCTGCATGAGTTGAAGAAGCAGTTGTAAGGGCTAAACGCAAACTCTGTCGCCGGATTATCATTCAGCGTGCAGCGCCAGATAGTATTTTTTTCGTATTTAGCGGGGAGGCTACCCCAGAGCTGCTGTTATATTTTTCTCAACCGTCTCTCTCAGGCATTCGCAAGTAGATCCTCAATCCAGGTTGGAAGCAATTCCGGACTCGGCAGCAACACACCTCTAAATGCCATGGAGATGATCGGTATGGACCCGGCCAAAACCGGATTCGTGCTTGTACCTTGGCAAGGAAGTTGGCATGAAGTGCGTTCGTCTCCTTCCGTTTCCGGCGCTGCTCCTGTCGATGACATCGTGTAAGCCTCTGACTCCAGAGGTCGTCTCACAAGACTGCACCGTCGCCGCGGCACCCGCAGGATTCACCCGCATCTATATCGGTGCTCCAGCAGGAGGCGCGATGGATGGCATCGTCATAAATAGCGCAACGGCGGAGGCCCGCAAAAACGTGGTGGATGGCATCTTCATCGGGTTGGGCGGCTGGTCCATGGATCATGTCTGGTTCCACGATAACGTGACGCGGAATACGTACTACGGCTTCAATGCCGACTCCTTCAGCAATAGCAACATCACCCTGCAAAACAACCAGTTCATACATCCCAGGGAATACGGCATCATCATGGGCGGCGGCAGCCCGCTCTATACATTTGCAAACTGGACCGTGCTGGCCAATACCATCACGCTCAACGCATCGAACTCAGCCGGCATCGGCATGCAAGACGAGGTGCAGAACTCCGCTTTTGCGGGAAATACGATCCAGTCCGATCCAGCCCGGCGCGCAATATGGTTGCGCTGTGGAGCTTTTCCCAGACGCCTGGAGTGTCCAACTCCAACAACGCTTTTCAGGATAACCACATTGACAAGGCCCTGGGCGTCAATTTTTCCCAGGCCCAAACTTCAATAGCGACTGCCGCCACCAGAACCGTGATCTTCAAGGCAATGCGCGTCAGGATTTTCCCCGACAACCGATCCACCTGTCCCTGACTTCTTGCCGGGATCGCTAGGGCAGTCCGTTCGTAACATACGTGCATTGTCGCTGAAGTTCGTATAATCGCTATGTTCGTATAATCGATGGACCATGCCAAAAACTGACACTCTTCGCCAGCAGGTTGGCCAGTTGCTCATTCTTGGTTACGACGGCCTCGCCGTCGACAGCAAGTTGCGCACAACCCTGGCCACGCTTCAGCCGGGCGGCGTAATTCTGTTTGCGCGCAACATTGAAGAACCGCGGCAGACCTGGCGTCTGCTGCGCGATTCCCAGAAAACAACGCGCGTTCCCATGTTTCTCTGCGTTGATCTGGAAGGCGGCACGGTCGATCGCTTGAAAAAAGTGATTGCGCCCGCGCCCTCCGTCCAGGACGTGTTTTCGACCGGCAATCGCAAGCTGTTCCGCATGCACGGAAAAATACTTGGGCTGGAGGCGCGCGCGCTGGGATTCAATACCGATTTTGCTCCCGTGTTCGATCTTGGCTTTGAGGCCTCGCGGCCCGTTCTGTCCAGCCGGACGGCCTCGGCCGATCCTGAAAAGACAATCCAATATGCGCGCGAATTTCTTCGCGGCCTGAAAGACGCCAAGGTGCTGGGCTGCGGTAAGCATTTCCCCGGACTGGGTGAAGCCAACCTTGACAGCCATCATGACATGCCCGTGGTGCAGAAGGGCTGGAAGCAGATGTGGGCAGAAGACCTGGCTCCATATCGCGAACTGCGCGGCCAGGTTCCTTTCGTCATGGTGGCCCACGCGTCGTACCCGGAAATCACCAATAACAAACTGCCGGCATCGCTTTCGCCCAAATGGATGCAGGACATTCTGCGCAAGAAAATCGGATACAAAGGCTTGATCATCTCAGACGATCTGGAAATGGGCGGCGTGCTTTCAACCGGCGAAATCGAAGACGTGGCGGTAGAAACGCTGCGTGCAGGCGCGGACATGTTCCTGGTGTGCCACAACCAGGAACTGGTTTGGCGGGGGTTTGAAGCCGTGTTGCGCACGGCGGAGCGTGACCGCAAGTTTGCCGCGCACGTGGCTGCGGCGGCCCAGCGTGCGCTCGCTTTCAAGAAGCGTTCCAAGGAACTGCGCGGATTTGCCGCGGAGCCAAAACCGGCCGTAGTGGAGAAACTCAAGAGGATCGTGACGGATTTCTCGCGCATTATCGGCGGAGAGGTCATTGACGATCGCCTGCACACGGCCCGGGAGATCAACGTTTGATCGTCGCGGGCGTGATGAGCGGAACGTCGGCTGATGGAGTGGATGTGGCCGTGGTCAGCATTCAGGGCCGTGGCTCGTATCTGAGCTTCGATCTGCTGCTCCATGATCACTCTGAATATCCCAGCGCAATCCGGCAGGCCGTTCTGGCGGCGATGAATGCAAGCCGGACCAGCGTGGCCGAACTTTCGCGGCTGAATTTCCGGCTGGGCGAGTTCTATGCGGAAGCGGTCATCAAGGCTTTAAAGAAAATCGATCCGACCACACTGGACCTCGTCGGCTGCCACGGCCAGACGCTCTATCACCAGGGCGTCGCGACCCCTTACCTTGGCAAAAAAATCGCGTGTACCTGGCAAACTGGTGAAGGCTCAATCGTAGCTGCCCGGCTGGGAGTTCCGGTGGTCTCCGATTTTCGCCCGGCAGACATGGCCGCGGGCGGCAAGGGTGCGCCGCTGGTCCCCTTGCTTGACTACGCGATCTTCCGCTCCAAACATAAAGGCCGGATCATCCAGAACATCGGCGGGATAGCTAACCTCACCGCGATTCCCGCCGGCGCGCCGCCCGACAACATTCTGGCTTTTGATACCGGCCCGGGAAACATGGTGATAGACCGTCTCATGCAACTGCTGTTCAACAAGCCTTTTGATCGTGGCGGAGCAGTTGCGCGCCGCGGATCAATACTTCAACCAGTACTTGAAGAATCGCTCAACGCCGCTTATTTTGAGCTCAAGCCGCCGAAAACAGCGGGCCGCGAGCAATTTGGCAGCAAGTACGCCGATTCATTCCTGCGCCGGTGCCGCAAAGCCGCGAAGGCGGACGTGATCGCCACCGCAACTGCCCTCACCGCACGATCCATGGCGCAAGCTCTTGAGCGTTTTGTTTTGAAAAAGGGCGGCTATCGCGACTGGGTGGTTTCCGGCGGCGGAAGCAAGAACGCCGTGCTCATGGACATGCTGCAGAAAGAAGCCGGCCGTCTGGGACTTTGGCTCAAACATTCCGATGATTTCGGCATTCCCAGCCAGGCCAAGGAAGCCGTGGCTTTTGCGCTGTTGGCCTATCAGACTTGGAATCAGTTGCCAGGCAACATCCCATCGGCTACGGGAGCCAAGCGGCCAGCCGTGTTGGGAAAGATATCTTATGTTTAACCGGCTTAACCACAAAGGACACGAAGGTTCACGAAGGATGTTTCCGTCGAAAACCAATCACCTTCGTGTTCCTTCGTGTCATTGGTGGTTGAGGCTTTTCGGTTTGTTGCTCTTCCCCAGTCTGCTTTCCTGCTCCAAACGTCCCGATGTAAACACTCTCGTCATGATCATTGAAAGCAGTCCCACCAATCTTGATCCGCGCGTGGGAACGGACGCTCAATCAGAACGCATTGACGAACTGATCTTCGATCCCCTTGTCCACCGCGACGAGCACTTCAACATGCAGCCGTGGGTGGCGGAAAGGTGGGAGATTCCCGATCCAAAGACTTATATATTCCACCTGCGCCCGGGCATCCACTTTCACGATGGACGCCCACTGACCTCGCGCGACGTGAAGTGGACGCTGGACAGCGTGCGCAATGGATCCCTCACGACCCTAAAGACCACCACATACAAACTGGTGGACCGCGTTGACGCGCCGGACGAATCCACGCTCGTCATCCATCTATCCGAACCCGACGGAACTCTGCTTTACAACGTTTCCGATGGCGCATTCGGCATTGTGCCCTATGGCAGTGACAAGCTGTTCAACCGCAATCTTATTGGCTCAGGTCCGTTCCGCTTTGTGTCACAGGACCCGGACAGCGAGGTTGTTCTCCAGCGCAATGACGACTACTGGGGCCAAAAGGCAAATGTGGAGCGCGTGCGTTTGATGATCGTGCCTGATGCCACGACTCGCGCTTTGGAACTGCGCAAAGGCAGCGCGGACATTTCTGCCAGCGGATCTTTAAGCGCCGATATGGTGGGGACACTGCGCCAGTACCGCAATCTAGAGGTCGAGAAGAGACCTGGCACGGTGCTGGCCTACCTGGCCTTTAATCTGCGCGATCCCATTTTGAAAGATGTCCGCGTGCGGCAGGCGATGGCTTATGCCATTGATCGCGGCGCCATGCTGCATTACCTGTTTGGCGACCAGGGCCGCCTTGCCGACAGCGTGCTTCCACCGGAACATTGGGCATACAACGGGGACGTGGCGCACTACCCTTACGATCCGGCAAAGGCGAACCAAGTGCTGGATGCGGCAGGATACGTGCGTGGTCAGGACGGCATTCGCTTCCATTTGACGATGAAGACTTCGACCGAAGAAACAACGCGCCTGCTGGCAGCGGTGCTGCAGCAGCAGCTACGCCAGGTCGGGATTGCGCTCGATATCCGCAGCTTCGAGTTCGCCACGTTTTATGCCGACGTGACCAAAGGCGCATTCCAGCTCTACTCGCTGCGCTGGGTCGGCGGCAATGAAGATCCCGACATTTTTTACTATGCCTTCCACTCCTCCAGCTTCCCGCCCAAACACGCGAACCGCAGTTACTACGTGAATCCTGAAATGGACCGCCTCATTGATGCTGGACGCAACACGGTTGACCAGGAAAAGCGAAAGCAGATTTATGCCCAGGTCCAGCAGATCCTGGCGCGCGACCTGCCCTACATCAACCTCTGGTATTTCGACAATGTTGTGGTGCACTCCGCGCGCGTGCGCAATTTACACGTCGGCGCCTCCGGCAATTACGACTTCCTGGCGACGGTTCATCTGGCCCCATAGCCCGACCGCCCAGTCGCCGGGCGCTGCCGGCCAGCCGGATTGGGGGTAAATGTTAGTATCGAAGATTCGGACATGCAGATACTTTTCATCGGAGATATATTCGGCAGCCCAGGGCGCAAGATCGTGCGCGACCACCTGGGCCACGTGGTGGAAACCAACAAAGTTGACCTGGTGATTGCCAACGCGGAGAACTCGGCGGGCGGCTTCGGGCTTACTCCGGCCATCGCCGATGAGCTCTTTGATCTGGGCTGCCACGTGCTCACCACCGGCAACCACATCTGGGACAAGCGCGAGATTGTTGACTATTTCAACTCGGCCAATGGAGACCCGAGCGGACGCGCACGGAAGGTGCTGCGTCCGGCGAATTATGCGGATGGCGTTCCCGGCGTCGGGATCTATGAGGGTTCCACGCCGCAGGGCCAGAGCTATGCCGTAATCAACCTTCAGGGCCGCGTATTCATGCACGATACGGACGATCCCTTTCGCAAAGCGGACGGCCTGCTGGCAAGAATTAAAACTAAAGTGATCGTTGTCGATTTCCATGCGGAAGCCACATCAGAAAAAATCGCGCTTGGCTGGTATCTTGACGGACGCGTCACGGCGGTTCTGGGAACGCATACCCACGTCCCCACCGCAGACACGCGCGTTTTGCCGGGTGGCACGGCATTTCAGACTGATGTCGGCATGACCGGCCCTTATGACAGCGTGATTGGCGTGCAGAAAGAGCAGGTGCTGCAACGCTTTCTAACCGGACTGCCGGGACGCTTTGAGGCGGCCAAGGGCGATCCACGCTTCTGCGCGGTGTTGATCGGTTGCGACGGCGCCACCGGCCGCGCACATTCAGTGCAACGCCTGATGCTGGCCGAGTAGCTCCAATAAAAAAGCAGCCTTTGTTGGGGGCTGCTTTTCGTTGAAGCTCAGGTTTTGATTAGCTGGCTTTCTTTTTCGCGCCCTTCTTGGTTGCGCCCTTCTTGGTTCCAGCCTTGCTTGCAGGTTTGGCCGCCGGCAGTTCGCCTTTGATCATGGTGAACATGAACGGGTCGGGCGCGTATTCGGAAATGACTCCGATGATGTCTGTGGACGATCCCGCGGTAGGCGGCTTGGTCATCGGTTTTTCCATGGTGACCTTCATGTCGCTTTTGTTGGCAGCCTGGTTATCGTCGCTGATGGCTACTTCCAGCGTGCTGGTATCGGGAGCAGCGATAATCTTCACCGGGATCCTTAACCGGGCTTCACCGTTTTTCTCTTTTGCCTGTATGGCCTGCCATACCTTCTCGGCGGCGTCCTTGTTGGCGGGGGTCTTATCACGGCAAGAGAGAACCAGTTCCCAGTCACTGAACGAAAGCTGGCCGGGATCGTTCTGCTGGACCGCCTGGGCGGCAAGGTCGCAGGGCGTCGGGGCGAGAGGAATGCTGGCGACGAAATTGGCTGGCGGAGCTGTCTCGGTTGCGGCCGTGGCCATGCGCTGGTTCCAGTCGTCAGTATTGCCGTGATACTTCTTGTATTTGGCCAGGAAATAAGGCGACCATTGCTGGAAGGCCGCGGGATTCGTTTTCTGTGCGATGCCAAGCGCCTTGGCGCCGTACCAGAACCCGACAGGATTTATCGGATTCGATTCAAGCAGGGCAATCGCCATCTGATAGTTGTTGCCCAGATCGTTGGGGTCGATTTTCAGGGCTTGCTCATAATATTTTTCCGCGTTGGCGTAATCTTTCTGTTGCAGAGCGCCAAAAGCGGCGGTGCCGGCGAAGATGCCGGTCATCTGGTTCTTCATCTTTTCGTAATCGGCGGCAGTTACTCCTTCCGGATTCTTCCAGTTCGGCAGTTCCTGCAAGCCGCGCTCGGCGTCGGCACGGGCTTTGGCTCCGCTGGCGGCATCCTTGATCTGGTTGCGCTCGATATAAACCACAATGGCCAGCGCACGCACGTTGTTCGGCTCAATGGTCAGGATCTGTCTGGCAATCTGCTCCACTTTTTGCTGGTTGCTGGCCTGCTGGTACGCTCCCATCGCCTGTTCCAGCGCGTCGATTTTCACGATGCTATTGGGATACTGGGCGACGAAGGCTTCCATGGCCGCGCCTTTAGCGGCGGGATCTGTGGTATTCAGTGCGGTGATGTAGGCGTTATATTCCGCCGGATCTTTGATCACCTTTTGGCTGGTGGGAACGTTGGCCTGATCGCCACCTGCTGCAGGCTGTTGACCGGCCGGCGGTTGTGTTGCCGGTGGCTGTTGCGAAGGCGAACTTCCCTGACCCCAGGCTGCCGTGGTTAGCGCAAGCACAAACGTGACAAGCACTCTTTTCATTGCGTTTTG
Source organism: Candidatus Angelobacter sp. (assembly GCA_036491195.1). GTDB lineage: Bacteria > Acidobacteriota > Terriglobia > Terriglobales > Acidobacteriaceae > Angelobacter. The sequence continues at coordinate 22,491 of DASXCL010000019.1, forward strand.
CTCCTTCAGTCCATCTCTGCCAGATTTGTGACCCGATTGCTCGCAAACCGTCTCCGGTTCGGGCCCGCTTTTCCCGCTAAAACTTAGAGTCACGGATTATAAAAGACATACCCTACATTTAGGCAAGCCGCTTCAAAAAATGGCACTTTACTGCTCAGATGCAGAGCGGTTGATCACAAGTTATCCGCAGCCGCCAAACCGGATCCCAACAGAACGCCGTTCCATGCGATACAGTAGTGACAGCTCTGCAAGCGACCGCCCCCAGTCGTGACGGCAGCACTCCTCGAACGCACCTCATTTAAATCAGCTAACCTATACCGGAGACAGGGACGCGGTATCCTGCAAGATTAGACACCGGGTCCGGCAAAACGTTCCATCAGATCGGTAAACAATGACAAAACAAACTCTAGCTTTATCAAACAACCGCGCTCCAAAATGAAGGACAGCAAGCACTATGACCCACAATTTGAACGGTAAGACCGCGCTGATCACGGGCGGAGGCCGCGGAATTGGCGCCGCCATCGCGCTTCGGCTGGCAAGCCTGGGCGCCACCACCATTGTCTGCGGACGCACGCTCGCCCGGCTGCAACACACGGCGGGACAGATCCGCTCAGCCGGCGGACAAAGCGAGGCCCTGGCATGCGACGTTGCTGACTGGAACTCTGTGGCGGCCCTGGCGGAACGGGTGCAAAAGACTTTCGGCCGGCTGGATGTCCTGGTCAACAACGCTGGCATTGGCACGTTCAGCGGCCCGCTGCACACCATGCCCACGGAAAAATGGGACGCCATGTTCAATACCAACCTGCGCGGCGTCTTTTATATGGTCCGAGCGTTTGCGCCCATGATGATCTCCGGCGGCGGTGGCGACATTGTGAATATCTCGTCGATAGCCGGCAAGAATGCGGTGCCCAATGCCGCAGCGTATTCGGCTTCAAAATGGGGATTGAACGGACTCACCTATTCCGTTGCCGAAGAGCTGCGCGGACATAAGATTCGCGTAGCGGTCGTCTGTCCCGGCTCAACCCATACCGAGTTCGGCGCGCATGAAGGCAAGAGCCTGGAAAAAATGCTGATCGCGGATGACGTGGCCCACACGGTGGAAATGCTGGTCACACAAAGGCCGCAGGCGTTCATCAGCGAAGTGATCTTAAGGCCGACGCAGAAACCGTGAAGGGCGAGATCGGGTCATCGCCGACATCGCGCCTGATCGCCGTGATCGAAAACCAGTTCACCGCAAAGGTCGCGAAGGACGCAAAGGGAAATCGGGGAAAGAGAACCAGCGGAGCAGCACCGGAAAGCCCGGAACAGAGGTAATCGGAATAAAGCTTCATGACCGGACAAGGCTGAAAAATCGGGTTGCTTCAAGAGACAGCACGGAATATTGCTTTGGTTTTCCGATCACGCGCGATGGCGGCGATGACGTGCGTTTACGGCGGTCTCGCTAGGCCCGCTTCTCCGGCACCACTACCGCATCTTGCGGCGCCAGTGGCTGGCCGGCGTTGGCAGGCATGGGCACCAGCAGCGCTTCTTTGCGATAAACCAGGTTGCTGGCGTTGAAGGTGGCCAGCTTAAAACCGTGGCCGTGCGTGATTGCGTCCGTGGGACAGGCCTCAACGCAATAGCCGCAGAAGATGCATCGGTTATAGTCGATGTTATAGATCTTGGCGTAGCGCTCGGCGCCGCTGATGCGTTTCTCTTCCGTATTGTCCGCGGCCTCAATGTAAATGCAGTTCGCGGGGCACGCCGCCGCGCACAGGAAACAGGCAACGCATTTTTCCAGGCCGTTTTCGTCGCGCTGGAGCTCGTGCAATCCGCGGAAACGCTCCTGAAAAACCGCTCCCTCATTGGGCAGCTTCTTGTTGGGATAATCCTCAACAATGGTGGGAGAAAACATCTCCCGCAGGGTCACGGACATTCCTTTGGCGATGCCGAACAGATCGCTGAATACCGACATGCGTTCAGTATAATTCGGAAACCACAAAGGACACAAAGGAGCACGAAGATATCCGGGTTTGTAAGATGACCGATCGCCAAAATATCGTCCGACATGGCGTCAGTCTGTTAGCGGCTGTTTGTCTATTTGTTGCGATCAACTATAAGAATTTTTCGCGACCTCAATATTGTGCAGACTGCTCGTACCTTTACGGTGTGCCTTTCACGTTTTTTCGCGAAGGGGGATTCGCCGGCACCAGAGAAATCGTTTGGGGAGGCGTAGTGGCGGACTTACTGGTAGGCATGGTCTGCGCAGCGGCTTTGGCATGGGCCTGGAAGCTTCTATTCTACAAGCGCAGCAACTACAGCTCTAATTCAAATTAGTCTCGCGCCAAAACTCGAGGTGTACCTGCGCCACAAGTTTTGAGATTGCCTCGCGATCGACTTTCTCTGGCAGCGGCGAACTCGCGACCGCCTTTTCAACATCAGAGGCTAACTTCTTTGCGTGAGCCAGGACGCGCTCCAGCGGCCACTCTCCACTTCTAACTTCGATGAGTAAGTCCTTTTCCGGACGAGGAAGCGTAATACGCCGATGCGTCATTAATTCCAGGCATTCATACAATAGCCGCAGTCCGTGCATCGCAGCTTTGGTGTCGTATCCGTATTTGCCGATGTATTCTGGCCTTTGGCCTTTCTTGCCGCTTCCCTTTTCGCCGGTAAGCCGTTTGAATTGATCGTCGGCAAAGCCAAGAAATTGTTTGGCCGAGCTGCGGGAAAGAAATACTTCACGTTTTGCCAGAATCTTTTTCCACGCCTTCAGATCGACTTCCTGAGGTTCAGCAAAGAGAAAATGCAGCGCGGTGGCATTGCCTTTGGCTGCCATGCCAGCCCATTTCCTCAGGGAGTAAAGGGTTACATCAACATCGTCAGGGCCGTTGCGGCGCTCGTCTCCGGCGGTCGACCAGACGAAGTGCTCTCGCGGATTGAGACCCAGAGCTTGCTCCGGATCTTCAAGATAGACGCCATAAAGATCAGTATCGTCTGTCTTGCCGACCTTGGCGCCGTGCAGCTCCGATCCGCCGACAAAGAGGTGAATGAGATTTTGCGCCTGGTCAAAGCTGGAAAGAGCGACGAGATGAAGGAGCGATTTCGTCAAGTCTACTTTCCGTAACTCGTTTCAAACGTCTGCCCGAGAATCTGGTTCAAGTGATGCTTTAAGTGGGCGACGTAATCCTCGGCGATCCATTCGAGCGATGCAGTCGGATTGTTGCCGATGCTGCATGTAACCTTGGCGGCGTCTGCCGGCAGGTGGCCGATCACGTGGGCAAGGAAGCGGTTGTAAGCCGCCCAGAAATCGACCAGGAAACTCCAATCGACCTCAGCAAAATTCTGCAAACCCACCAGCGCGTTCTGGTCGTAGCCCGGGAACGTGAGGCTGCCCTGCAGCGTGGCGCTGACGAAGCGCTGATGATTGTTCGAGGCCGAATCGAGCAGATGGCCAAGGATTTCCTTCTTTGCCCACTTCCCTTCACTAGGACGCGCCGAGGTATCGGCATTGTCCAGCTTCAGCAGCAGCGGTTTGGCCTGGGCCACGGTGCGGCCGAGGTCGGAGGCGATGACAGGGAATGGGTTGGTCAAGTGCGAGGACCTTTCCATGTTTAATTATGGGGATTGGGCCGGCCAAGGATTAAATGCCGAAACCCCTGTGGCAGCTACGTCTTTTGTATTCCGGGTAACAAGCGTCAAATTAAAATGCAGAGCAGTTGATGCCAGCAGTCCGTCAATCACAGGTAATGAGATCCCAGCAACCATAGCTTTGGCTGTAATCCACCCCCAGCGTTCCGCAATCTCCTGGTCAATGGGCAGAATGCGGCCTGCAAATCGCAAGACAAGGTCGTTGCTCAGCCATGCTTCCAAAGATATGCGACGAGCAGCACTACTCAGCAAGGCTATTCCTTTGCGCACCTCGCCCAACGTCAGAACACTCAAATGGAGCAGATTCTCATCCGCAGAATCAATCCAGTTCCTGACATGTTGGTCAGGCTTTGGCCGGATGAGTTCTGAGACAACATTTGTATCAAGGAGAAAGCCACTCACAGTTCTATCTTCCTGCCGAAGTCCGGAGTCCGCTCCAGATTCAGATTGGCTTTTGCAAGGGGTGATTGGGCAAAAAACTCAGAGAGCCGTTCCGGTTGTTTGCTCCGTGCCGTCAGTCTTTCAAAATCCTCTGCGGGAATGATGACCACCGCCTCTTTCCCTTGACGTGTGACGGTCTGAGGGCCTTCCGCGCGCGCTCTCCGGAAGACTTCACTAAAGCGAGCTTTCGCTGTTTGCAATTGCCATGCTTTTCCGGATGCAGCCCTAGTGGCAGAACGTGCTTTTGGTTTCTTTTTCATCTTTTCATCTGTTGATTCTGACTAGACTGACTAGAAGATATTAACATATAATCCTTCCGACGCGGAAACTTTTGGCCGCTGGTCTGCGCTGGTTGGGGGAAACGAAAAATGAAGCTATGTATCGAATGGAGCCTGCCATTCAGCTTAGAGACGCTCGCGCTGACAACATGATCTATGGAGTGGATTTGGAAAGAATCCTTGCTGAACCGGGAGTTTATATTTTTGGCCGCCGGTATGGCCGACAGTTCGAAGCACTATACGTGGGTAAAGCTGGCCGAATGAGAAGCCGTGTCAGAACCCAGCTAAATAATCTGTCGCTGATGCAGCATGTTCGTTATGCAAAGGCCGGTAAGCGAATTTTGATAGCAGGAAGACTCGTCACGTGACCAGGGCAGAGACTCGGGAGAACGGTTGGTACTCGCGGAGAGGGCCCTGATCCGCTATTTCCTTTCGGAGGGCCATGATCTGGTTAATAAACAGGGTACAAGAATAAAACGACACGAACTTGAGTCTACCGGCAGACATCCCAGAGGATATTTCCCAAGATTGATGTACCTTGAGAGGGGTAGACATGAATAAGAAGTTTTTCCGGGTTCATCTGTGCTCGTTTGTATAAATCTTGTGCAGAGTTACTCAATTCCAAAGTCTCTCCATTTTTTGTCCACCAGCGCCTTGGTCTTTTCGTCCATCAGGATTTCGTCGGGCCAGGGGCGCGTGAAGCCTTCGGTAGGCCATTTGCGTGTGGCGTCGATACCCATTTTGGAACCGAAGTTCGGCAGTCGCGAAGCGTGATCGAGCGAATCCACGGGGCCGAGCGTGAACTGTATATCGCGCTCAGGATCAATATTGTTGAAAACTTTGAGCACCACTTCGCCGATATCCCGCACGTTTACGTCTTCATCGACCACGACAATGCATTTGGTGAACATGGCCTGACCCAGCGCCCAGATGCCGCTCATGACTTTGCGCGCGTGTCCGGGGTACGACTTGCGGATGGAGACGATCATAAGATTGTGAAAGACGCCCTCAACGGGCAGATTCACGTCCACGATTTCCGGCAGAGTGAGCCGCATCAACGGCAGGAAGATGCGCTCCACGGCCTTGCCCATCCAGGCGTCTTCCATGGGCGGCTTGCCTACGATGGTGGTAGCGTAAATCGGGTTCTTGCGGTGCGTGATGCAGGTGACATGAAACACCGGATACTCGTCTTCCAGCGAATAGAAGCCCGTGTGATCGCCGAATGGGCCTTCAGTGCGCAGCTCGTCGAGCTTGACGTAACCTTCAAGGACGATTTCCGCCGACGCAGGCACCTCCAGATCGACGGTCTCGCACTTCACCAGTTCCACCGGCTTCTGACGGAGGAACCCGGCGATGATGAATTCTTCTATCTCCGGTGGCGCGGGAACGATGGCGGAAAACGTGAGCGCCGGTTCGGTGCCAACGGCGACGGCGACTTCCATGGTTCCACTGGGACGGTCTCCCGGGGCAAGCATGGAGCCTCCGCCGGAGCGGGCCATGATATCTACTCCAGAGCGACGCTCCGCAGGCGAGGGCGCCTGCGCTCCTGATTTTTCTTTCACAGCCGAGGGCGCCTGCGCTCCACTCTCATTGATTGATTTCGAGTGCGCTCTGCGCAGCATGTCGCGGTAGTGTTCGGCGGCAACTTTTTGCCGCTGCCAGTGCATGCCTGCCGTGGTGGCGTCGTAAACCTGAATACGGTACATGCCGGTGTTGCGCTTCCCTGTTTTGGGGTCGCGGGTGATGACGCATGGCAGCGTGATGAAGCGTCCGCCGTCCTGCGGCCAGCATTGCAGGATAGGAAAATCGAGCAGTGAAAAGTTTTCCTTCTTGATGACTTCTTTGCAGGGGCCGGTGGGTACGACTTTGGGAAAGAACTTGCCCATATCCGCGAGCATGGGCAGCATCTTCAGCTTTTCCAGAAAACCTTCCGGCGATTTCATATTGAGCAGCTGCCGGATACGCTCGGCGATTTCATCCAGGCTGTCCACGCCCAGCGCCATCTGCATGCGGCGCTCCGAGCCGAACTGATTGATGAGCACTGGAACGCCGTTGGCGCCTTTCACGTTTTCAAACAGCAGCGCAGGCCCGCCGGAGCGTCCATATTTTTTTGCCGCGCCTTTGGAGACGCGGTCGGCGATCTCAGTGATCTCCAGAATGGGATCGACTTCCGTCTTGATTTTTTTTAGTTCACCGGCGCGATCCAGCGCGGCGATCCATTGTCTCAAGTCGTCGTATGGCAATCTCCACTCCTCGGCAGGAAGTTCGCGTGAACTGGCGATTATATAAGGAAGCAGCCAGCAATCAGCATTTGGCACTCAGCCAGTAAAGCTTTAACCGCAAAGGACGCGAAGGCCGCAAAGGGTGGGAGATTGATTTTGTTTCTCGCTCGGATGGGGCTGGTCCTAACCCTCAAGAGATTTGTTTCTTCCTTTGCGTACTTTGCGTTCTTTGCGGTCTTTGCGGTAAATCAGTGGCTGAGTGCTTCCTAGCCCCGACAACCTGAAAGCAGCAACCCTCATCTTAGTCTTCAGAGCAGACCAGCCTTCGTGCATATCCCAGGAGTATCCGGTTCCCATGGCCACAGCAATCCAAAATGAAAGCCAATATATTGATGCATTCTTAAAATTAACTTTGCGACCCGCTTCCGCGTCTGACATTATTCCCATGCTTAGTTCGCTCACCCCGCAACAGCGTCAGGACTTTGTCGAACTTGCTGACTCCAACCATGTCGTGATCCGCGCTTTTGAGGTGTTGAACCGTGTGGCCGGCAATCGCGGGAATGCCGACGTACAGGCGTGGGCGGTGGAAGTCCTGGCCAAGGAGCGCGCCCGTATCACCAACGCCTTAAACTATTTAGAAGCCGTTTGTAATGCACTAGAAGAAGAAAGCTGCCCCACGGTGGTGATGAAAACGCTGGACCACTGGCCGGACCTGGGCAACGATCTTGATCTGGTATCGACGGGCGCGAAAGCGAAGATTGTGAATGTTTTTACCAAGCGCTTTGGCGGCAAGGTTGAAGCGCGGAGCTGGGGAGACCGCCTGGCCTGCAAATGGAATTTTTCCATCCCCGGCTTGCCGGAATCGATTGAAACGCATATAGGAAGGCTGGGACAGACCGGAGAGCACATTGGCCTGGCCAGGCGCTGTATCGAGCGCCGTGTGCCGCTGCATTTGAACGGACATAAATACTTTGTGCCGGCGCCGGAAGAACGCATTTTTGCCGCGACGCTGCAGCGCATGTATCGCCATTTTTATTTCCGCGTTTGCGACATCCTGAACGCCGCCGCGATCGTGGAGTCCGGCAAGGTTGATTTCCGCGAACTGCGCGCGGCCGCCACCGTCGCCGGCATCTGGCCGGGGGTTGCCAGCTTCCTGAAGATCGTTTCCGACTACGTGCAGAGATATCGCGGCACGGCGCTTGAGCTTCCCGCCGACGTGATTGCCGACTCTACCGTGAATGGCGACAAGATTTACACGCGCGCGCGGTTCCTGCGCCTGCCCATCATGCCGTACGCTGCGCGGCTCTACACGCAACAGATCACCCAGGCCGCGTTCAGCGGAAACGTTCCTGCTACGTTCCGCCTCAGCTTGCTGCCGCCTCTGGCCTCGGCTGCGGCCGTGGCATTCAAAATCACGGGCAGCGACAAAGGCGTGTGGTAGCCAAAGTTACCTCATCTTAAAAGCAGAATGAGCGACGGTTGTTTTTCCGTCGCTCTTTCTGTTTCATCCCTCGCATTCCAGGGGAAGGAGAGCGTTAGTGCCTGGATCCGGAGGACGATTTCGATTCACTATGTCCACCGCTGCCATGCGATGACGAACCACCACGCGATGACGAACCACGGTTGCTATGGTAAGAACCGCCAGCACCGCTGCTGCGGGATGGTCCCGACCGCGGCGCTGGAGACGCACTGCGCGAGTCATTCCGCGGCGAAGGCGGATTGTAGCGTGGCTCGCTCCGCGGCGAAGGCGATGAGTTGCCGTTTGGCTCTCTCGGCGTAACGATAGGCCGATGCAGTTCAAGCGGAGGCTTGCTGCCGCCGTTCCCGCCCTGATCGTTCCGGGTCGCTTGCGGAGTGGAAGCATGGTCAGAGTTCGATGGGAATCGCTGCCAGCCGCCACCACTGCTGCCGTTCTCTTGCGTGTGTGGTGTCTGGTTTGTTCCCGCCTGGCGGTCGATGGATTGACGATCATTGGATGGACGCTCGATAGACGGGCGATCAACGGATGGACGATCATTGGATGGACGGTCGACGGACTGTCGATTTCCGCCGGAAGGAGACCTGCTGCCCGAGGGCGTTTGTTCTGAATGACCGCTGCCCACGTCGCTGCTGGAATGGCCGGTTGGCGAGTCAAATTTATTCCAGCCGCTATGCTCGCTGTTTCCACCAGAAGCACCGGTGCTGGAACCGCTGTTGCCAGAAGGCCGGTTCTGCGTCATTCCTTCATTGCTGCCAGGAGCCATGCGTCCAGGGCTGTCTTTTGGATTCATGCCGCCGGAATTACCACCGCCGCTTGCCGCTACGCCGGCTCTTGGGACTTCAGCATTGCCGGTTCTCACGTTCGCCCCGCCGCTGCCGCCGGTCCGCACATTGACTCCGCCGCTGCCGCCCGCTGCTTCCGGTCCGACTACCCGTTGGACGCGCTGCACCTGGGTATGAAATGACTCAGGTCCGGCTGGAGGCTGATGTTTGGTAAAGAAACGATCATTGCTGTGGGGCTGTACGCCCGCTGGAACGCCGCCAGTTCCTTTGCCAGCATGCAGGCTCTCGCGCGACGGAACGACTGGAACGTTGCCGGTCATCACGCTGGATGCGCGGAGCTCATGCTCTTCCACTCCATGTCGCCATCCTTCATTGCCGCCGCGGCCGAAGTTCTCAGCCGAGACACTGGTGATGGAGCCACGCACGCGCGGATTGGTCAACGCCAGATTGGCATTCGAGAAAAATGGCTGGCGTCCGCGCACGGCAAGAGGAGGTATGAATGCCCCACGTCCTCCGCGGTTAATGACCGTGATATTGGTGATGTTGACGACGTTTACGCGGTTAAAGCCGCGTCCGTACCAAGGGAAAAACGGATCATGCGGACCCACGGGGAACCATCCGATGGAGCCGAAACCAAAGCCGGCACGATGTCCGAAGCCGACAAAGAAAACAAATGCCGGCGACCATAACGGGCGATAGCCGATATACGCCGGTCCAGGCCACCAACACCAGTTATTGCCGTAGTAAAACCAGCGCCCGTAATGATAAGGGGCCCATCCCCAAGGCTCATAGGAAACCCAGGTCCAGCCGTAATATGGCTCCCATACCCATCTTCCCGTCTGATATGGGGCCCACGCGGCTTGCTGATAAGGCTGCCAGACATTCCCATAGCCTGGGACATAAACCCAGCGTCCGTAAGAATCCAAATCATTGACGCCGGTGTAATAAGGGCTGGTGCGGCTCACGCTTTGGGAATCCCGTATCACGTGGTCGCGATCTTTATTCCATTGGTCCCAATCGTCATTGGGCGGTGCGCTGCTGACTTTATATTCCGGCTGGTCAGTGCCACGTATGGCGATCATCTCGCCTTCTCTCACGCGCGTGCTGCCCTGCGGCGTTGAGATCTCGGCTTCGCCCTGGCGCACGATCACGTCCGTTTCCGAGTCGGAATTCACCTGTATGCGGTACCGTCCCGTCTTCAGCGGATGGACCGCAACATTCGGCGAATCGATCTCCACATCGGCTTCGCCGCCTTTCAGCATGCTCAAACTTGCATAGCCTTGCGACACCTGAACCTGTATCCGGTTGCGTGAGAGGTCGGCAATCTTCACCTGGCTATGCGCCGCCAGCCGCAGCAGGTCGGCATAGTCAAGCTGAATTTCCGTGCGTGCTTTCTCGCCCGTCAGCACCTGGTCGCCCTGGACCAGCGGTGCGTTAATCGACGTCGAGGCCCACTCGCCCGTATCGCCACGCGCCATCGAAACATCGCCATGGATCAAACTGATTCTCGCCACTTGCGGCGCCGGCCCATCGCTCTTCGTCGCCGTTCCGTCACCCAGCGACGGCCCGCCCGACCCCGGCCCGCTCTGTCCCTGCGGATAATCCTGTCCCTGAGGACCGCTTTGGGCCTGCGGATAATCCTGCCCCTGAGGCTCTTGCTGCGGATAATCCTGCGCCCAAGCGCCCACCGTCAAACCTGTCACCGCAAATAATATGATTGCTAAACTTCGTATCGTTTTCATAGTTCCCCTTTTTGGGCCGACGCACCGCGGCGTCATCGTTCCGTCTGTATCCCGGCGCTTCAAAACCCTTGGCGCGGCGATCACCCTTCGCCGCGCCCGTTCCCTACTTCCCTCGTAAGGATAGACTTTCAATCGTTGCCAAGGGTAAAAGCAAGTTCCATGCCAATCTGGGATGGCGCTATCTATCTGATTTGGTGCGGCTTAGCGACGGTAAAGATAGCCAGGCGGAACCAATGGTGGTTTTCAACCAGCCAAAGCGGTGCATTTGGGCCGGAATGGGACGAGGGTCGTGTGGCACAGCTGGCCTCGGCTGTGGCGCTTTTCGACTAGCACATATCCGTTCCTATCCGCGTTCATCCGTGATTATCCGTGGTAAAGGTTTGCTTTTCCCGATCCGTGTCATCCGTGTTAATCCGTGGTCAGATTTTTTGGATTAAGCAGTCGCGTTCCGCCGCAATCCCCATAGCACCAAGATCGACGCCCCGACAATCGCCAGCCCCACCGACATAAACACCACTGTCACAAATTGCTCCTGCCACGGCAGCGCGCTGTGGCCCGCACTGGTAATCGGAGAAAGCGCGGCAATCCCCCAGGCCGCTCCCATCGCGGTCGCGACCCAGTTCACGTAAGCTCCGTAAAGCGCACCCCAGTACGCGGCGGCTTTGAGCTTTGACGACAGCCTCACTTCCATCCACACCGCGCCCAGCGCAATCAGAAACGTCCCATTCATCACGCCTTCCAGATGGGCGGCCAGCCCCATGCGCGGATTCCGGAACTTCGTCTCCGCAAAGCCCGTCACCAGTCCCAGCAAAAACAGGAACATGCCGTGCCAGATCAACTTGCGTTTGCTATCTTCCATGGTGTTGATCTCCAATTCTGTTTACGAGTTGTTGTCTCGATGGCCGGGCGGATTGCCGCTGAAGCGGCCCGTACGCTTCGTTGATTCGGGAAGCGGCTTTATCCCTTCACCGCCACGGCCAATCCATCTCTCAACGGCAGTATCGTCGTGAAGAAATCCTTCATCGCGTAGAGGCGCTGGTTGAATTCCCGGATCGCCCGGGTGCTTTCGTCTTTGGTATCAGCCTCGGTCAC
>DASXCL010000020.1:0-48812 GCA_036491195.1 Candidatus Angelobacter sp.
TTTCCAACTGCTCCCGGTCTTCTGTGGAAAGATGCATCTCGGAATTTTGCGCAGAGGTCGCCAATCCCTCTATTACTCTCTTCTTCCTTGCCCGCCAAGTACCACTCAAGATTCCTTTTTCCATGCGGCCACAGAACTAGCAGCAACACAGGCGTTAAGTAGTAACTTAATGCGATGATCCGTTACACAAATTGTTTGGTTTGGGCACTGATGTGACTAATGCCTTCTTCATTGGGAACAACCGGAGATCGTCGGGCACATGTATCCTGCTCAGGGGGTTAGATCCATTGCCGCGAAGCAAAATATGGTAGCGTCGTAATCGAGGTTGCGGAGGAGATTGACTCCGGGCTGTTAGAAACTATCTACAGCACCCTTCGACCGGTTAACTGGGCACAGTGGTCCGGTCGTTTGTGAACTTTGATGTGGGGAACGCCTCGCGGTCTCACCGCAGCTCCCAAACCTCCACGGTGCCGCTGCTGTCTCCCAGCGCAACCAGCTTACCGTCCAGCGAGACGGCTATTGCCTTGATGCTCGTCATGTCCGTGGCGAAGGCGCGTGGTTCTGGATGGTTGACAGAAACAACGCCGGCAATGCCATCGCTATTGGCGACCACAACGCCATCGTGGGTTGGAGCAGCGGCATACACCACGCTCGAGCCCAGGTCGGGCAGAGAAAGAGGTTTTCCTTCGCGGATGCCGGTCGAGAAGAGTCCCCCACCCAATGAGGACCATCGCACCATCATCTTGCCGTCCCGCGAAGGCAGGCATTTGTATGGATCGCCGCAAACGCCGGGAAAGCTTCCCAGCTCACGCCCTAATTCCAACTCGCGCACGCTGAAGCCGTTTGCTGCTTTTGCCATCACCAGCCAAGCGCCCTCCGGCGACAGTTCGATGACCGAACCGTTGCCTGAATGCACCACCCGATTTCCGTTCACGTCCCACACCGCGGCCTTTTCGTCTCCCGCCACGCCCAGCGTGTCGTCCGGTCCAAAGACCATGGACCTTACTTTGCTGGTCTCCAGCTTGTGTGTGACCGCGCCTGTGGCAACGTCCCAGATCTCCACGTCACCATAGCGTTCCGTGGCAACCATGCTTCCTGATTTTGAGACCGCAATCGCGTCGGTGGAATAATCCGCGTGCATGGTGGCCACAGGCTGTCCGGTTGTCAGGTCGAATACCGTGATCGGTGAAGGCGGTATCCCTTCACTGCTGGAACGGCGTGTCTCTTGCGCCACCGCCAGCCGGCTGCCGTCGCCGGAAAACGCCATGGCGGAGACGTCAGAGTATTCCTTCAACTTGAGCCGCATCTTAAAGCGTGCAACCTTCTGATCAACCACCAACCGCAGCCAGCGTACGAAAATCTCCGTTGGAAGCTTGCCCACGCCTGCGCCCTTGTTGTATTTCACTTGAGGCGGCATCTCGCCATCGATACTGTGGCCCATGAAATAGACCTTGCGGTCAGATAGACGCACCAGAATTGGGCTCCAGGAGGGGACATAACCAGGCTCACCGGAGTCGTAGTGCCCCATTTCCACCTTTGACTCTTCAACGCATACCACGGTGCGCGCCTTGGCCGGCGTGACGGCCTCCAGCCCAGCTATGCGGATCGCCGGATTGTGTGCCCACGGGGCTTTGCTTTTTTCGTGATGGAAAAGTATGACGACCGGCCCTTCCGGCCAGCCATCCGCGTCCTCACGGACGGCATACGGGGCATCGCAGATTTTCGCCGCAGCTGAAGCCGCACCACTGATGGGCGCTGCTTTCTTTGCCTGACCCACGGCCAGAGTCGTCATCAAGAGGCACAAGCACAGCGACAGTCTTTTCATCGTCTTCATTGATCTCCAGTTGTTCACGGAACGAAAGCCATTGTGCCGTACAAGTCAGCCCCGGGGAAGTGTATTGTTTGGTCTTCTGCTTGTCTCATCGCTTCTAGCGAAAATCCCCCTGCCATATGACGTAGGTCACAACTGCTTCATCCGTGGCGATCCGTGAAATCCGTGGTGAGCTTTTTGCCTTTTTCGTTAAACGGCGAATCAGTCTATACTCTGTCCGCTATGCCAGTCGTTATCTGTATGCTCCGCGGCGTGAACGTCGGCGGCCGCAACATGATCAAGATGGACGCGCTCAAGGCGCTCTGTGTGTCACTGAAACTGAAAGACCCGCAGACTTACGTCCAGAGCGGCAACATCATCTTCAGTAGCGCAGAAAAAGACCTGGTGAAATTGGCCCGGCGTATCCAGGACGCCATTGAAAAGACCGCCGGTTTCCGGCCCGGCGTGGTGCTGCGCACCGTGACGGAATTGCAGGAGGTGGTCGCGCGAAACCCGTTCGCCAAGCGCAGCGACATCGAACCCGGCAAGCTGCTGGTGAACTTTCTTGTGGCCGATCCTGGCAAGGAAGCCCGGGAAAACGCGCTGGCCATCAAGATCGGCCCGGAAGAACTCCATCTCTTCGACCGCGAAGCCTATATTTACTTCCCCAACGGCCAAGGGCGGTCCAAATTGCCATGGTCGAAGATTGAACGGGCACTTGAGACCACCGGGACCGGTCGCAACTGGAACAGTGTGACCAAAATGCTGGAAATGGCGGAGAAGATGGCCACCTCAGGCTGACGTTCGCCGCTACCGAAAAACTTGGAGACCTATGGCCGGGAGCGAGATACTACGCCAACAGGGCCTCATCGCTTTGGCGTGACCATGATCATTTTTTTCAGTCTTGAAACTCATCCCCTCTTCAGACTGAATGGCCATTCAGTGTATCCTGTAGTCCATTCTTCCACAGCTTTCGCTGAGAGGCAGCTATGAGCACGACTACTGCTACGTCCGGTATAAGCATGCCAAAAACTTTGTCCCGAGCGGAAGCCGTGCCCTGGCTGGTCTGGGCCAACGTGATTGCATCCGTTTGTATTGCCACCGGGCTTTACTGGGACATTTCCTGGCATGAAACCATTGGCCGTGACAGCTTTTGGACTCCGGCCCACCTGCTGATCCAGTTTGGGGCCTTGCTGGGCGCGTTCGGCTCCGCGTGGGTGATCATGAAGACTACCTTCGGCGGCGATTCCGAAACGCGGCGTAATTCGGTGAATGTGCTCGGCTTCCGCGCGCCGCTGGGAGCGTTTATTGCCGCCTGGGGCGGCGGCGCCATGCTGACCTCCGCGCCTTTCGACAACTGGTGGCATGAAGCCTACGGACTGGATGTAAAGATCATCAGCCCGCCGCACATGCTTTTGGCGGTGGGCATTGCCGGAATCATGTGGGGCGGCGCCATTCTCGCGGCGTCGTATCTCAATCGCGCCACCGGCGAGCAGCGCACGCGGCTGCAACGCATTCTGCTGTTCCTTGGCGGCTTCATCATTGTTCAGGGCATGACTTTGAAGCTGGAGTACACGAACCGCGTCCTGCTGCACAGCGCAATTTCCTACATGGTGATCGGCATTGGCACGCTGTTGCTGCTCGAAGGATTGGCCCGCGTCTCTGGCCACCGCTGGGCGCGCACCATCATGACGGCGGTTTACTCGGGGTTTGTCCTGATTCTGATGTGGGTGCTCCCTATCTTTCCCGCGCAGCCCAAACTCGGGCCTGTTTATCAGGACATCACGCACATGGTGCCCCTGCCTTTTCCTATTTTGCTGATCGTTCCCGCGTTCTTCCTCGACCTTCTATTGCCGAGGTTGAAGGGCGCGCCAAAATGGCAGCAGGCCATTTTCGGCGGCGTTGCGTTCCTGGCCATCATGATTGTGGTGGAATGGCCTTTCGCCACATTCCTGATGTCGTCGATAGCGCGCAACCGGTTTTTTGCCACCACAGACTTTCCTTACTTCGCGCTCCCCACCTCGCCGACGGTTAACCACGTCTTTGTGCATTGGGAGCGTTCGCCGGAAGAGTTCTGGCGCAACATTGCTCTGGGCTTCCTGTTCTCGATCGCCAGTATGTGGGCCGGCATTTATTGGGGCGGCTGGCTCAAAAAGGTGAGGCGGTAAGGAAGATCGGGAGAGCTGAATTGCCAAAATCGCCGAGATTGCCAAAGAATCCAGAATGAAAAACTCGGGCCGGATGATTTTTCAATTTGGATTGTTTGGCAATTTTGACAATGCTGGCAATGCTGCGGTCGATTTCAGGAGTCTATGAAGAAATTCATTCGATTCATTTGCGTTTTGCTTTTGCCACTGGCCGGCACGGCCCACGTCAACAGCCCAGACGTTTACTATGACGGCTATGCCGGCCCTTACCATCTGCTGGTCACCTTGCGGCCGCCGTCCGTGGTGCCGGGCGTGGCGCAGGTGCAGATCCGCAGCGTCTCCAAGGATGTAACTGGGATCAAGATTCTGCCGCTCCGCATGATCGGCGTCGGAGCAACCATGGCGCCGCTGCCCGATCCGGCAAAGCGGTCTGCCGACGATCCGCAGCTCTTTAGCGGCAGCCTCTGGATCATGGTCCGCGGTTCGTGGAAAGTCCAGATCCAGGTTTCAGGACAGAAAGGCACAGCGCAACTTGAGGTGCCGCTGCCTGCGGTCTCCACCAGTTCGCAACCCATGCAAATCGGCCTGGGAATCCTGTTGGCAGTTCTTGGACTGGCGCTCGGCGCCGGGCTGATCGGTATCATCTTCGCCGCGACGCGTGACGCTGCCCTGAGCGCCGAGGAAAGGCCCGCGACCGCGCAGACCAGGCGCGGACAAATGGGACTTTTCGTTGCCGCGTTGATCGTGGTATTGGCTGTCAGTCTCGGAAATAAATGGTGGGGGCAAGAAGCCAGAGCCAACGACCGGCTCAACTACAAGATTCCCCAGATGCAGGCCACGCTCGTGCAGACCACGCTTGAGCGCGGCGGTCTGCTGCGCTTGCGTCTCGACAATCCCAATGAGTCCGAGCCAACGCGTTTTCGCAGCGAACAGCCGGACCGCATCCGCCTGGACGATCTGATTACCGACCACGGTCATCTCATGCACCTGTTCATTGTGCGCATGCCGGAGATGCAGGCGTTCTGGCATCTGCACCCTGACCAGACGCAGGCGGGCGAGTTTGCCCAGAACCTGCCCGCGATGCCGGAAGGGCAATACAAGCTCTTCGCGGACATTGTTCACCATACCGGCTTTCCCGAGACAGAGGTCGCGACGTTAAATTTGCCCGCGATCGCGGGTGGGGCGCTCACCGGAGACGATGCCGGTACGGCTAATCTGGCTCCCTCGGACAAAGTTGCGCAGCTTTCCGGCGGCTATCGGATGGTGTGGCAGCGCGACGATCTTTCTTCCAAAGGTCTTTCTTCCAAAGATCTTTCTTTTAAAGACCGTCCTTTCAAAGCGAACCAGCCGTACTGGTTCCGCTTTCACGTGGAAGATAAAGACGGCAAGCCTGCCGCCGATCTTGAGCCTTACATGGGCATGGCCGGCCACGCGGTTTTCCTGAGCACAGACGGAAACATCTTCGCGCACGTCCATCCCGCAGGTTCGGTATCGATGGCTGCCGTTAGTCTGGCAGAAGGCAAGAGCGATAAGGCGACGATGCAAAATATGGACCACAACGCGCCGTCGGCTGAAGTATCTTTTCCTTACGGATTCCCCAAGCCCGGCGAATACCGCATCTTTGTGCAGGTAAAGCGGGCAGGGAAGGTGGAAACGGGCGCGTTTGTGGCGAAGGCCGAATAAAAACAAAAACCTTTGAAACACGGAGGAAAGGAGGGAGCGGAGGGAATTGCCAAAAAAAATACCAAGATTGCCCAAAATCGCTGAAATTGAAAAGCCTCTGCCGCGGACTCAGGGACAGGCGCCAAGAAACCTGTCAGTTTCCCCGCTCTCCGAACCGCGCGAAGTCTTGATGTTCAGATGTCCCGATTTTCAATCCTCTGTTCCCTCCTTTCCTCCGTGTTTCAAAGATTTCAGCCTTTGCCAACCGCCTTTTCGCGGAGTACAATTTCTTCGAAATGACCCGCTTCTTCCACGGCTTCACTTGACGGCGCGTCCGCTAAACCTCCGGTCGGACGTTCTCTACCCTCAATTTCTTAAACAAGTCGATAAGGAAGAAATCTATGCTGCGGAGAATTTCTGCTGTCTCGCTTTTACTGCTGTTGAGCGTGTGCGCATTTGCCCAGAGCAAGTCACGCCATTTTGAGCTCAACTACTCTTTCACCGTTCGCATCACCGATCCCGGCAAGGCGCTCGATATCTGGTTCCCCGTAGCACAGTCTGATCAGTTCCAGCAGGTAAAAATTCTCTCCAGGAGCGGCGATCTCGCGCTCAGAGAGACCACCGAGCCGGAATATGGCAACAAAATGTTTTACGCTCACACGGACAAAGCCACTCAGGCCGAATATCACTTCTCCGTGAAGTATGAAGTGGTGCGCCTTGAGCATCTGGCTGCGGTCTCTCTGAAGAAACCTGCATCGGATAAAGAGCTTCAGCGCTTCCTCCAGGCCGATAAGCTGGTGCCGATCACCGGTAAGCCAGCGGAACTGGCTGCCGCACAGGTGAAGCCGGACATGTCTGATCTGGCCAAGGGGCGCGCCTTTTACGATTACACCTTCTCCACCATGAAGTATGACAAGACTGGCACCGGCTGGGGACGGGGCGACACTCTTTGGGCCTGCGACGCCAAACACGGCAACTGCACCGACTTCCATTCGGTGTTCATCTCCATGGCCCGCTCGCAGAAAATTCCCGCGCGCTTTGAAATGGGACTGTCCCTGCCGGAAGACCAGAAATCCGGTCAGATTGCCGGCTACCATTGCTGGGCGGAGTTTTATACCCGTGAACGTGGCTGGTTCCCGGTGGACATCTCCGAGGCCTGGAAGCATCAGGAGAAAAAGGAATATTTCTTCGGCGCGCATGACGTGAATCGCGTCCAGTTTAGCCTGGGACGCGACATTCAACTCAGCCCAAGACAGCACGCAGATCGGGTCAACTACCTGATTTTCCCCTATGTGGAACTTGGCGGCGAGCCTTATCCCAACGTGGCCAATACAATGTCATTCAGTGATCTTGGCGGCCAGGAAGCCACACGGGCTTCACGGTAAAAGTTAGCGCCTGATCTTCGAACGGTCCGGATTGATTCTCTTCATCCGGACCGCCCACTCAGGATTTACACGCCTCAGTCTTGTCACACGCGTGGCGGCGTAAAATATTCTTGTGGCATCCACTGCGCCTGTCCGCTTTGCGATCTGTTTGTTTTCGCTGTTCGCAACTCTCGGTACGGCTTGCGGCCAGCAAGCATCCGCTCAGCATGCCCGCGTGGAACTGCTTTCCCAACAATCAGCCATCGCTCCTGGCGCCGATCTGCAACTCGGAATTCACTTTCTCCTGGAACCTGGCTGGCACATTTACTGGACCAATCCTGGCGATTCCGGCCAGCCACCGTCTTTTCAATGGCAATTGCCTTCAGGTTTCACCGCCGGTGAAATCCAATGGCCGCGCCCTGAGCGGATGCACCCCAGCAAAGCCCTGACCGATTACGGCTACCGCGGCGAAGTCTTGTTGCCCATCACTCTCCACGTGTCACCTTCAGTAGCCGCGGGCGCGCCAATCAAGATCGATGCCGATGCCAAGTGGCTCATCTGCCGCGAAGTGTGTATCCCGGAGCACGTTCAGCTGCGACTGACGATGCCGCGGGCGGCAACCGCAAACGAAAATCGGCAATCGGTTCCGCTCTTCGCCAGGACCAGAAAACTTCTGCCGCAATCGTTACCCCGCAACTGGAAGGTCAACGCGACATCAGCCAGAGATGCATTCATGTTGACGGTGCTTGCGGGCACACGAATTACAAAGGCAGAATTTTTCCCACTCAATCCCGGAGAGATCGACAATTCGGCGCGGCAGGAACTCCACTCTTTGCCGACGGGCAGCCGGCTCACTCTCAAGAAATCCGACTTGCTGCTCAAGCCGATCTCCGTTCTGCGCGGCGTGCTGGTCATCCCAGGCCGCCCGGCGTACCGGATTGAAGCGCCCGTGCATCAGCCGATACAATAGTCGCGAGCAAAGAGCCTGCCAAGGAGTCGCCATGAAAAATCCGCGTCGCTTCATCATGCATGCCTGTGCGCTGCTGGCGCTCGTGGCGTCGGCATTTGCCGTCAGGGTCGGAGAACCTGCTCCTGGCTTCACCTCCGTGGACAGCAATGGCAAGCAACAGCGGCTCTCCGATTACAAAGGCAAATACGTCGTCCTGGAGTGGCACAATCAGGGCTGCCCTTATACCAAAAAGCATTATGAAAGCGGCAACATGCAGCGCCTGCAAAAAGAGTGGACCTCCAAAGGCGTGGTCTGGCTCACGGTAATTTCTTCCGCTCCCGGAACCCAGGGCTTTGTAACTCCATCGCAGGAGAATGACTATGTAAAAACCATGAACGCATCCCCTACCGCCGTCCTGATGGACCCCGGAGGGTCCCTGGGCCATCTTTACGCCGCGAAGACCACGCCGCACATGTTCATTATCGACCCCAATGGGACGCTCATCTACAACGGCGCCATCGACGATCATCCAACCTCCGACCAGGGCGATATCGCCCACTCCAAAAATTATGTTTCCGCCGCGCTTCAGGAGGCGATGGGCGGCAAGCCGGTAAGCGAAGCTGCAACGCGTCCTTACGGCTGCTCGGTAAAGTACAGGGACTGAGGCCCGCCCCGCCGATGCGCCTTCCCGCCGATTTGCTCGATGCCATCCAGCGGGAGACTGACAACATAGACCGGCGCAAACTCATGCAGGCTGTTGCGCAGCTCTCTGCCCATTACGAAGCAGCCGATTACTCCACTCCCGCCGTTACCACAGAAGCCCATCGCGCGGCATATCTTGCGGTGCGCCTGCCGGCCACTTACGCGGCCATTCGGCGCGTCTTTTCGGAAATCCGCTTGCGCGCGCCGCACGTTGCGATCAGCAGCATGCTCGATCTCGGCGCCGGTCCGGGCACGGCCCTGTTTGCCGCCATTCAGGAATTTACTTTGCTGCGCCAGGTCACGCTGGTCGAATCTGACGCCGCTTGGATTGCGCTGGGCAAGCGGCTGGCCGCCGAAAGCGGATCGTCCGTCACACAGCAGACGCAATGGCTCAAACAGGATTTGCGCTCGGGTCTTTCCTGCGAAAAACACGATCTGGTCGTAGTCTCCTATACGCTGGGTGAACTGCCGCAAGCCGCGGCGGATGCAGTGCTCCGCCAGGCATGGAAATGCGCAAACCAGGTTCTGGTGTTGATTGAACCCGGCACGCGACGCGGTTTTGCCGCCATCAACATTGCACGCTCCACTCTCATATCCAATGCGGTGCCGATCCTTGCTCCTTGTCCGCATCACCAAGCCTGTCCCATGGCCGCAGCCGGAGACTGGTGCCACTTCGCGCAGCGCGTGGAGCGTACTTCGCAACACCGTCAATTGAAAGGCGGCGCCCTGGGCTATGAAGACGAGAAATTTTCTTACCTCGTGGCGGGTAAGATTTCCGGTCCTGCATTCGACGCGCGGGTTGTTCGCCATCCCGGAAAGCACACTGGCCACGTCAAACTCGTTTTGTGCACGACTGAAGGTCATATCGCAAACCGCACAGTCACGCGTTCCAGCAAAGAGGCCTACAAGCGCGCCCGCAAAACCGAATGGGGCGACACCTGGACCGACTAGCGCCAAGCCGCCGGTCGCCCAGCATCCCAGCAGGTGTCCATTCCCTGGGCTCATCTGAGATGATAGCGGGATGATTCTGCTGGCCAATGTGCTGCCCTTTCTCCGATGGATGGTTGATTTCATCCAGTGGGCCAAAGGCATGGGTCCAACCGGAGGCGTGCTATATGCCATCTTCTATGTCCTCGGCACGGCGCTGTTTTTCCCCGGACTGCCGCTCACTCTGGGCGCTGGCTTCCTTTACGGGGCCGTTATAGGGACCCTGGTCGTCTCGCCCGCCAGCGTTGCCGGAGCTACTCTGGCATTTCTCATCGCGCGTTATGTTGCGCGCGACTGGGTAAAGCGGCGGCTCACAAAATATCCGCAGGCTGCGACCATTGACCGCGCCATCGAAAAGAACGGCTTCAAAACGGTCATTCTGCTGCGACTGCAACCGGTCCTTCCGTTCAACATCCTGAACTATGCGCTTGGGCTTACCAGCATCCGTCTGCGCGATTACATGCTGGCTTCCTGGATCGGCATGTTTCCCGCCACCGTGCTCTATGTGTATCTTGGCTCAGTCATGAACAACATTTCTGACTTGCTTCGCGGACGGCCCAACTCCGGCATGGCCGGACGTCTCTTACTATGGGGCGGTCTGGCGGCGATCGTCATCCTCGTGTGGTGGCTTGGCCGCATCGCCAAAAAAGCCCTGCGTGATGAAATCGGCCCCGAATCCACCGCTGCGTGAAACAATGTGTTGGCTCTTTCGCCGCGCTCCACGTAATCCGGCAGTTCCCGTGAACAACAAAATCTCTATGCCAGAAGCGCTAGTGCCACAAGCAATGATCTGCATTTTCGCCAAACCGCCCATCCCGGGATCGGTGAAGACCCGCCTCATCCCAGAGCTTGGCCCGGAGCGCGCTGCCGAACTCGCCGAAGCCTTTCTTGAAGATACGGTCGCCATGGTCCGCACGCTTCCCTGGGCGGAATGCATCATTGCCGCTACCAAAACCTTTGCGCGCCCTTACTTCAAGCCTGAAGAAGTCTGGCTGCAGTCGGAAGGCGACCTGGGCGACCGGCTGGAAAAAGTCCTGCGCCTCGCGCTCAAGCGCCGCCCAATCGTCCTTGCCATCGGCGCCGACAGTCCCGGCCTTCCCGCCGCATTCCTGGAGAGCGCCCGCGAAGCGCTCACAACCGCGGACGCCGTTCTGGGCCCTTCTTCTGACGGCGGCTTCTACCTGATCGGCCTCAAAGACTGCCCCGTAGGCGTGCTCGATGGCATTCAGTGGAGCCATTCCACCACGCTCGCCGCCACCACCGCCAAGCTGGAACAGTTCGGCATGAAGACGGTGCTCATCAATCCGTGGTTCGATATTGACAGCCATCAGGACCTCGAGCGCCTCCGCCGCCAGCTGGGCGCCGATCCCGCGGCCGCGCCCCGCACCGCCAGCCTGCTTCGCAACAGCGCGCAAAAATGAAGCTCTCCGTCATCATTCCCGTTCTCAATGAACGTGACACGCTGCCCGCGACGATCGCTGCCTTGCGCGCCTGCCACGGCATTGCGGAAATCATCGTAGCCGACGGCGGCAGTACCGATGGCACCGTGCCCTGGCTGCAATCCCAGCGCGATATCGTGCTGGTGAGGTCCATCCGCGGCAAAGGCCCCCAGATGAATGTCGGGGCCGCCGCGGCTTTCGATGCTTCAGGCGCTTCCCATATTCCCGAAACCGCAATCATCGAAATCGCGGCCACCGAAACTACCTCCACTGCAACCACAGCCGCCGAAACCACCGCCACCAAAACCGCCGCTTCAGGCCCTTCCGACATCGCTCTGCTCTTTCTTCATGCTGACTGCCTCATTTCCCAGCCGGCCCTGGATGCGCTGCAAGTCGCGCTCGCTGACCGGCAGCTTGTCGGCGGCGCTTTCTACATTCGCTTTGCTGAAGCGCGTCCGCGATCATTGCGGCTGGTCTCCTGGGGCATCAACTTGCGCGCCCGGCTTCGCGGCTCCGCTACCGGCGACCAGGGCATTTTCGTTCGTCGTGACGTATTTCTCTCCATCGGCGGCGCGCCCGAATGGCCTCTGTTTGAAGACGTGGAACTGGTGCGGCGCATCAAACGGGCAGGGAAGTTCGTCGTGTTAAAGACGCCCATCACCGTTTCCGGCCGCCGCTACATCCGGCACGGCGTCCTGCGCACCGCGCTTCTGATCTACTCGCTCCGCCTCGCCTATTGGCTGGGTGTTCCGCCCCACCGGCTGAAGAACTGGTTCAAGGACGCCGACGCCAGGAGGAGGTAGCAAGCATATCCTCTACCCCCCTCCCTTGGTATCCCACCGCATCCCAAGTCATCCCAGATTGGCGTAGACTTCAGCGATTCACCCTCATTTTGGCGTAGGTCTTAGAGCCCTATAGTTAAAGGTGTCGGGTTTTCTGGCTAGGAGCTAACGGCTAGCGGCTAGCAGCTAATTTGTCAAAGATCATCCCTCCCGCCACTTGGGCAGCGGATCCAGAAAACACTGCAAGCACTCAACACATTATATCGTTTTTTATTCGCTTATGTCAAGGGAAATTCGCAGCGTTCCTAGAGGTAATTTTGCATTTTTTCTCCAGAACACATGGCATATAACAGGGGTGCGTTTTAATCCCCGAAGAAGAAGCGCCGTTAGGCGCGGACAGAAGCAGGTCTGGGTTTTTAACCCAGGCTGAGCCCAAAGGACGAAACGAAGCACGACCCCGAGACGCGCTGAGGGGTAAGTGCTGGGTGAAGCGGGAAAAGAATACCTACCTCACTGCCGTGGGTAGGCGTGCTAGCGCGCTGGCTCAATATTCGGTAGCTGCTGGAGAATGTATTCCTGTACTAGTTCGGTCAACTGCTGCTCCGTTCGAGCGTTTGGCTGGAGCCGTTCAGCCCAAGCGCGACCACCGTGAATGACGTCCCATGGTGATTTCTGTTGTTGTTGGCGACCCTTTCCAGGATCGTGATTTCCAAAACCGTCCAACACCTTGTTCCACAATGGCACGAAGCCTTCAATAAGCAACGATTCACCGAGCGGTATCCATATGTCGTCTACTACGAGATACCGGCAACTAAAATGGTGCAGTGAGAGGTTGCGTGTTTGTTTAATGGACTCGGCATGTTGCCAAAGTTTATTGAACAACTCGGGTACGATCTCCGGGTCAAAACCGAACTCTCCAGTACAAGTGCCTACAAGAGCAGCTTTCCCGATATAAATGGGAACGGCTGTCTTTGGCTCGCGGAGTGTCGCGCTTAGTCGCGCATACAACGGAAAATCACCGGAGTAATAAATGGCATAGACGCCAGCCCCCACAAATCGGTCCTCAGGCGGGAGAGACACCATCGGGCGAGCAAGCAGTGCATTGGCTACGCTGATTCCCAGGTTCTGTTTTTCTAGCGGGTTATACGGCGTTTCGCTCTGCACGCGCTTGATCGACTCCTGATTGATGTAAGTGTTGGCAAGTATTTGTGGCGGTGACCACTACAGCAACCGGCATCACCAAGTTGGCACGTTGACTCGATCCACGAAACACAGAGTATATACTTAGCCGTCACGTCCGCACACCCACATCAGTCAGTAAGAAGTTGGTATTGGGAACACCAGCTCGTTGTGCCGCCTTGGTGCTCCCGTAGCGTGAGATCATTGAACGTCTCACGCCGGGGTCGCATTCCTTGACCGTTCGCTCTTGAGATGCTCAAATTGGACGGTATCTGGCCTATACGAATGATCACAGAGCTAATCGTCGGAGAACTTTATTCAAACGATGACATTTCCTCGGCGATCAAAGTCGGAAACGCTGGCGGCATCCGCCTTTCACTGCGTGACAAATCTGTAGCGAGAGCGGTCATAATGACTTCTGTGCAGGACTTCCAGACTATTACTGAAAACCCGTACCATGACAGACTCGAAAATGACATCCTAACCTATACGGCGGCAGGTAAAACTGGTGAGCAGACGCTTGCGGGTGCAAATCAGCGAGTAATTGAACAAAAGCGATTTAATTTTCCAATACACGGGTTTGTCTCAGTCGCCAGCAGGCGGGACAAAGCCGTAGGACCGAGACGTTGGAAGTATCTGGGACTTCTAGAGTATAAGCGCCACTATCCGGATACACAGCTCGACTCCAGTGGGAAAGTTCGCCGCGTTTGGGTCTTTGAATTTAAAATTCACCAACAGCAACAAGTTGTTCCACTTGCTCTTGACACTGTCATTTCAGGTCAAACACTTACTAAGTCCAGGGGTCTCGCTATCCATAATGTCGATGATGATGAAATTGTCACCGCGAGCGGCGACGGGCAAGCGGACAACATTGCAAGGTTTGAACACGTCCGGTATAGGCTGTTAGCCATGGAGCCTAGGCGGTTTGAGTTTTTTATCAAAGAGTTACTACTTCATTGTGGTTTCATGGAAGTCTGCGTTACAAAGTTCAGCGCCGACGGAGGAGTAGACGTGAATGCCAAAGCTGGAGCCCGGATGTGGGTCTTTGAAAATACCTTAGTCCAAGTGCAGGCTAAACGTTGGCTGCATTCCGTTGGGCGCAAGGAGGTGGCGGAGTTGCGTGGTAGCCTGCAGCCATTTGCGAAAGGTGCCGTCGTCACCACAAGTCATTTCACTCGAGCAGCGATCAGCGAAGCCAATGGAGAAGGCAAGAATCCCATTATGCTTGTTGATGGATTAAGATTGTCTAAAGTAGTTCTGGACGAACAGTTTAATCTGCCTACCTAGCCATGGCATCCGGCTTCGTGTCCTTATTCGAAGCACGAGATTCAAAACACGAGCCATGCGCTCACTGCGTTGGGTTGGTGTTAAGGTGTCGATTCGTGCGACCTCCGACCTTAAAGGTAGCAAATATTTTGCGTAAGTCAAACCACGTCCCCTTGCCTGCACCCCATCCCTCAACCAAGTGGAACGGATGTTGCACAAAATTGTTTATTCGCTACATCTTCACGCGTCTCAAGGCCAACTCACAAAAGTAGACGAAGGGCTTAAATGAAAATAAACTGGCAGCGTTTGGACAGAATTGTAGACATCACAATCGTTGCATCTGTAATTGTGATTTTGACCATTTCTGGTATTGCGGCAATGGTGCTTCATCATCGTGATGTTGCTTGGTTGTTGCTTTTTGTCGTCTTGCTGATTTTGCTAGCTGCAATGGCGCGCAACTTGAAAGCGCGAAGTCAACGGAAGTGAATTAAACGTTAAACTGCTTTGCAAACGCCAGCCCGCGCCGCGTCTTTCCCACCGCCCGGCACTTTGCCGGCCTCATCATTCAAAGTTTATAGGAATTAAACGGACTCGCGCCCCACGCATCTTTCCTGCGTGGGGCTTTTCTTTTTGGGTTGCGGTGTCAGAATGGACGAGAGCAAAAATGTTCGCTAAGTGCTTACGCCGATGGATGCTCCAGAATCTCAGCCAAAGCGCGCAGCCGTGTCGAATCTGCCTGGTCCTTCGCCGTGCCGGCGTCCTTTGCCAATGATTGCGCCATGGCCTTCAACTTCGCCAGCGTGTCCTTGCTCACGTGCGAACCCTCCGCGCTTTGAATTGCCTTTTCCAGGGCCGCGATTCTATCTGGCGGCAGGGCTTGCGACCGGGATAATTGGTCCAGGTATGCCTTCGCCACAGCCAGTTTTGCCGGCCACTCTATCTTTTGCTGGTTCTGCACATTCAGCTCACTCACACGGACAGTCTTCGCCGCGTCGATTTCATTCTGCGTCAAAAATTTGGTGGGCGTCAGTTCAAACACGTCCAGGCCGCGCGCAATCTCCGAACCGTAAATGTAGCCGTTGTACCAATACGCTGACCACTCGCCACCCAGCACCAGCACTTTCGGATCAATCGGCCCGCGATCAAAGTAGGCAATTTCAAATGGATGCGTCGCGTCAGTAAAGTCCACTATGGAGACGCCGCCCTGATACCAGGCCTGCACCTCGATATCGCGGCCCGGCACGGGGATCAGCGACCCGTTGTGCGCCACGCAGTTCTCCGTATCACCTTGCGCGGCCGGCATCTTGTAATAACTCTCAAAAGTTAGTTTGTCGCTCTTCAAACCAAAAATCGCGTCTGCGCCCCACTTGTTGGGGTCATTCGGACGGCACCGCGCACCCAGGCCTCCGCCCCACTCGTCGGTAAACACCACCTTGGTCCCATCGTTTGAGAATGAAGCCGAATGCCAATACGAATAGTTCGGATCGTTCACCGCATCCACACGCTTCGGGTTTACAGGGTCCTTGATGTCGAGCAAAATTCCGTTTCCGGAGCACGCGCCCGCCGCCAGCCCGACCGCCGAATACACCGTGATGTCGTGGCACTGGTTCGTTTCCTTCGGCTTCTCCGAGCCGGCTTTGCCATGGGTGCCGCCGTTGTTCAGGCTGTTGATTGCGCCTGTCCGGGCGTCCACGAATACCCGCGGATGGGACACAACTTTCGCATCCTGCGGCGCAGCCACCGGGACCTTGATCACGTCAATGCGAAACAGTGCTGTATTTGGGTCTTTGTCCGGCTCTTCACCAGAGCACCCGGCCAGTTCCTCCGGCTGGCGCACAAACGACGTGCCCGATACGTAAATATAAACATTGTCTTTGTCGTTTGGATCGATCACCAGGGTATGCGTGTGTGATCCGCGGCACGTCTGCACCGCCGCGACTTGTTTCGGGTTTTTGATGTCGGAAATGTCAAAGATTCTCACGCCGCGAAAACGGTCCTTTTGCGCTGCCGGTGGGCGACGTTTCTTGTCTTTTCGTTCCTCTGGGGTTGGGGGAGGCCCCGGCGGAAAGCCTTGCGTGCCGCAATCCAGACGTCCATTCGGCTGTTCCACCGACATGAACAGCAGGTTTTTATATACCGACACATCTCCCTGCCCGCCCGGGCACACCAGCGAAGTCAACAGCTTGGAATGCGCTGGATTGGAAATGTCGAAGATGTTCACGCCATAAAAATTTCCCTGAAACAGGTGTTTGCCCTGGAACGCAAGGTCAGAGTTCGCAAAAGCAAGCTGCGCGATTACCAAACGCATCGGTCCCGGTATCTTCGATATGTTAGGCGAGTTGAGCTGTCCCAGCATCTTCTGCACCTTTGGATCGTCGGGATTAGTGGTCCCTAGCTGAAATGCGCCCGGCTTCTTCACCAGCAGAAGATGCTTCATGCCCATGGCTGTTTCGCCCGCGTCATAGAGGCCCGGGGCCAGCTTTGCGCGCGGATCGTTTACATCCGACCCAGTCATGCCCGGTGGCAGCGCGGTAGCGGGCTCCGGTGCGAACGGATTCCGTTCTTCCTCCGGGGGTTCCTGCGCGGACGGCGCGGGCGTAGGCGTCGGCGCCTGTACCTGCGGTGTTGGCGTAGGCGTTTGCGCCTGTGCCTGCTGGCGGCTCACGCCGAAAAATAAAATGGTCGCGGCCATCGCCACGCAAAAAACAACACTGGGCACTCGGTTCATTGTTTCTCCTCTGGAATTTGTTTCTCCAACATTGCCTGCATAATCCTTATTTCGGCTCGCTGACCGCTGTCCACATCGGTCGCGAAGTCGAACAACTCGGCGTCCTGGCCTGCGCCTGCGGTATCAAACAGGTCTTTCACCATCGTCAAAGCGCCATTGTGGTGCTGAATCATCCCGGTCAAGAATAAATGATCGAACTCGGCGTCCTTCGCCTTCCGCAGCGCTTCCATCTGTTCCGGCGTAAGCATGCCGGGCATCAGGGCCATCGGATGGCCTGACGTATCCATGCCCTTCATTCCCGGCATCGCCGCGGAGGGAAGATAAACTGGTTCTCCGCGGGCCGCCAGCCAGCGCTTCATAAACTTGATCTCGTCCGACTGCGAGTTGCTGATGCGCGCCCCCAGCAACCGCAGGTCTTTGTTCTCCGTATGCGATGCAATCAGCGCCGTCATCTCCACCGCTTGCGCATGATGCATGATCATGCCTTGCATGAACTCCGCTTCCGCTTGCGACCGTGGCGGCAGCTTTCCCGTTGCGGACTGTGGCAGCCTCCTGCTCGGCTTACCCGGCGCACCCGGCTGAACCACTACAGGGGTCGCCCCATCGGTCTGTGCGCGCCCGGCTGGAGCGCTCGCTGCCAGCAGGCCGCACAACACGGCAAATGCTGGTGTAGACCTGAGCTTGCGCTTGCGGGATAAACGATGCGGCCAGTTCGGAACGTTGCTAAACATTTTCGTTGGATTCAATGAAAGCGTGCCACGAAATAGTAACATTTTCAAAGGTTACAGGTTTGTCCTATGCCGGACGTGAAATGCAGTTAAAATGCGGTTTTGGTGGGCCCGGTAGGATTCGAACCTACAACCAACAGATTGCCGCATAATTACAAAATCCTTTGAAATCAGAGGCTTTCCACCACCCCCGTTTGGCATAAACAGGCAGGTTTGAGCGCAGTTGTTACCGCAGTTGTTACCAACGTCATTTCAAATATTAAAATGCTTTAAAAAATAAAAAGTACCATTCCTATGGAATGATGGTATATATCTGCGACATGAAATTTTTGCAGATGAAAAGAGCAGCCATAACGAAGCTACTTTTTGGGATGATATTTGCATCGGTGATGCTGGCAACAGAATCGCAAGCATTAGCTGGAGATCATTCAGCAGACTATAAGATGGGCACGTTTGTTTCAGCCACAGCGGTTGCAGACGGCACCATCACCAGCACGCTCCACGGAGACGGCACTACTGTTGCTGGTGGTGTGTATGCAAACCAAGTGGGCGTTTACAGAATAAAGGTCGCTAATGGCACATGGCTTGTAACAACATTGAGACAGAACCAAGATTCTATGTTAAGGGGCATGGGCATGACGCCGATGCATCTCAAATCAGAGAAAGCCAATCCCCTTGATGGACTAAAAAACGGTGATAAAGTCCTGTTCCGAATACACGAGCGCCAGTATCTCAACGGAAAATTCACCCAGATGGCAATCCCCTACGCTGACAATCCCAAGAAGGAAGTGGAATTTTCTGCCCGGTTCGTACCGGATGTTGCTCCGTCAC
Source organism: Candidatus Angelobacter sp. (assembly GCA_036491195.1). Lineage (GTDB taxonomy): Bacteria > Acidobacteriota > Terriglobia > Terriglobales > Acidobacteriaceae > Angelobacter. Next base: position 18,575 of record DASXCL010000020.1, read on the forward strand.
AGCCTACAACCCACAGCAATGTGCAAGGCATGTGTGATTCAGGCAGACTGTCACCAGAGTTGAAAGCACAATACTGCACAACTCCTACCGAGATACCTGCCGATATTCAGGAGCAGGTGAAGAACAACTCTGAGTCAGCAAAATCCTCACCCGCTGCCGCCGCTGCTCTGGCCCTTGATGGCAAACAATCCACACCGCAAGAATTGGCTGAATTAGTGAAGCAAGGCAAAGCATCACGTTGCGCTGTAGTCACAACCCCTGCTGGTGCAGAAGTGTTCATTGATGGAAATAAAGCAGGGGTCACACCATTTGCTTTTGTCCTAATGAATCGTGAAAACCCTCGTGTCATTACAATCAAAATGGATGGTTATGCAACGGTTGAGAAACAGGTCGTTCCTGACGGCATAACGGTGCCAATCGTAGTGCAATTACAAAAGCAGCAATGAAGATCGCGGTACGAGTTCAATAACAATGGAACCCGCAACGGTCGCACAACGGCATCCGCTGCGGGTTCCTAACGCTTTAAGCGATGGCCATTTCTTCCGCCTGTATCGCGCCCTGTTCCTGTGTGCAGATCGCGGCGTAGTCTGCGGACACACGCTGGAATTTCGCTTCGTCAATGGTGGGCTTATTCACGATGCCTGCCATGATTTGACTGAGGAAATCGGTTAGGTGCTCTGTTGATACATCGGTGAGTGTTTCCGGCGCTGGTGCGACGGTTACAAGCGTTTCACCACGGTAAGCGGCGCGGTGGACTGCTACGGTTTCGCCGTGCTGGACAGGGATGTACGACCAGAAAAGCTGCATTGAATCCTTCTTTGTGGGGGCTGTTGTCGTGCGGGGAAGGCGCGGCGTGTTGTTGTGGGTTGATTCATGTGTAGACGGTGCGTTAGGATTACTAGTAGCCATTGGAACCACCTTTTCCTTTGGTGTTTAAACGGCTCGTGGCGCTTTAATCGCTACGGGCTGTTTGTTTTTTTAGATTTCGTAAGTTGCTGGCAAATACTATACACCCACCGAATGCAAATGTCCTAGTACATAATTCGGCTAACTTCTTTCTCTTCTGTAGGTTGACCATTCCACCTATTAGTGTGTAACTAGGTTTTACTAAAGTGCGTGTGCTAGGCTTTAGAGATTATGACCACGGTACGCAAGGCACTCCCGGCGCGGGAACGGCGCAAAGCAGCGCGGCTGGACGCACAGGTGCGCGAGTGGGCGACTGCGCTGCACTGTTCACAAAAGCGCATACGTGAAGGAATAGAGACAGGTCGCCTTGTGTACAGGCGCGGTGTTCTGCGTATACGTAGTGGTCGCATAGGTTAACTACGCAGAGTTAGTATGTCTGTGAAAATAATTAAGCACATTGTGCGATTTTACTTGACAATGGCCCTCGAAAAATAGGATACTATCTACAGTACAAGTAGCTTCCACACACCGCCCGCCCGCAAGGAAATAACCCCACACAATGCAGACCACAGAAATATGCGGCGGCATATCTGCGCCCACTCATGCGCCAGTGGTAAGCATTTCGGAAAACATTTTCCAAAAAGCAAAGCGCGGTCGTCCTAGAACTATGGACGCGGCAACGGAAAAGATCATACGCGGTGTGTTCCAAGCTGGGCCGCATGTGACCACACGCACGATACAAAACAGTATCCACGGCGGTCACGCCTTGCACACGCTCACAGGTGGAATATCCGAACATGGAAAGATAGGAACGCCTTATGACTGGTTATTACGACCAGACGGACACGCTGCACATTACAGGAAAAGCATTTGTGACCAGCTTGGGCTAGTACGCAACCCTACGGCGCTGCGCACATTCGCACTGCAACTTTGTGAAGAAAAGCCAAATGCAACTCACGCAATATCTGCACTGCGTAACTGGAACGAGCGTTGGCAATGGAGCATGGCAAGCAAGATAAACGCAGACCCCGAAGCCGTGAATGAGGAAACAGTGTTACAGGTTGCACGCTGGGCTTGCGGCGCGACTGCATAAAGAATAAACCAGACAAAGGAAAACAGAATGCATAACCCATACATCGCCCGCAACATTTCCCGGCGCGTCGCGGCGAATACTGCCCGCGTAGATCGTGAAAACTCCTACACGCGCATTGCGCAACCCGCAGCGTCACTCATTGAAGACCCCGGCGCGATGGCAAGGCGTCGTGACGCGGCAACCCGCTTGCGCGAACTGTGGGCCAGCCTGATTCCCGAAGGTACGCCCGACCTCACCACGTTTTACGGCTGGGTAGATCGCTTCGGCAGTTCCGTGTGTGAGCGGGCAACGCGGCGAACAGCGGAGAAAGCCACAATGAAGCGCCGTGCAACGGGCGAACAACCCTTTGATGCGGACGGTGTAGCACGATATGCCAGCGCGTGTATGCGCAACATGTCAAATCCAGCCCCGGCAACGATCACAATTTAGAAGACCCTTGCACGCTTTGTGCAGGATGGCCGCGCAAACCTGCGGTAGAAGGACAGAACCCATGACAGGGACAACCCTACGCCAATCACCGTATGCCCTTTTTTACATCTTAATTGTAATTTCGGGCATACCGTCGCTCTGCATTGCTCAATGCTTTCAGCGGCTTACGCTACGTAAAAACACCATCTCCATCATATGCACCTATGTGTATAGCAGTAGTATTTATTCAGGAGTGTTGTTAGTTATTCAGTTACTTACCCCGCTGCAAGTTACAGGTGTTTTGTGTTGGTAGACACGCTGTGGGGTTCTCTTCCTAATTTCGCTGTGCCGACGCACGTTTTCAAGAAGAATAAATTACAACTAACCTACGCAGAACTGGCCGTATATTTAATCGCATGTGCCAGAGCAAGCAATTACCAGAGTGGTTGCGCATTTGAATTGACGGTGCGTGATGTCGCAACACTTACCAGCTACGCGCCAAGGAAAATATCAGCAGCCATTGCCGGATTAAAAACCAAAGGACTGATAGCGACCATAGGAGAACAGAACCGCAGCGAGTCCGGCGCATTTAATGCCGTGGACTGGCAACTGTGCGACTCGAAAGGCGAGGGGCTTTACGTTCCGGGCCAGAGGGCCAGGTTACGCGTAGGACTTCGCGCAAAGCTGTGCAAGTTGAAGGAACCCTATTTCGCGTTGCCATCCTGCACGATTGATTATCTGGCAGAGCTACGCGGCGCACCGCTGGCCGTGTACGTCGCGGCTGTGCGGCTTTGCAACCTGAAAGGGCAGAGAGAAATCACTGTGCCGGTTGCACAGTTACGGAAGTTAGCAGGAATCGCCCGCAACGAAACCATGAGCGCGGCACTTGACTATGTGCTGTATCCAGTTGACGGCGTACACAGGCATTTTCTGGAATACAACAGCCCAAATAAACGCACGATCACATTGACGCTGACAAACCCAAGCGACCCGCAGAGCTTGCCACTGGAATATTACGAGATCACAGAACAACAAACAGGCAAGGCCACAACGCGGCGCAAAAGTTATGACGACAACCTTTTGCTGCGCTGGGCAGCGGCGGCAATATGGAACGGCGCAACGCCCGATGCTCTCAAGCTGGGCAGCAATGGCGACCACTTGGGCACCTGCCCGATGTGCAACGGCGCGAATGCGAAACGTCGTGGCGTTCCTACGCTGGCAATCAACGTAGCGAAGCGCGGCGCGCAGAACAACTACGGCATTTATTTCTGCCACTCATGCGGCGCGGGCACCGGCGAAACACTGCTAGACCTCGTAATGCAGCGCACGGGCTTGAATGTAATAAAGGCAATGGCATCTTTGGACAAACTGAAGGCAGAAACACAGGTGACGCAATGACCACTAAGAAACCAGACTTTAAAGAACAAGCGGAGATCACAGCCGTATTCGGGCGTTTGAAAGCGGCATCCAAGATGACCAAATATGAAGCGCGGCGGATGGCAGAGCAGATCGAAAATGATTTGTATCGGTGGCGTATCTGGCAAAGCGCGGCTGTAGACGGTAGTCCGGGTTACCTACCGTGCGAGCTGCCACGGTTGCCGCGTCGTATCCGCGTGGCACTGGCGAAGCTAACCGCACCGTGTGTAAAGCGCGAAAAAGATCTAAAAAATAAAGTTTCTACAAAACGAATCAAAAAATGCCATTCCGACATATCTACTGTGCAGGGATTATCGAAGGACGAAGCGCGGGAAATCGTCGCCAGTAACTACGGCACATGCCGCGCTATCGCTATGCGTACCATTGGGCGTTATCGCCTTGCGGAAGACTGCGTTTCTGAAAGCATGGTTTCCGCTTTGGAACAGATCGCGGATGGTAAGGTAACTTTCGCCAGCGCGAACAAGGCCGCAGCGTGGATTTGTCAGATTGTGAGATACAACGCGGCGCGGGTACTGCGCACGCTGACAAATATGTCCACCATCGGTGATTTCTTGCCAAGCAAAGGCATCCTGCCTAGTTATGGCAGACAAGGCACACCGCCGGGAATCCATGAGCAAGCAGAGCCACCACGCGAGGATGACGACGATTGTCGCACTATAGGCCGCAAGAAGCATGATGGCTGCGGGCCGGATGAGTTTTAGATTTCTATTTTCAATTTGAGCGGCACCCGATTGCTACCTTAGTGGCACCCGCACATTGTGCGCTGCATCGGATGAGCGCCGCCAAACATTCCCGCAGGAACAAACGCACCCGTGGGAATATGCCCGCCGTATTTGCTGTCCTCTTCCTTCAGCTTGTACGGCGGGCGCTTTTCACTTTTCAATAACAAAGATCGTCGCACAGCGTGTGCAAAGGATTAGATAAATGAAGTTCATAGCCAAAGACGAAGACAACGAAGTTATTTCGCTCACGCTGCATAGCGAATGCCAAGGCGACAAGGTGCGAATTGCATGGTTGCTTGCAGGACTTAAAAGCGCGGCGGGCGCGGATGGGAACGCGGGAAGCACCAAGGCAGGTAGCTAGTGCCGTCCATTACCTTATCACCAGCATTCGGAATGAAGAAAACTCCCGTCTGGAACACTATAGAACAACTCACAACAGCTTTCCAGGGAAGTGTCTGGATAGCCGGAGCGAATTTTCCGAAGTGGAAATTTGTCATCTCTCTGCCCCAAGTTCTTGGAAGAGCAGATGACGTAACTAGCCCAATTTCACAGTTGCTAGCGTTGCACTTCAGGGCCAAAGGCAAGTGCGGGAATTTTCTCTTGCGTGATCCTTCCGATTACCAAGCAGTCGCGGCTCAGTTCGGCGTAGGTGATTCTGTAAGCAAGACGTTTCAACTTGTGCGACCTATTGGTACAGATGGCGATGTCGATATAGTTCAAAATCCAAACGGGCCGATAGTGGTTTCGGTTTCGGGAACGCCAACCTCTGCGTACTCACTCAGCAATACAGGAATCGTTACCTTCAACGTGGCTCCCGCTGCGAATGCGGTGCTTACTTGGGACGGTTTTTACGATTTTCGCGTGAAATTTGCGGAAGATAGTTTGGACGATCTTACTTTGTTTTTTGACAATCAATGGGTAGTGTCTACCATCGAACTGTTTTCGGTGATTCTCTAAGGGGCGGTGACTATGGATTCGAGAATGGACTTCGGGCCTGTAAACTACAGCCAAGGCCGCATAAACTGGAGAGGCGCGTGGTCTAGCGTTGCTAACTACTCCCCGAACGACGCTGTTTCGGCGGCTGGTAGCAGCTACATTGCCATTGCGAACAGCATCAATATCAGCGTGGCAAATACGTTGTATTGGTCTATCATGTGCAGCGCGGGCGGCGTGTTTTCCGTAGCGGGCAGGGTTGGTTCAATCACCTTGTCAAGTGCAGACCTCTCTGACGGCAACACCGGAACAGGCACGGTTGTACACGACACGTCACCTACGATTGCAACGCCAACGCTTACGTCACCCACGCTGGTAACCCCGGCGCTAGGCGTAGCGACCGCCACGGCCATCAACGGCGTTCAGATGGTTGACAATAGTAACACTGCGGGTTGGTCGGGTTCCAACGCCGGGGCGTGGATTGCGTCGGCCATTGCGGCGCTACCCGCTGCGGGCGGCATCGTTGATGCAACCGGACTAGGTGCAAACGTGCACACTATCTCCGCGCAGCTAGACATTGGGGCTGCGGGTAAGCCGGTCACGTTGCTTATCAATCCGAACACGCGGTTTCAAATCACCACGATTAGTAGCAGCACTACGGATGCTATTCGCATTTGGAACGGCTCAAACATTTCTGGAATTGGCGCGGGTGGTTGTGTTGGTAACGGCGACCAAGCGAATTTCACCGTACAAAGTGGTTGCACAGTGCGGTCGATCATTGCGAACTGGCCGCAGGACGGAACGCAGGAATTTTGCTCTGCACAGAATCTAACACTGCGTTCTAATACGGGAAGCACTGTTGCCAAGGGTCTTCTGTATATATCAGGGATATTCGCTGGTAGCTACTTCAGAGACATTTACACAGTATTCAATGGTGGCGGCGGTTCTTCGTTGTTTCTCACTTCACCAGCAACCGGCACGCTCTTGCTTACCAGCGACGTGAACTTCTATAACTGCAATTTTGATGGCGGAAATGCTACAGCGGGTGGGCCAGCAGTTACGATTCAATGCGGCGGTGCAACTTCTGGCCTGGAATCTATAAATTTCACCGACTGTCAAATTCAGCACGCAGGTAACAATCAGCCCGACCTAAAGATTGACGGCAACGGAAGCGGGCAGCTCGGAAGTATCAAATTTAACGGCTTGCACTTCGAGAGCGGGGCCGGGCTAACGACCGTTGGGCCGTATGCGACCATCAACGACGCGCACGGAATCTGGTTTCATGACGTAAATACCTCAGGTGCAGCGCCGACAGCGGGCAACGGAATCACGGTGGCACAGGCCACGGCAAATTCCACACATGATATTTACATCCGCGATTGGTTTCAGCGGACGGCGATTACCAGCATTGTTTCCAGTTCTGTAACGGGGCTGCTTGGACAATCGTTTGTTGCACAGCCCGCCGGAACTATGAACCTTGAGTACTGGAGTGGACTATCGCTTCAAGCCCAGAAAGTACGTGATATTGTACTTCGCCGTGTTACATCCGGCAACGGAACGCAACTTACGGGCGGCGCATTTGCACTATCAAGTGGTTGGGGTACTACTGCATCGGTCTCAAACATCTTTGGGCAGGATAACGCCTTCGATTTAACTATTGCTTCGGCGGGAACGGGACAAGCGGCTAACCCTACCGCGACGCTCACATTTGTGGACGGAAGCTGGGCAAACAACTGGATTGCAAGCCTTACACCTGTCGGAATTTCATCTCCAGCCGGTGCTTGGGTCATTTTTTCCGTACAGTCTGCCACAATGGGATTGCAGTTTGTTGGAACGCCAATAGCCGGAAATAGCTATCGGGTTCATGTGGTTTTAACTGGCAGATAAGGGATTCCCGATGCCACGGCGCAAGAAAACGCAGACCCGCAAAGGCAAGCCCATTTCCAGCGTTTATCCCGGCGTTTACGTTGATAACTCACCGTATCGAAGCAAGCGGTACAAAGCGACTATTCACAGCAAAGGCAAGACTGTGCAACTGGGCAGATTCGCGCTGGAGATTGACGCAGCGCAAGCATACCGAGACGCGCTGCTAATTTATCCGCTGTAACTGCACCGTGTGCGCTCTGATTTGACCTATAAGCAATTCCGCCGTATTACCCCTAGCAACTACCGCAGCGAACGCACAGCAGTACCGCAGCGCATCGGCGCTGGCCATCCCAAAGGACTAATACAATGGAATTAACGCCAGATGAGAAAGCACTCAAGTGTTTATGGTTGTCCGCTATTGGAACAGACGCGGAGAAACTACCGCCGGAATATCAATGGGGAATGTGGCTAAGAGCGTTTGGCCCTCATGCTGCGCAAGCCATCCTGCGTACCAGTAAGAAGCAACACGGTATGCTCAAGTTTCAAGGCGTTGCTATGGAACCGCAGCAACTATGGCGCTTCTGCAATGGCACTGCTAGGCAAATGGCAGAGATGGCCGGGTATGTCAGAGCAGACCTAGTAGCGTGGCAAGATCGTAGCAAGTTCCAAGCGCCCGCCGAATGGGTTAAGCCATAGTGTCACCACTTGCCCCGCTGAAGCCATGTAAGTCCTACGGATGTCCAGAGCGTGTGCCAAAGGGATACTGCGCAGATCACCAGCACGTAGACAAGAAACAAAAGCAAGAGTATGACCGTAATCGAGGGTCAAGCGCGGCGCGTGGCTATGGTTATCACTGGCGAGAAGTCACACGTCCTGCCATCCTTGCGCGTGACCCAATATGCGTATATGGCTGGGTATGCGGCGGGCGGTCGCTAAGCACTGTTGTCGATCACATCACACCCAAGTCACAGGGCGGAACGGATGAGTATAGCAACCTAGCCGGATGCTGCCAGCCCGACCACTCATTCAAAACACGGCTGGAAGAACAAGGCTTGCCATTACCAGAGCGTGTTCACTTCGTTATACCGTAGCTTGTCGGAAGTAAACAGATGGTAGGGCGGTCGCTTTTTCTATAAAGGCAATGGTTACTTGACCGTATTCGCCATTATTAACCATTCCTGCCCTTGCTTTTACTACGCTTTTACTTACAGTTGTTGATTCCATTGGAGTTACCAGCGCGTTAGACCGTGGTTAGTGCCTAGTTTACCAGCGTTGTAAGTGCCTTTACTTTGTGCTAGTTAGAGCACCTATCGGAAGACTATTGCCATGAATCAGAAGACCTCAGAATACCATGACCTTACAGGCGCTTCGGGTAGGAAAAGCCGTGCAAAAGCATCGGAAACCGTAGCAGGTACGCCACGACCGCCTAGTTGGATGAGCAAGGCAGCGCGGCGCGAGTTCCGGCGCGTGGCTGGGCATCTGGCAGCGCGTGGCACGGTATCCCCTGCGGATGAGCAGGCGCTCACGCTGTACGCTTGCAGTTATTCGCGGTTCATCATTGCACAGCAAGACCTTGATAAGAACGGGCAGCGAATTAAGGTTAAGGTGCTGGACTCGCACGGTGCGCAAGTTGAAATAGATAGAGATAATCCTAGCCTAAAGCTGGTACAGACCGAAGCGAAAACGCTGCTGACATTTCTCAGACAGCTAGGCATGACCCCGGCATCAAGGGAACGGATCAAACCAGCAAAGCCTAACCCGGAAGATGAGGGCGGCGGGTTCGATTTGCTTGCAGAACTGGAAAAGGAACATGCCGCTAAGCGATAGTTACCGCCCAACGAAAAAAGACGAAACTTTTATCTGGACTAAATTTGCAGCCGTATACCTGCACAACGGGCCATACCTTACCGACGCGGAAGACGAGTTTTTCCGGCTTGTGTCCGAAGCGTTTCGCATTGGTACGCCACGCAAAGCGGCAACCATAGGACAGGCACGCGCAAGCCTGCAAGCCCAGGTAGATGCAAAACACGCGCAGGGATTTAAGTCTAATCCCATTGGCCGTGGCTTTCTGTATGACAAAGAGGCTTATTTTGGCCATGGTGCAAGCTACGTGGAAGACAAATTGGAACCCGCGCATCGTGCGCGAATTTTACAGGACTACGCAGAACATGCGACTACCTAACCTATTTTTAAAGAAAAGAGCGCCGATGAAACCAGTACCAGAGCAGTTCGCGCAGGACGTACAGAGTGCCGTTTTTGAGGCAGGACGCGACGTAACCGTTATGGCCTGTCAACACAACGAGGAACGCGCCAATCTTGAAAAGGAATCGTATTTTCCTTTTCGATTCGATGAAAGCGCGGCGCACGCTGCGTTGTCTGCCCTAGATCACCTTCGCCCGTCGCCCGCTGAATCGTTTTTCGTGTGGCGTGCATTTGGCTGGCGTTATAAAGCGACCGGCGCACGGCGTTATAGCAACGAAGCGTTCTAAATAAAAATCACAATCTCACAAAGGACGGAACACAAATGCAGAACGGACAACTTCAATTCGATAGCGACGAGAACGGCGCAACTATCACCATTAACCACTTTGAAGATGTTGACGGAATCCAGACCGTGACAAAATCAGTAGTGGTCTACCAGAGCGCGGACGTAGCCGGAACCAAAGCCATTTACCAAGAATTTGTGCGTGAGTCGCAACGGCTGGGCGTTGGAGTCTAATTCCATGTTGGAACGTAGATTTTCAGCGGCGAATCTAACCACAAAACGCAGCGCGGCTGGTGCAGACCCGAAGGTAATTCGCGGCCATGCTGCTAAGTACAACAGCCTTTCGCAAGACCTAGGCGGCTTCCGCGAGTTTATACGCTTCGGAGCATTCCATCGGGCCTTGCAGGAAGACCCCAATGTGGTCTGCCTATTCAATCACGATAGCAACTTGATTTTGGGCAGAAACACAGCCGGAACGCTCACGCTGGAAGATGACGGCACGGGCCTTGCGTTTGAATGCACACCGCCGAATACCACGGCGGGAAATGACATTCTGGAAAACGTGCGGCTGGGCAACGTATCGCAATGCAGCTTCGGGTTCTATTGCCTTGCTGATAATTGGATGTTCGGGCGTGACTACGCAGGCACCGAAGCGGTAGACCCGGACGAAGTAATCAGGGAAGTTGTAGACCTGAGTCTTACCGATGTTTCCCCGGTTTGCTCACCAGCTTACCTATCCACCGATGTTAGCGCCGAATAATTCACCGCGTCCCGCGTTTGAAATGCAGGCGCATGACCCAGGCTATGCAGAGTTCGTCTATGACCACACACTAGAGCTTCGCGGCATACAGCACAGGCGCGTGGTAGACGAAAACTGCGATACCGTTTGGAAGACCCTCTACTTGCAGGTATGCAATGCGAAGGAATTTAAACGAATCAAACGACGCGCTGCACAAGCGAGAAAATCCATGATAGTCAAATTCAAGCCACGAAGAAAGGCCACAAGATGAAAGAGCAGTTTGCAGTGCGGAGCGCAGTTTCTTTACCGCCGTCCTGCCCACCTGAGTTTAGAAAAAAGATTTTGGAAATTCGTTCCGGCAAAGTCAAGCCACGCAAACCCGTAGCGGTTACCGTTGTCACTGCACAGAGTGCAGACGAAGTTACCGAAGCGGAACGCCTTGCTGCACACCGCAAAGTTACCAAAGCAAAATTAGCACTTCTGTAACTCCCACCTAAGCGTCTTCCACGTAACTCACATCTTGATTAGTCCATAGCCTGCGGTTCCCGCACGGCGGAAAAAGTGAAACAACATTGACCGATAGCCAGATCATTTCTGAGCGTACCCGGCTGCAAGCCGAAGCTGACGCCATTGTTAACAACCCCAACGCATCACGTAGCGAACTAAAGCGGGTTGACACCATTCTTAGCAAGATAGCGAACCTTCGCACCAACGACGAGTTTATTGAGCGCATGAATGCTCTTTCGGATGAGGCAGGAGTGCCACGGCGCGCAGCCTACAAAGAACCTTCACAACGCACAAAAGACACAGCAGAATTGCAAAATTTCCTGGTTCACGGCGGCGTGACACGCGCACGTTTGGCAGAAAACAAAGTGCAGGAAGCGCGGATGTATACCAAAGGCGGCATTCTGACCGCCGAGCGGGAAGCGGAGATTCGCGGTACTGCCATGAATAGCACGACCGGCAGCAGCGGCGCGTTTTTCGTTCCTTCCGACTTCGATTTCAGCACGATTATTCGCCAGCAAATGAAGCAATACGATGGCATCTTTGACTCAAGCGCGGTTAGCTTTGTGGACAGAGATCACGGAAGGCCGTTCCCTGTCCCGGCAGTGGACTACACCGGAGTAAGCGCGGCCATAGTTGCAGAATCAGGGCAGACCACGCCTTCAACCATTCCGACCGTGGCAATTACGAACGTGTCTAAGCCGTCGTACACGTACCGCAGCCTTAACATGCCCGTATCTATCGAATTGATGCAAGACAGCTTTGAACTGGTGCAGACGATTTTGGGACAGGTGTTCGGCGTTGCGATGGCACGCGGCGTTGGCGCTGATTTGATTAACGGAAACGGCACCACGGCACCACAGGGATTGCTTACGGCGGCTTCGCTTGGCGCTACCAGCGCGGTTAGCGGCGTAGTGAGCGCGGTAGACATCGAATCGGTTTACTACTCACTTAACCGCATCTCTCGCAACTCCCCGGCGTGCCGTTGGTTGATGAATGACAAGACTTACGGCGTGTTTAAAAAATTGAAGGACACCACAACTGCGCCGCTGATTTCTTTTGTTGACGACAAAGAAGTGCTGTACGGTAAACCGATTTCGATTTGTCCTAGCTTGCCGGATATTGCAGTGTCTTCTAAGAGCATCATTCTGGCCGACCTAAGCCAGTACATTGTGACGCGCACGCCTTTGCAGATCGTAGTGCAGCGCGAAGCTACACCCTACGTGGAGTTTGGGCAAGTGCTGGTGCAGTGCTCACAACGGTTTGACGCAAAGCTGCTGGCCGTTGGCACATTCACCCCGGCAGTCTACTTGCAGACCCACGCCTAAGCATTTCTGAAATTCACAATTCGGACATCGCCCTACACCGTGGAAAAACAGCCCGTGTGTAGGGCGCTATTTTTGTTTTTATTTCCGACCCGCGAAAGGAATCCCGCATCATGGCATTGTCCGCATTCATCGAAGACGCAACGGAACTGGCCACGCTCACCCCGCAGCCTATTCCAGAGGATTTTTCTTACTCACCAGAGTTAGACGCGGAAGACGAAGCGGAACCCTACCGCGCACCGCGCACCGGCATTCCTACGCTACCCGTGTACAGCGCGGAAGAAGCCACAGCGGATGCGGCGCTGGCCTTGATTGACGAACCGGACTCGGCGAAGGTGGTTGCATCTCTTAACGCGGTTGCTACGGCACCCGATGCCGTGTTTGACATTGTGATGTACTCCATTGAACCACGCTGGCCTGTTTCTTGGAGAGAGGCAGAATACAGGTGCAGCCGTTGGCTTGTCGCGGCGCGTGCTTTGGCCGGTACGGGCCTTTGGCCGCGATACGTAGCAGCGGAAAAATCAGCGGAGCGCGGCGTAGTAAGTGCAGACGCGGAATTGCGCGAGATGCTGGGCAAGGCGTGGCGTAACGCTGGGCTGCATCAAATTTCCAAACACTTGCGCCCGTCCCGGCATCGGCACCACTCAGAGAAAAAGAAAATCAGGCAGCAACGCAATAGACGGAGTGAGCAACCGCGAGAGGACACACGAATTCGGTTGTGGCTATGCCCCGAAGTGAAAGAACAACGGGCAGCGGAGAACAGCGGGATTATGCGCGGTACGCTGCGGTAAAGCGGCGGTCGTACAGGGTCTTTAAACAATCGGCGGGTAATATAAACTTCGACGAAAAGGAGATCGCGAAAATGACAACAGACATTTCTGAGCAGCAAGTTCGAGAGCGACTAGCTTCATACGAAGACACAAAGGTCACAGATGAACTCTACTCATTTGGGCAGACCTTGCTCCATGATGCCGTTGAGCGTCTAAATAAATCCGACTCCAAGGCTGGCGCAATGGCCGGATATGCCGGTGGGGTTGTAGCGCTTCTGGCGTCCACTGCAAAAATGTGGGCTGGCAATGAGCACAGTTGGCATATTCTACTTCCGATGGTAGCCACTGCCTTATTGTTCCTCGCTGCTGTTGTTGCGGTGCTAAGCCTACGTTTAAAAAAGACGGACTGGCTTTCACCGGATGAATGGATGAAGAAAGAATGCTTAGAATCCGGCGAGAGATTGCGCCGTTATCACATTTTGACGATGTGGGGAGTCCACGAATCTTTAGACGTAGCTTACCAGAAGAAAACAGCTGCGATTCGCAAAGCCGAATTCTTGATGTTAGCTGCGTGGCTTTTGCTAGCCGTTTCTCTTTTCGACATTGCCAGGAGGTACGCCGCGCTCTAGGACTCGTGGGTTACGCGCCGGAAGATTACTGCCGGGGTTGTTGGCCGGGGGCTTTGATGTCGGCGCGGGCGTCTGATTTTCGTTCGCCATTTGTAAGAGATTACAGATTTGCAGATTAAATCGCAACAACAAACACCGTCTAATTCCTAAGGTCGTTCCACATTGCAATCACAGCTTGAACCGCTGCGCGAACCTGCGCACATTCCTGCTTCGGCGCAGCTTTTTGACGTTAGCAAGACCGCAGAATTTTTAGGTGTTTCCCAGTCGTGGGTGCGTCGCCACGCCCATGAACTGCCCTGTGTACGCGTTGGTCGCCTTGTACGTTTCGATTCTCCGTTGCTGCTACGCAATTTTACTGGTATTGTTCACGGCGGTGGAAAGTCTCTGGGAGAGGCAACAATGCAACCGACTCAGAGACGGTATCAGAACGGTAGTGTATTCAAACTCGGCAAAACGAAAGTGTGGTTCGGCGTGTTCCGCGAAGATGTCAAAAAAACGAACGGCACTGTGGTGCGACGGCAGCGCAAAGTTAGATTAGGGACGCTGGCGCAGTTGCCCACCAAACATGCCGCAGTCCAAGAACTGCAAAAGCACATGACACTCAGCAGCAAGCCAAAAACGGAAATGAATCTGAATGAGCTGGTGGAACGCTGGCAAGGTGCTGTGGTGCCGACACTCAAACACTCAACCGCGAACGTCTACACCCATTCTCTCCGTTCGCGCATTCTGCCCACACTCGGAACAATCCCGATTAGCTCTATTGACCGATATGAAATACAGAAATTCCTAGCGGCCAAAGGTGCGATGTACGCTAAAAACACCCTTCGGGAATTGCGTTCGAGTCTCAGCACTGTTCTAGGGTTCGCTGTTGAACATGGATGGCTGGAGAAAAACCCGTGCATCGGGGTGAAACTGCCTCTCGGCACGGGCCGGAAGATCGTCCGCAATGTATTGACGCCAGAACAAGTGACGGCGATTGCAGGCGAGTTAGAGGAACCCTACGCGACGCTGATTATCTTTCTCGCACTCACGGGTCTGAGAATCGGGGAAGCGGTCGCGGTTAAGTGGTCTGACTTTGACGGCGAAATGTTGAATGTGCAACGGCGCATTTACGAAGGTAAGGCCGATACACTCAAAACGGACAAGTCAAAGCGTTCTCTGCCTGTGCCCGCTGTTTTGTTAGCACGCCTAAAAACTCTTGGCCGTGAAAGTGAGTGGGTCTTTACTGCTGGGAACGGAAGCCCGGTTAATCCCGGTAATGCTCTGCGGCGGTATGTGCAGCCAGCAGCGCGTGAATTGGGAATCAAACTGAGTGGGTGGCACGACTTTCGGCATACGCTTGCAACGGGATTGATTAACGACGGTGTTTCAGCAAAGGCCGTCTCTGAAATCTTGGGACACGCCAATGTCGCCATAACCCTAGCCACTTACACACATGTGACCACTGAGAATTTCAGCGGGCCACTAAATAAACGGGCCGCTCAATTCGTGATGTGAGCGGGCCAGTTGTTACCACTTGTTACCAAGTCTGCTTTATGCCAAACGGGAAACACAGTAAAAATGCGGTTTTGGTGGGCCCGGTAGGATTCGAACCTACAACCAACAGATTATGAGTCTGCTGCTCTAACCGTTGAGCTACAGGCCCCGCGTTCAAGTTTCGCATACGCCTCGGCCGATTGCCAGCAGCGGGTCATTTCATCTGAAATTGACCCGCTGCTGTGTATCAGCGTCTAGCGACTCGCTTGCGAATCGCGGGCCTTCGGGCAGACGTTCATCGCGCCAGCGATGAATCCTTATCAAACTGAACTACTACCCTTTCTTCAGCCTGCGAGCAGGACCCGAGGGATATGCTCCGCTGCCGTCCGCATTGAGCTAGCAGCCAATCCGGGAGTTGCCTCAAATTCTGCTGGAAAAGAAACAGCCGGCTCTTCAGCCGGCTGCCTCCAATGCGCGCATGGCCCACTACTGCACAAACACGTTCACCGCCAGACGCACGCCCGGGTACCGGACGTCCGTCAGGTAGTACCCGTCATCGTAGTAGTCAATGTAGCAATTGTCGTTTTCGTACCAGTTATCTGACCAATACTCCGGCCACGGATCTACCACCTCAAACCAGAAGCCGTTTACCAGGAAGCGGGGGAATCCTTCAACCACCACCACCGGAAAGCTCACGATCCGGAACGGATGGGCTGGGCCAAACGCGACACGGAAACGGTCCTCCGGAATGCGGAACCCGTGGTATCCGCCGCGTTGCTGCCACGAGCGATGTTCCGATTGCCAGGTGTGCGCGCGATGTTCATGCCATGCGCTCTGCTGTTCGCTCGCGCTGGCTCGGTGTTCCGGCTGTGCCTGCCGGTTGTCTTGCTGTACGCGATGCTGATCGTTGTTCTGTTGTTCATTGTTCCGTTGCTCGTCGCGGCGCTGCTGGTCGTTCATGCGCTGGTCTTCTCTCTGCTGATCGGGTTTCCCAGCCTTCTCGCGCTCGTCGTTCTCTTTCTTTTGCTGCTCCTGCTCCTGGTTCTGTGCGGCTGGCTGCTTCTCCTGATGTTGCTCTTGCCGCTCCATCTTTTCTTTATTTTGCTTGTCGTTCTGGTTGTCCTGATCGTGGCGCTGTTCCTGATGCTCCGGCTTGGCCGCCTTGTCCTGCTCAGGATTCTGTTTTGCTGGCTTGCCATCTTCCTGATGATGGTCAGGAGCAGCGTCCTGGTCGTGGTCCTGCGCGCGGGCGGCTGCCGTGAACCCAAAAACCGCAAACAGCGCCGCGGTGCTGATAATTCCTATGCGTTTCATCTTTCGCCTCCTTTACACCTTAAGCCTGGCTTGGGTAATGGAATCGTCCTTGCACAGTTTCTCCCCAGGCGTACTCTTATCTGCGGACAATCGCCGCTCGGGCTTGGGATTTGCAGGGAGAAGCGCAGTTTGTCTCTTAGCGAAAACTGCCCGTGAGCCACGGCCAATGCGAATGATCCGTCAGAGTCTCTGTGTACCTTAGCCTGGCTAGGCTATCCATCTTATTATGTAAGTGTGACGCGGCCCGCAGCCGCACGGTTGCATTCCTGCTGGCGGGTTGAATCCCTGCGCGGGTACCTTGCGGGTTGCTTCCATCCGCAAAAATAAAAAATAAAAGATGATGTGAAGGGCAGAGCTTGAAGCTGAACGCTGAGTACTGATCGCTGACTGCTGAGCGCTATTCTTTTCGCACCTCTTTCAGGTCGATTCCCAACTGCTGGCACTTCTTATAAAGATGGCTGCGTTCCAGACCCAGCGCTTTCGCCGTGTTGGTGATGTTTTGATGATGGCGCTTGATCTCTTCCAGGATCACCTGCCGCTCCACCTGCTCCACGCGCTCGGCCAACGTCCCGCTTCCCAATGTTCCGCTTCCCAATGTCCCGCTTCCGAAAGAAGGCGCGCTTCCGTCGCCGCCGGCCTGCGTGGGCAGCGCCGCCTGCACGGTCGCCGGAGTTACCGCATCGCCTTCGGCAAACAGCAGCAATCGTTCCACCACGTTGCGCAGCTCGCGGATATTTCCCGGCCACGCATGTGCCTGCAAAGCCTGCAATGCCTCCGGCGTAAACGTGATTTCTTTCCAGTTATTCTGCTTGACGATCTGCGCGGCAAAATGCGCGGCCAGCGCCGGTATGTCTTCCGGACGTTCGCGTAGTGGTGGCAGCACGATGGGAAAAACGAAGATGCGGTGGAACAGGTCCTGGCGGAAATTGCCCTGCTTCACTTGTTCTTCCAGTTTTTGATGTGTGGCCACTACCACGCGGACGTTGACCTTGATCGGCTTGTCTCCGCCAATGCGCTCTACCTCGCCCTGCTCCAGAACGCGCAGTAGTTTGGCCTGCATGGCCAGCGGCATGTCGCCAATTTCATCCAGAAACAGCGTTCCGTCCGTGGCCTGCTCGAACTTGCCAATGTGCCGCGAGGCCGCCCCGGTGAACGATCCTTTTTCGTGCCCAAACAACTCTGACTCGATTAATTCCGCCGGCACGGCCGCGCAATTCAGCGTGACGTACGATCCGGCATGGCGCTGGCTTTTTTCATGGATCGTCCGCGCGATCAACTCTTTACCTGTGCCGGTCTCGCCCAGAATGCAGACGCGCGTCTCGCTCGCCGCGACGCGCTCCACTTGCACCAGCAGTTTGCGCATTTTCTCGCCGGTATAAACAATGCCTCCGCTGCCCAGTTGCTGCCGCAGTTGCTGGTTTTCCTGTTTCAGGCGTTCCAGTTGCAGCGCGTTCTGTACCGTGAGCAGCAGCTTGTCCGTGGAAATCGGCTTTTCCAGGAAGTCGAGCGCGCCCAGCCGCGTGGCTTTTACCGCCATTTCAATATGCGCCTGTCCGGACATCATTACCACAGGCGTAGTCACGCCCGCGGCTTTAATCTGCTCCAGCAACGCCAGCCCGTTCATCGCGGGCATCACCACGTCAGAAAAGATCACGTCAAACTTTTCTGCCTTGATGATTTCCAGTGCTTTGACCGGGTTGTCACAGACCGTCGCCTCATGCCCCGCCAGGCGGAAGGCGCGGGAAAGCGACGCCAGCGTATTGGCGTCATCATCGATGATGAGGAGGTTAGCTTTCATAGTGATTTCTTTTCCGCGGATCGAGGCCCAGGTCTCCCACATTGGCCTTTTTTCTGAAATCTCGAGCGTAGCGAGGTCTATTGCGAACAAAAACTTCTCGTGGGATCATGCGCTTCCCTTTTTTGCCGCGAATGCACGCGAATGAACACGAATTCCTTTCCTTTCCTTTCCTTCTCAAAAACAAAACGTTTGAAGTGAGGCTTTGGTCCAAATTTAATAAAAGAGCGACTTCAATGTCAGTCGACCTCAAGTAGTTTAGGACTTGAGCCCCGTGTGCTGGTTCCAGTGTTCGTGCAGATTTCAACTCTAACAAAACAGCGTTGTTGACGATTAGATCAGCCTTGTATTCACCGATCTTCCGTCCGCGAAACCAAATTGGGGTTTGTACTTGTCGGGCAACTTTAAATCCAGCCTCAACAAGGGCCAAAGACAATGCTTCCTCGTAGACGCCTTCTAAAAACCCAAAGCCGAGTTCATTGTACACAGCAAAAAATACTTCGACGATGTCATGGCACAAGCCCCAATGTTTTCTTTCGTATTCATTCGCGTTAATTCGCGGCTCCTCTTCTTCCATCGGCTTGTTCCTCACTTTCGGGATTTCAGATAAAAACCTCACAAGGCCTCTGCATCCTTGCTACCATCCGCACCGTCCCACACCGGCAGCTCCACGTGAAACGTTGTCCCATGGTCCTTTTGGCTGCTCACGCTGATGCTGCCGTGGTGGTCGCTGATGACCGATTGCGCAATCGCCAGTCCCAGTCCGGTGCCGTGCTGCTTGGTCGTGTAATAAGGAGTGAAGAGCCGCCCGCACTCCTCTGCCGTCAGGCCGGCGCCCGTATCGCCAAGTTCAAACACGGCGAACCGATCGTCGCTTGTGGTCATGGTCCGGAAAGTCAATGTGCCGCCCTTGGGCATGGCATCAATCGCGTTGAGCACCAGGTTCTCGATCACCCGGCGGAGCAGCACAGGGTCGGCGCTCACCTGCGCCACGTCGCCCAGTTGCAGCCTGGGTTCAATCCGTCCCGAATCGCGATTGAGCTGCCCCTGAAAGAGGTGCACCACGCTGCGGACCAGTTCATTCAGGTCCACGGCCTGAAGCTGTGGCGCGGGCATTTTGGAAAAATCGCTAAAGCGACCGATGATCGTCTTCAGATTGGCAATCTCGGCCAGCAGCGTGGTCGTGCTCTCCTGAAAGACCTCGTCAAACTGCTGTGGTGAATTCTGCCGCGCGCGCAGCAGGTTCTCCACCGTGATTTGCAGCGGGAAGAGCGGATTCTTCAATTCATGCGCCAGGCGTCTGGCCAGCTCGCGCCATGCGGCAACGCGTTCACTCTGCACCAGGCGCTCACGCTGGCCCATCAGCTCTTCCGTCATCTGGTTGAAGGCCACGGCAAGCTTTCCGATCTCGTCCTTGCCGGAGGTTTCCACCCGGACGTCCCAATTGCCATGGCCGATCTCCGTTGCCGCATCCGCCAGCGTCCTGATGGGCCGGCTGAACCGTGCGGTAACAATTCCGCTGATCACCACGCCGATGAAAACGCCCACTCCGGCAATCGCCAGGCTGATATTGCGGATGCGTCTCTCCAGCAGCAGTTCCTGCTCCAGTGAATTGCTCACCAGCAGCACCGCCGGAACGCGGTCTGTATAGCCCGGCAGGGGAATGGCGTGCACAATCTCTTCCTCTCCCTGCGCCGCACCCAGGTCCACCGTCATCGACCCTTCGCGATGCTGGTCCAGAACTTTCCGGATCAGCGGCATTACTCTTCCCGGATCGAAACTGTCTTTGCCTGGGCCAATCAGCTCGCCGGCGCCTTGCTCGGGAACGCTGAAAATCGAGACGCGCAACCCTTCGGGGGCCGTGAGCGATTGCACCACCACATCCAGCTTGCGTCCGCCGATTAGATAAAAATTCAGGCCGTGCACATGAATGGCCCGTAAACAGAGCATGGCCAGCACGTTGCCTTGCGGCGTTTCTACATGTTTCAGGAAAGCCTGCTGCGGAAGGGGAGCGGGAAGATCCAGAAACCAGCGCTGCTTGTATCCAAAACGCGCTGGCCAGTGGGCCGACGAAATAATCGCGCCGTCCGGAGCAATGATGTCCAGGAAATCCAGCCGCTGCTCCGCCGCATTCGATGCCGCTTGATTGACGTAGTTCGTCTCCGCCCCGTTTGAAAGTTCCGTCACCATGCGCAGCATGGCATCGGACCCGGCGAGCGTATCCATGCTGCGGGCGATCTCCTGGCCTTCATGCTCAAATTCGCGCCGGAACTGGTTGACCAGCGTAGAGGTGCGCTCTTGTTCCACCTGGCGGAACGCCACATGTGCGCGCTCCTCAATCAGCCATGCCACGGCCCCCACGCTTGCGGTAATGCTCAGCGTCACCAGGAGAAGCAGCTTGGTCTTCAGGGTCAAATTTATCGCGCTCCTTCTACCCAGAGTTGGTCAAGGTCCCATGTACCGGTCGCCAACTGCTGCCAGTTATGCGTGGTGGTGTTCAGCCACAGCGCCTGGGGAACATGCGCCACCGGGACTACGCGATTGCTCTCCACCATTTTGCGTTCGAGCTCGAAAAGATCTTCAGGCCGGGTCGCGGCAAGAATGGCTGAGGCGCTTTCCTGGAAGAGTCCAAGGTCATCGATGCGCGCCGCCAGCGCTGCCGCCGGATCGAGTGCCTGCAACGGCACTCGCAGCAGGACGGCGTCCGCATTGATCTGCGCCCGCGCCGCTTTGCTGTTGATATGCGATTCGGCGTAGGGCTGCACTACGATCCCGGCTTCGCGGGCGTCCACGGCGATGCGCTCCGCCACCAGCTTGGCCAGCGGATCGGAAAAATCATAGGCCAGGGCGATGGGGTTGATCACGACAAAAGCGGCCGCGTCCGCGCGCAGCTCGCGGGCGCGTTCTATATTGATGGCGCCGTCAAACATGAACTCATAGCCGGTGAGCCACTGGGGTAGCAGGCCCGAGGCGGCTATAGCTCTGCGCTGGAAGATCACATTGCTGATGGCCGCGCGGTTCATGGCGAGACTCAGTGCCTGGCGCACGCGCGCGTCTACCGGCCTTTTGCCCGGTTTTCCGCCTGAGTCAGGCTGAAGAAATACGATCGCCAGAAGATCGGCGGGCCGTGAAAGCGTTAGCGTCTGGTTGCTTTGCTCCACCATGCGAATCTGGTCCATGCTCAACTCGGTCGCCGCGTATTGGCCCAGTTGGCGGTCCATAAGCTGCTCACGCAGAGATGCGCCCATTTGAAATTCAATCATATCGGCGAATGGGCGTCCGCCCCAGTAGTCTTCATTGGCGGTAAACTGAGCGCGTTCGCCCGCCTGCCACTGTGAGAGTTTGTAGCTGCCGGTGCCAATCAGCACGGCCGTGTTGTTGTCCATTTGCCGTTTGACGATCGCATATCTGGGCAGCGCCAGCACTGACGGCATTTGCTGGACCGGCGAAGAGGCCTCGATCGACACGGTCTGCCGGTCGGGCGCCGAGTATTTCCATGCCGAATTGCTTTTTGCCAGACTCACTGCAACGTCGGCCGCGGTCAGCACCGTGCCATCCTGGAAATTCGCCAGTCGCAGCCGGAACTGCCAAATGCGTTTCGACTGGTCCGAATGCCATGAGACGGCAAGGCTGGAGCGCAAACGCCCTTGAGCGTCGAGTGCAGTCAGCGTTTCAAATTCCAGCGCCGCAAGCCTGTCCCGCGTTACCGGATGATCTTCATCGCTGAGCGGATCCACAGACATCACGCGGTCATGCAGCAGCACGCGCACAGTGCCGCCATAGCGCGGGCGTGAGCTGCCGCACGCCGCTGCCGCGATCAGAGCAAGGCTACTGATTGCAAACCACTGTAAGAGTGAACGCTTCATACTTTCCTGATGTCTGTGAGAGCAGTACTCCATTCACCACCTGGTTGTAATTGCCCGCGGTCCACAATGCTTCTACCGTGCCGGAGAGATCCACGGGCGCGCTCACCGGCAAGGCGTCATGCCCGGAGATTTCCACCGCTTGAATGCTGTCAGGCCGGGTTGTCTCCGCAGGAGAGCTTGTCATGAGCTGCCAGCCTGTGCCACAGGTTGAGTGCACCGCCGCCAGTGTGCTTCCCCATCCATTGAACGTTGCCACGGGCGAGGCCAGCTCGTTCTGAAAAAGCCGTGCATGGCCGTCAGTACCCGTGAAGAGCCATAGCCGCTGATCGCCGCTCTGCCACGCTGCCGCAGAAAAGAAAGGCGTCACCGACGCGCCTGCACTTTGCCCCGCCAGCAGTCCGCTGAAGAAGTTGCGCCGCGGGCTGAAGAACGCAACCAGTCCCTGGTCGATCGGCCAGGGATCGTCGCTGGCGCGGCAATCCAGCGAAGGCGGCGAAATTTTCCCCGTGCATCGCATGCCGGGCAAAAAGGCGTTGATCTCGCTGCCATGTACCTCCAGCCGTCCACGCATATCGCGCGGCCACGGGTTCTGGTGCGGGATTCCCAGCGTCTGCCGCAGGCGCCACTGTCCTGAGTCGCTGGAGTACAGAGAAATCTGCCCCGGCTCCAGCAGCAGCAGGTTCTGGTTGTCCTGGTAAAAATCCAGCATGGGCGAATCCTGCTGCCACACCAGGATTTTGCGGATCGTGATCGTGGGAGCACGCGATGACTGTGCTCTCTGCTGCCGAGGCAATTTTTTGATTACCAACTGGCTGGCTGGCCCTTGCTGGATCTTTGCGATCCAGACGTAGCCTTGCCAGTCTTCAGAAAAAGTTACGTGGACGTCAGCCGTGGCCTGTTCCGGTTTCACCAGCCTGACATTGGCGGCGCGAAATGCGTTGAAGATGGCGTTCTGGATCGCTTCCTGTGTTTCCGGCGGGAGTGAAGACAGATTCTGAAAAGTCACGGCGAGCGCGGAAGGCGATCCGCTGCGCAAGAGAATCAGCTGGGCGAATTCAGTCGCAGAGGCAGGAAGGGATGGCGCGTCTTGCGCGGCTGCTGAAGCCGCCACGCCGATAAACAGGAGCGCACAAAACCATGGTCTCAATGCGGTCTTCAACATGAATGGAAGCTGAGTGTAGCTTCTAATTTGACTGGAAAACGATGTAAATGGCAATCGGGGAAAACCCTTCTGAACCTCTGATTGCACTGGACGAATTGCGCGTCGTTTTGTGCCGGGACGTGTCCCTGCGGTCTGGCTCACTCTGGTGCCATCCACTTCGCCCGGGCGCCACCACAGGGCCCAGAACGAAAATGAGTGGCAGCCAGGCCGCAGGAAACGCCCGTTTGGCAGCAGTCCAGTTCAGGTGCGATTCTTCCACGAACTGCCATGGGTTGATGGCGGCCCCGGGAGTTTCTTCCGGCTCCGATGAAATGCAGGACCAAGGAACCCGGAGCTATAGGTCGCACCTGGCGGTGATACTGGACAACTCTCATCGAACTTCATCTCAACCTCTGAGCGCGAGACGCTTGATACGGTCTTTGTCGGCAGCCGATTCAGAGTAAAGACGCCATGATTGGACAGGTCGTCGCACTTCTCGTGTTGAATCTGTTCTCTTGCATGATTGCTGCCGGAGACGAAGATACTGATTCCACGAACTTTATTTGTTGGAGATATGCTTCGTAACGTGTCAGGTCAAACACTGCGTGTCCGGCTTGACACAAGGAGCGTTTGAAACGTACTGCGGTCTACGACAGTACCTCCATTTTAAGTTGGCTGGATGGGGGTGCCATGTGCGGTATCGAAAAAAAAGGGGTTTCAGGAGCCGACCTGAAACCCCAAGGAGCGCAGCCATGGATTTCAAAACAAAATGAGAACGGGGCCGAAGCGCCGCAGCTCATCCTGCCAGCGAATTCCCAGCTGCTAATTCGATTAGACACGAGGGAAGGACGCACGGAACAGAAAAAATATGTTGTCTGGTATGGGTCGGATAAAAGCTTGATGAGGAACGGAAACTGCCATTCCTGTAATGAGCTAGAAGATATAACGTGAAGATGCTTCGACCATGAAATGACAACCACTTGGATTAGGAGAATCTTCTAAGGAGGGTATCATTTTAAAAGTGAGGAGGTTCAGGCGGATCTTGCTTCGTTACGCCAAAATAGTAAAGGCTGTGACATTGGTTATGCTCTAGCCGCCAGCTCCTGCGAGGGAGCTAACAACGTGGATGCATGTACCGTCACAGCCCTTGATGCGACCACTGCTTTCGCAGTCCCTTACCCCGACCTGCCCCTCGCAGAGCTTGTCGGTTTTTTCGGGTCCGGGTGTTCACTGGATTGCTCCACTGAACCTGGTCACCCAGTCTACTTCGGATCAGCCACTGTTTATTTTGACTAACCCTTTCGACCGTCGACGTGAGCAATCCTAATGGAAGACCGGGAAAAGTCAACGCCCGTGATTTGTGCAAATGCAGATTTTTTTCCGCAGATTCCTACCGTGAAAAGCCCAGTTAAAATGAGGTTAAAAAATGCCGCGCTGGCTGCTTTCCTTGTTTTCCACAAGGGTTTCCACAGAACGGCGGAACGAATGGGATTGGTCTGAGGTGCATGGAAACCAAACGATGTTCTTGACTGCACAACCCATTGTGCGTCATTGTGTGTCTTACAAACAGAGATGCCAGATCTCATCGCCTATGTCGACGGTGGTTCCCACGGTAGTCCGGGGCCATCCGGCATTGGGGTGCTGATTGAGAAGCCGGATGGGGAAATGATCCGGATTGCCAAGTGGATTGGCCATCATGACAACAATGTGGCTGAATATGCGGCACTGCTGGAAGCCTTGCAGCACGCCATCTCCCTGAATGCCACTTCGCTTAGCGTTTACAGCGATTCAGAGCTGGTGGTGAAACAGATGACCGGCGAATACCTGTGCCGCAGCCCCCGCCTTTATTCTCTTCACTGGATGTGCCGCAAACTCGCCCACACGCTAACGTTCTGCATTTCTCATATCCCGCGCGAGCAAAATCGGGAAGCCAACCGCCTGGCTAATTACGCCGTACGCTTCCGCAGGGAACCGGCGCTGGATATGTAATCGCCGTAATCGCTCGCGATCGCCGCAATCTCAATAGCTAACCGAAGGCTCACCGCGGAGATACGGAGATGTGGAGAAAAGTAGAAAAACCTCTACCGCGGATTTCCGCCGATGAGCGCGGATCGGAAATAATTCAGGCGTATGGAAGAAATACAAAACGAATGGTAGGGGTCTTGCCATGCTTACGTTTTACGGGCTTTCTCCGCGTCTCCGCGGTGAGGTCGCTTTTCCGATGACGCGCGATTCCGGCGATTACGTGCGATGTCGGCGATTCCTACACCTTGGTGTGTTCGTAATACTTGCCGATAATCTGCCCTATGTCCACCGCGGCCTGGGGATCAAGATCAACAAATTCAAAGCCTGCATACTGCTGATCGGAAAAACGCAGCCGCGCGTTCACGCGCACGCGTATGTCTTCGGTCGGTTCATGGATGGTGAAACTGTAAATCTTGCTGTCTTCGTTGTAGTGATGTTCGGGCTCCATCATGAAGCCGCCGCGCGCCAATTGGCGAAGCACGCCGGCTTTGCGGCTTTTGGCGTCCAGCACCAGCACTTGCGACTGGCGCGCGATATCCACCCGTTCAAATCTGCGGCGTTCTTCCGGATTTTGCGCTTCCTGTGTGGGCCTCATTGAATCTGCTCTCCAAACGCGCTGACGGGGTCAACGTCTACAGGCACATCTTTAACGCTCGTTAAGGCAGATTTTAACTCAGCTGGCATGGAATCATACTTTTTAAACCATTGCTCAGCGCGGTTCCTGTCGCCCGTGGCTTCTATCTCCAGCAGCTCTTTGGCCAGGATGGCAATGGCTTGCGGCATCTTTGTGAAATCAATTGCATACTTTGAGATCTTTGGATCGTAGGCGATAGCTCCCTGTTCGGCTAGGTAGTTGAATTCCATCATCTCCGCGCGGCCATGGGCCTCCGCCACGCCAAAACGTACGGTGCGGAAGATGCCGGCTACGTGCGAAGCGTAGAAGCCATTGGCTTGCTCCTTCTGTATCACGCCTTTTTCCATGAGCCAGTTCAGCGCGAACAGGCCGACGATATCTGCCTTGGCTTCTTCCAGACCAGAATACGTCGGCCCGATGGATTCTCGGATGTCC
Organism: Candidatus Angelobacter sp.; assembly: GCA_036491195.1. Taxonomy (GTDB): domain Bacteria; phylum Acidobacteriota; class Terriglobia; order Terriglobales; family Acidobacteriaceae; genus Angelobacter. The sequence continues at coordinate 45,078 of DASXCL010000020.1, forward strand.
GCCTGGCCGGCGCTGGTGCGTGCATACGCCGGTCCCAGGCCATGGCAGATTTCATGCATCAAGACCACGGCCAGATAGCCTTCCATGCTGGCCAGGGCGGCCTGGTCTTCCCGCATCAGTTGCTTGGCGATGGGCAGCACCACATAATTCACGCGCGCGTCCATAAAGTTCTTGAAGAAGATTTTTTTGGTGCCCTTTTCCTGATGGATGCGCGGGTCGTTCGGCAGATTGTCCGCTACGGCCTGATAGCCGTGGCGCAGGTCGCCGGCGCGGAACGGCGTGTCCATTACTTCCATGGGCGTGCTCTTGCCCTGCAGCGACGGCCGGTCTTCGGCGGCCAGCGGCAGCGCGTCCTGTATGTCCGGGACGTATTTTTTAAAAGTGTCCAGGCTGGCGCTTTCTTCCTGATTGCGGATCATGACTGCCGCGCCGTAGGAAGTTTTCACGCCCAACAGGTCGTCGAGATAGGTTTCATACGGGGCAAAGATGATGTCGAACTTCGGGTTCTCCAGGTCGAGCCAGGCGATGTCACTCTTGTAGTAGTCGTCGGTGAGCAGCGCGTCGGCGCGCAGGCGCAGGAAGCCGGCAAAGGCCTTGTCGGGACTCAGCGTCGCGGCCTCACGCAGGGCCTTTGCCGCTCCCATGAGCCATGGCTTGTATTCAACGTGATAAGGAACGCCAACCAGCTCGCCGCCCTGGCGCTTAACCACCGTGAACGGGCTGTAAATCTGGGCCTTCTTTTCCGGATGCTTCGCGACGTACGTTTCTATCTCCTGCCGCGTAATTCCCGCAGGGTAGAGAGAGTGGCCGGGCAGAAACGGGTCGCTGCCGATGAATGGCTTCTGGTTTTCCAGCAGATCAAAGCGGCTGCCGTTGATCATCAGAAAGCGGCGGATCTTCTGATTCATTACCTGATTGCAGCCGAGCAGTCGCTTGTATAGCTCCAGCCCTTTGGGGTCGCTCTGGCGCCAGTAAATGCTTTCCAGAAACTGCGAGGCTTCCACCAGCTTGTAAACCATCTTGCGTTCATTGTCGGTGAGGCCGTTCACGCTGAAGGGCATGGATACAAGCTTGAACTTGTTTACCTGCGCGGCGATATCTTCATTCACGTTCTCTTTCAAAAGACATTTATCGGCGGTCTTGGGTGGAGGCGCAGCCCGTCGTCCCGCCTGCGCCAACAGTGTCCCCGGAAGAATCATTGTGAAGATAAGTGCCAACAGCCAGCGTTCTATTTTCATAGGCACGATTCTAGCAGCCTGGATCATGAGAAACACCCACCACGGAGACATGGAGGTATGGAGAAGAGCAAGTAAGATGAGTCGGGTGATCCAACCACCGTTCTGACAACAGTTGAGGTTATCTAGCAGTTGAGGTTATCGTTCCGTCCGCGAGCAGCCGTGGGAATACAAAGCTTCCCAGAGAATCTTTTGGACTGACTCCTTTGCCATCTTGTCTTGGTTTTCTCCGTGTCTCCGTGCCTCGGTGGTGGATGTTCCCATTTATCATTACTCACGATGCTTTCCCAAACGTTGCTGATAGACGCCGACGATACACTCTGGGAGAATAACGTCTATTTTGACCAGGCGATTGCCGACTTTATCGAGCGGCTGAACCATCAGCACCTTTCGCCGGACGAAGTTCGAAAATTTCTGTATGAGGTTGAGCGCGAGACAGTCCTGGAGCGCGGCTACGGATCGCACAGCTTTTCTCATTCGCTGGTGAAATGTTTTGAGCGTCTGGCAGAAAAGCCGGTCACGCCGGAGCTGCATGAGTTCATCTGGGGTTTTGCTCACAAGGTATTGAACTACCCAATCGAACTGATTGCCGGCGTGCCGGAGACGCTGAACTATCTTTTAGGCCGGGGCCACCACATGGTGGTAATGACCAAAGGCGATTTCACTGAGCAGTCGGGCAAGGTGGAACGTTCCGGGATCAAGGAATATTTTGCCGCCGTGGAGATTGTGGCGGAGAAGACGGAATCTGCTTATAAGGAGATCATCGCCAAGTATGAGTTCGAGCCGCAGACCACGTGGATGGTTGGCAACAGCCCAAGGTCAGATATCAATCCGGCGCTGGCGGCGGGCATCAATGCCGTCTTTGTGCCGCATGACCTCACGTGGGCGCTGGAACATGAAACCGTAAACCCTGCGCCAGAGGGGCTGAAGCTGCTGCAAGTGGAAAAATTTGTAGAGCTGCAAGAGCATTTCTAAGCTATTTAAATAAAAGAGCCATGGAAATCAAAATCCACCACAGAGGTACGGAGAAGAACCGATTAGCCGCGAATACACGCGAATTGGCGCGAATTTGCTGAAACGATTTTGATTCGCGTTCTTTCGCGTTGATTCGCGGCCAAATCCTGATCAGTGTCATCAGTGAAAATCAGTGGTAAGCAACTACCGCATCATGCCCGGCAGTTTCATCCCGGCCAGCTTGCGGCTGAAGCTGGACTTGCCCATGTCCTTAAACATTTTGCGCATCTGGGAATACTGGCGCAGAAGCTGGTTCACTTCCTGGACGCTGGTGCCGGAACCGCGGGCAATGCGTTTGCGCCGGCTGCCGTTGATGATCTCATGATGATGGCGCTCTTTAGCCGTCATGGAATTGATGATGGCTTCCACGCGCGTGATCTGGCCCTCATCCACTGAATCGGCGGCCTTCTGCATGTTGGCGAACGGGCCGATGCTGGGCAGCATTTTGATCACGCTCTGCAACGATCCCAGCTTTTTTACCTGGCGGAGCTGGTCGCGGAAGTCTTCCAGCGAGAAGCCTTCTCCTCCGAGCGCTTTCTGCGCGAACTCCTGGGCTTTCTTCTGGTCGACGTTCTCCTGCGCTTTTTCGACCAGCGTCAGGATGTCGCCCATGCCCAGAATGCGGCCGACGATGCGGTCAGGATGAAAGGGCTCCAGGGCGTCATACTTTTCACCCACGCCGATGAACTTAATCGGCTGGCCGGTAACCTGGCGTATGGACAGCGCGGCGCCGCCGCGTGCGTCGCCATCCATTTTGGTGAGCACCACGCCGGTGATGGAAAGCTTTTTGTGGAACTCGTCGGCGGAGCGCACCGCGTCCTGGCCGGTCATCGCGTCGGCGACAAACAAAATCTCCTGCGGGTTCAAAATCTTCTTGAGTGACTGCATCTCTGACATCAACTCGTCATCAATGTGCAGTCGGCCGGCGGTATCGACGATCAGGAAATTGCAGCCGCTGTTGATGGCTTCCTTGCGCGCTTCTTTGGCCAGCCGCTCGACCGTCGGCGTATCGGCGTTTTCAACCTTGCCTTCATACAGCGTGGCTTTGATGGCTTCAGCTACGACCTTCAACTGCTGGCGCGCGGCAGGGCGATACACGTCGACGGAAACCAGCATCGGTCGGTGTCCGCCTTTTTTGAGCCATGCGGCAAGTTTGCCGGAAGTGGTGGTCTTGCCGGAACCCTGAAGGCCGGCCATCAGGATCACCGACGGCGGCTGGGAAGCGAATTTGAGCTTGGCCGTGTCCTTGCCCAGCATTTCGACCAGTTCATCGTGGACGATTTTGACGATCTGCTGCGCCGGAGAGAGCGCCGTCATTACTTCCTGGCCGACGGCTTTTGCCTGGACGCGGTCAATAAACGTCTTGACCACTTTGAAGTTGACGTCGGCTTCCAGCAGCGCCAAGCGGATTTCTTTCAGCGCTTCCTGGATGTTTTCTTCGGTGAGCGTGCCCTGTCCGCGCAGGTTCTTGAACGCCCGTTGCAGT
>DASXCL010000021.1:0-31805 GCA_036491195.1 Candidatus Angelobacter sp.
AATGGCGACGGCGCTCAGCACGGCCACGGGATCAAGCGCGCTTAACCCAAAGAGCCTGGACTTGATGAGCTGGACGCCAATGGCAGTGAAAATTACGCCTGCCACCACGCCCAGAGCGATCATCACGCCGGTCTCGCGCAAAATCATCTTGATCACGCGTCCACGGCCGGCGCCCAGCGCCATGCGGATGCCGATCTCATTGGTCCGCCTGGCAACGCCATAAGAGAGCACGCCATAAAGTCCGGTGGCAGCCAGCATCAACGCCATGATCCCGAAGATGGAACAGAGACGGGCGACCATGCGTGGCTGGGCGTTGGTCCTGTTCACGGCCAACACCATTGACCGTGCTCCCTCCACGGGCAGGTCTGCATTGACGGAAAGAATCGTCTTACGGACGGAAGCAATCATCTGTTCCGGATCACCGGCAGTCCGAATCTCAAAAAAAGCCCACTCATTCGGTCCTCCCATGCCCTGGTCGCCGGGGATATAAAATCGTGGCGGAACGTCGTCCCGCAACACATGGTCGCGTGCGTTTTTTGCCACGCCTATGACCTCCATCACGTTATTTTTCCCGCCGAACTTTTCTGTGATTTGGTGTCCAACCGGGTTACGCCCGGCGAAGAAAAGTTTCGCAAACGCTTCATTGATAACGCAGACGTGAGGCGAACTGGCATTATCCTGCTGGCCTATCTCGCGGCCCATCATCAATGGAATGCCCACGGTGGAAAAATACTGCGGACCCACCATGTCAAAGCGGGAAAGCCTTTCATTGCTTTTTGTAGGCTTGAAGCCTTCAACGTCAATTTCATCCACCGATTCCGAACCATTGAAGAGGCCATTGTCTGAGTATGTGGCTCCCCGCACTCCAGGCAGGGCGCGCAGGCGCTCTGTAAGATCGCGCCACAGGTTCGAAAGGCGTGCCTCTTTATAGCCTGCAGTCAGGCCATCCACGTTCACCACCAGAAGGTGTTCTTTGGGATAGCCCAGTTCTACGGACTGAAGGTTCCACAGCGTGCGCAGGAACAATCCCGCGCCGGCAACCAGCAGCAATGACAGTGCTACTTGAACGATCACCAGCCCTTTGGCAAGGTTCAATTTGCTTCCTGAAGCCGTCGTGCGTCCGCTGTCACGCAGACTGTCATTCAGGTTGACGCGTGTCCCCCGCAGCGCAGGGACAAGTCCAAACAGAATGCCCGTAATTACGGTCACGCCAATGGTAAAGGCCAGCACGCGCCAGTCCAGCGTCGGGGCCAAAGCGAAACCATCTCTCCGCTCAGAAAGCAAAGCCACCAGAGCGCGAGATGCCCCCCAGGCCAGCAGCAATCCGGCCGCGCCACCCAGCAGGGAAAGCACCAGGCTCTCCGTGAGGAACTGGCGAATCAGGCGCAGTCGTGAGGCTCCAATAGAAAGCCGAACACCCACTTCCTTCGTGCGCGCCGTGGCCCGAGCCAAAAGCAGGTTGGCCACGTTGATGCACGCGATCAGCAGCACCACCATGGAAGCCCACAGCAAGACTTTCAGTTGCTGCGCAAAGTCCTCGCGTCCACCGAAAACGCCGGTATGCGCATCATGCAGCTTAATGTGCTGGTCCATCGCCTGCTTGAGGGTTTCAGCGTCAAGCGTGGCGGGATAGCCGCTTTCAAGGATGCCGTGAAACAAGACTTCAATCTCAGTTTGCGCCCGGGCCTGCGTAACTCCCGGCTTTAGCCGTCCAAAGGCGTGGAGCCACTCCACCTTGTCGATGTGCTTGCTCAAGTCCTCATGCAACCAGTCACGCCCGGGCATTACGGCGGGCTGCATCATCATCGGCATCCAGAAATCGGGCTCGCTGCCAACGCTCTCTCCGGTAAAGCCAGGAGCCGCCACGCCAATCACTGTAAGCGTTGCATTGACTACTTTGATCGGAGTTCCCAGCACGGAAACGTTGCCGCCAAAGCGCTTTTGCCAATAGTCATAACTGATGACCGCATACGGGTCGTCTCCGGGAGTCTTGCCATCGGAGCGGGTGAAAAGCCGTCCAATCGCCGGATCAACGCCGAGCACGGAAAAATATTCTTCTGAGACCAATCGCCCACGCGCATCTTCCTGTTCGCCTCCGCCAATGCGAACGTGCAGCCGGCCGATTTGCGCCTGCGCCGCGCACAGGCCGTCAAGAGTGGTTGCGTGGTCACGCAGCTCGGCAAATTCCACGTACGTCAGCATGCCCCGGTCTCCGCTGCTCATACCGTCTGAGACACCGGACACATTCGGGTTGGTAAGCATCACCAGTCCCTGGGGATCGCGCACCGGCAGAGATTTGAGCATCGCCGCATCCAGCACACTGAAGATTGCGGTGTTGGCGCCAATGCCAATCGCCAGCGACGCAACGGCTACCGCGGTGAAAACCGGGTTGCGAGCGAATTGGCGCACGGCGTAACGCAGGTCTTTGAGCAGGGTCTCAGTCCAGGCAGCGATTGACATCTCTTTTCCCCCGAGAAGTGTTTGCGCAGTCGAATCCTCGTATTATGACCGCCGAGGTGCTAACAGGTTAGCACGTCTCAGGGTTAATTTTTGCCTGAAAAGGAAGCGGCAGCGGAATACCGCCGCCTTATGAGTGGTTTGGGTAAATGGTTATCCCAAATACTTGAGAAAATCTCTTGGTGAACTCTTGTCGAAGCCAGGGAACACTTTGGCCAGATCTTTATTTCCCAGGTGCTGGGCGACGGCTTCACTCAGTACCTGCCGGAAATCAGTCATGACGGCCAGATCACGGCCTTCATAAAGCTGCTCGGTCTGAAGACCTGGCCACCGGCCATACATCCTGCCGCCTTTCACAGGGCCGCCCAGCACAAACATCACGTTGGCGTGGCCGTGGTCTGTGCCGCGATTGCCGTTTTCCCGCGCTGTGCGCCCGAACTCTGACATCGTGACGATCACCGTGTCTTCAGCTATGTTGCCAAGATCGATCCAGAGCGCGGCGATCGACTGCGAAAATTCGCGTGTTAGGTTCGCGATCTGCCCTTGCACGTTGCCTTCATTTACGTGGTGGTCCCAGCCGCCGATATCCGCGAATGCCACCTCCACGCCGAGGTTCGCTTTCACCAATTGCGCCACTTGGCGGAGGCTGTCGCCAAAGCGGCCGTTAGGATAATTAGCGCCAGCGGCCGGCGAATATTTTTCCGGATCGGCTGAGCGCAGCATCTTTACCGCTTCAAAAGTCTCATTGCCTGTGCCATGCAATACGGAATCGACGGATTGCTCATACATGGCCTCAAAAGTGTTGCTGGCGACAGATGGGTTGGGTCCGCGTCCACCTACGGCAAAGCCGCGGATGTTGTCCATTGCGACGGCAGGAACAGAGCCAGCCAGCGTTCGCGGCAGCGCACCACCCATCGCCACGGCGCGGAAGGGCGAGGCTTCCGGCTCTTTCACGCCGGCGATAGCGCGATTCAGCCAGCCATCTTCCGTGGACTTCACGCCGGGCGTTCCTGATTCCATATAATCCTGCGCGTCAAAGTGGGAGCGGGTATTGTCCGGTGAGCCGGCGGCATGCACGATGGCGAGGTGCTTCTGGTCCCACAATGGCTTGAACGCGGTCATGGCGGGATGCAGCCCAAAAAAACTGTCAAGATCAATCGCGCTTTCCTGCCCGTTGCGCGGACGCGGAATGGCGATGCTTGGACGCATGTTGTAGTAAGCCTGCTCGCCGTGAGGCACCACGATGTTCAACCCGTCGGCGGCGCCGCGCTGAAAGAGAACAATCAGGCGCTTTTTGCCCGGAGCGACGGAATCGGCGGCGTATACCGCGCGAGTCAGAAAACTTGGAACCACGCTGGTGCCGACAATGGCCAATGCGCCGTGCTTCAAAAAAACTCTGCGAGTAATGGACATATGCCTCTTGCTCCGACCGGGCTGTGAGCCCGATTATTTAAATTAGCCCGTTTCTTAAAAGCTCACCACGGATCTGCACGGATAACACGGATCAAAAGAAATTGCCCAACATTGCCAAAATCGCCGGAATTGCCAAAATTGAAAACCGATCCCCGCTCTTCTCCGTGCCTCTGTGTCTCCGTGGTGAAAATTGCCTTTCTTTTCCGATTCCGGCGATCTCGGCATTTCCCTGATCGTGCGATCCGTGTTTATCCGTGGTAAGGTTTGCTTCCCTTATCATCTTCTCTGAAATTCCGGCGAACCCATGATCAGTCCGGCAATCGCGCCGTAGTTCGGTTGCTGGTTCGTGTCGTCCAGCCTGCGCTGCGAAATCTGGGGATCGCCTAATTGTTTCTGCATCACGGCATGGGTCTGCGGTGAAACATCGCCCGCCAGGATGGATTGCTCCAACGCCGCCAGTGCGGCCTGTGAATCCGCCGGCGCGGGGCCGGGAATCAATCTCTGCGGATCGAGCGACGTTCCCGGCAGCTTGCCCGAGGCCAGTTGCAGCGCGAAGTTCATGCGGTTGAGAAGCGCCGATGAGTTGACCCAGGCTTCCCCCTTCATGGAATACCCTGTGGGCGGCTGCATGGCATAAAGCGGCATGCCCATGCGATTGAGGGTGGCCACTAGCGGCAGCGCGTTCTGAATGTCGGCGCCGGAGACGCGCGCGGCAGAGGCCACAAACTCAAACGGCGTTTTCATCTTGGCGCGGTAGGTATCGATGGCCCAGAACTCAGGCGAATGGAACATGGTGCGCAGCACTTCGCGTATGTCGCCGTCTTTTTTCAGGAACGTATCCGCCATGCGGTCTACCAGAGCTTGCGGCGGATTGTCCGATACAAAGCGCATCGCAAGCTTGCGTGAAATAAACTTGGCGGTCGAGGGATGATGCGCCAGCACGTCCAGCATCTCCTCGCCTTCTTTCTCGCCGTGCTCGCCGATCTTGCGGGCCAGAATGTATTTAGCGCCGGGCTCATGAGCGCGCTCATTGAAACGGAAGCCTCCGCCCAGATGTGGCTGCTCGATGCTCCATCCGGTAAGCACCTTGGCCAGCTCGGTTACGTCTTTCTGGGTGTAGCCGCCGTCCACGCCAAGCGTGTGCAGCTCCATGATTTCGCGGGCATAATTTTCATTGAGTCCGCTGGGACGGTTCTTGCCCTGTTGCGGACGGGGACGCGCAAAGCGCCTACGCCGTCCCACACGGCGCTGCGGGCCATACAGGGCCAGTTCCGAATTCGGTCCCACACTCTGCCAGTTGTCTAAGTAAAAGAGCATGGCGGGGCTCTTGGCCGTGGCAGCCAGAATATCTTTGAACTTTCCCAGCGCGTGCGGACGGATCACTTCACGCTCGTAAGCGTTGATCATGTAGCGGTCAGGCCCTTTGCCGATGAAGACGTTGAAGTGATTAAACCAGAAATCCGTCATCACTTCATCAAGCTGGCGGTTGCTGTAAATGGCGCGCAGCAGCTTGGCCTGCGAAATTTCGCCTCCCACCACGGCCTGGGGCTGGACGATGGCTTCAATCGTCTCGCGCTGCTCCGGCTTCATGTCGTCCACCAGTTGCATGGTCTTGGGGCCTTTATAAGTCTTGCCGAGATCGAGCCGCTCTTCCGCGGACATTTTCAGGATTGCTTTGTAGCGCTCGTCGGACTGCATCTTCAGCAACCGGTCCGTGTCCAGGTCGGCGTACATGGCTTCTTCGCGCTGCTTCTGCTGCCTGCTTTGCTCTGCTGTGAGTGGAGCGTCTTTGGTTGCGGAAGGAGAAGTGGTCGAACCGCCGTTTGAACTAGAAACAGTTTTCGCTTCCGCTCCAGGCTGCATGTCCTCGGAAGGCTGGACAGCAGTGCTCGATGCGGTGGCATTCACTGCTGCCGCTTTCTCGTCTTTATTTTGCTGGCGCTGCTGGTAGGCGGCCATGCGCGATTCATACACCGCCTTTTTCCCGGGATCGTGCGGCATCGACATGCGCCCGTTTTCGATTGCCTTTAAAACCTGCGGCGGCGGAAAATTCTCCACCATCTCCTTTGTGCTCATCTTCAGCGTACGGAAAGGCGCTAGTCGCGATTCCACCGCGCCGTCTTCTATTTTTTCAGGATGGAGTTGTTCATCAAACCATTTGTCCAGGCCGATTGCGCGAACACGTTCTACATCGCCGGGGCGGACGCCAAAGGTGAAGCGATTCAGCGCATGGACGATCCGCTTATCGTCATCCATTGGCGCCACGGTAGCGGAAGAGTTGGAATTCGTGGCTTTCGACTTGGATTTTTTGTCCGCGGCCAGCAGAACGGCGGCGGAGATCAGCACAATGAGGCCCAGCAGAATCAATCGCTTACGCATGGCGGGCATAGACGCTCCAGGAACTCTTCTGGTTCAGGGATATTAACCCCAACTTACGCAAAAGTTGTGAAAAAGAGAGATTACGACAGGGTTACGCGTCCGCGGGTCATTCGGTTTTTCTGAAATCACGAGCGTTAGCGAGGGAACCCTATAGCTACGAAGATTTCGGATTGGATGATTGAATTAACTATGATCGGCCGTATGGAAGACGGTAGTGATCCTTCATGCGCAAAAACGGCGTATTCGGGATTTCAGAAAAAACCGTTACGCCAGGGTAACGCGGCCACGGGTCATGCGGCGGTTCAGCTCGGAAACCATATGATCGATGTCCGGCGGCGAGATGTTGCAGGCCACGCTGGGATCAAGAAACATCTTTCGCGTCTTGCTTTCATGCCCGGAAGATGACCACGGACGCGGCGGCGAAACGTGGCTCACGGCGTCCCGGCGCAACTGTACCAGCAGGGAATGAACAACTTCGCCATCCAGCTTGGCCGGCGCCAGCCAGCTCAATTGCGCGGCGGCTTCGCCAAGCGAAAGTTTTTTGCGGTACGGGCGCTCGCTCATCATGGCGTCAAACGTGTCGGCCACCGCCACGATCTTTACCGGCAATGAGACTTCGTCATTATGCAGATGGTCAGGATAGCCGGAACCATCGGCGCGCTCGTGGTGCGATCGCACCACCTCGGGAATCTTGGGCCAGGGGAACTGCACGGTGGAAACGATGCGATGCCCCTGCACTGTATGGTCGGCCATCTCCTGAAATTCACCGGGCTCAAGAGCGCCAGGCTTGCTGAGAAGATGCTTGTCCACCGTTACCATGCCGATATTGTGCAGGTAGCCGGCGGCCCGCATTTCACTGGCCTCAGCGGCGCTCATGCCCATGGATTCCGCCATGCCCGCCGCGTATCGTCCCACGCGCAGCGAGTGGCCCTGCATCAATACGGATTTCACGTCAATGGTGGCGGCAAAAGCGGCCAATGCGTCATCCCAGAAAGAGTGAACGGAGGCGATCAGCTTCAGGTTGTCGGCCGTGCGCTCCTCCAGTGACATCATCAGCTGGTGGTTGTACATGGCCAGCGCGATAAACGGGGCCAGGTCGCCAATCAGTTTGAGAACTTCAGGGGTGTACTCCGCGCCGGCTTCGCGCTCACCCAGCAGAAGCGCGCCAATCAGCTTGCCATGCACCCGCAACGGCGCAATGCAGCGGAACCATACGCTGGAGATGTTTCCGGTTGAACTCAGGAACGTGTCACAGCGTTCGCGCGAAATCCGCTGCGGACTTGGGACATTGGTTAGAGCATGCACATGTTTGGGCAGAAGCGGGAAGACGGCGGTCTGGGGAAAGACAACAAAACCCTGCGCGGCGATGGATGCCAGCATGGCCGGTTTTTCCTGAAAGCGAAAGAGCGCGCCTGATCCGGCGCGTATGGCCGCCATCACAACTTCCAAAGCGCCATTAGCGGTCTGGGAAAGGTCTCGCTCACCCGTTAGGACGGGACCCAGTTCGGCCAGGACCTGGGAAGCGAGCAGCGGAGGCCTGCTAGTAAAAAAAGAGTCGGCCAATTTTCGGAGCGGCGCGATCTTCCAGAGCATCCTGAGAGTAACAGCTTATGCTATTGATGAGAAAGGTCTAAGTATCGGGATGGTTAACAGGAAAGAGTTTGCAGAGATTAAGAAATACGATGAGAGCTGCGCAAGGTGCTGGCGGCCGCGCGTTCTTATGAAGTAATAGAGACAACGTATGATTCTTTCGCGCTGGATTAGTCTGATGTCGATAGCCTGCGCTGCCGTCCAACTCGGCCAGGTGAATAAGATTACGCCTCCAACCTCGCTGCAAGAAGTTTTCGATCGATCTGTCAGCGGTCCCGAACGCGCGACCCTGGCGTTGGCTGAAAAAATGCCGGATTCCTTCTACAATTTCGCGCCTAGCCATGGCGAATTCAGAGGTGTCCGTACATTCGCGCAGTTAGCCAAACATATTGCAGTCGACAACTACCTGAACGGCGCGGCATTACTGGGAGAAAAGCCACCAATCGATGCCGGTGTCCATGAAAACGGACCTGATTCGGTCCGTACCAAGGGGGAAGTGGTGAAGTTTCTCCGCGATTCCTTCATCTATCTGCACAAAGGAGTCAGCACAATGAATGAGAAAAATCTGATGGAAGAAGTGGACTATCCGGGCGGAGGCCGAGTCGAGCGGCTTTCCGTGGTGACCGCAGCCATCTCCCATCCCTGGGACATTTACGGACAGATGGTCGAGTATCTGCGGATGAATGGGATCGATCCGCAAAACTAAACTGCGTTCGCACCGCGGCAGTCTTGTTTGCCAATCCAAAAAAGAAAAAACACGGAAGCAATTCCGCCTCCGTGCTCCTCTGCGGACTCTGTGGTTAAAGGTTCTAGTTGCCCCGGCTTGCCGGCGGAACTATTCCATTCATGCGCAGGTACTCGATCATCTGGCCGTATTCGTCGGCTGCGTGAATCACCGCGCCAGAAGCTACAAATAAGCGGGGTTGGGTGCCGCGGAAAAATGGGACCTGCTCCAGAGCGTTCTCAGTGGTCAGGCTCTTGGCGGCGCGATGGCCGACCGCGAAGGAGTCCTTCAGGAATTGCATGATCTCCGCTTTGGTTTTCAACTCGTCAGGACCGTTGGGGCCTTTGATGTTCTCCGGCATCTTCTCGCCGGTCAACGTGGTCCAGAAACGATAGTTGGCGGTGGCGGTGTGCTTCACCAAAGTGGCAAAGGTGCGGACGTCTTTGTAAGCGGCGCCGGGAATATTCAGGCTGGCAGGAGTGAAATCGAATTTGTCGGCAGGCATGGCGTCTGCCGCTTCCACCACGTTCTTCTCATATTGGCTAACCTGGCGGTCCACCACTGAAGCGATGCTGGCGGGCGGCGCCGGCGAAGCTTGCGCCTGAGGCGCGGGTGATGCCGCTGGCGCGGCTGGCTTTGTTCCGCCCTGCGCGAATGCTCCCACGGCGAAGGCCATAATGGCCAGCAGGCAAAACACTCTCAGATGTTTCATTTTGAATTCCTCCAAATACGATCTAAGCGACGGAGAAAGATACCACGGGCGAATTGTCCACACCACTGGAAGGCGCGCACTCAATTGGGCTTAATAGAAAAAGCACGAAGGCTTTTCCTCCGTGCTTTCTGTGTATTTACTGTTAAGAGAATTAGTTGCCGCCCCTGCTGGCGGGCGGGACGATGCCGTTCATGCGCAGATATTCCACCATCTGGCCGTAGTGATCGAATCCATGTGCCACTCCAAAGGTTGCGACGAACAGCTTTGGGATCGGCTTAGGGCTCATCATCGGGATATTTACGGTGCTCACAATATTCTCCGCCGTGAGCATGCCGGCGGCCTTGTGGCCGATAGCGAAAGAATCTTTCAGATACTTCAGGATTTCGGCCTTCGTCTTGATGGTGTCGGGGCCGTTTGGTCCGGTTGTGCCTGGCAGCATCGGATCTCCGGTGATGGCGCCCCAGAACATGTAATTTGCCGTGGCCACATGCTTCACTTCTTCGGCAAACGTGCGCACCCCTTTGTAGTCGCTGCCCTGGAGATTCAGGCCGGCGGGAGTGAAGTTGTACTTGTCTTCGGGCATGGCCTCGGCGGCGCTCACAAATTCACGTTCGATGATGCCGATCTGGCTGTCAATTGCTTTGCTGACCGTTGGCGTCGGTGGCGCCTGGGTTGTGGTTGTCGCGGCAGGTGTGGGCGCCGCCGTGGCGGGCTTGGCGCCCTGCGCAAATGCGCCCGTGGCGAAGCATACCAGAGCTGACACGCAGCATATTCTCAGATTCATTCGGTTCTCCTCTTAGTAGTTTTCGTTATCGATTGGTGGATTGCTGTAAACGATACCACGGCGCCAGCAACAGCCCTGCGGAAAGCGCCGCCGCTGCGGCGGTGAGCGTGAACTGGACTCCACGGCTCGATGCGACGATACCCCAGAAGGCGCTCCCGATCGCCAACCCGCCCTGAAGCACTAGGACATACATAGAGATCACGCGCGCACGGACCCAGGCCGGAGCGGCTGTCTGCGCTGCCAGATTCAGCGTGGCCAGAATACTGATCCATGCCAGTCCGGCGGCGGCGGAGAAGCTTGAAGCGACAGCAAGCGAGTGCGAACGCACCAGGCCGCAAAGCGCAACGGCGAAAATCAAAGTGGCGTATGCGATCACCGCATCCGGCGACAGGAGACGCCGTGCCAGCGCGAGAACTCCGGCGCCGACGAGGGCGCCCAGTCCAAAGAATGCCAGCATGGCGCCAAAGCCTTCCGCGCCGAACTTGCTGGCGATCAGCGGCAGCAAGGCCCAGAACGCGCTGGCAAAGAGAGAAAACACCAGCGTCCGCACCAGCACGGTGCGAATCCTCGGCTCCTGGCGGGCATAACGAAGGCCAATAGCAATCGCGCCTTTAAAGGTGGTTGCGCCGTTGTGGTGGTCCGTTTTCGCGGGCTTCCAGACGTAGAGGAACAAAATTACGCCGAAGAACGAAACCGCGTTCAGCAGGAAAGCCCATCCCGAACCGGAGGTTCCAGAGCCCATGGCGGCGATCACCAAACCCCCGAGCGCCGGACCGACGGCCCGCGCGATGTTGAATCCGGCTGAGTTCAGCGCCACGGCCGCGGCCAGCTTAGAGGACGGGACCAGGTCTGGCGTCAGCGATTGCCACGCCGGGTCATTCATCACAGCGCCCACGCCGAGCAGGAAGGTAAACACCAGCAGGATTTGCGGAGTAACGGTGCGCGTGAGCGTCATCACGCCCAGCACGGTCGCCGCAGCCACCATGGAAGCCTGCGTGAACAACAAAAATTTGCGCCGGTCAAAGATGTCTGCCAGAGCGCCGGCCGGAAGCGCGATCAAGAACACAGGCAGACTGACTGCCACCTGCACCAGGGCCACCCACATCGGAGAGCTGGTGAGCGAAGTCATCAACCATCCGGTCGCCACGTTCTGCATCCAGCTGCCGGTATAGGAGATGACGGCAGCGATCCATAAGGTGCGGAACAGCGGCTCGCGCAAGGGCGAGAGAACGGAATCATGAATCGCTACAGGCTGAACTGAAGCCGGGGTCTCCATGGATCTAGCGGGCCTCGAAGGGATGGCGGACATGACAAATCATTGGACTGCTTCTCCCCCAGGATCGTGAGCAGGCTGCCCGGAAAACGGCCACTCCTTGCGCTGCCAGGAACGTGCCAGGAAAAGGACGATGCCGACGAAAGCGATGGCCACGCCAAACTTGATCTCTTTCAGGTTCGGGCGGGCATAAAGAATATAAACGAACCCCAGCGCTGCCAGCACCGCAGGGATGGGATAAAGATACATGCGAAAGGGACGAGGGAACTCCGGGTGTCGCGAGCGCAGCAGCAGAAGCCCGAATACCTGCATGAGAAATTGCACCATGATGCGGATCACCACCAGGGCCGCGATCAGGTCCTGCAAACGCAGCATGCAGAAAGCTGTGGTCACAATCCCCAAGGTGAGCAGAGAACGGTGCGGGAACTGATGTTTGGGATGGAGCTTGGCGTAGGGGCGAAAGAAGTTTCCATCCTGCGCTGCCGCAAAAGGCACCCGTGAATAGCCCAGCATGAGCGAGAACACCGAAGCGAAGGCGGTCCACATGATCAGGAAGGCGCCAAACATGCCCCACCATGTTCCGAATGTGCGTTGCAGGAGCGTTGACGCAATGTAATAGCGAGCTTCATTCGCACCGATCTGGTCCAATTCCTGCCACGGCAGCACGCCCAGAATGCTGATGTTCATCACCAGGTACAGCGCGCCGACAATCACGATGGAGAGCAGAATAGCGCGAGGAATGTTGCGTTCCGGCCGCTTGATTTCCGCGCCCAAAAAGCAGACGTTGTAATAACCCCAGTAGTCATAAGTGGCCAGCAGCATAGCCGCGCCCAGACCGGTAATAAAGCCGGAGGAAAAGTTAAATGCTCCGGGAGCAAAGGTGAAAGCTCGCGCCGTGTTGAAGTGGCTTAGCCCGGCGACGATCACCAGCAGGATCGCGCCGAGCACGCCGACAGAGAGATAGCGGGCAAGCTGACCGATTACAGAAACCCGTCGATAGAGCAGCCAGAGAGCGAGCAGGCAGCTGGCCATGGCAACGAATGTGCCATGGGTGATGAAGAGCCGGAACTCCAGCGAGCCCATGAATCCAAGCCCCAATGACACGGTGTGGTCGGCTATAACGTGGGCCAGCGATGGCCAGACGTATTCGGCATAGCGCGCGATGCCCAGGCAGCCGGACGCAATGGAGAGCGGCGCGCTGAAAATCAACTGCCAGACGAACAGAAACGACATCAGCCGTCCCAGCCGCTTTGCCCCATAACTTTCCTTTAAATATTGATAGGAGCCACCGGCCTGCGGCATGGACGCGCCCAGTTCGGCCCACACCAGGCCGTCGCACATGGCCAGCAGCGCGCCCAGCACCCAACCCAGCATGGCCTGCGGGCCGTGCATGGCATGGATAATCAGCGGAATGGTGATGAACGGCCCCACGCCAATCATGTCAATGATGTTGAGCGCGGTGGCTTCGCGCAAGCCAACTTCGCGCGCCAGACCGGGCAATGGCGGGTGCGGGACCTCGGTCATTGATGTCCCGCGCTGACAAGGTTCACGAACAGCCGGATGGCACCGGGAACGCCAGCGGGAAGTTGCCGCGAGAATCCGTAGGCTGAAAAGATGTAAATCCCCTTGCCATAGTGGGCCAGCAACAGGCCACCTTTTTGCGGAGGCTCGCCCGGATCATTGCAGGCCAGCAGCGGCTTGAATTGCGCGTCCCATTGCGACATGAAATAGAGCCCGCGCTCCTGCACCCAGCCGTCAAAATCCTTTGCGCCGATTTTGTTCGGCCAGTTGAAGATCTGTTCTTCCGGCGCAAGAATTTCGACCGGCTGTTCCTCCACGGAGACGCGCACGTTGGCCTCGGTTGCGGGATAGGGCGTGTAATGGCCGTCATTGAAGGCACCCGCGCTTTGGTTGTATTGGACGATGAGCGTGCCGCCGCGGTTCACATAGTCCAGCAGGCGGCGATTGTGCTCGCGGACGTCAGTCCGCGTGTCATAGGTGCGAATGCCGACAATGATCGTACCGTAGCGGCTGAGATCGCCCGACGCAAGTTCCTGCGGCGTGATGATGGCGGTGTTCAACCCAACGCTTTGCAGCACGGAAGGAATTTCGTCGCCGGTACCCATGATGTAGCCAACCCTGAGTTGCGGCGGCAGCTTCACGTCCACGGCCTGCACGTTTTCGATTGCTGGCCTATAGGCGTAGTAGGAATCGAGATCGGGCCGCGTGATGACCTTGAATCCTTCCGCGTACTGCTTGCCGTTGTATTCGGCCTTAGCCGTGACTTTGTATGTGCCTTCATGCAGGTTTTGCGGCGTGATCTGGAAGTTGTAATTATTCAGGTCGCCATCGTGGTCGAGATCGACGGGGATTTCGGCGGGCTCAACTTTCCATCCTGGCGGCGTGTCCAATTTCAGTTTGGCATGGACGGCACTCTGCACATTGCTCCGGACGCTCACGCCGATTTGTGTTTTGCCTGCGCCGCCGACGGGCGCGACTACCACGGGTGAAGTCAACAAGACAGAAATCGGCGGCCCGATTGCCAGAGGGCGTTCTGACTGGCCTAAGGTAGGATCGACAAATTTGATTTTCGCGACGGCTTGCGTATAAATAAGCCCGTATTGTGTCGCAATGGCGAACTCCGCATGGAAGGGATAGGGCGCGAAAGGCAGGGTGATGAACGGGTGTGGATACATCGCTGATAGCGTGTATACCGTTTGTGTTTCAGGGTCAGTACGGCTCCAATAAGGCCGGGTATATGTCGCATATTCATCGACGGATATTTTCCAACGCGCTGAAAAGGTATCTCCAGGGTTCAATCTCATCGGTTTATTGTCAGGTTTCTCGAGACCGGAGCTCTTAAACTCCGACCCCCAGCTGATGGCGGATGAAAGTACATCCCACGTCGCTTTGCCGCGGTTGTAAACCTTCCCCGTCACTGTGAATGACTGCCCCGGTGTAGCCACGCTGATAGTCTGTTCCATGCGAGGGAAATAGGATGGCCCCGGCGGCGGGCCGGGAGGATCGACCGTCAGTTCCAAGGCAACCCCCAGCGACTCCAGGACTGCCTGTTGGAATTGTCCCCCTTTGCTATACAACGAGGTCGTCAGATCAAGTTTGGCAGCGGCAGAGAGCTCAGACTGTTCTACCTTCTTCACCAACTGTACCAACTCATTGGCTCCAGAGATCAAATCAGGAGCGCAGGCGGACGGGTCGGTGATCGAGAAAGACTTGCTCGCGGCATCAACATGCTTCTGTATCGACTCAAGCGCGGACCGCAGGAAGGGAACTTTCGATTCTTCCGTACCCAGCCGCGTCGCCAGCCCCACCAGTGAAGTGTCGATGCCGTCGAAGAAATCAGCCTCATGCGCCGTGGGCTTCGGCAGCGTTGAGTCGGTCAGCTTGTAATAGGTATAACGCGGGCCGGGTGGTACGCGGATGCCGCCAGTGCCCTGCGACGTCTGGTGAGCGAGGCCTTCCAGCGCGAATTGCGTGTACGACATTCCCAGCAACGGGTTGTATTCGCCGATGTTGAATTTGACCGTGTAATCTTCGTCGGACACGTTGCCGCCCTGAAACATGCGTGGCGGATTGCCGAGATAAAGCTTTTTCGCCTGCCAGGGAAGAAGGCCTTCCTTGATCTGCTCTGGAAATTTATTGGGATCGGCAGCGGCGCGGAAAGCTTCGAGCGTAAGAACCCCGGAAGCTTCGTGGTTGCCGTGTCCATCGCGCTTGGTGCCGCTGAAGCGGCTGGTCAGCACGTCGGGCCGGAAAATGCGGATGGCGCGCACAACGTCCGCCAAAGCAACATCGTGCCCGTGCCATTTGTTAAAAGTTTCTTCGGCGGTCTTGGAGAAACCAAAATCGACAACGTGACTGAAGCGCTGCTCCACGCCGTAATATTTGTCGGCTTCCAGCAATTCAAGAGTGCGAAGAATACCAAGTTCGTCTGAACTCTCGGCGCCGAATTTGTTCTGTCCGCCTTCGCCGCGCGTGACGGTAAAGAGCAGAACACTGGCGCCGTTGCCGCGCGCTTCCAGCGTCAACAGCCCGCCGTCTTCATCGTCTGGATGGGCGACCACCTGCATGATGCGCGCCGTGGTCTTGAGTTTGGTAAGCAACTGGGCCAGATGAAGCGCACCCAGGTCTTCCGGCAGCGGGCGTGTGTCTGAATGCACGGTGGTGACGGTGACGAACATCAGGCAGGCGCAGGCCAGAGCCTGGCGAAGGAACGTTGAGCGCATGGCGACCATTGTCTCTGTTAGACGGCTGTTCCGGCAAACTGGGTGCAAATTTGTCAGCAAAGAACCGGGACATTCAACCCAAAGCTCCCTCCAGGGACGTCTTGCTAGCATAAAATTTGAAAGAGAGGATTTTCATATGCAAAAAATAACTCCCTTTTTGTGGTACGACGGCCAAGCCGAGGAAGCCATGAACTTCTATATCTCCATTTTCAAGAATTCAAAAGTGGTGACAATTGCTCGCTACGGCGACGCCGGGCCCGGTCCCAAGGGAAGCGTGATGACTGCGGCCTTCCAGCTGGAAGGCCAGGATTTTGTTGCGCTCAATGGCGGGCCTCAGTACAAATTTACGCCAGCCATTTCGTTCGTGGTGAACTGTGAAACGCAAGAAGAGGTGGACGAGTTATGGGAGAAGTTATCCGCTGGCGGACGAAAAGACCGGTGCGCGTGGTTGACGGACAAATATGGCGTGTCCTGGCAAATTGTGCCAACAATCCTGAGCAAACTGTTGCAGGACAAAGACCCCGAAAAAGTAAAGAGAGTGATGCAGGCGATGCTGCAAATGGACAAGATCGACATCGTTCGTCTCAAACAGGCGTATGAAAAGGGATAGTTCGACGCAATTAGAGAAAGCTTATCAATTTCACTTTATCAGGATGAGCTACCCGACGTTCTTCGTTGACTTGGCAGCGTAAGGCTCGGTCTTTTTTGTTTCGTGCGCTGAAGGGGACAAGTTGTTTTTCTTGTGCGGACTGGATTTCTTGAGGCCAAGCGCTATATCGGCAAGTTCAAGATAACGAGAGCTACTGGGAGCGCCACCGGCGCGATTTTCCCATGCGCGTTCGCCTGCTGGTCCTTTGAGGTTATAACGCTGAGCGATCCATAGCTCTTTGGATGGGTCGGTCATTTTGGCCATTTTTTCTTTCTTTGCCATTGGAACTCGATTATTGGTTGGCGCTCGTGCCGTGGCCGGTCCGGCCGTGCGGCCTCAGAATGTTAACCACTGTCTTAAGCAGCTGACCGGGACTTTGCGTTGAGTCAAAGGCATAATCGACACCTGTTACCTGCCCTTCCCCTGGACGCTGGAGTGCGAGTAAGGGCGTGGTGCAGCGTGCGCGCAGCTCTTTGATCAACAATGTTCTGCTCTCGATGGGTATGCTATGACCGATGACGATGAGCTCAAACTTTCTGTCGGCACAAAGCTGAATAGCCTGATCGACGGTGAAGGCCGTAGAAACCTGAAAGCCAACATTGGTGAAGAGCATCTCGCGGGTTGCCGCCAGGCTCCGGTCATGGCTTACGGACAATATCTTTGCCGGCTGCTGGGTCGTTTTCAGTCCCGTCTCTTCGGCTTCGCCGAGTACTTCTGCGTCTTTGAACAATGGAGCGATCTCGGCCAGTTTTACAACTTCAAACGTGGTTTTTCTTGTTGCCATTGGTACAGCCTGCTTTCCAGCCCACTTACTAGAGTAGGCGGCTCCATCCGATACGGGGAGAATCTTTAAGTGACGTGTTTTCATCTCGTCAACGGGCGCAAAAAATAGCTTGTCGGAGCCTTGCAATTATATTTTTGTCGATGATAGTATTCGTCACGATACGTTTACTATACGTTAACGAGAGGAGCAGTCCCGTGGCGAAGAAAGCTTTGACGGCCCGCAAGCCGACGTTTGAAAGCATGCATCAGATTGACGTTCCGCAAAGCCGCAACGGCAAGCATCGCAAGATCGTGACCGACATTCTTGCGGATGTGGAAGCGCTGGCTGCAGGCGAAGCCGCGAAGGTCCCTTTCAAGGCCCTCAATGACACCAAGGAGAACGTGCGCGCCGCCCTGAGCCGGGAGAGCAAGAAACGCAACCTCACGATCGCAACCGCGGCCGACACAGAATTCCTGTATGTGTGGCGTGAAGGCTGATATTGCCCTTTGCCACTCCGCTGGCTCAGAGCGCCGGGCGATCCAGCGCGAAGCGGGTGAAAAGCCGCTGCGCGTGATCGTTCTTATTGGCTGTCCAATGGACTTTCACCGTTTTTCCCAGGCTGGAGCAGGTTGAGACCGGCAATGATGACTGCATCATCTACTATCTGCAATTTGAATTTGCCGAGCGCCGGAGGATCACAGGTGCGTCCGGCAACGTGGAGAAGATGTTGAAGCCACTGAAGATGCGAACTTTCGAGGTGCGATCGCCGGATGATGTGCGGCGGGCGCTGGCGAAAATATTAAAGGAAGTGGCAGGATATAGTAAGTCCATTGACACCATATATCAAAACTGATATAATAACAAAGCAGGCAGATCAGCGAAGGCTATTCTTCCTGGGTTCATCTCTGAATGATTTTGAAGACTTGCCGAAAGACGTTAAAGAAGATTTTTTGACGGGCCTGACGGTCGCCCGAATCGGTGGAACTCCTCCCAACATGAAGCCATGGAAAGGGCTGGGATCGGGTGTTTATGAATTGTTAGAAGACCATCGTGGAGACACATACCGCGCTGTTTATACGGTCCGTTTCGCAGAAGCAATGTATGTGCTTCATGTATTCAAAAAGAAATCAAAGAGCGGAATCAAGACTCCCCTGCCGGATATCCGAACAGTAGGCTCCAGAATGAAAGAAGCCGAGAATCATTATGAAGAAAACTTCAAGAGAAAAGGTAAGAGTTAAAGAAGCCAGCCATAATATATTTGCAGATTTTGGCATTACTGATGCGACCGAGAAAAATGCAAAGGTCCAACTCGCAGTCGCAATCAACGAAATCATTGGCAGGCGCCATCTGTCACAAAAACATGCTGCGGAGCTGATGAATTGTACTCAGCCGGAAGTCTCTTCCCTTACGAACTACAAGCTAACGATATTTTCGATTGAACGGCTTATAGACTTTCTTTTGGCGCTTGATAATGATGTGGAAATCATCATTCGTCCTAAACACGATGCTAAACGAGCGGCCAAAACCACTGTTAAGCTGAAACATCCTGCCGCTTGAATCCGGAATCGCTTGGCAATCCCCGATTGTTTCGGGGGTTTATCGCCTCCCAAACCTCATGAAAATTAAGCGATTCAAACTGCATCTTGGCTCCGCCGCACCCTTGCCAATCCCCGCAACTTACGCGATAATAACAACTTGCCCAGTCTGACTGGGCCTCAACAAGGAAAGGATTCAGTGCAACTGTGCTAATGATACGATTAGCGCGCATTGGTGCGCGCAAGCAGCCTTATTACCGGGTGGTGGTGATTGACAAGGAGCGCGCTCGCAATGGCCGCTCCGTGGAAGTTGTGGGACTTTATAACCCGCGCACCAATCCCACCACAATCGACCTGAAGCGTGACCGTATTGATTACTGGGTCTCCAAGGGCGCGCAGCTTTCTGACACGGTGGGCCGTCTGCTTACCAAGTCAAAAGCCGCCGCGGCCGTGCCGGCAGCCTAGCAGGCAAGGAGCCAGTTCTTTTCCGGGTACAAGAAGGCAAGCAGGAAAATCAGGGCCCCAAGCTTAGCAGGTGAAGGACTCCCCTTATGACGGAAGCGAGCGGCGATATGCGTATGCTCGTGGAGCAGATAGCTCAGGCACTCGTTGACGCTCCAGAACAAGTTCAGGTGACCCCGGTTGAGGATGGCGATGCCACGATACTGGAATTGCGCGTGGCCCCCGCCGACCTGGGCAAGGTGATCGGACGGCAGGGACGCACGGCCAAATCCATCCGCACGTTACTGGGCGCGGCCAGCATGAAGTTCAAAAAGCGCTACATGCTGGAGATCATCGAAGATGAAGATGAAGAAGATGAAGAGGAAAATGGCCCGGCGGAATAGTTTTTGCCCGGATCTTTTGTCCTGATCTGGCCTGGCAGAGCGATGACCGAGGAAGCTGAGTTCGTCACGATTGCCCGGGTGACCAAGACGCAGGGACGCCACGGCGAGGTCGCTGCAACTCTGCTGACGGATTTTCCCGAGCTGTTTGCAACGCGCAAGAAACTTTATGCGCTCAGCGGAAGCGGCTCTGGCAATGCGGCACTGCGCAGTGTAGCTGCACTGCCGCGGCGAAAGCTGGACCTGGACGAGCACTGGTTCCACAAAGGCATGGTGGTGCTGAAGTTTGCCGGCGTGGATTCCATCAGCGATGCAGAAACGCTGGTGGGAAGTGAAATTCAGATTCCCAGCAGCGAACGCGCCGGATTGGGCAAAGACGAGTTTTACGTAAGCGATCTGATTGGCTGCACCGTGACTGATTCCGGACGCGAGATCGGGCGAGTGAAAGATGTGCAGTTTGGCAGCGGGGAAGCGCCGCTGCTGGTGATTGAAGGCGGCGTAATTTCTAGCGGCGTAATTTTGGGAAACAAGGAATATCTGGTCCCGTTTGCCGCCGCTTATATTGAAAAGATTGCGCTGGAGCAGAAGCGCCTGGAGATGAAACTTCCGGACGGCCTGCTTGAGTTGGATGCGCCGCTGAACCAGGAAGAAAAGCAGCGGCAGCATGAGAAGTATTGATCGGGTCCGACAAATGAAGTTCGAGATCGTAACTATTTTTCCGGACTTTTTTCGCGGACCGCTGGATTACGGCATTGTGCGCAGGGCACGCGAGGCCGCGTTCATTGAAATCCTGATTCACGACCTGCGCGTCTTCACCACTGACCGGCACAAGACGGTGGATGACCGTCCTTTTGGCGGCGGTGAAGGCATGGTGTTGAAGCCAGAACCGCTGTTTGAATGCGTGGAGTCATTGAAATTGGCGCCGCGTGAGCAACGCCTGGCGGGCGAGGCTAAAGAGACTGTAGTGCTGCTGTCGCCCCAGGGAAGAATTTTCACACAGGCGGTGGCGGAAGAGATGGCGCGGCTGGAGCGGATTGTTTTGATCTGCGGGCGCTATGAAGGCGTGGACGAACGCGTGTCCGAGGGCCTGGCCGACCAGGAGATTTCTATCGGCGACTACGTTCTGAGCGGCGGCGAACTGGGCGCGGCGGTGATGATTGACACGATCACGCGGCTGGTGCCAGGAGCTCTTGGAAACGCAGCGTCGGCGCGGCAGGAAAGTTTTAGCGCGGCTTCTTTTAGTGACCCCCAAAAGCCGGGAGTGGATGGCCCGGACAGCACGTGCGGTTCCGGCGGGCTGCTGGATTATCCGCATTACACCAGGCCGGCGGAATTTCGTGGGATGGCGGTTCCGGAAGTGCTGATGGGCGGCAACCATGAGCAGATTCGCAAGTGGCGTCGCGGCAAGGCTCTGGAAAAGACGTTGCGCAATCGCCCGGACCTGCTGGAACGGCAGCCGCTGAGCGAAGAAGACAGGAAGTTTTTGGCCGATGTTGACACAAAAAAGATCGGCAAGAAGAAGATTGGCCGCGAATGAACGCGAAAGATCGCGAATCAGAAGCAGGACAGGTAAAATATTGATTCGCGCGATTAGCGGCTGAAAGCTTGAAATTTCGGACGTTGGAACGTCCTTGAATTGAAGAGGAAAAGACCATGTCACAGCATCCTATTATGGAAAAACTCGCTGCCAAGCTGCAGCGCAAGGACCTTCCTGCGGTTAAGCCGGGCGACAGCGTCCGCGTCCAGGTAAAGATCAAAGAAGGCGACAAAGAGCGCGTACAGGCTTTTGAAGGCACCGTGATTTCCATGCGCAGCGGCCCGCAAGGCAGCTTTACCGTACGCAAGGTCAGCTTTGGCCAGGGCGTGGAGCGTATCTTCCCGTTCAACTCCAAGGTGCTCGATAAAGTGGAAATCGTGCGCTCGAACCAGGTGCGCCGCGCCAAGCTGTTCTACCTGCGCGCGTTGAAGGGCAAAGCTGCCCGCCTGCGTGAGGTCGACCATCGCGCGGAAGCGACGAAGGCCGCGGCTGCCGAAAAGACCCAAGAGGCTTAATCCGCCAAGAGCTCTTTCTCACATTGAGGCTGCGGAAGAATTTTCCGCAGCTTTTCTTCTACCAGGATTCTCTTGAGGCATAATGGACGCAGGATTTCCTGCGTTCTGCTTTATGGCCGACCCTACTTGCAACGCCCAGTCAGAGCTCTTTGAGGGAGCGTATTACTCGATCGTTGACGGCGAGGTCTTCAGCATCGCCAGGGTGCTGAAGCTGGAGCCGGAGGCCGTGCACGTAAGGATCTACAAACAGCATTTTCCACTACGGCCGCGCTCCATTGATCCGGGCGCGCTTACGCTGGGGACGATTCACGACAAGGATGGATTCGGAATGGGTCACTTGCCTCTGCGGCTGACGACTTTCATGGCGCGGCAACCCCTTTTTCTGACGTATGCTGAAGTGAAGCCCGAAGAACTTGACGGTTACAATTTCTGGAAAGAAAACGCCGCCGGAGGCGTGTTCGAATAAATGTCCGCCGCGCCCAAACCCGCCCGCATCAAGCGCAAGAAGCGCGTCATCCCGGTGAATCCGGCCACAGGGCTGCCGTTTTCCAAGGGCACCATGAAGATGCGGCTGCTCAAGCGGCTGAAGTGTACACAGAAATTCGAAAAGCTGGCATGGGAATCCGGGGCGCGCCTGGTCGCGGGCGTGGATGAAGTGGGGCGTGGCTGCCTGTTTGGGCCGGTGGTGGCCGGCGCGGTGATTCTTGAACCGGGCTATCGCATCAAAGGGCTGCGCGATTCCAAGTTGATTGACCGGGAAACCCGCGAGATGCTCGCGGAGCGCATCAAGAAACATGCCATTGCTTACGCAGTGGCGGCGGTGGACGTGGCGCGCATTGACCAGCTGAACATCTATTGGGCGTCACTGCTGGCCATGCGTGAAGCCGTGTCCCAGCTTTCACCCCGTCCGGACCATCTGCTGGTGGACGCGGTGCGCGTGAACTGGGACTGCCCGCAGACCAACATCATTCACGGCGACGCGCTCTCCATCTCGATTGCCGCGGCCTCGATCATCGCCAAGGTACACCGCGACGAGATGATCCGCCGCTGGTCGCCGGTGTATCCCGAATACGATCTGGCGTCGAACAAGGGATATCGCTCACCCAAACACCTGGCGGCGCTGAATGAGCTTGGGCCTACGCCGCTGCACCGGCTGTCGTTCGCGCCGGTATGGATGTGCAATCAGGTGCAGCAGGAAGCTTTTGAGTGGGAGGAAGAGGAAGAAGCAATTGGCGGTTAGCAATTGGCAGTTGGCAAAACCTGACACTTCACTTCGGCAACTCATCGTGTTCTTATGTTATCGAGAAATCGTGCTATTCTAATCAGTTCCTAACGGAACGCCTGACAGCACCCGGCTTCCCTGCCCTGCTGGTTTTTGTTTACTTGCTCTTGATGTTTCTTTGTCACGCAGCAGAATCAGTAACCAAATCAATCAGAAGTGGAAAGGTGGCCGTTATGACCAAACTGCAAGTTGTTACCAAATCTGTTCTTGCAAGCGTTGTAAGTTTCGTGAGTGATTCAGTATGGGCAGTTGGGGCCGAGGTCGCTGCGGCTTAATTCCTTCCTTTGAACAAGCACAAAATTGCAGTTTCTTATCGGTTTTTGTCGCCATTTTTGGCAAGAACCGTGTCCTTAAACATGGTCAACTGTTGAGTTGAATAGATACCCGGCTTGCCCTTCCTTGGCAAATTTGCATCAACCAACATCTTTAATGTGGCCATGTCGAAAACTCGCAAGCTCACATGGCCGCCTACCCTCTGTTTGAATGTATCCCCTAATGGCCGTTTGCCCGGTGGCTTCGTTGTTTCCTCAACTAGTACGTCCTTGCACTGCGATGCCAGCATATCCGCTGCTTGCAGCGCAGGAGATTGCTCATTATCCATGTAAGAAAGAGATCCCATCCAGGGAGCGCAGCCAGGATTGTGCCTCTTTAGTTCGTCATACAAATTTTTGATGTTTACCGACTTGTCGTGTGCATCACAGAGAAAGGCTACAGTCTCGCGAGCAGGAAACAACCCAGCACGGTACTCGTCCTCAAGCTCGCCGACGATCACAATCATCATCATCGTGTACATGTTTTCGTACGGATCAGGCGGCAGGACTTTTCTTGCGCGAGAACTTTTTTGCATCGCTCGGTGTTCCTTCAAGCGCAACCCCAATGCAAACCCCGCAACCTGCTCCTTCTTCATGATCTCCAATAGATCGTCTCTGATTTTGTTTGCGGCCAATCGCCCCTCGGGGCGAGGATATTTGTCGTTATCGCGAAATCTTTTGAACTCCCCGCTCAGAGACATACACTCGCTGCTGCTGAAGTATTTGATTT
The DNA here is from genome assembly GCA_036491195.1 of Candidatus Angelobacter sp. Taxonomy (GTDB): domain Bacteria; phylum Acidobacteriota; class Terriglobia; order Terriglobales; family Acidobacteriaceae; genus Angelobacter. The sequence continues at coordinate 23,741 of DASXCL010000021.1, forward strand.
CTTCCTTGTCTAATCGCAGCATCCACTTTCGTTCCGCTTCAGTCCAATCCCGTTGGCGAGCTAAGTAGCCAGCGACAACGAAAGCATGCTTTCGCTCCCTGTCCGTGCTTTCATCCAGCGCCGGCCATATAAAGCCCACATATTTCTCCCTGCAACAACCATTTCTATTTGTCAGCAGAACCTCAAACAACAGTGGTCTGCATTGATTGCGAAATATGAACCATCGCCGAGAGAAGTAAAATCACTTGATACGAGCACAGCTCAGTACCAAAATTTGCAACTCTGCCATGTAATATCGCATGCCGATTGTTGGGCGACGGAACCGTTTGCATCTGCCCGAGATTCACGTCCCTGAAAAGAACATTTTCGACAACTTGAACCAGGCACTCACTTGAAAGCTCCGGCTCGATCTCTTTATACATGAGCACCGCGTCAGTGACACGAATCGTCTTACGCTTAGAATTAGGAATATGTGCCACAATCAACGCTGACAAGCCATCAATCATCGGCAGCAAGGTCGATATTGTTAGCTCATACTCTTCTCTTTTGTGGGCTTCAATTGCTGAGTTTATAGCTTTTTGTCTGTCCGCCATATAAGGCGTATCCGCCCAACCCGTTACTAAATGGTTCAGCAAATTGTAATCGTCTTCTCTGAATAGCCCAAAAATGTAATTCACTGCCGCGTCATTTCCCCGGTCGGTCTGAATCTCTAAAATCTGCTCGAAATCATATGCGGTCAATGAAAACTCCAGACCCGTTAGGCCAAATTCTGCAAAGAGCTTGAATGCCTTTTTCTCAACTTCGTAAAACCGTTGCCACAGGACGTCGAAGTTCTCTGGAAGGCGGAGGATATGACTGCGTGCCGCATCCTGGATGGCAGCGAAACTCTCACCCAGCCTAAATATAGGGTCTCTAAATTGTTCGATACTTGCGGCGAATTGTTGGCCGATTTCTAAGATCCCACGAATGGGGACAGCAAATCTGTTGGCGGCTTCCGCCATGGCTCTTTGCATGTCCAGAATCCCTCCAGATATGCTTATTGCCGCTTCCTTCATTGCCTTATGCATGTCGAATATCTGTTTCGCTTGAACAGACAGCAGAGTCTCTAACATTTTGTTCGCTTGAACAATTCCTGGCATCGTAGGAAGGCTGGAATTTTCAATGAACTGAAGGGATCCGTCCCTTTGCATTATTTGCTGCGTCAAGAGTTCGCTGGCATGCTGCGCTTTTGTTATCCGTGTTTCGGTTGGTGAAATTGCCCGCAAAGTCTTGCGCAATGGATCAGCAATATCCGGCATAACAAAGGGTATAAGGTCATCATTCTTCATTGTGATTCAGCTCTTTTCATGTTTTATTATCTCACTACATAGAGGAGAGTTTTTGCACATTTTCTGGATGATCTTGGGGCAACGGCTACGATGGCTCACGCTTGTTCCCGGCACTTGAACTTGCTCCTGCAGCTTAAGATAAAGATTCCCCTGCAACCTTTCCAAAAGAGAAAAAACTACTTGACTCGCAAGAGAGAATCTTCGCATTCGTTGCTCATGCCAAACCTCGGCCAGTAAATGGTAGCCATCGGCCTGAAAAGGCCAAAAGGTGCATATTTTGCCCCTTCCCGTCGTTCTATCAATGAATCCAGAGATTCTGAAATCGCGCCGTAACCTTTTGTCCCTGGCGGCGGTTTAGCTCTATAGAAGCAGCTTCAAGAAGTAAACCGGGCACCCGAGGGGGCACAAGTTGAACGCAGTTGCCAATCTTGCCAACTTAACCAGCCTGAACGACGAGCGGCTGTTGATTCAGGCGGCGCAGAGCGATCCGAGCCGGTTCGCCGATCTATATGAAAACAACTTCAACCGCGTCTATGCGTTTGTGGCGCGGCGGGTGAAAGACCGCGAAGAAGCGCAGGACGTGACGGCTGACGTTTTTCACCAGGCGCTCAGGAACCTTGGCGGCTTCCAGTGGCGAGGAGTGCCTTTTGCCGCGTGGCTGCTGCGGATCGCGGCCAACGCGCTGGCTGACCGCTGGCAGCGGGCCGCACGCAGCGTGGAGGTCCCGGCGGAAGATGGACAAATTGAAAATGAAGCTGGCGTGGCGGAGACGGCTGAAGTCGAGCGGCGGGCCATGCTCTTTCAACTAGTGGACCGGCTGCCCAACGACCAGCGGACGGTGGTGGTGCGGAGATTTGTGGATCAGAAGAGCATCCGCGAGATCGCGCAGGAGCTGGGACGGTCAGAAGGCGCGGTGAAGCAGTTGCAATTTCGCGCGCTGGAGACGCTGCGGGAACAAGTGAGGAAATCCGATGAGTAACATCTCCTTATACGACGAACTCGATCAGGCCATTGACCAGATGCTGGGCGCGCCGGATGCGGCGCATGCCGGTCGGGAAACGGAGATCGGCGAACTGGTGGAGCTGGCGGCTGACCTGCGCGACCTGCCACGGGCCAATTTCAAGACGCGCCTGAAGTTGGAACTTGAGTGGGAAGCCGCGGGACGGAGAATTTCTGCCGGGGACACAGACCAACAGGCGGTGCGCGGAGCAGCGCCCGCATCGGACGAGATACTGCCCAGCTTGTTCGGCAAAAACTGGGCCGGATATCCTGTGCGACGGATCAACTTCGCTTTATCTCTAGCGTTGCATGGCGTGATGGCATTTCTCGTCGGCGCCGGATTTCTGATGGTCAAAAGTTATGTTCCGCGCATTGAGCCGCAGCGGATTGTCACGACAAGACTTGAGCCTTATCCGGTGCCGATCGGATCGCATCCCAGCGGTGGCGGCGGAAGCGGCGGAGCAGCAGATAGAATCCGGGCGAGCGCAGGCGTGGCGCCGCGAGCGGCGCGTGAGCAACTGACACCACCGATCATTCTGCGGAATAACTCTCAGCCCCGTCTGGCGGCAACAACAACCGTGATTGCGCCACCGGATCTCGTGTTGCCCAGAACGCAGCAGATTGGCGATCCATTATCCGATCTCACAACGCCTTCCAACGGCCCTGGAGTGGCTGGAGGGATGGGTGGCAACTTTGGAGGAGGGGTAGGCGGAGATCGCGGCGGCTTTGGCCGTGGACCGGGACCGGGCGGCGGCTGTTGTGGCGATCTTTATTCCGTCGGTAACGGCGTGACCGAGCCGCGCGCAATTTACGCTCCCGAGCCTGAGTTCTCAGAAGAAGCGCGCATCGCGAAGTTTCAGGGCGAGGTGACGCTGCAGGCGACAATCAGCGCCGACGGTCATGCGCGCAATCTGGTGGTGGTGCGGTCACTGGGCATGGGACTGGATGAAAAAGCGCTTGAGGCGGTGCGCACATGGCGCTTTGATCCGGCAAAGAAAGACGGCCGTCCGGTGGCCGTCCAGATGAATATCATCGTGAACTTTCATCTGTTCTGAAGTTCGCTCCAAGACGCGGCGCGGGCGAAAAGGCCGCAGAAATTCATTTGGGTGACGCTGAATAAACGAAACTAGCCCAACCTTGTTCTCTTCAGCAAAGACCAAAATGAAACTGCGGCCTGTTCTGTTGATGAAACCACATTGCACTGCTCAGGGTGCAAGCAAAAAGATCTTTCTCTTTCGTTGACCCTGTTCTATGCGGCGTTTAAACTGAACGTGACCCTTCGCCACCCGAACAGGAATCAACCCGTGAATGAACAACTTCAGTCCGCCAATGCTGTAGTTACGTCCGTGAAAAAACGGCTCGCTTCTGCCATTAAATTCGATCCCGCCACGCTGGATGGCGTGGTGGAAACGCTTACCCGCGGCCGCGGCTATGCGTGGACCGGCGTTTATCTCGGCGGCGTTTCTCTGGCCGACGGCATGAGTGTCTCCCAGTCGTCAATTTACAAGTCGTCAATTCGCCGGTCGTCAATTCGCGAGTCGTCAATTCGCGAATCATTGATCTTGCAGTCAATGAGCGGCCCGGCGCCCGCAAGCACCACCATGGCTGACGTGGACGCCGAGATCGCCGTGCCAATCAAGCTGGGCGCGCGAACGCTGGGAATAGTGGTGGCTGAGACGGGCCGGCGGAGTGCGCCACGGCAAGACCGGGAGCTTTTGCGGCAAGTGACAAAGTTGATTGCGCAATACCTGACCGCGAACAGCGTGCAACGCGCGCCGCGCAAGACGCGAGAAAGGCTTCAGGCCGAGCCCGCACTAACGCAAAAGCCCAAAGGCCCGCACTCTGCGCGTCCAGCGGCGCGCAAGGCCGCAGCCGGAGAACAATCCCCCCGATGAGCACAACTGCCGACGTGACAGCCGCCCGCAGAATTGAATCCATTATTGAACTAAAACGTCTGGCCAATCGCCTGCGCATTGAGATCATTCGGATGATCGGCGCCGCGGGCAGCGGCCATCCCGGAGGCTCACTCTCTGAAGTGGAGTTGCTGATCGCGCTCTATTTCCGCGTGCTTCGCCACAATCCGAAAGACGCGCAGTGGGCTGACCGTGACCGTTTCATTCTCTCCAAAGGCCACGGATGTCCCGCGCTGTATGCCGTGCTGGCTGAAGCAGGTTACATCGATCACGCAGTGCTGGGCACGTTGCGCAAACTGGGATCGCCGTTGCAAGGCCATCCCGACCGGCGATTTTTGCCCGTGCTGGAAGCCAATACCGGATCGCTGGGGCAGGGAATTTCCGTGGGCATTGGCATGGCGCTGGCCGCGCGGCTGGATAAAAAAGACTGGCATACGTTTGTGATGGTGGGCGATGGCGAGATCCAGGAAGGCCAGAACTGGGAAGCCGCGATGTTTGCCGCTTATCATAAGCTGGAGAACCTGACCTTGATCGTCGATTACAACCATCAGCAGCTGGACGGCTTTCTGAAAGACATTCTTGATCCCGCGCCGCTGGTGGAAAAATTTGAAGCCTTCGGCTGGCGCACAATGGAAATCGATGGCCACGATTTCAACCAGGTCATCCCGGCGATGGAAACGGCGCGCGCGGCCAAAGACGGCAAGCCGACCTGCATAGTCGCCAACACCATTAAGGGCAAAGGCGTGTCATTCATGGAAAATAATCCGGAATGGCACGGTGTTGCGCCCAAACCAGAGCAAGTTGCGGCGGCTGTGGCAGAACTGGAAGCGGCTGCGAAGAAACTTTAGCAGCAAGAGCTTTACCGCGGATTTACGCGGATGAACGCGGATTAGCCGCGAATGAACGCGAAGAAACGCGAATGAACTTGTAGTCGGTCGGGACAAAACATCAAGGAGAACCAGTTGAGCTCAACCGCCATTCCCAACGGCAAGCCAAAGTTCGAAATGAAGATGGGCGTCGCCACGCGCGAGGCCTACGGCCAGGCGCTGGTTGAGCTGGGCAAGGCCAATCCCAATATCGTAGTACTGGACGCCGATCTGGCCAAGTCAACTTTCAGCGCCAAGTTCCAAAAAGAATTTCCTGGCCGCTTCTTTACCGTCGGAATCGCCGAAGCCAACATGGTTTCTATTGCCAGCGGGCTGGCGCTCTCCGGCAAGCTGCCGTTTGCTTCGTCGTTCGCCGTTTTTATCTGCGACAAAGGTTATGACCAGCTGCGCATGTGCGCGGCGTATCCGCGCGTGAACGCCAAATATGTGGGCTCGCACGGCGGCATTTCCATTGGCGAAGACGGCCCCAGCCAGCAGGCCGTGGAAGATTACGCGCTCATGTGCGCGCTGGCCGGCTTTGTGGTGCTGAGCCCGTCGGACGAGTTCTGCGCCCGCGCGCTGGTGCATCGCATGGCCGAGCATGAAGGCCCGGTCTATATGCGCACCGGACGCCCCAAAGCCCCGATCATCTACGGCCCGAACGACACGTTTGAAATCGGCAAAGCCAAGCAGCACGGCAACGGATGCGACGTGGCCATCGTCGCCTGCGGCATGGAAGTGGGCTATGCATTGCAGGCCCAGGCGCAGCTGGCCGACGAAGGGGTCAACGCGCGCGTGCTAGATATGCACACCATCAAACCCGTGGACGAAACCGCGATCGCGAAAGCCGCGGAAGATTGCGGTGCGATTGTGACCGCGGAAGAGCATTTGCTCGATGGCGGCCTGGGATCGCAGGTGGCGCGCGCCGTGGCCAAATCGCATCCGGTGCCGATGGAGTTTGTCGGTATCGACAACACGTACGCGGAATCTGCCACTCCCGACCAACTGATGGAAAAATATGGGCTCACTACGCCGTTTATCATGAAGGCCGTGAAGGCCGTGATGAAGCGCAAGTAGCCTAGGCCTTAATCCTCCGATTAGGTCTTCCCCTTCGATTTTATTTCCGATCTTTTTTTCATTTTTAACAACCGCTCTCTCACAAATGGGTGCGCCAACCCGACAACCTCACCAAAAAGGAGAGCATCCGAATTCAGCAGCACGCAATTTAATCGTTCCCCTAAACGATTTGTCCCTGTAATTGTTGTTCCCCTATAAGGATGGCTTCATGTTGCGCAGGACAGCGATTATGCTGCTGCCGGCGTTCGCGCTGGCGGTGATGAGTCTGACTTCATTCTCACAAACAACGGCGACCGCGCCCACCAACGTTACATTCAGCAACCAAAGCTATACCACGGGCCCTGAACCTACAGGCGTGGTCAGCGGTGATTTCAACAACGACGGCAAACCAGACCTGGCGGTGATCGATCCCGATTCAAACCAGGTCACCCTGCTGCTCGGCACTGGCGGAGGACTTTTTACGCTGGACAGCAGCACAACTGTCGGTACCACTCCCGTCCAGATTGTTACAGGCACGTTTACTCTCAGCGGCAAGCAGGACCTCGCGGTCGCCAGCCAGGATAAGACCATCACTATTCTGCTGGGGCACGGCGATGGAACATTTGCTACCGAGTCGATCGCGCTTCAGGGTGTTCCCGTGGCGTTGATTGCAGCCAATCTGCTCAACAACGGGCTTACACAACTGGTGGACGTGGAATGCGCCAGCGCGAACCACGCGCCATGCAGCCTCAACGTATACCAGAGCGATGCCCATGCATTGTTCTCTCATTCCCAGACCATCGCGTTGGCAAGCGCGCCTCTCCGCGACGGGTTGATCGTCAGCGACGATTTCAATCTGGACAACAAACCGGACATCGCCGTGGCCAATCAGACCCAGGTGCTGGTTTTCACCAATGCCAGCAGTTTCAATGGCACAGGCGCAGCCACGCTTAAGTTGCATACCACCATCACGCCGCCGAACAGCCAGGGCATCGGTGGGCTCGCAGTTGGCCACTTCAACGCCGGAGCCGCGCCCGACCTGGCAATTGATTCGTTCGACGTCTCAAATGAACCGAGCCCTCCTGAAACCCTTGATAGCTATCTGAACACCGGCACGGGCTCATTCTTTCTGAAGAGCCATCTGGCCATCGGCGCATTTGGGCATGTGCTCAGCGTTGGCGACATCAATGGCGACGGCATCCAGGACATGCTGATCGGCGGAACCAGCGTGCATAATCCCGGCGTGCAATATACTCTGGGACGCGGCGATGGCACTTTCACCACGCCGGTTAACATCCCCGCCACCGATCTCAGTAGCGGGCTCGTCATCCGCGATTTCAGCCTTGATTCGCGGCACGATTTCGCCGAAGCAGTCGACAACCCGCTGGATGGAAATGAATCCGTCGAGGTATTTCTCAACCAGAATGCGCTTACCAACTGCACTCCTCCGGGCTCAGGCACGCTGGCGGTCCACATCTGTGCCGCGCCTACCGCCACCAACTCGCTTACCGTCAAGGCCGCAGGCAACTCGCCCAACGGCGTAAAACGCGTGGAGCTTTGGATTGACGGCTCCAAGCGCGCCCAGGCCTTCAGTGACCAGTTGAACGCCAAAGTCGGAGTGGCGGCCGGCAGCCACAGCGTGACTGTTGTCGGCGTCGACCTCTACGACAAACCGGTCAAAAAGACGATCACCGTTTCCGTGCCTTAACCGCATTGGCGATGACACTGCAAGCCGGGCCGCCGATTCGAGGTGCGTGGGCGGCCCGCAGTTTTTTGTTGAAGATGCTCCAAAATAATGTCACCCCTTAACTGCAACGAAAAAATGTCACCCTCAAAGGATGGTGACCTTGAGTCAGAAGGAATTGCAGAGAATGCGAGTGATTGAAAAGGCAGTGGACGGGCG
>DASXCL010000022.1:0-11615 GCA_036491195.1 Candidatus Angelobacter sp.
CCTTTGTTGTCCCAGGCCTGAAAGATCAGTGAGTATGTTCCTTTGGCCAGGTTCAGGTATGTATCAATGTGGCTTGAACTGATCTGGTACTTGCTTACGTTATTCACATAGATACGCATAAAGGTAATGGGATTCGGGGCCAGAGCCTCTGCCACGGCATGAACGCTGGGCCCGGTTACTGTACTCGTAGTTGGAGCGGAAATCCTGATGGTGCCCGCCGTGGAGCCGCTGCCGTTGCTCTTGAAGAATTCCCGCATATCAGGCGCGGTGTTGGCAGCGGCGGGGAAATTGGCCGTGGTGCCCAGAGCTTCCAGCATGGTGCGCAGGACGCTGGGATGATGGTACGTGGTGACCGATTTATATCCGGCTTTCACCTGCGGGCCGACCACCGCCACCACGATGTGTCCGCCGCACCCGGTCAGAATCGTGGCGCTGCAGCGATCGTCGGTGCTCAGGTCGGCTTCGTCTGACCAGATGATGAGGATTCCGTCCCCGCCCGGCTGAAACGGAGCGGTGGCCAGCAGCGGTCCGATGTTGTACTTCAGCCATTGGTCGGCAGTCCACAGGCACAGGCCCAGGTTGCTTCCGCAGTTATGCATGTCATGGTCGCCATCCGGCGTGATGAAGGCAAAGTTCGGCAGCGTGCCGTTGGCGATGTCCTTGGCCATTACGCTGGTCGAGACGTGGTGCAAGAGCAGGCTGCTGTCGGCCATATCAGTGTAATAAGGCAGCGGTGCGTGACGCTTCATATATGCGTTGTAATAGAGCCCGGTATAACCGGCATAGGGCAGAGTCTGCGCATAAGACTTGAAAGTCATGCCGTTGGTCAGCAGGTGGCGCTCAATGTTATCAACGTTGAAGACCGCCAGGGTACTGTTGTCGTCGGTAAGTTTCTGACCTGAGGTCACGATCAGGTAATTTTCCAGAGAACCGTGCTGGTTGGCATAAAACTGTGTGGCCAGCCCCCCTTTGGCGAGAAGGCTATTCAGGTAGGGCATGGAAGAGCTGCCTACGATATGTTCGTAGCTGCGGTTTTCTTCCGCCACAATATACACATGCCGTGAGCGTGGAACTTGAGCGAATGCGGTCACGCCGATAAACAGCGCCAGCGCGATGGACAATTTGCCTGCAACCGATGCGATTTGTGATCGATTCATCATGGGTGAACTATGCGGGGGCTAGGCTGTCCAAAAAATCAGGCAGGACTCTTAGGGCCTGTGAGAGCCTTACCCGAAACAAAACCAAGCAGAGTAGCTGGAGTCCAGCCGCTTTTCGAATCTAACGTGCTGTGAGAGATAAGGTTAAGCGGATCAAAGACGGGGTATTAGACAGGATTAAGGCTGTGCAAATAAATTCATCTTTAAACGTGAAGCAGAGACTCTGATTTGAGTGGAAGACCTGATCCAGAGTAGCTGGATTTGAAGAATTTTCGGGTGGTTCAGAGGTAAATTCGTGAGTAACAAGGCGATGGGGCTAGCCGATTTCCAGCCCGATGATCCGGCCAAAGCCATCCAGCTCCAGCTTCCCTTTGCTCTGCAGGACCGAATCGCCATTCAAGCCCGGGACGGTGATGAAGACTTTTTCTTCCACCAGGCTGGCAGAGTGCGTCCGGCTGAGATACTCAAGCGACCTGCGGCTGCGGCAAAGCTCAGGGAGGCTGAATGCCAGGTCAGCCAGGTCGCCGTTTTCGGTCACAGAAATGGCGACGTCAATCGGATACCGCTGGTCGGCGCCGCGCTCTTCCTCCGTGGGATCGAGCGACGGCTTGAACGACACGTAATAGTGGAACCGTTCCTTTTCCGGGTTGTAAACGCCTTGCGCCACTCGAAGGGACATAAATGGAGAACGGAATTTTTATCACATTGAAAGAAAATGGGCCACCTGAGTGACGATTCAGTGGGTGTTAAAGCCGGCCGTTCGATCTGTGCGACTCTGATCGACTGCCTCAGCCCGGCAGCCGCGATGTCGATTGGGGTAAACTGTGGCCGCAAGCCCAACCCATGTGAGAGCCGGTTGAGTAAGGCCGATATGAAAACATCTTTGCGGCTAATGCTGTTGATACTTTTTGGATTGATCGCCTGCTCTGGACACAAGATCGCCCATGCCCAGGCTCTCTCAATCACCCACCCTGACGACCCGGCCAGGAAGGTGGAATACTTTCTGGAAAAGCCGAAGGGCAACGGTCCCTGGCCGATGATTGTATTTCTACACGGTCATCAGGACGCGCCTGGTGCGGGTGGAAAAGATTTTGTCCGGTGGGGCGTGCTCGGCCAGTTCGCCGATCGCGGATACCTGGCGGTGGCCGTCTCCCAGCCGGGCTACGGCAACTCAACAGGACCGGCGGATTTTTGCGGCCCGTTGACCCAGCACGCAGTAGCTGCGGTCATCGCGAAGCTGCGTAGGGATGGGTACGTCAAGGACAACAGAATCCTGATTCAGGGCGTCAGTCGAGGAGCGTTGGTGGCGGGCTTGGTAGCTGCTCACGATCCCTCGATCCGGGGAATCGTTTTGATTTCGGGTCTGTATGACTTGCCGGAGTATGCGCGCCACGCCAAGTCAGCGATGGCAACCGCGATTCTGGATTCTATAAAGACGGAAACCGGCGGGTCCGAAGAAGCTCTGCGGTCGCGCTCTCTGCTTTACTTTGCCCAGGACGTCAAAGCGGAAACGCTGATTCTTAACGGCGCCAGGGATGACGGGACAGACCCCGACCAGGCACGGCGCCTAGCCGAGATTATTAACGCGCATGGCGGCCACGCACACGCCATTGTTTATCCCGAATACGGCCATCAGATTCCGATTGATGTGAGAAGCAAGGATGTGGATCCGTTTATTGAATGGGTCTTAGGCCGATAGGTGGTTTGCGAGGAATTCTAAGGCAGAGAAACATTTTCGTAAGAATTCCCTGATGTTGAATGGCGGAGATGAACATTCTCGGGATGCTTCGACTTGCTCTCGCATCGCGCGGCTCAGCTCGAGCGGCGCTCAGCATGACAGGATAAAAACGTGTGTCTTAGCATTTAGAATCCTTCCATGAAAGTTTTCCTCACCGGCGCGACTGGATTTGTCGGTAAGCACATGCTGGAGCGGCTGCTGGTGGAAGGTTATGCCGTGCGTGCGGCGTTGCGCGGAGAGCCGGGACAGAATGCGCGCGTGGTGGCCCGCTTTCAACACCCCGAACGTAAAGAGGATTTCCAGTGGGTTCACGGTGATGTGGTTGACGGCAGCCGGTTGGAAGAAGGCATGCAGGGATGCGATGCAGTAATTCATCTGGTCGGCATCATCGTAGAAAAGGGCAAAAACACTTTTGAGAACGTGCACCACATTGGCACGCGCAATGTGGTGGAAGCGGCCAAGCGGACGGGCATCAAGCGGTTTGTGCAGATGTCAGCACTGGGCGTTCGTGCAGACGGAGTGGCTGCATACCAAGTGACAAAATGGAAGGGCGAAGAGGAAGTCAGGCGGAGCGGGATTCCATTTTGCATCCTGAGGCCGTCTCTGATCTTTGGCGAAGGCGATGGTTTTGTGACACAGATGATGGAGACCATGCGCTCAGCGCCGGTGTTTCGTCCCGTTCCGGGCAACGGCAAACCTAAGTTCCGGCCGATTTTTGTGGACGACGTGACTGCCTGCTTTGCGCGCGCACTGATCGCCGAAGCAGCTACAGCTACCAACCAGACGGTTGAGCTGGGCGGCGCGGATGAATTAACTCTCAACGAGGTACTGGCGGAGATCGCACGCTGTGCCGGGGTGCACAAGCCGGCAGTTCATATTCCGCTGCCGTTGATGTTTGCCGCCGCCGCAGTGATGCAGAAGCTGTTGAAGAATCCTCCAGTCACTGTGGACCAACTGCGCATGCTGGGCGAGGGATCCACGTGCGATATCGCCCCGATGAAGCGCATTTTTGGCGTCATTCCGCGCGGGTTCCAGGGATGCGGACGTAATTGAGGGATTAAGTGATTTCACGGCTCGCCTGGAGACTGGATTTCGGCAACTCCAGCGTTGGCGCGGGGTTAAAATAGAAGCAGCAGCGTTGGACTCTCTGGCCGAGTGAAATCCACGTTGTAGCAGGTGTTCTAAGTGGCTGATTTTACAAATTTTTACAGTTGGATGCAGTCGATTCCAGCTGCTCTGCATCTAACCACGCATACGCCACCAAATATAGAGGAGTGAAGATCATGAAGAGAAATCTTTCGGTGGTTCTGGTTACCCTGGCGCTGCTGGCAGTGGGCTGCTCGCGCGTGGGAAACCGCCCGGATGCGCAGGTCGCGTCCGATGTGCAGAACAAAATCAACGGCGACGGAAAGATTCCGGACAAGGGACTCAACATCAATGCGAATAACGGAACGGTAACGCTTACCGGCACCGTCAGCAACGACGCCGCGCGCACCGCAGCCGCCAACGACGCGGCGCAGGTGGAAGGCGTAAAGACTGTCGTGAACGACCTTGAAGTCGCTCCGGCTTCGGCGGCTTCTGATCAGAACGCGCAATCGCAGAACCAGGCCAGCGCCGTTGCTCCGCCCCCGATGCGGGAAGAGCGGCGTCCTTCGCCCAGCACGCGTTATCGCAGTTCGCGTTCGTCTTCCAGAACATCCTCCAGCAGCGATACCGGAGACAATGGTCTGCGCACGACGGTTCCTGCCGGCAGCAACACGGCCAGTGAAAACAGCGGCAGCAACAATGATTCTTCGCAATCAACGGCCCCGCCTGTTCCCACGCCAGTGCCAACGCCTGCGAAGATTACTGTGCCATCCGGAACTCAGCTGAGCGTCCGTCTCAATGACGAAGTGGATTCAGAAAAGGCGCAGGTGGGCGATGTGTTCCACGGGTCCATTTCCGCTCCAGTCGCCATCGGCGATCAGACAGCTATTCCTACCACGGCTGATGTTGAAGGCCGCGTAGTGGAAGTAAAGTCTGCCGGCCGGTTTGCCGGACAGTCCGTACTGACGCTGGAACTGACGAAGCTTACGATGGGCGGCAAAACGTATAGCCTCCAGACCAGCCAGTGGACGAAATCCGGCAACGGCCGGGGCAAATCCACCGCAGCCAAGGTAGGCGGCGGCGCGGCAGTAGGCGCCATACTGGGTGGCATCTTTGGCGGCGGTAAAGGCGCAGCCATTGGCGCGGCAGCGGGAGCAGGCGCCGGAACCGGCGTTTCTGCAGCGACGAAAGGGCAGCAGATCATCCTGCATCCGGAAGCGATCATCGCGTTCCAGCTACAGGGCCCGATCACCGTCACGTCCGGACCAAGCCGTTCGGCGATGAATCAGTAACTCGACGATCACGGATAGAATCGACGCCGCCTGCAACGGCGGCGTTTTTGTTGGGAAAGATAATAATGAACCATATAACCTAATCGCTTAGGATTGATGCTACACTGATCTTTGCCGACAGTTCTCCGATTCAACGGGCTCCGAGTGGTCATTTACCCAAACGATCATCGCCCCGCTCATGTTCATGTAATCGGGCGGGGCCGCGAGGCAGTTTTCAATCTCAACTGCCACACGGGGCCGGTAGATCTGCGTGAAAATTACCGGTTCTCACGACGAGAGATTTCACGTATAGAGCGTGTACTGAGCGAACATTTGGAAGAACTCTGCCAGGCATGGGAGCAAATTCATGGCATCGCTTAAAAAGTTTGATCTGGCAACCCGGCGAGGTAAGGACATTCAGACCTTCATGCCTCGCGCTCTCTCGGTCTGGTACGACCGCAAAAATCGGCGAATTGTAATTGAGCTCAGCTCAAATCTGGATGTGAGTTTCTCGCCCGATAATGCCCAAGGGCTGGAGCGCGCTGCACCGTCACAGCTAGAAAAAATCGAAATCAGTCCTTCGGGATTGGGCATTTACTTTCCCAAGCTGGATGCGGACCTTTATCTGCCGGCCATCCTGGAAGGTTTATTCGGGTCAAAGAAATGGATGGCATCCAGGCTGGGCCATGCGGGAGGCAAGTCAAGAAGCTTAGCAAAGAAAGCTGCGTCGAGAGCTAACGGCCGCCTTGGCGGCAGGCCGCGGAGAAAAACTCGGGCCGGCTGAACGATCACCATGGCTTGAACCCGCTCCAGCAGCATCCAACACTTGAGATGGCCAAAACTAAGATTTCCGCCCTGATCCACGCCCACGACAACGCCCGCTCGCTTGGCCGAGCCTTGGATTCGCTGCGCCAGTGCGACGAATGCATTGTGGTGGACCACGGCTCGCGGGACGAAACTGCGAAAGTGGCAAAGGAGCATGGCGCAAAGGTGATCAATGCCGTGCCCGGCGTGAGCCGAGGGGCCTACGCACAGAACGCGCGCAACCAGTGGATTCTGTGCCTGCTCCCGGATGAGGCCATCGCAGAAGATCTTGAATCTTCATTGCTGGAGTGGACCGAGATCGAGCAGGATAGCAGCCAGATGGGCTTCAATATGGCAATCCGCGAGCAGAATGGCGCTGGCTGGAAGGTGCTTGACGCGGAAATGCGCCTGGCCAACTGCAAACAAATCAACTGGACAGGCGACCTGCCGCCGACGAATCCCAAATTGCCGTCGCTGCCGGGTCATATCTTGAGGATCCCCGACGAACGGTAACAAAATTTGATAATTGGGTAATTTTGTAAATGGATAATTGAAAGCAAAACCTGACACTGCTGGAAGCAGAAAAATAGGCAGGTCAGGAGCTTTTCATTTACCAAATTACCAAATTACTCAATTACCAAATTGTGCTTGCGTATAATCTCTCCAGAAACTTCCACCAGCGGAGCGCAACCTGGACATCTCGCACACCTATTTCCTAGCCGCGGCGTTTTTTCTGTTTGGGCTGGTCTTTGGCAGCTTCCTGAACGTATGCATCTACCGTATGCCGCGAGAGATTTCCGTGGTGAGCCCGCGGTCGGCGTGCCCGGCGTGCGAAGCGCCGATCGCCGCCTATGACAATATTCCGATCATGAGCTGGCTGGTGCTGCGCGGCAAGTGCCGTAAATGCAAGGCGCGAATCTCGCCGCGCTATGCCGGAGTAGAGTTGCTGACCGGCGTGATGTTCGCCTTGTCCTATTTCAGCGCGCCGGCGATGGCCCGTCTCATCCAGCGGCAATGGCTGATGGACGTGAGCGCTAACGAACTCGTGATCGCCGCCAAGCTGTGCGTGCTCTCATTCCTCCTGATCGGCCTGATCTTTACCGATGCAGAAACCAAACTGCTCCCCGACTTGCTCACCAAGCCGGGAATAGCGGTGGGTCTCGGTTTCAGCCTGGTGGTGCCTCTCGACGGGCCGGCGCGCTATTTTTTGCCATCGGTCGACAATTGGCGCGTCCTCTCGCTGATCAACTCGATCGCCGGAATGGTGCTGGGTTCGGCATTTATCTGGGGTGTGGCTTTATTGTACGAAGCTGTGCGCGGCGTGGAAGGCATGGGCAGGGGCGACGTGAAATTGATGGCCCTGATCGGCGCGTTTCTGGGCGTGAAGCTCACGCTGCTGGTGCTATTGCTTGGTTCGGTGATCGGCAGCTTTTTTGGGGTGTTCCTGATTGTGTGGGTGTGGTTGAAGCGGCTTCTGCGCCGGCGAAGGACGCACCGGGCGGAGCCTGGCGGCGTTTCCCGCAGTCGCGCGTGGAATTCGGCCATCCTGATCTACCGGAACTTTGAGATTCCGTTCGGCGTGTTTCTGGGCATGGCCGCGCTGCTGGCGGCATTCTGGGGGACGGCGCTGGTGCAGTGGTATGTGAACATCTCCGGGCTGGGTTCGAGACATTGAGATTTCTCGCGGTTCAGACCTTACCACTGAAAGCACGGATTGACATTGATCTCAACGAATGCCGGCGAGGCCGACTTGCGCGCCGAGCCGGCTGATTCAGGCGTGGAAGGATTTTTTGCAGGGCCAAGCTCCTTGGCGGTTTGGAGCGAAGCGACAGAAACCGAAGTTACTTCGGGCCGATACGGCGTTTACCCTATCGTTTCCACCTCCGGAAAGCATGAGAATCATTCTGTAGCTGGCTGTAGAATAATAGGGAAGAACGATTGCGGGGCGATGTCTTTATGAAAACGTTTTATCTGATGCTCGTGATGTGCCTGTTCGTCGCGGCGGCGGCTGCCCAGGAGCAATCCTTGGGCGATGTGGCCCGCGCCAATCGCGCCAAGAAACATTCCAGCGCGAGCGCCATCAAACTGGACGACGAGACAGTAGCGCGCAGTTCCTCATCCTCCACCGGCAGCGAGCCGGAAACCGCCAAGAAATCAGACGACAAGACCGCTGACGCGAAAGATGCGGACACAAAAGACACGCCCAAAGTAAGTCCGGCGGAAGCGCAGAAACAGAAGAACGACGACCTGAAAAAGCAGATCGATGCCGAGACAAAAGAAATCGCCATTTTGCAGCGTGAGCTGGATGTGGCGCAGCGTGAAGCGCGGCTGCGCGCGGCGGCCTATTATGGCGATGCCGGCACCATGTTGCGCGACCAGGCCAAATACGCCGAAGATACGCGCAAAGAGCAGGACGAAATCAACACCAAGAAGCAGGCCCTGGACGCAGGCCAGCAGAAGCTGGCGGACCTGCAGGAACAGGCGCGCAAGTCGGGGATCAAAACCGAATAACACCGGTAACCTGCCGGATACATGCACCTTCGTACATCCCATTCCGGCGGCGGCTCCGTCTAGAATGGAGCGACTCTGATTACGCCATCCAACATGACATTGATAAAAAAAGCCGGTTTGAACGCAGTTCTTGCCCTGGCAGTTTTATGCGTGGGTTGCGACTCTGAGCCGAGCCAGACTCCTGCTTCCAAGAACCAGCCAGCTACCGTGCAGTCTGAAACAGGCCGCTTCGCGCTCCAGAAAATGCTTGGGTCGGCGCGCTTCTGGTCGCCCGATGCGCAGCCGGTGCGCCTGGAATCGACCAACCTGAAAGATAGCAACGGCCATGACGGCAAGGCGTCTTTCTGGCGCGCGCTGTTCGCATCGCCAGGGCGGCAGAAGTCAGAGCCATTTACCTGGTCGGGAGTCGCCACGGAAGATACGCCCAAAGGCGTGAATCATGGCGTAGAAGACACTTACAATTCGGCAAACCGGGCTTCGCGTCCGTTTGACCTGAATTTCCTCAAAGTGGATACCGACCAGGCTTTTGAAGTAGCGCAAAAACACGGCGGAAAGCAAGTGCTGGAGAAGGATCCTAAAGTGCAGGTGGGCTATTTGCTGGATTGGGACGCGCAGGACAACCAGCTACGCTGGCACGTGATCTACGGCGGCAGCGAATCGATGGGCAAGCTCACCGTGCTGGTGGACGCCAGTTCGGGAGAGTTTCTGCGCAAACAGTAGCTTACTGTCCCTTTCCCAGGATCCAGTCAATCTGCGAGATCGCTTTTTTAGCGTTGCCGGCGAACTTTCCCTTGGGCTGCGCCTCAAGATATTTCCGATAATACAGCCGCGCCGGGTCGAGCCTCTGCATGCCTTGCAGCGCCTGGGCCAGCCGGAACCAGATGAGCGGATTATCCGGCGTGACCCGCATGGCATCTTCAAAACGCTCGCGGGCGGCGTCAAAATTGTTGCCGGAAAGATAAGTCTCGCCTACATCGATATCGTGGGCTGCCAGCTTTGAAGGGTCGGCGCCTGCATCACCGGGCTTGCGCATGGCAACATTGGGCGCGATGCGCTTCAGCGCCGCTTCGGCTTCCTTGGACTTGGGCCCGTTCGGCAGGATACCCAGATACTTGCGATAGTTTGTATCGGCCAGCGAGAGCAGATCGAGTTTCTCCTGGGTAACGGCCAGACCATAGATGGCTTCGGCATCATCGGGCTTGTAGGTAAGCGCATGATTGAAGCGCTCCAGGGCGGCGCGGTAGTTCTTCAACTTCAGGTAATACTGCCCCACCTCCACGTCTTTGGCGGCCTTGTGCGGGTCCCATGGCTGCAGGACAGCGGGATCTTCCGCGGCCGGCACGGGCTCTTCCCTGGTTGGGTTGCCGTTCAGATTGATCTGCGAATCCTTGCTGGAACTCTCGCCTGTGGCGTTGCCGCCTGTGGCCCGCGTGCCGGGAGCGTCACCAGGGAAGGGCGGCCGCTCATATTCGTCTTTCCTCTTCGGAGACGGTGCGTTGGGACGCATCGGGTTAGTGTCGCCCGTGTCGCCGGGAAAGGGCGGACGTTCGTACTGGTCTTGCGGCTTTTGCGATGGCTGGCCGGCTGCCGGCGTTGGCGATGGAGTCGGGCTGGGAGTAGGCGTTGGCGTTGTGCGCGGCTGGATGTGGGGTTGATTGTCCTGGCTTTCCTGCGCAGTGGCGAGCGCGCCGGGAATCAGCAACAGGAAGCCGAAAAGAGTTAAGACTGTGAACGTATGAGAGCTGAACTTCATACCTAATATTCTATTGGAAGTGTGATATTCAGAGATCGTCTATTCAAAAACCGTCTATTTAAAGATCGTGCCAGGCAGAAGATCTTGCAGGCTGAACCAAGGCAATTTGAGGGGCAGAAATTAAAGGCCGCCAGAAATCTGGCGGCCTTTGTTTCTGCGCAATCGTCCCGGGGGAGGGAGAGACTTACCGGCTCGGGTTAGGAGTGGTACTCTGCGCAGAGCTTGGTGTTTCGGCGCCCTGGACATTCGTCATAAGGCGAACTTCCACGCGGCGGTTCTTGGCGCGGCCGTCAGCGGTGGTGTTGGGAGCGGTGTATTTATCTTTGCCCATTCCGATCAGGTAGATCTTGTGCGCCGGAATGCTCTTGGAAGAGAGATACTGCACCACGGAGTCAGCGCGGCGCTCGCTCAGCTTGTAGTTATACTTGGCCGAACCAACGGAGTCGGTGTCGCCTTCCACCACCACCAGATAACCCTTGGTGTTGGGGACTTCGGCCAGCAGTTGGTCGAGAGCGGTCTTGGCTTTGCCGGTCAGATCAGCCTTGTTGAAGGCGAAATGCACTGAGGTCTCAGCCACGGGGCGGTAGTTATCCAGATTGGCGACCTGGTTGGCCAGGGCGTCAGCGCGGGTATTGGCCTGCGTTGCCAGGGTCTGGGCCTGGTCTGCGCGATTGCGGGCGTCCAGCGCCTTGGTGTCGGCCTCACCGGCCTTGGTGTTCGCGCCTGCGATACCGGCGGTTGCGCGGGTATCTACATCGTGAATGGCGGCGTTGTTCTTGGCCGTTCTGGCATCAAGTTCGTTGGATTTTTCGACGATTGGCTGGGTCTGCTTGCGAACGTAATTCTTAGTGGTGCAACCTGTGGCAATCATCACTGATGTGCCGGCCAGCAGAACCAAAAGGCTCGATTTCAAATTCATGGGGAAAGCTCCTTAAGACCCGCGCGGCGCAGGGTGATGCCGCCTGTAAAGTCACTCCAGACAAGAGCAACTGGCATGCCAATGCAACACACGGGACAGCCTTATTATAAATGATTTATAATCAATAAGTTGAGTGATCTTCCGAGACGTTTGCTGAAGCGGCCCAAGTGCCTGACAGTAGAATTTTTACGCACCCGGGGCCTTATAGGAAGAATCTAGGTAATGGTCAGGTGAAAGCCTGGCCATTATCTGGTATCAGCGTCTAGCGTTCCGGCGCGCCGGAACGCGGGCCTTTAGGCAGACGTAAGCCTCAACTTTCCCCCAATGGACCTGACAGAGAAAATCCGGACAATCCCGCTCCGGCCGGGAGTTTACC
>DASXCL010000023.1:0-12585 GCA_036491195.1 Candidatus Angelobacter sp.
AATCACGTGCGGCATCACGGTAGCGCCCAGCATGCTCACCGCAACGTAAATGCTCTGCGAGTTGATTTTCGGCACCAGAACGCCGTGCGCCACGGCGCCCCAATCCGGATGCACCATGAACATCTCAAAGGCATAGCAGGCGGCAATGGCGAAGACAAACACCATGATCAGCTGCTCCAGCCGCCGGAACCCGTACAGTTCCACCGCCAGCATCAGAAAGACGACTCCAGCGGTGATCAGCGCGGCAGGGAACATCGGAATGTGAAGCAAAAGGTAAAAGCCGAGTGCTGCGCCCAGGAACTCGGCCAAATCGGTGGCCAGGGCGGCCAATTCCGCCGCCACCCACAACCCGAAATTGACCTTGGGAGAGAAATACGCGCGGCAGTTTTGCGGCAGCGTTTTGCCCGTTGCGATTCCCAGCTTGGCGGAAAGATACTGGATCAGAATGGCCATGGCGTTCGACCACAGCAGCACCCACAGCAGGGTGTAACCGAACCGCGCGCCGCCCTCAAAGTTGCTGGCGAAATTGCCGGGATCGATATAGGCCACGCTGGCCACAAACGCCGGCCCAAAATACATCCACATCTCCCCGCGCTTGAGCGTGGGCAGCAGCTTGAAGCGGAATTTCTTGGGTTCTTCGGGAATACCTGGAGACGACATAAAAAGCTCTCCAGTATAAGGGAAAGCGGCGAGTTTCACTGCGTTCGATCAGATATGGGCCTGCCCGTCCGCTAATGACGGAAATACGCCGATGCCAGCAAAACCGCATTCAGACCGAGCGTCACGCAGGCCGCCAGCAGCGCGCCTTTGGCAGTTCGAGGCATGCCTTTTCGTATCAACAGGCGCCAGACCGGGACCACATATCCCACCTGAACCAGACCAATGGCTCCAACCAGCACGTAATATGCCGGAAGCATTCGAACATCCGCTACCAGAAGCAGCCAGCCCACGCCGAGTTGCGCAACGTTCAACAGCCAGCAGATCGCCATGCCTGCCGCTACGCTTCCTTTACCGTCATTCATGAGTGCAGTTTATCCAAACACAGAAAAGGGCCCGCCTCGTGGCAGGCCTGTTTCTTGTTCCCGGACTCTTCCTGAATGCCGAAGTTGAATGCTTCTTACTGGGTCAACTCCTGTGTGAGCACGGCGCCACCCATGGAGGGAAGCACGGCTGATTCCTTGACCGCTTTGCGGGAATCGCGCGCCACCCAAAGCGTTTCCTTGTCTGCGCCGCCGTCAGCCGAAGTGATTTCGATCTTGTAGGCGTCAAAGGTTCCCGCGGGGACTGTCACTTTTTCCACTCCCGTGACCTTCAACTGCATCAGCTTTACCTTCTGCTGCTGCACGTCAAAATTCCGATACGTGGTGCTGTAGCCTTCGGCCAGCGGCAGGCATGAGATAGACTGCTTAGCTCCAGCGGCATTTGCAAACAGCGGGCCACCCAGATCGACTGAAACAGCTTTGTCCTGTCCGCCCATATTCACATTGCCGGCGGCCTTATCGCCGGCAAAGTTGAGGTCCATGGATCCCTGCCCACTTTTCAATGTGAGGTTTCGAGTAATCAGCGTTCCTTTTTCCAGCGTGGAGGTTGTCGTCACGTCGCCGTTAGGCGTGGTCATCACGTCCGTGGCAGACCACGCGCCGCCCGCTTCCGCGATGGTGCTAGAGATGCTCAGCGGGATCTGCTGGCCGCTGACCTCGATCATGGCCTTGTATTTGTACGCGCCGGGCTGCAAGTCCGTGGCAGTCTTGGGCGCAGTGACAGTGCTCGCATCCACTTTCTTGGCCAGCACCACGGTCTTGGGATCAACCGTGATTTCTTGCAGGCGTGCCACAACTTCTGGCGTTCCTCCCTCTTGATACCGGCCACCCAAATGTTTGGCCAGAAATTTCTCCGAGGACATGAAAAGCGCCATGTTGTTGACCGGACGCGCAAAGCCGTGCCCCTCATCCGGCGCCAACAGGTACTCCACGGGATAGCCACGGTCGCGCAGGGCTATCACGATCTGGTCTGCCTCACGCTTGTTCACGCGCGGATCATTTGCGCCCTGTACCACGAGTAGGGGCGTGGTGATCTTGTTCGCGTAGGTGAGTGGTGAGCGCTCCGTCAGCAGCGCTTTGCCTTCAGCAGTATTGGGGTCGCCCATGCGTTCATAGAACAGTTTGCGGATCGGTTCCCAGTACGGCGGAATCGATTCCAGAAGCGTAATCAGGTTGGATGGACCAACAATATCCACCGCCGCGGCGTAAAGATCCGGCGTGAACGTAACGCCCGCCAGCGTGGCATATCCACCGTAAGAGCCGCCCAGAATTCCTACTCGCTTAGGATTGGCAATTCCCTGCGCCACCAGGTACTTCGCGCCCCAGGTGACGTCATCCTGCATCTTTTTGCCCCACTCTTTGTTGCCGGCATCCAGGAATTTTTTGCCATAGCCGGTGGACCCGCGGAAGTTCGGCATTAACACGGCATAGCCACGGTTGGCGAAGAACTGCGCCAGCGAGTTGTATCCCCAGAAGTCGCGGGCCCACGGACCACCGTGCGGGATCAGCAGCGCAGGCAGGTTTTTAGCGGGAACGTCTTTCGGTAAAGTCAAATAGGCAGGAATCTCCAGCCCGTCAGAAGATTTGTATTTGACGGGCTTCATGGAAGCCAGGGCTTCACGCGGAAGCTTTTCCCGGATCTTGAACTGGAGAGTGAGCTTGCGCGTCTTGCGGTCAAAGAGGTAAGTTTCGCCCGGTTCGGTATCACTGCTCGCGGTGATCAGCCATGTCTGTTCGTCGCGGGTATCCGAGGTGATGCTCACTTCTTTTCCCGGAAACTTGCCTTCCAGCCACTTCAAGTCAGTTTCAAATCCCTTATCACGATAGTAGCGGCGACGGTGCTCGCCATAATAGAGGGTGAGCGCGAGTTCGTCGGTGGCTTCAGAAAAGCGCGCGGCAGCGAAGTCCACCTGTTTGAACGGATCGGACTCCACCATTTCTGTCTTGCCGGTTTCCGGATCCAGCAACACCAGCGATACTAGATCAGTGTCCGCGCCCTTATTGGTCTGGAAGTAAACATGTTTGCCATCTTTATGAAAGCGGATCGCGCCGCAGTCTTCAAACACGTTGCAGGAATAAACCTTGGTGAATTTATCGGGATCCACGCGCAAAATTTCTGTGTCACCGTTCTCGGCGGAACGGCTGGCCAGGCGCAAATTGCCTTTCAGGTCAAAATTCCAGCCAGTGATGCGCTCGGTGTTCTTGCGCACCAGCGTCTTCTCGCCCGTAGAGATTTTAAGCTTGTAGAGATCGTGCCATGCTTTATCGCGATCATTGAGGCCGATATAAGCAACATCGGGATCTGACTTGGGCAGGTCATAAAGCATCACTCGGATGCCCTTGAGCCCGGTCAGGTCGCGCGACGGAGGAGTTTCGGCTCCAGCCGCAGGCTTGGCCGCAGGGTCCACGGCGTAGACGTTAAAATTCTCGTCACCATCGTGGTCCTTTACGTAGAGCACATATTTGCTGTCCCACGTCCAGAAGAATCCCGGGATTGGACGCTTGGCTTCGGTGGTCAAAAGCCGGGCTGCGCTGAATGGCTCGTCCACGCGTTTGACATATACGTTGCGGGTATCTTTCCAGGGTTTCAGGAAGGCGACATACTTTCCGTCCGGAGAAAGCTCCGCTGCGGCAATCTCAGGATTGCCAAAGATCAGTTCGCGGTCAATGATGGGAGGAAGTCCGCTCGCGGCGGGAGCCTTTTTGCTATTGTCTTTCGCTCCCAGGGTGGCAACGAGCAGCACAAGACACAAGAGGCCCTTGAACAACTTATTCATGGCAGGAAAATCCTTTCTCTCAAAGAGAGCTTACGACGGTCAGAAGTGGGTACAGAGAATTGTGAGCGCATAGGGCAATTGCTGTCCAGTAATAATGGGCCTTACTCGAGCGGCGCAGGGCGAACTTCGGCCCCAATGACACTACGGGGAAAGAGCGTTCAGAGTTCCCGGAAATCGACTCTTTTCTTTTATAGACGCGCTCAAGTTGAGGTACGTTAATGCTGACCGAAAAAATACGGCTACAATCTGGTGGCGCGGCACGATGGTATTTTCAGATTGAAAGCAAGCTTCCTCTTCAAATGAGAGATGGTACAAGACTAGCTCTGGATATATTGATTTAGGCGGCATTCGCGGTTGTGGCGGCGGCTGTGGGGTTGCTCGTGGGTTCCCTTCTTTCGCTCATCGTCTTGTTTGTTCTCTCCCGTTTCTTTCCCGGATCTGAGTCCTTGGGGACCTGGTTAATCGCGGTATATCTCATCTTATTCTGCTTGCTGTGTGGCCTGATCGGCGGATCTTTCGGCTTTCCTTTATGTGCCATTTGGCTCGACCAGCGGCGTCAGGCGCTGCGGTTCAATTCTCTCCCGCCTGAAAACTAGCTTGGGTTGTGGTCGCAAATTCCGGCGATTTTTGGCAATTTTGGCACTCCTGGCGATTCCCCGCCCCTTCCCAAAACCCGCGCGCGGCGGGATAATGTCTGTTTAACAGGTACTTATCTTGTCCCGCTGGAGCCCCGGACCCTCTTGACCAACAGCTAGCAGTCCAAGTAGAACTCTTCCGATTCGAATCGCCTGCTAATCTGCCCGGGCCCCGCTTTTTGAAGGAGGCACTTTGAAGGTTTACGAAGGCAAGGACATCCGCAATCTTGTGGTGATTGGGCATTCGCACTCGGGCAAGACGTCCCTTGTTTCCGCAATGTTGTACAGCGGCGGAGCCACACCCAAACTGGGTCGCGTGGACGACGGTTCCACTGTTACCGACCATGATGAAGAAGAAATTTCCCGCCAGATGACCATCTCCACGGCTATTGCCTCCGTGGAGTGGCACAACACGAAAATCAACCTGTTTGATTCGCCCGGCTTCACCATGTTCGCGCATGAAGCCAAGATCGCAATGTCTGCGGCGGAAGCCGCCCTGGTAGTGGTGGATGGCGTTTCCGGCGTTGAGGTAGTGACGGAAAAAGTCTGGCAATATGCCGACGAGATCAACCTTCCGCGCGTGATCTGCGTGAGCCGCATGGACCGCGAACGGGCCAACTGGGAAACGGCCCTGGCCAGCCTGGTAAGCGCCTTTGGCCGGCTGGTGGTCCCGGTGCAGATTCCCATCGGCAGTGAAAAGAGCCTGAAGGGCGTGGTCGATCTGGTCACCATGAAGGCTTACACCTATGAGATGGGCGGAAGCGGCAAAGGCAAAGAAGGCCCGATCCCCGCCGAGCTTGAGGCCGCAGCCAAAGAAGCCCATGAAAAACTCGTGGAGATCGTGGCTGAAGGCAAAGACGAGCTGATGGAAGAATTCTTTGACAAAGGCACCATCGCCGAAGAGCACCTGATTCCCGCACTGCATGAAGCGATCAAAGAAGACAGGATTTTCCCTGTGCTGTTTGCTTCCGGACTGGGAAACATCGGGACTGACCATCTGCTGGACTTCGTAGTCGATTATTTCCCGACGGCCGCGGAACACGCCGCCGTGCATGCCGAGCCCGCCACCTCCGGCAACGGCCACGGAACTGACCTCAAGGTCAGCGATTCGGCGCCGACGTCGGTCTATGTCTTCAAGACCGCCAACGATCCATTCGCCGGGCGCATTACTTTCTTCAAAGTTTTTTCTGGCGTGGTAAAGAACGACGCTACGCTGCAGAATTTCACCCGCGGCACATCAGAAAAGCTCGCGCATCTTTCGATTCCGCAGGGCAAAAACCTCGTCCCGGTGCCGGAGTTGCATGCGGGCGATGTTGGCGCCGTAGCCAAGCTGCGTGACACGCTTACCGGCGACACCATGGGAGACAAAGCCAATCCCATACGCTTTGCCGGGGTCACGCTGCCGGAACCAGCCATTACCTTCGCCATTGAGCCCAAATCACGCAACGATGAAGACAAGCTTTCCAACGGTCTGCACAAACTGATGGAAGAAGACCCCATGGTGCGCTTCTTCCGTGATGAGCAGACCAAGGAATTCCTGATCGCAGGGACCGGCCAGCAGCACATTGAAGTGATGGTGTCGAAACTTAAGCGCCGCTATCACACCGAAGTGGTGCTCAAGGCGCCGAAGGTCCCGTATCGCGAGACCATCCGCGGCAAAGCGGACGTGCAGGGACGCCACAAAAAGCAGAGCGGCGGGCACGGCCAATATGGCGACTGCAAGATCAAAATGGAGCCGCTGGAACGCGGCAAGAACTTTGAATTCGTGAATGACATTTTCGGCGGCGCTATTCCCAGGAATTACATTCCAGCCGTGGAAAAGGGAATTGTTGAGGCGGCAGCGCGCGGTTACCTGGCCGGCTATCCTGTCGTCGATTTCCGGGTAATCCTCTACGACGGCAGCTACCACGACGTTGATTCGAACGAAATGTCTTTCAAGACTGCGGGCCGCATCGCGTTCAAGAAAGCCATGGAGCAGGCGAAACCCACGCTGCTGGAGCCGATCATGAAGGTGGAAATCGCCATCCCGGACGAATTCGCCGGAAGCATTATGGGCGACCTCAATTCGCGCCGGGGGCGCATTCAGGGCATGGACAACAAAGCCGGAAAGACCATCGTCAAGGCGGAAGTTCCCATGGCTGAGATGCTGACCTACGGAGCTGATCTTACCTCCATGACGCAGGGCCGTGGCAGCTTCAACATGGAGATGTCGCACTATGACTATGTGCCGGCGGTATTCCAGGAAAAGATCATCGCGCACTACAAGGCCGAGCGCGGAGAGCTGGTGGAAGTGGAAGAGTAGCTTTTTCTGCAACCCCGAACGAAGTGAGGGGGCCCTATTCAAAAGAACTTTGGGCCGTGGAATCGCGGGCTCATTGTTATTGCGAGCAACCTGAACGAGTTGAACATGCGGTCAGCAATTTTCGGACGTGCTTGGTTTCCCGGATAGAAAAGCGTCAAAAGATACATTTTTTCTTGAGTGCAATAGAGCCGTTCGACTGCCCAAGGAGCGGTTTTTGGGCGTATTTCATATTCCACGCCCCGTCAAACCGATCTGAGAAACGTCCCTGACCGATCCCGGAACGTAGGCTCCCGGCAGATTTTTCCATTCGACTCCTTGAACGTCGTCACCGCCTTCAGACAGGTTGGCCGCGGGCCGGTACTGTGGATCACAAACTCCGCATTTGAGGTCAACTCCCAGCGATAAACCCGGACATCCGTGGCTTTTGGATCTGGATAAATCCTGGGACTCACGGGCGCCGCGACGGCAAATCCAGCATCCGGATAGGCGTATTCCTTCCATTGCGCCGCGCTTTTCTGTGCCAGCGCACCGCAAACCAAAACCAACAACAGAAGCAGGCAGCTCCTCCAACTCATATCGTTCCTCGCCAACCCCGGCACATTCTATGTCCCATTGCTCCAGCAAGGCAATCGTATAATTTGAGTTTCAAGTTAAATGTGCCTGATGTCCTGAGCTGCTGGCAGGCGCAACCATCTCTGGAACGGGAGCTCAGGTTTTCCAGAAAAACACGGGAACCTACTGCTGGTACCGGCGGTCGGGCCGGGTGGCTGCTACTTCCCTTTGCCATTCCCCTTGCCGTCATCGGCCGCAGCCATCAATTCAAAACGGACGTTGCCGGCGCATTTGCTGCATGCCGGGAATTTGTCCCGCTCTTTGAAGGTGGCCTTATGGGGCTGGCGGTGCTCGGCGTGAAACACCTTATAGATCCCCGCCTTGGGGACCACTTGCCCAGGCTTGTAAAGTTTCGTGCTGGAATCGGAATCCATGCGCTCGACCGAGTTGCATGGGGAACGTAGAGGTTTGAACCTCCATCTTATGCGGTGGGTTGTCCGGGTCGGGCATGTCTTCCTGGAAGTCTGGATCTTCCGAAATGTGTGGGACGACTTCCAGAATTTTGTAGCGCACCATCTCGCCGCATCGACGGCAATAAGGGAAAACGGTATTTCGCATCAGGATCACGCTGGCGCGCGGCTCGTCCTGATGGCAAATCTCATAGATGCCCGACTGCTCGACGAGCTCTCCCGGAGTCAGAGGGCAATCGGTCTGGTCATATAGTTCAGTATTTCTACCATTGAGTTCCATTTCTTTCGGTTATCCTTTGTGTATTTCCTTCCTCGGCCGCAGCATACGCGCCGTGCTGACGAGCTGTTCGTCTCTTGCAAATGGGATGCGTTCAGGGTAGTCACAAGTTGGTGGACTACGATGCGAGCTCAAGTGATTGCTGTTTTTATTTTCAGGCAACCCCGGAGCAGCCGGGGCGTCGCTGAATGAGCGGGTCGCGCCATGAATGAGCGGGTCGCGAAGCGGGTGAATTTCCAATTTGGAATTTTGTGATTACAATCATCCCCTATGGCACTCATCAATCATCAGTTCCGTCTGGCCGCCCGCCCTGCGGGGCTGCCCAAACGCAGCGATTGGAATTACACGCAGGAACCCGTGCGCGATCCCGCTTCCGGGCATATCCTGGTCAAGATTCTCTACGCTTCTCTGGATCCGGCGATGCGCGGCTGGATGAATGAGGGTAAGTCATACGTTCCGCCGGTGGGTATTGGTGAAGTGATGCGTGCCGGGGCTGTCGGACGAGTGATGGCTTCACAGAATCCCGACTTTGCCGTGGGCGACCATGTTGTGGGAATGCTCGGCATCCAGGAATACGCGCTATCCGACGGCAAGGGCGTCAGCAAAGTCGATCCCCGATTGGCGCCGCTTCCGGTATTTTTGGGAACGCTCGGCATGCCCGGACTTACTGCCTATTTCGGCTTGCTGGAAGTAGGTGCGCTCAAGGCAGGTGACACCGTGGTGATCTCCGGAGCGGCAGGGGCCGTAGGCATGCCCACTGGACAGATCGCCAAGATCAAAGGCGCTCGCGCGGTGGGCCTGGCCGGCAGCCCGGAGAAATGCGACTACGTGGTGAAAGAGCTCGGCTTTGACGCCTGCATCAATTACAAGACTGAAGATGTGAAAGCGGCGCTCCGCCAGCACTGCCCCAACGGCATCAACGTATATTTCGATAATGTTGGCGGCGCGATCCTGGATGCAGCCCTTGCCCAGCTGGCCCGCGGCGCGCGTGTGGTGATCTGCGGCGCCATTTCGCAATACAACTCCACCAGTGGCGTGAAAGGTCCGGCAAACTATCTTTCGCTTCTGGTGAACAGAGCGCGCATGCAAGGTTTTGTGGTCTTTGACTACGCAGCGCGTTATGCGGAAGCCTTGCGCGAGATGGCCGGCTGGCGTGCCGCCGGAAAGCTGAAGTCGCGCGAAGATGTGGTTGCCGGCCTGGAAACATTTCCGGAGACGCTGCTCAAGCTCTTCAGCGGCGAGAACTTCGGCAAACTCGTGCTCAAGGTCGCTGGCGACTAAGTTTTGCCGCCGTCCAGCACCGCGCGAATCTGCTTTGCGTATTCCGCGCTCTCGCGATCGCCTGTGACAAGCTCTATCTGTTTCGGGCTGCTTACGCCGATCTTCAACTGCACGGCGCGCGCAATCTGTTCCTGATCGAAAATCGCGCCCTCGCTCACTTCCGGCGTGGCGCCAAAGTGCCGCAGCAGTGCCACGCCCACGGCGTCGATGGCTACTCGGTCGGTTCCGGCAAGGATCACGTTGGACTGCACCATCTTGCCTTGTTCGGGACCGCCATTGGTGAATGCCTGTATCCCATCCAGCAAGACGAGGTCGGGTTTGTACGCGGTATTGATCTCGGCGATCATATTCCGCTGGTGCGGAGAAGAGTGCAACTCACGCATGAAGTTATATGAATTCCCTGGGACAATTTTTGCGGCGAAGCCCACGGAGTTTTTCAGAGACAGCGTGAAATGGCCGCCAAAGCGGTGCGTCTTGAGGCAGCAGGTCTGGACCACACCGCCGGCCTTGCGCACCACGCGCGGCAGAGCGAAGCCTTGTTCCCAGTGGCTGTCCTGCGGCTTGATCAGCTCCCAATCGTCAGGCCCAAGCTCATCAAAGACCACCACCTTTGCGCCCAGCTCCTTGCCCATCCGGAAGACGCTCTTTTTGTCCATGACCTCGCGCGTGTTACCCATGCCGCTGCGGTCGCCGACCGTGAGCGGCCCTGCGCCCATTGCCTTCAGCTGGCGCATCAACGATACCAGCGTGTCTTCGCTGGTTGAGCCGGGAGTGGGATCTGAGCTGTTGAAGTTCGGCTTGATGAAGAGATCCTTGCCGCGGAACTTTTCCATCGCCAGCAGATCGATCGCACGTTTTACGCCGGTGGCGCGATCCGTGGTCTTGACGAAAGCAACGCGGGAAACGGAAGGCGCGGCGTCGAAAGCAAGCGCATTTAAACCGGCAGGCGCAAGCATCGCGGCGCCCAGGGTGGCGGAAGCATCTCTCAAGAACTGTCTGCGATTCATCGTCGTCCCCTTGATTCGCTTTATTGATTGGACACCCATCCGCGCCCGCAAATCAAGGGAAGAAATGCGCAGCGTGTGCCTTCGAGCAGCACTTTGCCGGAGACAAACAAGGGCCGGGCAGAAGCGTCGGTGTAGTTGTGGTCCGCGACGGAGGGGCGCTCCGCGAAGTTGGGGTTGAACCTCCGGTAGAGCCGCGTTGTGCCGCGGCAGACGATGACATCAGAGCAATGCCAGCCAGTGCCAGGGCGCTGAATTGCGACGATCTGAGCTTCATCGTACCCTCCATCAGCATGCGAGATAAGCGCAGAACTTTGGAACCGCCGGAAGGATGAAAGAATGGTACGCCTTTTACGTTTTGCCAGCGTGAAAATCTCATTGCATCGTCGGCGCGAGGAGGCTCTGTTGCTCACTGCTGTTTAGCCGTGCTTAATCCCTCCAGGCGCTGGGCCTCGATCTTGAGCGCCTCGGCGTTGGGAGCATTGGGTTTCAACGCCAGGTAGTCGCGATAGAGCTCCGCGGCTTCAGCATACCGGTGTTTCACGGTAAGGATATTGGCAAGAAGCAATGCGATGTCTGGCCGGCTGCGGGCTTTATCGATCTGCTGGAACTTGCGCGCGCTCTGTTCCGCCGCGTCCAGCTTGCCCAGGTTATAGTTGGCCGCCGCGTTAAAAAAATATGCCATGGGATGCGCGTAAGAATTCAACTGAATCAGCTGGTCAGTGAGACGGGCTGCTTCCGTCCATTGGTTTTCCACAACCGCCATGGCAGCCAGGCCGAAGTAAGGACTTACGAATTTCGGATCGGCGGCCAGGGCCTGCGCATATTCTTTCTTTGCCGGCTCGAACTGATTTTGCAGGCGGTGGATCTCTCCCATCAGGGACCATGCGGCCGCAAATCGCGGGTCGATGGTGACTGCTTTATTGAGTTCTTTCATGGCTTCATCGAATTTCTTTTCCGTGCCCGCTTTGCGGCCTTTCTCAAACGCTTCGCGCGCATCTTTGGGGACCGCCATGGTGGTGACGCTGATGGTTGAGCCTTCCACGCCGCCCAGTTTGGTAAGAACGATGGTGCCAACCTCAAGCTGAGAAACGTCGTTGTCAACCCGCATGGGCACGCTGCTGGAGCGGAATCCCGGCAGAGAAGCGCGCAAATCGCATTCGTCAAACCTGATCTCGCTTCCTCCCGAGGGCGCGGAGCGCGCGGTCTTGTTGACCACCATGCGGTCGGTATCGGCCTGGCTGGCGTCCCGCTCAGTGGAGTTTCTGCCCAGCTCAAATTGAAAATCGCCCCTGGAATTGGTATAGCCTTCGCGCCGGACAATCCCGTTACAAATTCTTTCTATCGCGATTCGATCGGCCATGCCGCCGCCCTGAAGCACGACTTTGCCGGAAATGAAGACGGAGCGGGGATTGACATTGCGTTCCACGATTGGGGAACCGGCGCTGGGCAGGTCGACAGCGCCGCCCGTACGGGCGGG
The DNA here is from genome assembly GCA_036491195.1 of Candidatus Angelobacter sp. Taxonomy (GTDB): domain Bacteria; phylum Acidobacteriota; class Terriglobia; order Terriglobales; family Acidobacteriaceae; genus Angelobacter. The sequence goes on from DASXCL010000023.1 coordinate 11,819, forward strand.
ATCTCCAGCGCCTCCGCGCTGCGCCCCTGCACAGGGAAAAAGAGCGGCGGCCAGAATGGTTGCTGTGATGAAGCAGCGAGAGGGAAGGAAGGCCATTGTGTCCTCCAGGGGGATCAAACGGAAGAACAAAGCTGTACTGGGATATGGTAGTCCAAAAAATGGAGGGTGCGGCTATTCTTTGCGGGTGTTGCCGATTTCCGCGATGATCTCCTGGCCCAGCATCTTGCTGCCGTCGTAGAGCACCTCAATCAGGCGGGAGCGCGCTGCACGGGCGTTGGCCACCACCGTAGCGAGTTCAGTGCTGGGAAACAGCCCGACAATCTCCCACTTGTTCTCAGCGGTTTGTACCCAAAGCTCGTATTGCTTCCACTTGGCCATGCTGAAGCTAGTGTCTCATATGAAGCGGCTTTGGGCCGGACAACGTGTGAGGGGGAATCAATTCAAATAGTGCTTAAAGGCTCGTCCGCGCGTGCCGAACCTGCCATTTGTTTTGACGGGCATCAGGCTGCGTGAGAGTGCGGTTTGATCTTTTTGACCTTGTTCCTGATTTTCTTACCGACGCTGCCCAGGGCATAGGAAGATTGCAGGTTCATCCAGAATTCAGCCGAGGTGCCAAAAAAGGCGCCCAGAAGCATTGCCATGTCCGCACTTATGCCGCTCTTTTCGGTTGTTATGTCGCTGACTCTTTGGGCGGTCACACCAATGGCTTTGGCCAACGCATAGCCAGAAATCCCCATGGGCTTCAAGAATTCATGTTTGAGGATGTC
>DASXCL010000024.1:0-27968 GCA_036491195.1 Candidatus Angelobacter sp.
TCCTTTGACGAAAGTATCTTTGCTGCAGACGAAAAGCGTCGTCGCACACGTATAGAAAACAGACTGCGTCGTCAGGCGAGCGAATATGGCTTTCAGCTGGTAGCGCTTCCCTCATAGACTTCGTTTGTTCATTGGGAGCAAACTTCGACGGAGCGTAGCGACGGAGAGGGAGTCGAAGGATCCCGAGGATGTGTCCTTTGCCATGCTGCATCAAGGCGTTCGCACCGGAATGTTTCGGTAGAACTCCCTGACGCGGCATGGTCACAACCGGCTGCACCGGGATCCTTCGACTCCTCGTCGGTCGCTACGCTCCGTCGGAGTTCGCTCAGGATGACAGTGGGTGAAGAAATCACGACATATATATAAGTAGAGGAAAAAAACCGGCTTTTGGCCTTTGGTTCTTGGCCTGTGTTTTAGCTCCGTCATTCTCAGCAACCCAAATGTGTTCAATATTCGCAGCCGGGGGCACCTCCATCCCAGCAAGCCAAAAGCAGGCTTGCCGGGAGCCCTTGAAGCCCATGCCCTCATACGAACCTGATTCGGGAACACAGCCGAGGGCGGCTGTGCCACACGATTTTCGTGGTTTTTAGGAGTGTTATCAGGCACAAAAATAAAGTTGAAAAACCATGTCCCGGAAAGCGGGAAATGACGACATATATAAGTAGGGGAGTAAAAACCGGCTTTTGGCTCTTAGCCATTAGCCTTTGGCTCATGTGTTTAGGCCTGGCGGCATCCGTTTAGCCCACAAGATGACGTTTCGGTAAAAGCCCCTTTCAAATCAAGCCACCCAAAGCGGTGGCTTTTGTATTTCCTGAAGACTTGTTGGAGAACGACTTTCCAGAATGACTTTCAAACAACTTTTCAGAAAACTACCCAGAACGCTTTTAGAGCAACTTTCCAGAACGACTCCCAATAAAACCGACTGTGAGAACAATCATGACAAAAGAAGAAATCGTGAAAGCGATCCGTCTGTGTGCCAAGAAATTACATCGCAACCCTAACCTGCGCGAGCTGCGCGCGATGGCCGGTGTCCCGGTGAAACACGTGTACAAGCGGCTGGGCAGCCTGAATAAAGCATTGCAAGCTGCCGGGCTGGAGGGCATTGGGCCGGGCTTTAGTCCGGCGGAAGAGACCGTGCTGCGGGACTGGGCAAGCGTGACGCGCAAGCTGAAGAAGCTGCCGAGCATTCTGGAATACGAAAGAGCGGGCAGATTCAGCGGAAAGCCGTTCCAGAGGCTTTACGGGAGTTGGTCAGGAACGGCAGAGGGGTTCTGCAAGTTTGCGGGCAAACCGGGACGGCGAGGGCAGTGGCATGACGTGCTGGAGATGATTGTGGACGCGAAAGCCCGAAGCGCCACAGCCGCGAGCAGGACCGCGGCAGGCACGAATGCGACGGGAGGGCCAGCGACTCAGGAAAAAGACCATGGCTGGAAAAAGAGATTCCGCAAAGGCAAGATTTTGCGGGACCGTCCGGTATATGGCCCGCCGTTGCTATGGCCGGAGCTAGCGCACGCGCCGGTGAATGAGCTGGGCGTGGTGTTTGTGTTTGGCATGATGGCGCGACGGCTGAGGTTTGTGGTGCATCGGCTGCAAGCGGGGTTTCCCGATTGCATTGCCATGCGCGAGGTAGCGCCCGGGGTGTGGCAGCGCGTGAGGATTGAATTTGAATTCGAAAGCCGGAACTTTTTGAAGCACAAGCACCGGAGGGACAAGTGCGACGTGATTGTGTGCTGGAAACACAATTGGAAGGATTGTCCGCTGGACGTGGTGGAACTGGGGAGGGAGGCAAGAAACTTTTACCAGTGATTAGCACTGATCGGCGGAAAATTGTCAGAATTGCCAAGATTGCCAAGAATCCCCGAGATTTGAAAATCGGCGAAAGCGCGCTCCGCTGCGCTGCGCGCGGGCCTGCGGCGCAAGGTGGTTCAATAGCAAAGGCATTCGAATAAAAAAAGAGGCCGCCTTTTTTTGCGGCCTCTTAATGATTCACCAAGACATTCAACCAAAGTTCATCAAACAAGACAGTCAATCAACTCGCTTGCCAAATCGTACAAGCCTTTGTTACTGGCACTGTGCCGCGGACGCTCCGTCCAGTGAATCGCAGAACCTGGGCTGGGGCGCTCCGCCGGCGGCGCCGGTAGCGGGGATCGTGACCGTTTGCTCGGTCAATACGCCGTCGGTCACGGTCCCGCCGTTCGGAACAATGAGTGAAGGATGATCGAAGGGCGCGCTCTGGCTGCGCACTCGCTCATCGGTAAGGGACCGCAGGAAAGCCACCACGGACGCCTTGTCCAGCGCGCCGAAGCTGGCCCGTTCCAGATTGGGATCCATGTCCACGGAGGGGAAATCCCCGCGGTGGCTATAGAAGTCAACCACCTGGCTGAGCGTGGCCTGGCCGCCATTCAAGAAGAACGGAGCGGTCAGTTCAACGTTGCGCAGGCTGGGCGTTTTGACTGCTCCACTTACGGAGACGGGCGCGCCGGCCGGTACTGCGGTGCCGGTGACCTGTCCCAGGGACGCAAGCTGGGCGACGGAGAGCGACGCCAGGCCCGAAGGATCAGAAGCCGCGATTCCCATGTCATCATCGGTAGGACGAACGCCGATGTTGTGGAAGCCGACATCATGCCAGCGTCCGCCGGGCAGCTGCTCAACTACGCCCTTGGAAGTAATGTTGGAAACCGAAGCGTCAGTAAATTCAGCGCCGCTATGGCAGTTGATGCAGCCGCCTTTACCTTCAAACCGGTTCAGGCCGAGCTGTTCAAGAGAATTCAACGCGCCGCGATTGCCGTCCATATACTGGTCAAAGCGGGAATTATCCGCGACCAGAGTAGATTCGTACATCTGGATAGCTACTCCCCAGAACATGGAGAAGTTATATTCCATCTGTGAGTACTCGTCAGTATTCTGCGGAGTGCCGGTGTGAAGGATTTTGCTATTTGCGTCAACTACAATGCCGGAGCTCCACCACTTAGACACGAATGCAGCCTTGATCATGGAAACGTAATCCGTGTTCAAGCCGTTGCCGGGAGCTGCGCTCAGGCTGCCGAGAACGCTATCGTCTGCGGCGACCTGTTGCAGCGCCAGCGGAGTGAGCGTGAGCATCTTTTTGCCTATCTTCACGAACGGACGGCCGGTTGCGGACATTTCCACGTCGCTGCCCGGAGGCCCGACGGCTTGCGATGCCAGCGCCGAGTTGGACAGCCGAATCGTAACGTCGACGGTAGCGTTCGGATTGCTGGGATCGACCTGGAGAAGATGCGCGCTGGGATCACCGGCGCCAAAAGGATCTACGCCGTTGAAGATGTTCTGCGCGCGACCGTCCCAGAAATTGCGGTAGTTGAAGACCGCGTTAATCACTGGAGGCGCGTTGCGCGGCGTGGACCGACGCACGTTGACCGTGCCGCCGTTGTCGTCAGAGATGCTCCAGACGGGATCGACGACGCTGGTTTCATCTTCTGTACCTTGTCCGAGGACCACGTCATTAAAGTTGTTGCGCAGCACGCCCTGCGAACCCACGATGTTGTTGTTGTCGCGAGCCGAGGTGTGCAGCGGGAAGTCGCTGATGCTGAGAATGTGGTTGGGTCCAAAATCCGCATGGAACGTGTTGGAGTCCGCCGCGGGATTGCCGTTGCCGTCCACGCGCCGGATGCCAGGATCAGCCTGGTTGGCCGTGCGGCTGTCCGCGCCCGCGTTGAAATGGCAGGTCGCGCAGGCTGTTTTGCCGTCGCTACCAAACTGCATCTCCCAGAAGAATGCCTTGCCCAGCGCGATGGCTGCGTTCTTGTCCTGAATAATGTTGGCCAGCTCAGCCGCCGTAGGACCGGGGATCGTGGCTGTCTTCAGCGAAGCAAGACCGCGGCCATCATGCCCGCCGCCGCCATTTCCGCTTTTACCTCCGCCACCGCCATTGCCGCTGCCGCCATTGCCGCCATTGCCACCACCATTGCCGCCTTGGCCACCGCCATTGCCTCCCTGGCCACCACCATTGCCGCCCTGGCCACCGCCATTGCCGCCCTGGCCACCGCCATTGCCGCCCTGGCCACCGCCATTGCCGCCCTGGCCACCACCATTGCCGCCCTGGCCACCACCATTGCCTCCCTGGCCACCACCATTGCCGCCTTGGCCACCACCATTGCCGCCCTGGCCACCACCATTGCCGCCCTGGCCACCGCCGTTTCCGCCCTGGCCGCCGTTTCCAACCTGGCCGCCATTCCCACCTTTGCCACCTTGGTTACCGCCGTCTTGGACGCCGCCTCTGCCGCCGCCTCTGGCCGAGAGATAAGTGACGCTGAATAGTGTAATCGCGCACAGAGAGAGGAACAGCACGACCAGTTTTTTTAGTTTGCTCTGGGAAAGCATTTTTTTGCTCCACTGACCGGCAAATGCGTGTGGTGGAAACCCATTGCTTTGGGTGGCTGACAACTCACTGTTGCAAGAGACAAAGTAAAAACTGGAGAGTTACGAGCATAGCGACTGCGGGACCGGACTACCAGTTCTTGTCTTAACGTGCCTTCAGTGACCATCAGCGCCGTTGCACCACGGCACATCCGAGGGTCCTAAGTTTTTTTGTGGCTGCAAGGGGACACACTGCTGGAAGAACGCGCTTCCTGTAGAGGGCCCGGAACATCCACCCGTCGATTCCTGCCCAGAGTGCGCTTCTCAACTTAGGAGATCATTAAACCCGGATTAAATTCTTTAACAACTCGCCCGACCATATATTTTTCCTCTCGCCCCTGCGCACCACTGCAAAACAATGCATGCTTTTCCCCTCGATTTTCCTCGCATCAGCCCTGCTTTTTCGATAGGAAACGGTGATCCCGCAGAATCGTGGGGCAAAAGTGACGCCCCACGTTTCGGACAATTAAATAGTCCGGTTATCTGCGACCAGGAGCAACGCCGGCGCCTTCGGCAAGAAGCGCTTGCTGCGGCCAGGATTTGAACACCCAATCCCGCTTCAGCCTCCATCCGCTTCAGCCTCTATCCGCTCAGCCTCGATCCGTTCAGCCTCGATCCGCGTCGGCCAGCAGCTTCGCCAGGCTGGGCTTGTGCTTGTCTTTTTTGGATTGCTTCTTGCTCTCCACGCGACTCACCGGCTTGGGCGTTCCCAGCACCGCCCGCGACGCCGCTTTCACCGCGCTCGTCGCGCTGAACTTCTTGAGCTTCTTCTTTTTCGCCATGATAGCTATTGAACCACAGAACGCCGCGAACTAGTTACTAACTAAGCACTTGTAGACTCCCCGAAGCTCATTTATAACCTTCCTCAACCAACCCCCTAAGGAAACTCTGAATAAGCACTTATTTTAGGGCAGAAACGCGGTATTTGAAGAACTTGGTTACCGGCGGGGTTGCGATGCTCATGGAAAGGTTCTTTGAAGCTCTTAGTTCAGCCCTGTGCCGTTGCTTCTAGAGACACTACCGCGCTGGGCACAACAACTTCTTGCGCACCATGAATAGATTCACCAGAGCACAGGTGGCCAAGAGCCGGTTGGCGTTCTTCGCCAGGCCTCGGTAGCGCACCTTGGTAAACCCGAACTTCAGCTTCATCACCCCAAACACATGCTCGACCTTGGAACGCACCGAGGATTTAGTGCGGTTTCGGGCCCGCTCCGCTTCATCCACCCGGTCCTTGTAACGGTAGCGGCGATGCGTCCAGTCCTGGGCCCGTGGCGCACACTCACGAATCACCTGCTTCTGCCCCAGATACGCCTGATCGCCCCACACCCGCGTCTCCTCTCCATGCAACAGCTCCGGCAACACCGTGCTATCGCCTACGTTGGCCGCGGTTGCCACTGCCGTGTGGATCAGTTTGTGCTTACTGTCCACTCCCACGTGGGCCTTCATCCCGAAGTACCATTGATTGCCCTTCTTGGTCTGGTGCATCTCCGGGTCGCGCTTCTGTTCCCGGTTCTTGGTCGAACTGGGCGCAGCAATAATGGTCGCGTCCACAATCGTGCCGCGCGTGATTCGTATCCCCTTGCTCTCCAGGTGCCGGTTCACCGTTTCCAGCATCTCCCCGCCCAGTCGATGTTCCTCCAGAAGATGCCGAAACTTACACACCGTGGTCTCGTCCGGCACCGGCTCCCGCCCCAGATCAACCCCCGCAAAGCTGCGCATCACCACGGAGTCATACAGCGCCTCCTCCACCCCCGGATCCGACAGATTGAACCACTGCTGCAGAAAATAAATGCGCAGCATCCGCTCCAAACCCACAGGCCGTCGTCCGTTTCCCGCCTTCGGGTAATACGGCTCGATCAGAGCCTGCAACTTTGCCCACGGCACCACCTGTTCCATCTCTTCCAGAAATACCTCGCGGCGGGTCTTCTTACTGTATCGTTCAAAGCCGTTTGCCATCGCCAGTGTCCTCTGTCTCATGGATTTGCGGTACCCTGCTCCTATTCCGCAATGTACCTCGAATCCCCTGTGGATAGCACAGAACTTATTCAGAGTCTCCTTAGGGGGTCGCAGGTTCGAATCCTGCCGGGGTCACCATCATTAAATAGAAGAACGCTGCCATTATTGAGCCGCACCAAAACTTTCTACACCAGTGAAGTCCAACAGACTATTAGTCTAGCTTCGGTCGCGCTGAACCCTGAAGCAGCGACGCGTTTATATTGAAGATATTGTGGTGGCCTTCGGGTCCGCCCCAGGCAAACATCAGGGAAACCAGCGGAAATCCTCCCGCCCGTAGCGTCAGCCCGCCCGCAAAGCTGTGCTTTAGGTGGCTGAACCCGAGATCGCCGCGCGTTAGGGCAACGCGGCCCTGGTCCGCCATGAACTTCAGGCCAAACGGGCCCCAGACTGAGTGCTCGAAGCTTTCTTGTAGTAACAGAAGGTTGGGCGCGCGAAATCGGTAGTCCTGATAGCTGCTGAGCGACGCTGCGTTATTGATGTCTGATCCGCCGAGGGTTTGTTGAAAATAGAACGGCACCGCGCTCTTTCCTGATGTAATCGATTCCGATAGCAGCAGCCTGACTCCGATTGAGCCATTTAGGTTGCGCGAGTGCGAGACCTCCGGGCACTTTTCGTTGGCAGGCGCGCATTCATCCGGGCCGTTTGCGTCCACGCTCTTGGGGGCCGACTTCGTATATCCGTACAGGAAGAACGTGTGGCCCACGTCCACCGTCCACCGTAAAAATGAATTCTGCGAATTCGACGGGGCAAAAAACTGCTGAAAGTTTGCCAGATAGTCCAACTGCAAGTGGTCTCCAATGACCGGCTTGATGCGAACTCCCTCACCTAATTGGATGAATCCCGGCTGGTTGCTCAGGCCCGGCGCGCTTGCGTCGTTGTATAGCGTCTCAATTGACGGTGCGGATTGGCCGGGCGCCGCGCGAATATCAGTGAATCGCCCATTCACTTCTCCAATGAGCGAAAGCTTCAGGCCGCTAAGCGCCGGCCACTCGAACACCGGCTTGATCACGCTAGCACCCACGATTGTCTGTCCCATACCGAACACCGATGCTCCACCGAGCACCGTATCGTTGCCCAAGCCGAAGAAATTTAGCTTGGGCAACGAGATTGTTTGCGCGTAGAGGTTGAAGACAGTGTAGGGATGAACCCCCAGCGTGGGTTTCTTTTTCTTCTTGTCAGACGACCCGCCACCCGAACCTTCGCCAGACATGGGGGGAAGAATTGGCTTGATCACGACTGCTGGCGTATGCACCATCTTCATGTACCCGCCCGCTCGCCACGATCCGCTGGGGGCTCCAACTGCATCCACGTCCCAACTCAGCCGCCAGTTCTTCGTGTTCTTCGACGTGACGAATGCTCCACCAAGGCCAAATCCGTTCTGCGGCGGCATGCTCCCCGCTGCTATGTGCAGTGGATGGTCTGTAAACAGGGCAATGGCGCATCCAGGCACCGCTTTGAGGCTAAAGCTTCCGCAGGCCTCGGACATCCGTTCGCCCTCACGCCGGAAGTCCGCGTGTAGTGCGCCTTCCTGAGCCCAAGCCAGCGTAGACGCCAGCCACATCACTACCGTGACAATCCAGCGCATAACTGCCTCCCGAAATCCGCTGCTACTTCTTCTGTCCACGCTTCGCGTTGCTCTTCTGTTTTGCTTTGGCTGTTCTCGAGGGCTTTCGTCTTAGCCGTTCGGTGGCAGCTGCCGCAGTGGCATTCCCGCCCCTACGCTTCTTGGGTGCGCGCTTCATTCGCTGCGCCGCAGCGTCGTCGTGTGCTCGATGAACCGCCTCCGTCACCTCGCGGATATACCTTGCCGCTTCGCCTTCGGTCCTGACCGCGTGGACGTAAATGTCGCTTCGATATCGCAGCGGCAATCTCCTCTCGGCGTGTTGCAGATGATTAATCTGTGCGATCAGAAGCGCAGAAATTCTACGATTTGGATCGTGTGCACTCTTGGGTGGTTTGGGCACAGGGATGACGGTCATCTCAATCGCTCCTTCTTCATTCGCTTCGCTTCTAAACGTCAAAATCCGGGCAATCTGTCCGCATCGTTGAAAGAGAAAGCAGATTGCGCGCCGGGTCAACCGGCGGCCCGACTGGCTCAATGAAGACATCAGCGTTGGTTTCTCTTGGAGACCTTGGCGCGTAATCCCCCAGGAAGAACTTCGTCACCGTCGCTGGAATCGATGCGTGGTCGAACACTCGATCCACTACCGTCCCCTTCGGGATCCACGGCGAAATCAGAATCGCTGGTACCCGCGCTCCCAGCCGGTCGAACTTGAACTCCATCCCCGTACCGGTGTCATTGGCTGAAGCCGTAAATTGGTCTTGCGTGCAAGGGGGAGGTGGCACGTGATCGAAGATTCCACCGTGTTCATCATAGACGATCAGCAGCGCCGTTTTCGCCCACAAGTCCGCATTCTGTTTGATCGCGTTATACACCTGCGCAATAAACAGCTCTCCCGCCTGCACGTGATGGTCAGGGTGCTGATCGTTGGCCAGTTCCTCTCCGCTGTCGGTGTCGTGGTCGTTGTAATTTGGCTCAACAAACGAATAGTCGGGTAGAGCGCCTTTTTCGCAGTCTTTCAGAAACTGGCCGAATGTCCCGAACAATTCCGGCTGATTCTGCAGCAGGTTCGTGATCTCCATCGTCGAACTGGTGGTGTCGTAGTAATAAAGTTTGGCTGTGTGTTTGGGGTCGGCACTGATCATCCGCTGGTAGATACTCTTGAACGGCTCGTTGATGTAAAGAAGATTCATGTCCACTCGGCCGAAGGACGTCCCGTAGTGCGCAAAAGCGCGATTGCAGATTGTCGGCCCGGGAATCGACGCGAACCACCTGTTGAACACCGCAAACTCCAGCGCTAACGTGGTCAGCACCGGCAGGTTCTCTTTCGTGAAGTAATACATAATCTTTTGCGAGTGCGCGATGTCTCGCCGCTGATTAAAGTAGCTCTTCACAAACCCCAGCATGTTTGCAGTCCGATTCGACCCCGTCTGCCCGCCGAAGATCTGAAGGTCGACCGCCGGAAAATGGTGATCTGGATCGGGATCGAGCTGCCCCTGGAACTCCGCAAGTGGCTGCGCCTTCACCGGATTTCCCTTTGTATCCGGGTTGCTCAACTGGTCGGTGATCCCGTCGATCCGTGGATCGACCGCTTTGAGCGAGCCCAGCATGTGATCGAAGGATCGGTTCTCCATCATCAGCACAACAATGTGTTTGAGAACATCAAGTCCCGAGGGCATTATGCTTTCTCCTTGGCAGGTATACGCCTAAAGACACGAGAAGCGTTAAACGGCAGATGTCTTGCGTAACATAGGATTGTGCCATGGATACGCAAAGCGTTTCAGAATTTCTTTAAGCATGTCCATGTCCTTGAAACGGCAGCAACGGAGCCGCGGTCTTTGCGCTATGAAATCCAGCTAGACCGAGTTTTTGCATCGACAGGAATCCGTATGATTACAAACACAGTATCCGCGCAGACTATTAGAGTTTTCCAATGTACTCCTTCCTGTAGCCCAAAGATAATTAATGAAACGCAAATAAATAAATTGACACTACTCTCCAGGGATTCCTTTCCGGCATGAACTAGCCAGCAGCGCATGTTAAGATGCAAAGACTGGGATCGCACACTTCGTAGATTGGACTTGGCGAAGGCGCTGATCAGCGCTGATTCCTAAAGCCGATGAATGAGTGAGCAGAGCATAAAAGAGACATTCCCGAACGGGTAAATGACTCCTTAGAAGGGAGATCATTAGCCTAGGCCAAAGAAGAACAGCAGAATTATCACATTTGACTTCCCCGGTTTTATGATCGACCATTAAGCCAGTTTAGGAGACCAGATCGTGCGAGTCACCTATGCACGATGTCATCGTGCGAAACGGAACGGGTAAGCAACTTGCTATCCAGTGCATGTACGAAGAAAACGGAGGATTCGAACGCAGACCTCCTGCATCTGATTGATTTGCAGTTGCGCAAAGCAATTGACCTATCTACGGCTTCTCCGTGTCCCGCGGTGCTGGCAAACGCTTTGCGATACGCTGTCTTTCCCGGCGGTGCGAGGATTCGACCTCAGCTTTGCCTTGCTGTGGCGCGAGCTTGTGGTGATCAGTGTCCCGAACTCTCCCTGATGAGCGCGGCGGCGATCGAGTTGTATCACTGCGCATCACTCGTCCAGGACGACCTCCCGTGTTTTGACAACGCAGAAACGCGCAGGGGCCGGGAGGCTCTGCACCGTGTGTTCAGCGAGCCGTACGCAGTTTTGGTGGGAGATGGTCTCCTTATTCTTGCCTGCGATCTGATCGCCGGAGTGGAGACAGATCAGGTTAGTCGCAGAACGGCCATTCAAAGACGTTTGCTTAGAGCGGTGGGCCCCCAGCACGGACTCGTTGCGGGACAAGCGTGGGAATCCGAGCCCTCCGTCAAGTTGTCCTACTATCACGCGTGTAAAACCACAAGCCTTTTCGAGGCCGCGACATCCTGCGGTGCAATGGCGGCTGGAGCTGACGACCGAGCTTGGAGCATCTTGGGTAGCCGGTTTGGCACCGCATACCAGATAGCTGACGATATTGCCGATCTTTGCGGCAATCCCACCCGGCTTGGCAAGCCTGTGTCGCAGGATCGGGTCCGGCAGCGCCCCAACATTGCGGCCGAGATTGGGATTGAAGAAGCGATCGGCGAACTGGCCCGTTTGCTCGAGGAGGCAAACCGTCTGATCCCAGAATGTACGGGGCAAGATGGCTTTCGCGACTGGCTGCTCGACATCAGCACTCGCATTCTCACGGATACTAACCCGCTGCAAGCAACGTCCGAGAGTCATCAACCTTGAAGGTGCTTGAGTTATGCCTCTAATCAGACCGCGCGTCGTTGGTTCCGATAGGCCGGGCCCCGGGCGGATCTCGGTTGCAGCCTCTGACCAGGATTCCCTAGTTAAGTCCATCCTAAATTGGATTCCTGTGGAAGTGATTACGGTCTATAAGACCATCGACAATCTCGTACCTGATAGTTTCCATAGGGGATTGGCGATTGCGGGGATTGTAATTACAGCGCTGTGGATCGCGTTTGCTACCAAGCCCGATAATCAACCAACTGCCTGGCGCCAGGTGATCCTTGCGTCATTTGCTTTTATGTGTTGGGCGGTTGGAATGCAGCCGACTGTGCTGCCATTCTTACAGGGGTCCCCGGACCAAATGAAGGTTGGATCGGCTTTCCTCGCCGGTGGTACGCTGCTTTTACCCATTCTGGATGGGATCCTGAAGAGAGCTGGCGTTCGACAAAACTGAGTCGAAGCTCGCAGACCGGGTTGTCAGATGTCTCTCGAAGATAATCTCGTAGTCATCTTGAAGGCCGGCTCGGACACGCCTGCAGGTGTGGGCGTTGCAATCGGCAACGGTCTTGTGGTTACGTGTGCCCATGTGGCCAATCTCGGGTTCGCCGACCGCGGCATGGAAGCCAAGGGACGCCCTTCCGGTGAATTGGAGCTTAAATTTCACCGGCTGCCCAATACAAAATTCAAAGCCAGGATAGATGCCGGCGTGGATGCCTGGAGTGATCCACCTGCAACGCGAGAACGCGGCGCAGACCTCTGTCTACTGCAACTTACATCGCCTCCACAGGAAATGCCGGCAGCAGAATTGTGGGTAGCTGAGGACTGCGAGCAAAAGCAGTTCCATGCGGCAGGATTTCCGCAGGATTGGCACGGCGACCTGGATTTTGCCGATGGCAGGGTTATGGGCCGCGATGAACACGGGCTGTTTATGCTGCGCTCCGAAAGCTCCGCAACACCCAAATCAGGAGTCTTTGCACAACCGGCACGCCCGGCAGGGGTAATTTACTCAGGCTTTAGCGGCGCGCCTGTCGAAGCTAACGGAAAAATTGTCGGCTTGATCGCAGAGGCCCGGGGTGAAATTCGGGACATCACCGCTTATATGATTCCGGTTGACGCGTTCCCCGAACGTATTCCACGGCATCAACCCTGGACAGAACTTCAGTTGCGAAGCCGGCAACAGGTCCAAAGAGTCTTGCCCAAGCCGCCGTTTGACCAAAGCCCGGAAGATTCCCTTCGAGAGGCATACGTCCACCGCACACCAGAGAGCAAACTCAGCAATCTGGTGGCCGAGACCTGTCCCGGGATGATCATCATCGGAGAATCCGGAACGGGAAAGACCACCATGCTTTGCCACTGGGCTCGGGAAATGCTGGGGAAGGGCCACGCCGTGCTCCTCTATCGTGGCGGCAACGTCAGGAGTTGTGAAGTAGAACGTGAAATTTGTCGCGATCTGAGGCTTCCCGATGCCCCGGATCTCGTGTCTACGCTGGGCCGGATAAAGCGCCCCCATGGGCTCGAGCATTCGCGGCTGATTGTTATCTTCGATGAAATCAATCATTTTCGTGGCAGCCATGCGGAAGGTGAGGCAGATCCAGGAGACCTCCTGCAGAGCCTGGACGCTTTCGTGCAGATGCTGGAGAACACCGCCATTCGACTGGTCCTGAGCTGCAGCTCAGCAGCCTGGAAACGTTTTGACCGCCAGAATAAGCTGCGGGATTTGACCTGGAACTGCTACCAGGGCTCAGAGCCGCTGGTTCTTCCGCCCTTCACGGAAGAGGAAGCCCAAAAAGCTTACGATGGCAATCAGAAAATTCTGGGTGCGAAGACAAGCTGGACATCCCTGCCTCCGCATATTCGCGAGCACTTTCGCCGCCCGATGCTCCTCCAGCTTCTGGCGCAAAGTTATCTCAATCAGACCGTTCCAAATGACGCAAATACCCTCCGTCTCTACCTGAAATATTTGGACGAGGAGCACCAAAGCCAGGCGGAAAAGTCTTTCATCCGTGAGCTGGCGACCGAAATGCTGCGCCAACAGAAGAGCTCATTGGCGATCGACGATCAAAATATTCCCGAGTCGCTTCGAAGGGAGTTTGAGAAGGACGGGAGGGACTCCGGTTACGAGAGCCTGAAAGAGAAAGGAATACTCCGCGAGCTTGAGGGAGATGAGAGTTCCCTGGACCCTGAGAGCAGGTCGCCCCATGTGCAATTCGAACAAGACGCAATAGCCGCCTACGTCCTGGCGCGAATGCTTCTGTGGAAAGAACCTAACGCTGCCGCCAAAGATCTGGAGGAACTGGTAAGCCATGCCAGCTCCTTTTCTCTCGGCTGGGACGCGGCCAAGGTTTTCCTGCGGCTGCAAAGAGATTCTTCTATACTTCAGCGTCTTGCCGGCTCCTCCGATGCTGAACAACGGGAACTGGCAGTCGAGGCGCTGGTGGATTTGCACGAAGATGATGAAGAGAAGACATTTAAATGGCTTCACGACTTGTTGGAAACCGGCGCGATTGAGCGGCAACGCACTGCGCTCAAGGCAGCCTACTACGTAGGTCCGAAAGCGGGTAAATTGTTCCTGTGGGCATGCACTAAAGGATCTGATGATCTTCGCCAGGCCACCGGTTACATTCTCTATCTTGCCTGGCGCAAAGGGAGTCTCTCCGCCCCGGAGGGACCTATGGCCGTGGGCTATCTGCTATGGCGGATGGATCCTCCTTTTACCTACAAGCTGCTACACGATCTGGTGGATCGCATCAACCCGCTAAGCGGAGACCTTATCCAATTCGTGTTTCTGCTTTCCATCATGATTTACATCAACCATTGCGAGCGCGAGGACGTGATCGAACAGACGGTTGTGCTGTACCAGGCCCTGGCGCGCAAACTCCAACTCAATCTCCTCCGGACCGACATATTTGGCGAGGCTGTTGAACAGTTTCTGTTCCGCGCCGCACTCAAAACCAGCTTGGTCGCAGGATTCGCCCGTCCAATCCTGAGGGCTGCTTTGCAGTCAGACGATCAAGAGTTGGATTCATTCCTTCAGATGCCCAAGAAGGAGCGGGAATGTCTTCACGGGCTGGCGAGCTACCTTGATCCGGCCTCAGACCTTTCGCGCGCAGAAAGTGATCTCGCTCAAATGCTGAAGTCAGGCGTCCCCGCCTTTAACTGGGCCGCTGCTGTAGTCGTAGGCACGCACGCCTATGCACGCTTTCCATCCGTGGAACCCGTTTGTCACCGGCTTTTTGAACAGTGTGACGTTCACGGCCGTGCTTGTATGCTGCTCGCCTTTGCCGTGCTTCTTCCTGATACCCCGCCAGAATGGATCCCGCTGCTGGAGTCCTTTACCGGACAGCTCTGCAAGGAAGATGAGCAGAACCTGGGCAAGCTGCCACTTTTGGGGCAAGTCAAAATGCTTCCTGTCCCGCTCGGCCTGGCCTATGCGAAAACCGGACAATCTATGCGGCTGTTTCTGGCTTTCCTGCGTGAAGCTTCCTCTGCGGGCAATGAACCTGCGCTCGCCTCCTGCCTTTCCGGCTTAGGCGCGGTTGGGTTCTATTATCCGCAGGCCGTCTTGCCTGTTTTTCGGGAATTCCTGACGCTCGGGTGCGAGCGTGACTGGGAGCTGTTGTTGGCCCCGCTTTCCATCATGCGTGCACTGCACACAGATGATATTGATGGTTTTCTCGCCGAAGCCGGCCAGGATATTTCATACCAGCATAGGGTTGCGGCGAACTCCAAAATGGATACGCTCGCCCATTACATAAGGATCATGGGCCTCTTCAATAATGCCGTCCATCTCTCGGCCAGATATCCAAAAATGCGGCAAGCTTTTTCCGTAGGTGCATTCGATCTTCTGGCCAAGTGTGACAGTGCCGACGATTTTCTGGCCAGATACAGCCTGGCTGCTTTGAACCTGTTTCGCGCCGCCAAGTTCAATCTGAGAGAATGGATCAGCTGATTGACCACGCGGAACGTTGCGCTTATTCCAGTCCCCTCCCACATTTGGCGGGCTTTGCGAGCGGTGGTTGCCGTGCACCGGTTTACGCGATTCGGCGCCGCCGGTTTCACGTTGCTGCTGCCTTTACTGGGCGCTGTTGCCGTCGACGGCAGTGTTTCCCTTTCACGCTCCTGGAAGTTGCTCGTGCCCGCAACCTCATTCCACTTGTTTGCTTATGTTCTCAACGATGTTCGCGATTTGCCCATTGATCGGACGAATCCGTCACGGGCTCGCTTCCCGCTAGTGGAGGGAAAAATCGGTCCACAACTGGCGCTGTGGTTTGCCTTGGCCCAGGTACCGCTGGCGTTTCTAGCCGCGAACTGGCTGCGCTCTGGGTGGTGCGCCCAGTTTGTATTGCTGGCCGCTTTTATTGCAATGGCAGCTTACAATCTTTGGGGTAAGGTCTGCCCCGCACCGCCGTTGACAGACGCTCTGCAAGGACTCTCCTGGGCAGCCTTGGCTGTCTGGGGTGGCCTCGCCAATCAAGCGCAGCCCACGCTGCTGCTTTTTTTTCTTTGCGGCAGCATTGTTGCCTACATTCTGCTGATCAACGGGGTCCACGGCGCGTTCCACGATCTGGAGAACGACTCTCGCCACAGCGCCAAAACTACAGCCCTGTTTTTGGGGGTCTCAATTGAGGGCGATTACATTTTTCCCGGACGCCGGCTTCCGAGGTATGGCTATTCGCTGCAAATGATTACCATGTCCCTTGAGGCTGCCGCAATTTATTATTCGCCATCGCACGAGGGCTTGCGCGGAAAAGCGGCATGCATTCTTGCTTTTGCGGCACTGTGTGGCGTCTGCTTGAGACAGTCAAGCATCCTGTTCACCAAGGCGATCCACAGCACCACGATCGAGCAAGTAGGAATGTGGCATCTGGTCTGCAGCCATGTTTTGCTAGTCTTGCCCTATACATTGCTTATGAGCCATTCCGTGTTGCTCTTGAGCGCCGTGGTGTTCACCGTGCCTCTACTTGCAATCTCCATCAGGCAGCGGGTGGATCACCATGAAGCACGTCTGCAGCAAGCGTCGGCTGCCGGTAGCGCTCGGAGAAGCTTGTGAATAGGGGCGAAACAGCAGCTGAAGCCGGCTACCCGGGTTAAGCGGAGGGACTCGTGTTTCAGAACACCAGTAGCCGAAGACATCGAATGAACACAGCGTTGGGAACGAGCTTTAAAGAAACCGGCAGACGATTGGCGGCGGCACTTCGCATCACCAGGCCGCACCTGAGCTTGCTATCCGGAGCTTACGTTTTCCTCGGCGCTTATCTCGGCTCAGAAGACATGCACTTCACCGCCATCATCGCCAAATCTGCGCTGGTTGCAATATTGATTGTCGCATTTGGTTTCACTTTGAATGATTGCGCCGATGTCAAGGCCGATCAGATCAATAATGCTGGGCGTCCCCTGCCCTCCGGCCGGCTTTCTCTGCGCTTTGCGCAGGTGCTGGCGGCTACGCTGCTGCTGGCGGCCGTATGTATTGCATCAACGCTTAAACCTCAGATGTTCGTTCTCAGTGCCATCAACGTGATCCTGACAGCGGCATATTCTCTCTATCTGAAGGACCTGGCGATTCTGGGCAATTTATGCATGGCGTTCCTGATATCCACACTGTTTGTTTTTGGTGGATTGTCAGTCGGGCAATTGAACAGCCGGATCTACTTGGCTGCCGTGCTTGCATTTCTGCTGCAGTTCGCGCAGGAGGTATTGTGGTCAATCAAGGGGATGGCGGGAGATGCTGCTGTTGGGGTGAACACGACTGCGCTGCGTTTTGGCAGGGATCAAGCGCTGGTCATATTTCATGTTCTCTTTACTCTGACTTCGATTGTTTCGTTGGCCGCGTGTGCTGCGGGTTTCGTCCCAGCTCGCTTTGGGTGGGCCGCTATCCCCATTCTGATCATTCCAAACATCACAGCGCTTGTTATTCACAGCCGCAGCTGGCCCCCTGAGCGAAAGCTGAACCTGATCATAACAATTCAAAAGTTCATCCGTTTTGCCGGGATCTTTGTCATCATCCGTCTAAAGTAATAATGCGCGTCGTCTACTGCTCGATGAGCGAGCGTCGCTTCCGCTTGGATTCGGGCGCATCTAGGGCCGCGTCGCGAATACGCCGTGCGGTCGCTCATCACTAGGCGGTGTGCTGAGCAATTCGAACCTTTGAGCACAATGAACAGCGGGACTGCATTTCGAAGATCGCGGTGAAGAAGCGATGTACGTAAACATCCCCGTTACCGAAGACACGTTGCCGAACGCTGAGGAGCAAGCAGCTTATTTTGCCAGCCTTCGCATGGCTCAGTCCTGAAAAGTCGTCTTGGCTCGAGCTGAGAAACCTACCGATCACCCATAGTCTCTGCGGATCACCGATGCATATTTGGTAATGAGAAGTCGGCATAGGGTTTTTATGGATGATCAAAGACTCAGTAATGTAGGGTTCCCCCTTTTGGAGTGGTCGACTCATCCTCGTTAGCCCCCGGAACGAAATCGGTACCCAGTCATCCCTCGAATTGCCGGACAGTTTGTCAGCAAAGCATTCTTTTTCCGAATATCATTGCATAGAAGGAGTGTCGCTTACACGCTGGGTTCCTGTCAGAGCATTTCCCTCAATGCGAACTGCAGAAAATTCATTCGAATCGCATGCATTCAAGCAGCTGAATTTCAGCAGCATCAGCTTGTAGAGCTGAAGGTCGCATGTCGCAAGAATAATCTGTTGGGAGTCGGATGCTAAAGTCCTAATAGTGTCAGCGAATGAATTTGCGTTAAAGCTATCCATCGTCTGAACCGGGTCGTCAAGGAATATCGGGAGTCCCCGCGACCACTTTTGCTGCACGGTGTTGGCAAGGAAAATACTAAGCGCAAATACATTGAGTTGTGCTTCGTTTAGGTAAATAAGCGGCTCAAGGTGGAGCCACTCCGCAGATAGATTTCGTGACAGGTGTGCCGACACGCCTACGCGCAGCTGAACGTTGCGATTCTTATCGTCGATTTCAGCTTCAATAGCTCCAAATACGGGGTGCGAGCTGATTCGCTGGTATAGCAAATTCATGGTAGGTCGATAATCATTCCAATGAACGTGTTCCAGTTGATTTTTAGCCTTCCTAATCTCCTCTGCTAGCCTGTCAAGGTGGTTCGCCCAGTTTCGCCGTCGAGAGACAGCGCTTTCGAGACGATCGTGTTCTGTTATGAGTTGCTTCAATTGAGTCCGTAGAGCGATCAGCTCACGTTCGGCGGTAAGATACGACGCAAGTTGTTGGACCTGTTCTCCGCAGGCATCGACCATCGATATTGTCTGTTGCTGGGTTTCCAATCTCGTTCTCAGTCGAGTGGCGTCGTTGAGATCGGCATTGGGCGGCAGTGACAGCCTGGACAGCGTAGATTTTACACGCTGCAGGGAGGAGCTGATGCTCGCACGCTGACTCTCGATCTCATCAAGCTGAGCACGCAGCTCCGCTTCGTTCATGGATGCATGTGAAAGCGACTCCTCAAGCCCAGTTCGTGCGCGGATCCAGCTTTCAAGCTGACGAGTCGTATCGTGTGCGCGGGCTTCGGTCTCTGTTTGCAATCGCTGAAGATCCTCACTCGAAGCGTAAGACTCACGGGTCATTTGGTCATTTATTTGCTCCCGATGCGCGTTGAGCTCGGCGAGTGCCGATTCGGTCACTCCAAGTACCGCCTGTGACTCGAGCAGCGCAGTGTCTACAGCAGACCTTTCTTCGACGGCTGTGCGAAGCCCTTGTTGTGCATTCAACTGCCGACGCGTGAGATCACTCAGTCTACTAGTTAGCTGACCGCGGGCTTTGTCTATCAAAGCCGCGTCGTTGAATACTTCCGAAGAAAAGCCCGCCAATTGGGCCAACTGCAACACGCCATCAATTTTTTGCTCGGTGAACGACATCTCCATATTTGCCTCATCGAGTGACCTGAACAATGAGGAGCGCCTCACATCGAAAGCCTTTATGGCCTCCAGAAGCTGCTCTCGACGCGATGTCAATTCCTGCCGTTCAGCGCTTAATGCTTGCAAAGCTGGCGACACAGCCGCGACCTTTTGCTGAATATGCGACCTGAGCTCTTCCGTAGTAGACCAAAGATATCCACATAAAGGGCACTCCGGGTCGCTCACTACATCACTCAATTCGAGAAGAACGGTATTCCGACGTTCGCGCGTAATTGTCACGTCCGCTAATCTGCGGTCAACGTCAGTAATGCGTAAGTCGATCGAGGACAGGTGTTCGTGAATCTCGGCGGCCTGCGCTTCGATTGTCTCGAGCGACAGCGCGATCTGTTGTTTTGCTTCCAACAACTCGAGCCTGCGCCGATCCAAATCGCCTTTTGAAGGTACCGCCGCCTGGACCTTATCCAATTGAATCAATCTCGCAGAACACTCTTCAGTTTGAGACTCAATAGCTCGTAACTGAGCCGTGATGACGGCGATTTGTTTCTGAAGTTGATCCGCTCTGAATCTGTTACGACTGACCTGTTCTGCTGACTGTTGTTGCAGAGCTTGATTGTCCCGCACCTGAGATTCGATGTCCTCGATTTTAGGTAGTAGTCCTTTTAAAACGACTATCCTGGCGAGCTCCCGCTCGCATGTGGCAATCTCAGATCTGCATCGATTCATTTGCGAGGAGGAGGCATTCAGATCTTTCTGGAGCTTGCTTTGCACTTCAATTAAGGTTTGGAGCTCGTTTCGGAGCCCGCGCGCCCGCTGTTCCAACTGCTCAGCTTTTATCTTCGTCTCGTTTGCGGCCGCAATCGAAGCTTCGAGTCCGGCACTCAATTCGAGCTGTGTATCGATACTCTGCGCGGCATCTGCGCGCCATTTGCGTAGGATCGCGGTAAACGCCTCAATCTCATCCGAGCCAGCATTCGATGTGGGTACAACGATCGGGGCATTAATAGATTGCAATAGTTCGGCGAGCTGCCACGTTTTCACCTCTCGCAACGGGCGAACAACCCTTTGGCCGTCTACTAAACAACTAACCACTTCAACATCCGCAACTTTAGCATCAGGGACAACAAAAAAGAGCTTTGTTACTTCAGTGTCGGTTTCTGTTGCCTCAAATCCAGCCCCACAGGTGAAGGAATTTTTGCCTTGATCATCTCTGAACTCGAGCATCACATAAGAGCTGCACACCCTGCGCCCATACCGTACTTCGCCCGGCCGGGATTCATCCTCCGATCCGATCTTCCACCGGACATATCCATAAAGAGCGCGGCGGCTTTTCTCGTTGGCAGCCCGGTTCAAAAGGATTTCCGAGAAGTCAGCCACAAGAGCAATCTGAATAGCGTCGAGAACCGTGGTCTTGCCGCTGCCGTTGTCACCCAGGAGGATGCAACTTCCTCCGATCGGCATTGTCTCATCCTGAAAGTGATACCACTGGACCAGCCGGATGTTCTCAAGAAGCTTCATGCAGGCTCCTCTTCAGATTCCATCTCGCTGGCGGTGTCCGCTCCGTCCGCGGTGTCTTCCAGCGGCATGGGAACGCGCGCCGTAACATAGGCTTTAATCTTCTGCTCAATTTCCTGAATGCGGTCCGGCGGCAAGACTTTTTCTATCAGAGGCAGTACAAGAACTATTTCATCGTCACGTCCTTCAAATCCTCTTGGAACCTGCAGCAATGAATGGCGCGCGAGCCGCCGCAGCGCTTGTGTAAGAACACGGGCTGAAAGCTGGATAGCAGGCTTACCAGCATGGACCAGACGCTCGCGCAACAAACCTACAGTGATCTCGCAACTTTCCTCCTCTGATGCACTGCGCATCTGCTCGTGGTAATACAGTCGCAGCGAACAGAGCAGGAGGCTTTCCAATTTTGAGAAACGGACTCTTTGCGACCCCGCTTCATGTACAGCACGCGCAACTCGCAACCCCAGATCAATATCCAGACGCCATCCTCCCATCCGGAGATAAGAGTCAATCAGGCCACGATAACGGTCGGCAAACTTCCAGTCCAGGTCAGGCTTAAGAGGAGAGCCAGGAGTAATGACCTCCCCAGAGAGCAGCCGCGTGACCACCTGCTGGAAGCGGTCTCTTTGTGCTGCCTCCAACCGCTCATAATCTTTAAGAAACTCCATTCTTCTCCCCTGGACGATTCGATTTCTTGTTCACGAACTTCTGCCGGGATTGCGCTCTTCTTTCGATCCTTCCTTCTGGATATGTATAGGGTCCTTTTCGAACCCGTTCAGCCGACGGCAACAATTGAAAACTGGAATTGCGATCAAGACCGTAGGAAGCAATGTAGAGCAGGCGCACGTAATCCTCGTCCGATGACACATTCACTTCTTTCATAGAACCAGCAGCCCGGCCCGCAAGCACCTGATCGATAAACTCTTCAATACGAGGACGCGAAAAAGGCCGCCGGATCCGTGCAGATGCTTCCCTGCGTATCTTTTCTTGATCTATATCTTTGCGGATGTTTAATCCCTGAGGAGCGAGTTTAGGTCTTGCTGTGGGTGGCGTGTAAAGGAACCCGCCAGCTAGAAGTTCACACCTATAGATATCGAATTCAATCTCTGGCACATCGCCGCGTGCCAGCGCATCTACTATGTACTGTAATTGTCCTTCTGTCCTGCGGTCCTGGCGAAGCAGGTACCGGAGCTTGCGCAAGGCAACGCCGGAGAAGCGGGCATTTCTGGCATCGATTTCCTCTATGATCCGCGGAATTATATTCAGTTGTGAGCGCAGAGTTTCAAGATCAG
Organism: Candidatus Angelobacter sp.; assembly: GCA_036491195.1. GTDB lineage: Bacteria > Acidobacteriota > Terriglobia > Terriglobales > Acidobacteriaceae > Angelobacter. Next base: position 21,915 of record DASXCL010000024.1, read on the forward strand.
ACTTGACCCTGATTCGCGCTTCTGCAGCAGTGCTGCCGCTCTGAGTCGCATACCAGTCTGTTGCCGCGTTCAGTGACATTTCATCCCGTTCGATTGCATCGAGCCGTTCCAGAATGCCCGATCGCTGGCGATGCACATTATCAACTGTTTTAAGGCGATGATAATTGGCCATGACGGCCTGTTCGTAATGCTCAAATCCCTCCTCAAGCACTTTGGCAGGACTGCCGGCTTCTGCAAGTATGCGTTCAGTAAAAAGGTGAATATTGCGTTCCAGGATCTTCAATTCCCGCACGAGATCTAGCGTGTGACGCTTAGCTTCAGATAATGAAACTCCTGGCCGCTGCGCAAACACTTTGGGATCCAACAATGCCGCAATGGAATGAATGTACCCTTGGAATACAGGCTGTTCATCACGGGCGACCTTGAGCAGGGTTTCGAGAATACGCGCAGCATAGGGATGAAAGCTCATGACCTCGCCCAGGTTTGCACGATACTGAAAGTGTACCCAGCCGCTGGCCTCCAGCCTCGTGATCATTCTTCTGGCGAGCCCGCGGACGATGCTTCCCTCTTCAGCATCCCCAGCACCGGATCCCATTGAGCTAGTATGTTGATTTGTCTGTCGCGGTTCTGCCTCTAGTGCAAGTAATTCCATTTCCTGTCTTCGGGTCTTCCACAACGGGGAGTTGCGGATCATCTGCTCGGCGATTTCGACAGCCACTGGCCGGACAACCACAAACGGTTCGCGCTCAAACTCCGATTGATAAAGGTTGGCAAGGAGTTCCCAGTAGAGTTCTGCGTAAAGGTCCCCTAACGGACCAAAAAGCCCCCTCGGAACGCGCTGAAACAGATTAGCAGCAGGGCTTTGCACTGCAAGAAAATAGCAGAAGATCAAGCCAAATCCAAAAGAATTGTTTATAACCTGTTGAGGAAAGAAGGCGTTCCGTCACCTGCATCCAACTGAACCCGACTGGGCTCAAGCCAGGTACTCTAGCCTATCGTTCCGTCTGAAAGCCTAACCTTCTTCGCTGTTCAGACCAGCTAAGAGGGAAGCCGCGCAACAGCCTCTGCACAGTCAGATCGGCTGGCTGGCTCCCTTCCAGGATTGCTTCGATAATGTCAGGCGCCAGGAACGCAAATTGAAGAATGCGTCCGGTGTAACGCTGATCAAACTGGGCGAATTGTGCGATTGAGTGTCGGCTCTGAAACTCTCCGCGCGCTATCTTTTCCGGCCAACGGTGGACGCGGGCGACCGCCTTGACCAAAGGCAGCGAAAGTCGATTTGGCATCTGGGTGCCTGTTCCAGTTGGAACAACTAACCGCGCTTCCCAGCCGCAACGTTTGACTCGGGCGCCGATGGTGATCGTGAAGACATCTTGCGTGCTCCCGCCGCTGTGAGCTCGTTGCTCTCCCAGCAAGGCTGCCCGTAATGCGGGTTGGATCATCGCCATTTGTAGCCCAATTTCGTGCACAACGATTCGCCCGATCACGTCGCGTAAAAACTCGCGCTGTTCGTCCATGGACTTGGAAGGCCACGTCTTTGCAAGTTGCTTCCCTGCCGTAATTAACGACTGGCAAGCGGCAGCATCACTGGATTGCGCCCCAGTCGCCTGGAGCAGCTCTTCGGGTGAACTTAGAAGCGATTGGATCCTGCCACAGACAATTTCTTCAATATCCCTGGCCGGGATCCTAGTGGGACTAAACGCGGCAGCGGGTCGGCCGTGGATTTTGCCTTGAGAAACATAATAACGATAACGTTTGCCTCTCTTATCCGCATGGAACGGGGTAAATCGGTTCCCGTCGGGATCGAAAAGCAGTCCCACCAAGAGACTCGGGGACTTGGCGTTACTGCCCGTACGGCGCGTCTTGCAATTGGTTCTGAGTCGTTCCTGAACTTTGTCCCAGAGTTGCTCTGGGACAATCCCTTCATGTTCCCCGGCGTAGATCGCATCACGATGGCGCACCTTTCCCACATAAACGGGATTTTGCAAGAGGCAGTACAGTGCACCTCGAGAGTAGGCGCTTCCGCCCGATTTTTGTCCGGCTTTGCTCCGTCTCACTTTGCTTCGCAAGCCTTCTCGGTCCAGCCGGTCCTTCAGTTTCGCCACGCAGCCCAACTCCAAATACAATTCAAATATTCTCTTCACCTGCTCGCCTTCCGGGGCATTGACTACCAGCTTGCGATCACAAACTTCGTATCCAACTGGCAAGGTACCGCCCATCCACATACCCTTTCGCTTTGAGGCAGCAATCTTGTCGCGAATGCGTTCGCCCGTCACCTCACGTTCGAACTGCGCGAAGGAGAGCAGAACATTCAACGTCAAGCGTCCCATGGATGTAGTCGTGTTGAATTGCTGGGTGACCGAGACGAAGCTGACCTGACGAGCATCCAGACGCTCAACGATTTTGGCAAAATCGGCGAGGGACCGTGTCAAGCGGTCTACCTTGTAAACAACAACGGTATCGATCTTGCCGGCATCGATATCCTGAAGGAGCTGGTGTAAAGCGGGACGCTCCATTGAGCCACCGGAGTAGCCGCCATCATCATAGTGGGTTGCTATACCCCGCCAGTGCTCATGTTTTTGGCTTGCGATATATGCTTGGCATGCCTCGCGTTGAGCTTCCAGGGAATTGAAAGACTGCTCCAGACCTTCTTCAGAAGACTTACGGGTGTAAATGGCGCAGCGGATAATTGATCTGCTCTCATTTGGCATTCTCTGGTCCCTTTTTGGTTCTGCGGGGTTTCAGACCAAAGAAGAGCGGTCCTGACCATTGTGTTCCGGTTATGTGCCGCGCGATTTCGGAGAGGCTGCGGTATCGGCGACCGTCATATTGATATCCAGACTCCTGGACAGTCACCGTGTGAGTCTTGCCTTGCCAAGACCGGATCAGCTGCGTACCGGGCTTGGTCCTCACCATATTCGCGACAGCAGTCTTTGGGTCGCTTGAAATCGCCGCGGCCATTTCATCGAGTCGTCGACGAGACCGTGCACTCAGGCCACCAAAGGCTTGCTCCTGAACTCGATAGGCCAGCATGCGCACAAGGAGTTCCTTACGCACGCCGTCCGGTGCAGGTTTGTTGAAGCGTTCCTGCCATTGCTTGCACAGGGCGGCTCGATTCATTTCGGGAAGAGCTTTAAGCAGATCACCAATGTCCATGTCGGACTTATCCTTTATATAGGCACTGACATTGACGCTCTGCCTGGGCAGACAGTCAAGCGATTAATATCCTAGGCGAACATTCTTCGATCAGCCCCCACATCACGGAGCCATTACTGGGCAAGTCTGACCCAGACGTCGAGTGAATCTCCCCGTAGATATTCAAGTGCCTGGGTTGTTGAATCCACCTGATCGTCATACTTGCTGCCCGGAAACGATGTCAGTTCGCGCACATAATCGGCGAGCCAAGGGGCGAAACGAGGCAGCAGCACGCCACCTCGCTCAAATTCCGCCGTCTGCGCGTGCAGACGGACGATCTTGTCACAGTGTGGAAGCGGTTCGAATGGTTCAATACCGAATACCCCATCGTTTTTTAGATCTTGGATGAGTTGTGTGCCCGAGGCCTTGTCCTCGATCACAATGCGGTTAGGCTTATGTCGGCGTGCTTGCTCCCGGACCGCACGTTTGAGAGCCGGGTAGTTCAGGCGCATCCGCAAGATATCCAGCAAGTAGTAACGCCGATCATAAACTCCCCATGTGGTACAGACGCTGTAATCGTTGAGTTCGCCGCTCTTGTTGGCTGTGTCCCAACTCTGGACGACAGAGCTGAACCTTTCCGGAAGATCATTCGGCTCGTAATACCTGAGCCAGTCAGTTTTGACCATGGCTCCGCCCAACGGTACCGGACTCTGCTGATATTGGCTGGCGAAGTTATACGATCCGATGGTTTCCCGCATGCTAATGAGCGTAGCCTTCGTTTCACGCTCTGGTTGAAGAACTTCACCTTGCTTGCGCGTCACCACCCGTCGCCCTAGTGGACTCTCAAGAACGTGCGTCTCGTCCTCTTCAGCGATTGCAGGGAGTGACAGGACCTCCCACCTGCCTTGCTCGAGCACGTGCCCCACTAGATCGTCCTCGTGAAGCCTTTGCATTACGATAATGATGACTCCAGTCTCTTTGCTGTTGAGCCGGCTCAAGAGTGTGTTGTCATACCAGTCATTCACGCTCTTACGCCTGGTTTCTGAAAGCGCCTCATCCGGTTTTTGCGGGTCATCAACGATAATGAAGTCAGATCCTCTTCCGGTCAGCACGCCGCCGACCGATGTGGCCATCCTGAACCCTTGAGCCGTGGTCAGAAAGTCGTTCACTGCTTGTCGTTCCAGAGAGATCCGCGTCGTGGGAAAGAGCCTCTTATAAAAAGAGCTGGCCATCAGCGTACGACTATCTCGCGCATGCTTGTCAGCCAAGTCCTGTCCGTAACTGGCACAGATGATTTGGATGCTTGGGTCGTAACCGAGCAACCAGCCAGGAAATGCCACGCTCACACAATGCGATTTGAGGGACCGTGGCGGCAGATTGATGATCAAGCGCTTGATGTGTCCCAGGCGGCAGGCCTCGAGCTTCGCCGCCATGGCTTCGATGTGAAAACCACGGAAGAATTCAGCCTGAGGATTCAGTTCGTAAAAAGAACGTTCCACAAAGCTCATGAGATCACGTTGCAAAATGAATTCGTATTCGGCATGAGAGAGTGATGACATATCTATTTCTCCTCTGGTGGCGGTTCAGGTGCAGTCGCATCTGTTGGCGTAGTTGATTCCGAATCTCTTGCCAGTTGTATTCTTTGTCGAATGCCTTCCAGGACGACGTGATCGCGCTCATGAAAAACTGGGGCCAGCAGAGTTGCCTGGTCTGACTCAGCCACTTGCCGATGCAATTGCAAATACTCTCGGATCGCTCGTATGTCTCCAGAAAGGGCTTGGACGCTGAGTTGGTATACCATCGCTTCAATGGCAAGCATCGAACGCGTGCCATGTTTTCCGGTTACTTTGACTCGGCGCTTCCCTACCTTATTCACGATCGTCTCAAGGTTTTTCGCGCCTTTAGGCCTGCCTTTCAGATTGCCGGAACGTCCTTGTACAAAACGACTTTCTCGTGGCGGCTTGCCATAGCCGACTTCGTAATCCTTCGCATCGTCCTTATCGGCCATGGCTCGCCTCCATCTGTGCAGCACGCTCATCGAAGGACTCACCGGTTTCCGCGTGAATGGCACGGTCTCCTGTGTGCTTTTGCCAGCGTCTGATCGCCACATCTACGTATCGTGCATCAAGCTCCATGCCATAGCAGACCCGTCCCACACGTTCGGACGCAATCAAGGTCGTGCCGGATCCGAGAAAGCTGTCGAGAATGATGTCACCCCGAGCCGAGCAGTCCAGCAGGGCATCGGCCACCAAGTTGACCGGTTTACAGGTGGGATGAAGTGCCAGCAGATTGCCTTCGTCCCCCTGTCGAGACAGTGAATTGACGCCTGGATATTCCCAAACATTGGTGCGGTTCCGCTGATACTTTCCCAGCATCACATTGTTCCGGTGCCGCCCTTTACCATTCTTAAACACAAATATCAGCTCATGTTGCGATCGATACAGACTTCCCATACCGCCCGCGTTTTTCACCCACACGCACAGATTGAGCAGCTCCGAATAGACTTGATTTCCGGCGGCAAGTAGCTCTCCAACATGCCTCCAATCGGCGCAGATGTAATGCACCGAACCGCTACTGCTGAAGCGCGAGAGCAGGCGCACAGTGGTAGTGAGAAACGCAATGTACTCAGTAGGGCTCATTTCACCGGACGCCATAGCAAACTCGCGGTGATGGATTGAGCCTTTACCACAAACATTGCCATCAATACGCACATTGTAGGGTGGATCTATGAAAACCAGATTGGCTCGACGGCTGCCCATCAACTTCGTAAAAGATGACACTAGTACCGTGACCGCGTGATTTTGTAGCCGAACTTGTGTCGAGCCTTTTTCCGAGTAAAGGCCCACTGGATGGTGACTCGGTTGCGATTGGTGCGGCGGTTCCAAGATCGAGCTTCTTTCCGCAAGGTCTCTGGATTTC
>DASXCL010000025.1:0-30225 GCA_036491195.1 Candidatus Angelobacter sp.
GAAGCATTTCACGCCCAGCTGGTCGAGTCAGTCGCCGAGAACGACGACGAAATACTCCATAAGTTCCTGGAAGGCGAAGCCATCAGCGCCGACGAACTGCGCGCATCGCTGCGCAAGAGCACGATCGCTCTCAAGCTATTCCCCGTCCTGTGTGGCACGGCCTTCAAAAATAAAGGCGTGCAGACTTTGTTGGACGCGGTGGTGGATTATCTGCCTTCGCCTCTGGATATTCCTCCGACGCAGGGCACGGACCCCGATCATCACGAAAAGAAGATTGAGCGCAAGCCGGCAGACAACGAACCGTTTTCCGGGCTGGCTTTTAAGATCATGGCGGATTCGTTTGTCGGCCAGTTGGTGTTCGTCCGCGTGTACTCCGGCCATCTGAAGACCGGTGATAGCGTCCTGAATACCACCAAGGGCAAATCAGAGCGCATCGGTCGCTTGCTGAAAATGCATGCCAACAAGCGCGAAGAGATCAGCGAAATTTATGCTGGCGATATCTGCGCCTGCGTCGGTCTGAAGAACGTCACCACCGGTGACACCATCTGCTCAGAAAAAGCGCCGATTCTGCTGGAGTCGATCACGTTCGCCGCGCCCGTAATCTCCGTCGCTGTCGAGCCAAAGACGAAAAGCGACCAGGAAAAAATGGGCGTCGCGCTGGCCCGTCTGGCGCAGGAAGATCCCACGTTCAAGGTCGCGACTGATCCCGATTCCGGGCAGACCATCATCAGCGGCATGGGCGAACTGCATCTGGAAATCATCATTGACCGCATGATGCGGGAATACAAAGTGGAAGCCAATGTGGGCAAACCGCAGGTGGCATACCGCGAAACCATTCGCAAGGAAGCGCAGGCGGAAGGCAAGTACATCCGCCAGACAGGCGGCTCCGGGCACTATGGCCATGTGAAGCTGCGCATTGGGCCCAACGAAATGGGCAAAGGCTTTGAGTTCATCAATGAGATCAAGAGCGGTTCGGTGCCGCGCGAGTTCTTCAAGCCGATTGAGCAGGGCGTGAAACAGGCCATGGAAGGCGGCGTTCTGGCCGGTTATGAGCTGGTGGATATCAAGGTCACGCTGTATGACGGCAGCTATCACGAAGTAGATTCCGACGAAATGGCGTTTAAGATCGCGGCTTCCATGGGCTTTAAGGAAGCGGCGCGCAAGGCGTCGCCGGTATTGCTGGAGCCGATCATGTCAGTCGAAGTGGTAGTGCCGGAAGAGTTCATGGGCGTCATTATCGGCGACCTGAATTCGCGCCGCGGACGCATTGAAGGCATTGAGCACCGCGCAGGTTCGCAGGTGATCAAGTCGCTGGTGCCGCTGGCTGAAATGTTTGGCTATGCCACCAACATGCGTTCGAACACTCAGGGACGCGCAACCTTCTCCATGCACTTTGCGCATTATGACGAAGCGCCGCGCGCGGTGACGGAAGAGATTGTCGCCAAGGTGCAGGGTAAGCCGGCAGCAAGGTAAATGCAATATTTTGCCGCAGATAAACGCGGATGAGCGCAGATCAGGAGCGAGGCTGACGTAGTTAAAGGGTTTGCGAAGTGGTAAGCGTAGACAAAACTCCAGCGCCGTTAGGTGCGAAATGAGTTAGCCCAGGGCGTAAGCCCTGGGTAGGTAGAGAAAAACGACCGAGCCCCGGAGGGGCGGCACAAGGTTTAACGGAATCAGAGACGCGTTTGGGCGCGTTCTGGTCGGTGGAGTAGGTGGCGATATGACCCTGATCAAGAAGTTAAATAATACAAAGGGTTCGCGAGACCACTTTAAAACTACCGCAGCTGATAAGTGCTACTTGGGGGATAAAACGGTCAATTTAGTGATGAACCCCGAAAAGGCATTGCTGCTCGCTGAAGGAATTTTGAAAGCCGTCAATGCGGGCAAGAAGAAAATAGATTTAAGAGTATATGCTCCCAATCATGGAGCAATTGAATCAGGAAAAGGGTTGGCATTACGGTAACCAGTCCAAAGAAATAATTTTGAAAAGCTAGAAGCTAAGAGCTAAAAGCTAGAGGCTAAAAAATGGCAAAAGAAAAATTTGATCGCAGCAAACCGCACGTAAACGTAGGGACGATTGGTCACATTGACCATGGGAAGACGACGTTGACGGCGGCGATCACCAAGGTGTTGTCGAAGCACAATCCGAAGATCAAGTTTCGCGATTTTGCGTCGATTGATAATGCTCCGGAAGAGCGCGAGCGCGGCATTACCATCGCCACGGCGCACGTGGAATATGAGACGCCGAACCGGCACTATGCCCACGTGGATTGCCCGGGCCACGCCGACTACATCAAGAACATGATTACCGGCGCAGCCCAGATGGATGGCGCGATCCTGGTTGTGGCAGCCACAGATGGTCCCATGCCGCAGACGCGTGAACACGTTCTGCTGGCCCGCCAGGTCGGTGTGCCGTGCATCGTGGTGGCTTTGAACAAATGCGACGCAGTCGATGACGCTGAACTGCTCGACCTGGTTGAGTTGGAAGTCCGCGAGTTGCTCAAGAGCTACAAGTTCCCCGGCGATGATGTTCCGGTAATCCGTCTGAGCGCGTTGAATGCGTTGAACGGCGATCCCAAGTGGGAAAAGCAGATTGACGAACTGATGGCAGCGGTGGACAAGTACGTTCCGCTGCCTGCGCGCGATATTGATAAGCCGTTCCTGATGCCGATTGAAGATATCTTCTCCATCCAGGGACGCGGCACGGTAGTGACAGGCCGCATCGAGCGCGGCAAGGTGAAAGTCGGCGAAGAAGTTGAGATCGTCGGCTTCCGCGATACGCGCAAGACGGTAGTCACGGGCGTGGAAATGTTCAAGAAGCAGCTGGACGAAGGCATGGCCGGCGACAATGCCGGACTGCTGCTGCGAAGTATCGCCAAAGAAGACGTGGAGCGCGGCATGGTATTGGCCAAGGGCGGATCGATTACGCCACACACCAAGTTCAAGGCTGAGATTTACGTTCTGAACAAAGAAGAAGGCGGACGGCACACTCCGTTCTTTAAGGGCTACCGTCCGCAGTTTTACTTCCGCACCACGGACGTGACGGGCGTGGCCGAGCTGCCGGCCGGCACGGAGATGGTGATGCCGGGCGACAACGTTTCGTTGACCATCGAGCTGATTACGCCGGTGGCCATGGAAAAGGGCTTGCGCTTTGCCATCCGCGAAGGCGGACGGACGGTGGGAGCGGGAACGATTTCAGAGATTATTCAGTAAGAGAAATTAGTGATTTGTGATTGGCGATTTGTGACTTGCCAATCACAAATCAAGAATCAGAAATTGCAAGAAAGCGGCAGTGACCTTCGATCTTTCAACACTGGCCTGACCGCAAGAGATCTTTGAGGGATAAAAAGAGTGATAGGTAAAGAGAGAATTCGCATACGGCTGAAAGCGTACGACTATCGCATCCTGGACCAGTCCACGGGCGAGATCGTTGACACGGCCAAACGTACCGGGGCGCAGATTGCCGGACCGATTCCGCTGCCCACGGTGAAGAACAAATATTGCGTGCTGCGCTCCCCTCACGTGGACAAGAAATCGCGCGAGGCATTTGAGATCCGCACGCACAAGCGCCTGATCGATATCCTGGAGCCGACGCAGAACACGGTGGACGCGCTGATGAAGCTCGACCTGCCAGCGGGCGTGGATGTGGAGATCAAGGCGTTCGGGAAAGAACATAAATAGCTTTTAGCTATTGGCTCTTAGCCCTTGGCTTTGTGCGCAAGCAGAAAGCAGTTCTGGCCAAAGGCCAAAGGCCAAGAGCGAAAAGCCACAACCTACAGTTCCTCGAAGCTGCAAGCGGCTTAGGAATGATGAGGAGAGAAAAAATGATTAATGGAATTTTAGGCAAGAAAATCGGCATGACGCAGGTGTTTGACGACAAGGGCGACGTTCACCCGGTCACCGTCCTGCAGGCTGGCCCGTGCGTGATCACGCAGATCAAGCGCAATAACAAAGATGGCTATGAAGCCGCGCAGATCGGCCTGGTTGAGTTCGTCAAGGGCAAGAACGTGAGCAAGGCCATGCAGGGACATTTCGGCAAGCATGATCTGCCGCCAGTAAAGTTCATGCGCGAAGTTGCCATGCTGGACGGAACCGAAACTGCCACAGCCGAAGCGCAGCCTGCGGAAGGCGAAGCAGCCGCGAGCAACGGCGACGGCCTCAAGGTCGGCGGAAAAGTTCTGGTGGATATTTTCACCAATGAAAAGTTTGTCGACGTGATTGGCGTAAGCAAAGGACGCGGCTTTGCCGGCGTGGTAAAGCGCCATCACTTTGGCGGCGGTCCCGGAGCACACGGACATATGTTCCAGGTGCAGGGCTCGATCGGCGCATCGTCGTTTCCTTCACGCGTGTTTCCCGGAATGAGAATGTCAGGACACATGGGCGTTGACCAGGTGACGGTCCGCAATTTAAAGATCCGCGGCATCGATACCGATGACAATCTTCTACTGGTGGAAGGCGCGATACCGGGTCCAAAGGGCGCGTATGTCGTGATCCTGAAAGCAAAGAAACCGCCGCGCGAGCGCCGTGGCTTTGCCGGATCGACAACATTGGATCCATTGAAGGCAGCCAAGAAGGCAGCTGCTGGTAAGTCGAAGAAATAATTTTAGGGGAGCAGGCGAGGGCGCCTGCGGTCCACAAGAGTTCAATATGGCAAAGATTGACGTAGTAAATCTCGAAGGCAAGAAGACAGGCTCGCTGGAGCTGGCCGACGAGGTCTTTGGCGGCATCAATGAAGACCTTCTCTGGGAAGCGGTCAAGCATTACCGCGCCGCCCACCGTGCCGGCACGCACGCCACCAAGAACAAGAAGCTGGTCTCGGGCGCGGGCAAGAAGCTCTGGAAGCAAAAGGGCACAGGCCGCGCGCGCGTGGGCTCCATCCGGTCGCCGCTATGGCGTCACGGCGGCACCGTTCACGGACCGCAGCCCCGCTCGTATGACTACCAGTTTCCCAAGAAGAAGCTGCTGGGTGCGCTGCGTTCCGCGCTGGCGTCCAAGTTTTCTGATGGCAAGCTGATGGTGGTGGACGCTTTCGAGCTCGATGCGGTCAAGACTGGCACGTTCCGCAAGACACTGGGCAAGCTGGGTGTCGGCAAAACGACGCTGCTGGTGGATGGTTCGAAAGAGAACCGCAACCTGGAACTGAGCTCGCGGAACATTCGCGGCGTGGAGCTGATTGCCGGCAACCACGTTCATCCGTATCACCTGCTGCGCTATGAAACGGCGATCTTCTCCAAGCCTGCTCTGGAAAAGCTGCAGGATTCGCTGAAGGCCTCGGCGCCGAAGCATAAACATGACGCGGAGGTGGCGTAATGAAGTCGGCCTATCAGATTATCCGCAAGCCGGTGATCACGGAAAAAGGGCTGGGCGTGAAGGAAAACCAGGGCACCTTGGTTTTTGAAGTGAACGCCGCAGCCACCAAGACGGAAGTGAAAGAAGCTGTCCAGAAGATCTTCAAGGTGAAGGTTGATTCGGTGCGAACAGCAAACTTTGTCGGCAAGGAACGACGCCGGGGCAAGTTTGCCGGTTATCGTCCGGACTGGAAGAAGGCATATGTAAGGCTGAAGGCGGGCGAAAAAATGCCCGAGTACGCGGCGAATATTTAAGCTGCTAGCGACTAGCTCCTGGCTTCTAGCCAGAGCAGGTGATGCAAGCAGTGAGACAAGGTTTTGAGCTTCGTGAGATTCGAAGCCACAGAAGAAAAAGGCTAGCGGCTAGAAGCTAGCAGCTAGAGGCTGGTTTTACATGGCAATTAAGACATACAGACCGATTACGCCGTCGTTGCGTTTCAAGACAACGCTGACCAACGATGAGTTGACGACCAATAAGCCGCACAAGCCGCTGACCAGCATCAAGCTGCGCACCGGCGGACGCCGCAACGCGGGCGACATCACGATCTGGCATCGCGGCGGCGGGCATAAACGCAAACTGCGCGATATTGATTTCAAGCGCGACAAGAATGGCGTCCCGGCAACCGTGGTTTCGATTGAATACGATCCCAATCGCTCGGCGCGCATCGCACTCATCGCATATGCCGACGGCGAAAAGCGTTACATCCTTCATCCCGTGGGATTGAACGTGGGCCAGAAGATCGTCAGCGGTCCGGAAGCCGACATTCTTGTGGGGAACGCGCTGCCGTTGAAGAACATTCCGGCCGGCACCACGATCCACAACATCGAGCTCAAGCCGGGCAAGGGTGCGCAGATGGTGCGCTCAGCCGGCGGCTCGGCCCAGTTGGTGGCAAAAGAAGACGAATACGCGCTGGTGAAGCTGCCTTCAGGCGAAACGCGCAAAGTGCTGATCGATTGCATGGCGACGATCGGGCAGATCGGCAATGTGGACCATGAAAACGTCTCGATCGGCAAGGCCGGACGCAACATTTGGTTGGGCAAGAAGCCGGTCAATCGCGGCGTAGCCATGAACCCGGTGGATCATCCGCACGGCGGCGGTGAAGGCAAGACTTCCGGCGGCAGGCATCCGGTAACTCCATGGGGCCAGCCGACACGCGGCTATAAGACGCGCAACAACAAGCGCACAGACAAGTTCATTGTCAGCAGGAGACAGAAATAATGGCTCGTTCATTAAAGAAAGGGCCGCACATTGACGGCCATCTGTTGAAGAAGATTGAAGACCTGAACGCGAAAAATGACAAGAAGGTCATCCGTTCGTGGTCGCGCCGTTCGACGATTTCGCCGGAAATGGTGGGACACACCATCGCGGTGCACAATGGCAAAAAGTTTATTCCCGTGTACATTACGGAAAATATGGTGGGACACAAGCTGGGTGAGTTCTCCTTTACGCGGATCTTTAAAGGTCACTCGATGAAAGCGGCGGCCGAAGTCACCGCTAAACCTGCGGGCATTCCGGGCGGTCCGGGAGCGATTGTGCCGGCTGCGCCGTCAGGAACGCCGCCGCCGGCGAAATGACCGCGTTAAACGGATTGAAGGATTTGAGGGCGGGTGAAATGCGGAGTGAGCGCTGACCCGCGCGAACGTAGCATGAGGGCGAAGCAGCGAAGCGTTGCGGAGCCCTAAGGAAAAAAAGATGGAATTTACAGCAAAAGCCCGATTTACCAGAGTATCGCCGCAGAAGGCGCGGCTGGTGCTGGATCTGATCAAGGGTCGCCGCGTGGAAGACGCGCTGACCACGCTTACGTTCACCAAGAAACGCATTGCGCCGGCGATTTTTCAGCTGTTGCGCTCAGCGGTGGAGAACGCGAACTATCTGAGCCAGGAAAAGGGCATGGACGTGGACCTGGACCGGCTCTATGTGAAGCACGCCATCGCCAATGAAGGACCGCGCATGAAGCGTATCCGTCCGGCGCCCATGGGACGCGCGTTCCGGTACCAGCGCCGCATCTCGCACATGGAGATCGTGCTGGCGGAAAAGGGCGCGCAGAACAAGCAGGACCTGGCCACGGTGGTGGGCGAAGAAGACGCTGGCGCTCCGGCGAAGACCCCAGCAAAAAAGAAAGCCGTGGGAGCCAAAAAGAAATCGGCTGGCAAGAAGAAGACCGCGGCAGCGAAGTAAAAAAGTTTTAGAGAAGGAATCGACGTTCGCGAAGAGCGTCGGCAAGGAAATAGAGGAAACAATATGGGACAGAAAGTCCATCCTTACGGATTTCGACTCGGGTACACCAAGCCCTGGCGGTCGCGCTGGTTCATTGAGCGCGATTACAGCAAGCTGCTTCTAGAAGACGTAAAACTGAAGGAAGAGCTGAAGGACAAGCTGAAGTCCGCGGGCGTGAGCTCGGTGGAGATCGAGCGTCCGGGCAACAAGCTGCGCATTATTATCCGCACGGCGCGTCCGGGAATCATCATCGGGCGCAAGGGCGCGGAGATCGACAAGCTGAAGATCGAGCTGCAAAAGCGCACGAACCGGGACGTGTTCATCGACATCCAGGAAGTGCACAAGCCGGAGCTGGACGCACAGCTGGTGTCGGAAGGGATCGCGCTGCAACTGGAAAAGCGCGTGGGTTTCCGCCGGGCGATGCGCAAATCGGTGGATTCGGCGCTGCGCTTCGGCTGCAAAGGCATCAAGGTCCGCGTGTCCGGCCGGCTGAACGGCAATGAAATCGCGCGCTCTGAGTGGTACCTGCAGGGACGTCTGCCGCTGCACACGCTGCGTGCCGACATTGATTTTGGCTTCTCCGAGGCCCGCACCACGTATGGCGTGATCGGCGTGAAGTGCTGGGTGTACAAGGGCGACATTCTGCCGCAGAAAAAGCGGCAGCCTGAGCGCACGGGCGCGGGAGCGTTTTGAGAAGCTGCTGGCCACTAGCTTCTAGCTACTAGCCAGGAGCTAGTAGCTCCACAAGATTACGACAGACGCCGCGCAGCAAGCGGCTGATGCAAAGACAGTTTGAAACAAGGAATTCGACGTTATGTTAATGCCGAAAAAAGTTAAGTACCGCAAGCAGCAGCGCGGTCGCATGCGCGGCAAGGCCTGGCGCGGAGGAGAACTCTCCTTCGGCGATTTCGGGCTGAAAGTGATGGAGCCGGGCTGGGTCACCGACCGCCAGATTGAAGCCAGCCGTGTGGCTATGACACGTTTTGTGAAGCGCGGCGGCAAGATCTGGATCCGCCTGTTCCCGGATAAGCCGGTGACCAAGAAGCCTGCCGAAACCCGTATGGGCAAAGGCAAGGGTGCGCCGGACCATTGGGTCGCGGTGGTTCGCCCGGGCAAGATCCTGTTTGAGATGGAAGGCGTGAACCGCACAGACGCGCAGGAAGCAATGCGGCTGGCGTCCAACAAACTGGGCTTGCGGACAAAGTTCGTGGCCCGCGCTGACGCGCACTAGGAAAGAAGCAATTAGCAATTAGCCGTTGGCAATTAGCCGTTGGCAATTAGCCTTTGTGTTCTAGATTCAAGCGGGTTGGCTAAAGGTTGAGAGCTAAACGCCAATACAAAAAAGAAGAGAAAAGACATGGATGTAGAAAAACTTAGAAACCTGACCGATGCCGAACTGCTGCATCAGCAGCAGGAGCTCAACGATCAGCTTTTTCGCCTTAAGTTCCAGCTCAAGATGGGACAGACGGAGAGCCTGAACAAGATCCGCGGCCTGCGCAAGGACGTGGCCCGCATTCACACCGTGATCCGGGAAAAGGAACTTGGCATCGTAGCGCACGGCAACGGCCAGCCCGCGGCGGAAACTGCCGGCGATTCCGAGCCGCAAACGAAGAAGGCCGCTGCCGGTAAGGGCGCCAGAAAAAAGACAAAGGCCAAGTCGAAGCCCGCCGCGAAGGGCAAGGCGGCCAAGATGGCGAAGAAGAAAAAGACCGCAACCGCCAAGACGAGGAAGAAGTAAATGGCAGAGACAACAACCGCAAAAAAGACAAGCAGCCGCAGCACCAAGATCGGCCGGGTGGTTTCCACCAAGATGAGCAAGACCATTGTGGTGCAGGTGATCATGAAGAAGGCGCATCCGCTTTATCGCCGCGTGGTGGCGAAGTCGAAGAAGTTCTACGCGCATGACGAGAAGAACACTGCGCACGTGGGCGACTTTGTGGAGATTGAAGAGACGCGTCCCATGTCGAAGCTGAAGCGCTGGCGCCTGACCAACATTATCCAGAAGGCCAAGCTGGTGGGCGGCGAGGAAGCGGCGTTGGATTCGAAAACCGCTTAATCGTGTGGATCGTGGGCAAAGATTTCAGCGCCGTTTGGCAGCGCGATTCGGCGGCTAAACAGGTCGAATAAGGGGATACAAATATGGCAGTCATGATGAGAAGCATTCTCGATGTGGCCGACAACAGCGGAGCGCGCCGGTTGCAGATGATCCTGCCGCTGGGCGGACATACCGGCCTGAATGCCAGCCTGGGTGACGTGATTACCGCCTCGGTAAAAGAAGCGTCGCCGGACGGGACCGCCAAGAAGGGCACGGTGGTGAAGTGCGTGATCGTTCGGCAGCGCAAAGAGCATCGCCGGCGCGACGGCACCTACATCCGCTTTGATCAGAATGCGGCAGTGCTGATCAACGAAACGGGCGAGCCGATTGGGACGCGCGTGTTTGGCCCGGTGGCCCGCGAACTCCGGGAAAAGAAGTTTTTGAAGATTGTTTCTCTGGCGCCGGAAGTTCTGTAAAAGAGACGAACCGGACCCCAGGATTTTTCAGGCGGACAAGGCAATGCCATGCCGCCGATGGTTGAAGGCAGACAATGCATATACGAGTCGACATCAAGCGCAATGATACGGTGAAAGTAATTACTGGACGTGACAAGGGCAAGCAGGGCCGCGTGCTGCGCGTTTTTCCCGGGACGAGCAAAGTCCTGGTGGAGCACGTGATGATGGTGAAGAAGAACGTGCGGCCGAATCCACAGCGCAACATCAAGGGCGGAATCGCGGAGCAGGAATCGCCTATTGCCATCTCGAACGTCATGGTGGTATGCCCGAGCTGCGGGCCGTCTCGCATCGGTCATAAAAAGCATGGCAGCCGCCACGTGCGGATTTGCCGCCGCTGCGATGCGCCGCTGGATAAATAGCGTCTAGCCGCTAGCTACTAGCCTCTAGCCAGAAGACGGAAACTGATGGTACGAGTAACGCGGTAGAGCGAAGGCTCTTGTTAAGGCGAGAAGAATTTTTGAAGGATTGAGATTCAAGCTAGAGGCTGGTAGCTAGCGGCTTCTAGATCACTCACGAATCCGTAAAACCGGAAACCGTGAGAAAGGCAAAAAAAGAAATGGCGACGACAAAAGTAACAGCAAGGCTGAAAGACAAATTCGATAAAGAGATCGCTCCGGCGCTGGCCAAAGAGCTGGGCGCGACCAACCCCATGGCTGTCCCGAGGCTGCACAAGATCGTGGTGAACATGGGCGTGGGCGAGGCCACGCAGAACACCAAGATGCTCGATCCCCTGGTCCGCGACCTAGGCGAGATATGTGGGCAGAAGCCGGTAGTGACCAAGGCCAAGAAATCGATTGCGGCGTTCAAGGTGCGTGAAGGCATGGCCATTGGCGCCATGGTGACGCTGCGCGGTCCGCGCATGTACGAATTTCTGGACCGGCTGATCAACGTCGCTCTGCCGCGCGTGCGCGACTTCCGCGGCGTTTCGACCAAGTCATTTGACGGTCGCGGCAATTACACGCTCGGCCTGCGCGACCAGCTGATCTTTCCGGAAATCGATTACGCGAAAGTGGACAAGCTGAAGGGCATGAACGTGACCATCGTGACCACGGCACGGGACGACAACCAGGCGCGGGCGCTGCTCAAGAGCTTTGGAATGCCGTTTAAACAATAGGAGCGGTACTTAGTATTTGGTAATTGGTATTTAGCAAAGGACACAATGGCAACAACAGCAAAGATCGCCAAGACGAACAAGAAACCCAAGTTCTCCACCCAGCACCGCAACCGCTGCAGCATATGCGGACGGCCGCGCGCTTTTCTGCGCAAGTTCGGCCTCTGCCGTTTGTGCTTCCGTGGGCTGGCGCTCAAGGGTGAGATTCCCGGGGTTTCGAAGTCGAGTTGGTAAGGAAAAGAAGCTTTTAGCTCTTAGCCTTTGGCTTTAGCTTGTGTGTCGACAGGGAAAGAACATCGTCGATCCGGGCAAGCAATCAAGCGGTTAGACAGAGGAGCTAAGGGCCAATGGCTAATAGCCAATAGCCGGTTTTCGCAGTACGTCACGGCAGGTTCTCCGGCAGGCCGGAGCAAACGGGTGACGATAAGAGGAGATAAACGAAGATGAGTTTGACCGATCCGGTCGCAGATTTGCTGGCGCGCATCCGTAATGCGATCCACGCACGTCACCAGAAACTAGATGTCCCGGCTTCCAAGCTGAAGCTGGAAATTGCGCGCATCCTGAAAGAAGAAGGCTACATCGCCAATTTCAAGCCGACAGAGGAAGAAGGCAGAAAGGTCCTGCGCATTTACCTGAAGTATGGCCAGGACAACAATGCCGCCATCGCCAACCTGCAGCGCATTTCGCGGCCCGGCTGCCGCGTGTACGTGGGACGCAATGACATTCCACGCGTGCTCGGCGGGCTGGGGATCAACATCCTCACCACGCCCAAAGGCGTGATGACGGGACGCCAGGCGCGCAAGCAGGGCCTGGGCGGCGAGATACTTTGCGAAGTGTGGTAAGCCGCTACGCGGCAGCTTTTAGCCATTAGCTCTTGGCTTTTGGCTTTGTAGATTTGGCGTATACATTTTGGTGCGCCCCAGATTGGGACGAGTGTAAAAGCGATGTTGCTAAAGGCCAATGGCTAAGGGCCAATGACGAAACGGTTGTGGAACTCGAAGCGGTGAATGCTTCGAGGGACTCACCAGAAAAAAGGGAAACACAATGTCTCGCATCGGAAAGAAACCGATTCTGCTCCCGCAGGGAGTGAAGTTTGAAGTAAAGGGAAACACCGTTGTGGTGCAGGGCCCCAAAGGCCAGGTGCAGACGCATCTGCCCTCCGGCGTCGAATTGAAGCAGGCGGACGGACATATCCAAGTCACCCGCAAGGACGATCAGCATGCCGCCGTTCACGGGCTGGCGCGGGCGTTGGTGAATAACGCCGTGGAAGGCGTAACCAAAGGCTGGAACCGCGATCTTGAAATCGTTGGCATCGGCTACCGCGCGGAATTGAAAGGCAAGAACACGGTCGTGTTCACGCTGGGCTATTCGCACCCAATCGAGTTTCCTCTGCCTACCGGGGTAACAGTGGCGCTGGATCCGAAGCAGACCAAGCTGACGGTGAGCGGCATCGACCGGCAGAAGGTGGGACAGGTGGCGGCGGACATGCGCAGCCTGCGTCCGCCGGACCCGTACAAGCAGAAGGGCGTCCGCTATGTGGGCGAGAGATTGAAGAAGAAAGTCGGCAAGACCGGAGCGAAATAAATTGGTAATTGGGTAATTTGGTAATCGGGTAATTGAATTGAGGGCGTGAAAGAGCTTTTCAATTACCAAATTGAAAATTACGAAATTACTCAATGACGGTTCCGCGAAATTAAAATGTTTGATCGTGCAGCCTGGGGCGGTACGAAGCAAAGGGTAACGACATGATTCCAGATAGTTCAAAAGACAAAACACGCCGTCGGATCCATCAGCGGCTTCGCGGAAGACTTTCCGGGTCAACGGAACGTCCACGGTTGAACGTGTACCGCTCACTGAACCATATTTACGTGCAGGTCATCGACGACGCTTCCGGCACCACGCTGGCTTCTGCCAGCACGGTAAAAGGAAAGAAGGGCGGCAAGAAGACTGGCGGAAACGTGGCCAGCGCCAAGGAAATCGGCAAAGAGATTGCGCAGCGGGCGCAGGAAAAAGGAATCAAGAAAGTGGTATTTGACCGTGGCGGGTATCTCTACCACGGACGCATCAAGGCGCTGGCGGATGCCGCGCGTGAAGCAGGTCTGGAGTTTTAAATAAAATGGCAATACCGACGAAGAAAAAGCTCGATGCCGGCAACTATCAGTTGAAAGACCAGGTAGTGGCCATCAACCGCGTGACCAAGGTGGTCAAGGGCGGCAAAAACATGTCATTCGCGGCGCTGGTCGTGGTGGGCGACCCCAGTGCGGGCGTGGTCGGATACGGTTCCGGCAAGGCTAAGGAAGTGCCGCAGGCGATCCGCAAGGGGATTGAATCAGCCAAGAAAAATCTGATGCGGGTCAACCTCAGCAAGACCTCGATCCCGCATGCAGTGCTGGGCACGTTTGGCTCCGGACGGGTGTTGCTGAAGCCCGCACCGGAAGGCACCGGCGTGATTGCCGGCGGCGCGGTGCGCGCCGTGATGACTTCGGTAGGCGTACAGAACGTTCTCACGAAATCGATCGGCACGGCCAATCCGCACAACGTGATCAAGGCCACGTTTGATGCGCTGAACAAACTTCGCGACCGCCAGGATGTGGCTACTCTGCGCGGCAAGACGCTGCAGGAGTTGTAAACAATGACGGCACAGAAAAAAACAATTCGACTTAAATATGTACGCTCGAAGATATGCACGCCGGTGAAGCACAAGCTGGTGGTCAAGGGCCTGGGCTTTACCCGGCTTTACCAGGTGGTGGAGCGGGAAGACACGCCCTCGATCCGGGGCATGGTAGCCAAAATTCCGCACCTGGTGGAGATCTTAGAGAAGTAACAAACGAGATCGGGTGATCGAGGGATTGAAACCCGGCACACCGAATGAGAGCGCGGTCCAGAACAGGGAAACCGAGTAATCGCCGCATGTAATGAATGAGCGGTGATTGCGTATAGAGGATATCAAGTGTCAACCAACTTATCGAACTTACGACCGCCCAAGGGCGCAACCGCAAACAAGAAGCGCGTTGGCCGGGGCATGGGCAGCGGCATGGGCAAGACTTCAACCCGCGGCCACAAAGGCCAGCGGTCCCGCTCAGGCTCACGCATGATGCGCGGCTTTGAAGGCGGCCAGATGCCTTTGCATCGGCGTTTGCCCAAGCGCGGCTTTACCAACATTTTCCGCGTGGAATACCAGGTGGTGAACCTGGACCGGCTGGTGGAACTGGGCGAAAAAAATATCACGCCTGAGCTGCTGGCGAAACACGGCCTCACGGGAAAGAACGACCTGGTCAAGGTCCTGGGCGATGGCGAACTCAAGACGGCGCTGACCGTGCAGGCGCACAAGTTCTCCAAGAGCGCCGAGGAAAAAATCACCAAAGCGGGCGGCAAAGTTGAAGTGATCGGGGCACCCGCAGCGGCGGAAGCCAAGGCCGAGCCGAAAAGCAAGCAACCATCGAAACTAAAGAAAAAAGTGAATTAAATGTTCGAGAAACTGGCGAATATCTTTCGAGTACCGGACCTGCGCAAGCGCGTGCTGTTTACGCTGGCCATGCTGGCGGTTTACCGCTTTGGGTCGCATATCCCCACGCCGGGCATCAACACGGACGCGCTGCAGAAGGCGTTTGAACAGCAGAGCGGCGGGCTTCTGGGCTTTTACGATCTGTTCAGCGGCGGCAACCTGCGCAAGCTGACCATCTTTGCCCTGGGCATCATGCCCTACATCACGGCGTCGATCATTCTGCAGCTGCTCACGGTAGTCTGGGAACCGCTGGCGCGCCTGCAAAAAGAAGGCGACCTGGGCCGGCGCAAGATCACGCAATGGACCCGCTATCTCACTCTGATCCTTTCCATTCTGCAGAGCATGGGTATCGCGTTTACGCTGCAGTCGCAGAAATTCGTGGTGGAGCCGGGATGGAAGTTCATCCTGATGACGATCATCACCCTCACCACGGGCAGCATCTTCATCATGTGGCTGGGCGAGCAGATCACGGAACGCGGCGTGGGCAACGGCATGTCATTGCTGATTTTCGCCGGCATTGTCGTCGGATTGCCAAAAGCCGTGGTGGACTTGTCGCAAAAGGCGAGGTCATCGGCCTGGGGAAGCTTCACTGTTCCTGCTCTGATCTTTCTGGTGGCCATCATGGTCCTGGTGGTGGCGTTCATCGTCTTTATGGAACGCTCAGAGCGGCGCATTCCGGTGCAGTACGCCAAGCGCGTTGTAGGACGCCGCATTATGGGCGGCCAGGCCACGCATCTGCCTTTGCGCGTGAACTCCGGCGGCGTTATGCCGGTGATTTTTGCTTCGTCCCTGCTAAGCATTCCGCAGATGCTTACGCTCTCTAGCGCGTTCAAGCCCGGTGGCACGCTCAATCGCTATTTTGGCGGCACGCTGGAGCAGCTTAAGTGGGGCGAGCCGCTTTACACGCTGCTGTACGCTGTTGGCATCATCTTCTTCGCTTATTTTTACGTTTCCATCGTGTTCAATCCGTCGGACGTGGCGGACAACATGCGGAAATACGGCGGATTTATTCCCGGCATACGTCCCGGCCATCGCACGCGCGACTACATCAATGACGTGCTGACCCGCGTAACCCTGGTGGGCGGTTTGTACCTGATCCTGATCTCGTTGATTCCGGAGTGGATGATCGCCGGTATCCACCTTGATCACATACCGTGGATTGGACCGAAGATATTCAGCGGCCTGCCGACATGGGTGCTGCACGGATTGAACGTGAACTTTTATTTCGGCGGCACATCGCTGTTGATCGTGGTGGGCGTGGCCATGGACACGGTGAACCAGATCGAATCGCAACTGGTGATGCGCCATTATGAAGGCTTTACTTCTCGCAGCGGACGCGTTCGCGGCAGAAGGCTCTGGGGCTAGGTAAAAGTCTGCGACGGCGGCGGTACTGACGCTATGAGCGCGAAGAATATTCCTGTAGGTTCGATTGTTCTGCTGGGAGCTCCCGGAGCAGGTAAGGGCACACAGGCCAAGTTGATTGCCGGGCATTATGGAATACCCCATATCTCCACCGGGGACATTCTGCGGGACAATGTGGCCCGGGGCACGGACTTAGGCAGGAAAGCAAAACGGGTGATGGAACGGGGTGATCTGGTTTCAGACGACCTAGTAAATGGAATGGTGGCGGACCGGATCAAGCAGCCGGATTGCGACCGAGGTTTTGTTCTGGATGGGTTTCCGCGGACGGTAGCACAGGCGAAATGGCTGGACCAGGAGTTGGCGGCGAAGCCGGGAGACAGGAAGCCGACGGTTGTCGTAGGCGTTGAAGTGAGTTATAATCAATTACTGCAACGGCTTACGGGCCGCCGTACTTGTCCTGTTGACGGCAAGATTTACAACATCTATTTCCAGCCGCCCAAAAATGAAGGCGTCTGCGACGCCTGCGGTACCCAGTTGTTCCAGCGCGTTGACGATACGGAAGAGGTTATTTCTGAGCGTTTGAAGAGCTATGAACGCCAGACCCTGCCGCTGGAAGATTATTATCGCAAGCAGGGAAGGTTGCGCCGGGTCAACGGGGACCAGTCTGTAGAGCAGGTGATGGCGGAGATGTTTCGCGCGATTGAAAGCGGCGCCGCCGCGGCGGTCAACGAGTGAATGATTAACTGCAACGAGTGAATGATTAACTGCAAATCACAAGCCGAGCTGGAAAAGATGAAGCGTAGCGGGCAAATTGTCCGCCAGGTGCTGGATGCGGTAAAGAAATTGGTGGCTCCCGGCGTTTCCACCATGGAACTGGAAAACGCGGCGGAAGAAAAAATCCGGGAATTTGGGGCCAAGCCCGCATTCAAGGGATATTGCGACTATCCCTGCGTGCTGTGCACGTCGGTGAACAATGAAATTATCCACGGCATCCCGTCAGAGAAGCGGGTGCTGAAGGAAGGCGACATTGTTTCCATCGATTGCGGCGTAGTGCTCGATGGTTATTATGGCGATTCTGCGATCACCGTGCCGGTAGGCAAGTCGCTGGCGCCGGAGTTGCAGAAGCTGCTCGATGTGACGGAAACGTCGTTGAAGAAAGCAATCGCCGAGGTCAGGCTGGGCAAGACCGTTGGAGACGTGGGAGCGGCAGTGCAGGAATACGTTGAAGCCAATGGCTTCAGCGTGGTTCGCGAGTTTGTAGGACATGGAATTGGCACGCGGCTGCATGAAGATCCGCAAGTGCCGAATTTCGGCACGCGCGGCCATGGCACACGCTTGCGTGAAGGCATGGTCATTGCGATTGAGCCCATGGTAAACATCGGCAAGCCGGGAGCGCGTGTACTGGACGACAAGTGGACCGCCGTGACCGAAGATGGCAGCTATAGCGCGCACTTCGAACACACGGTGGCTGTCACGCGTAATGGGCCTCTGGTGTTGACGGAATAGAAGCTACTGGCTACTAGCCGGAATGTTAAGAATCGTGCTCAGTTTTGCGCTAAATGCGAGACGAAAGAAAGATGATGGGTTAGCGAGTCAGATGCTTTTGCTAGGGGCCAGAAGCTAGCGGCTAGAAGCTTGCAACCAAGGAGCTAGGTGAGTAAAGAAGACGCGATTGAGGTTGAGGCGTCTTGCAGGCGTGAGCGAAGCGGGAGCCTGCAGCCGAAATCCCGAGCAAAGCGAGGGATCTCTACAATTGAGACTCTCAAGGAGCTAGGTGAGTAAAGAAGACGCGATTGAGGTGATGGCAACGGTGGTTGAGCCGCTGCCCAATGCCATGTTCCGGGTGGAACTGGAAAACAAGCATCAGGTGCTGGCGCACGTTTCCGGCAGAATGCGCAAGAATTTCATTCGCATTCTTCCCGGCGACAAGGTCGCGGTGGAACTCTCGCCCTACGATCTCACTCGCGGACGGATCGTGTACAGATACAAGTGATTTGGTAATTGAGTAATTTGGTAAATGGGTAATTGGAAGACCTTGGTTTTCAAATTACCAAAATTACGAATTTACCTAATTACCAATTTGAAGAGAATCCGGGTTCGGGGAAGAAGCCGGCTATTCGGATATCAGAGAGAAGCGGAAACATGAAGGTTCGGGCATCGGTAAAGAAGATTTGCGACAAGTGCAAGATCGTGCACCGCAAGGGCGTGGTGCGAGTGATCTGCGAGAACTCGAAACACAAACAAAGGCAAGGGTAGTTTGTAAATTTGAAATTTCAAATTTGAAATTTTCAAATTGTAACCGGATCGGGAAGAAGGCCAAAGCCAGACTGTAAACCGATCACAAGTGGTAATAAGGAGAACTAAATGGCACGCATTTCAGGCGTTGATCTTCCGCGCAACAAGCATGTGAACATCGCGCTGACGTATATCTACGGAATCGGCAACTCGCGTTCCACGCGGCTTCTGGAAACGGCGAAGGTCGAGCCCATGAAGAAGGTCCAGGACCTGAACGAGGACGAGGTCAACCGCATCCGGCAGGCGATTGAAGCCGAAGGCGATGTGGAAGGTGATCTGCGCAAAGACATCTCCATGCACATCAAGCGGCTGATTGAAATCGGCTCGTATCGTGGATACCGCCACCGCCGCAATCTGCCGGTCCGCGGACAGCGCACACACACCAATGCGCGCACCCGCAAAGGCCCGCGCAAAGGCACGGTCGCGAACAAGAAGAAGACGGCGGCAAAGACGTAAATAGCTGCTAGCTAGTAGCTGCTAGCCGCTAGCTATTGTGATGTAACCCGGTAAGGCATGGCAGTCGAGCGACAAATGTCTATGATCAGATTTAAGAAAGATTTTGCTAGGAGCTAGAAGCTAGTAGCGGTCCAGCGAAGCAGTCGCCCCAGCGGTGACGCGAAGGATAAAGAGAATGGCGAAAGCAGCAGCGGCACCCGGAAGCGGCGCTACCGGAACAAAAGGCAAGAAAAAGGTTTTCAAGAAGAAGGAACGCAAGAACGTTCCGCACGGCGTGGCGTTTATTCAGGCGTCCTTCAACAACACCATTGTCACCATCACGGACAGTGAAGGTAAAACACTGGCGTGGAAGAGCTCCGGTTCGCTGGGCTTCCGCGGCTCACGCAAAGGCACGCCGTTCGCCGCGCAGCAGGCGGCCAGCAACGCCGCCAGTCAGGCCCGCGACCATGGCATGCGCTCAATTGAAGTCCGCGTGAACGGGCCGGGGTCGGGACGCGAGTCGGCGATCCGCGCGCTGGCAGCCGCCGGCCTGGACGTGAAGACGATCAAAGACGTCACGCCGATTCCGCACAACGGCTGCCGGCCGCCGAAACGTCGGCGCGTATAACGCGCCTGCTGCCAGCGGCTAGCTTTCTAGCTACTGGCCGTTGGCGAAACAAGAAACATTTTAGAAGCTGGCAGCTAGAGGCTAGCGGCTAATTCGGATCGGGACGAAGGGGGTAGCCACCCCGTAAACCGATCGACACCGGAAAGCAGGAGAATGAATGGCACGATATAAAGGTGCAGTATGCCGCCTTTGCCGTCGCGAAGGCATGAAATTGTTTTTGAAAGGGGCCAAGTGTTTTACCGACAAATGCCCCGTGGAAAAGCGCAACTTCGCTCCCGGCCAGCACGGCAAGGATCGCAAGGCCAAGGTTGTGGGCTATGGCCTGCAGCTCCGGGAAAAGCAGAAGACCAAGCGCATGTATTTCACCCTGGAAAACCAGTTTCGGAACTACTTTGAAAAAGCCGCGCGCAAGCCGGGTGTTACCGGCGAACTGCTGCTGCAACAACTGGAGCGCCGGCTGGACAACGTGGTTTACCGGCTAGGCTTTGCCACATCGCGCCGCCAGTCGCGGCAGATTGTCCGGCACGGCCACATTGACGTGAACGGACGCCGCGTAAACATCCCGTCATTTCAGGTGAGCGCCGGGGACGAGGTCCAGGTGCGCGACAAGGCCAAAAAATTCACGGTGATCGAGGGGGCGCGCGACTACTCAAGCCATCAACCCGTTGTCGGATGGCTGGAGGTGGACCGCGACAACCTGAAGGGCCGCGTGCTGTCCCTGCCGAAGCGTGAAGATATCAATGCGCCGGTCAACGAACAGTTGATCGTCGAACTGTACAGCAAGTAACTGGGCGAACGCGGAGCGAGTGCCGAAACGCGCGAGCAAAGCGTGAGGGCGAAACACCCGGAGTGAAAGTCGAGGGGGATTGTGGAGCCCTTAAAAGATACGGTGGGCGGTGGGTGCAGGCCCGCTGCGTGCCGCCTGATGAATCGAAACGCCGGAACCCGGCATCAAATAGGTTCCCACTGGTTCATCAACCAACAATTTTTATTTCGCCAGAAACTGCAGCTCGCGAGCAGCTTCGCAATTGCCCGCACCAGAACAGCCTTGTGGCCTCTTGAGCCGCATGCGCCAAACGGAGCGGAGTTGAAAGGACAAAAAGAATATGGCTCTCTGGAGAGGTTTCCAAAAACCCAAGCGTCTTGCCACCGATACCGAGACACTCACCGACAAATACGGCCGTTTTTACGCCCAGCCTTTTGAGCGCGGATTCGGCACCACCATCGGCAACGCCCTGCGGCGCGTGCTGCTGTCTTCGATTGAAGGCGCGGCCGTAACCGCCGTGAAAATTGAAGGCGTCCTGCACGAATTCCAGTCGATCGCCGGCGTGGTGGAAGATGCGACCGACATCATCCTTAACCTGAAACAGGTCCCGTTCAAGCTGAACGGCGACGGTCCCAAGGCCATTTACCTGAAGGCCGAGCAGCCGGGCGTGATCACCTCTGCCATGATTGAAGCTGATGGTGACGTGGAAATCCTGGACAAGACCGTTTACATCGCCACGGTTTCCGAGGGCGGCAAGCTGGACATGGAAATGCGCCTGAAGCGCGGCCGCGGGTATGTGGCTGCGGACAAGAACTTTGACGAAGACCTGGGCCTTGGCTTTATCCCGATCGATTCGGTCCATTCCCCCGTGCGCAAGTGCAATTACACCGTGGAAGCGGCCCGCCTGGGACAGATCACCGATTACGACAAGCTCGACATCGAAATCTGGACCAACGGTTCCATCGCCCCGGCCGATGCACTCGGCCTGGCGGCTAAGCTGCTCAAAGACCACATGACGATCTTCATCAACTTTGAAGAGGAGTTGGAGACGGAGTCGCGTGGCGAAGAGAAGCCGCTGATCAAGAATGAAAACCTGAACCGCTCGGTTGAAGAGCTGGAACTTTCCGTGCGCAGCTACAACTGCCTGAAGAACGCGAACATCCAGTCGATCGGCGAACTGGTGCAGAAGACGGAAGCGGAGATGCTCAAGACCAAGAACTTCGGCCGCAAGTCGCTCAATGAGATCAAGGAAATCCTTGCTTCGATGGGCCTCTCGCTGGGCATGAAGATCGATGAGCACGGCAACGCCGTCCCTGGACCCACAAGCCAGATGCCTTCCGCAGTGTCCATGGGCGGCGGTGGAGGTCTGGGAGAAGGCGGCGACGGGCAGGAATTTTAAGCAATTGGTAATTGAGCAATTTGGTAATCGGGTAATTTGAAACCCGGTTATGCCCCACAATTACTCAATTACCAAATTACTAAATTACCAATTAAGGATTTTTATGCGTCACCAGAGACACACAAAAAAACTCGGACGTAACACCAGCCATCGCCGCGCGCTGCTGCGCAACCTGGTGACCTCGCTCATTATGGAAGAGCGGCTTGAAACCACGCCGGCCAAGGCCAAAGCCATGCGTCCGCATGTAGAAAAAATGATTACCCTGGGCAAGCGCGGAGACCTTTCCGCGCGGCGACTGGCCGGCAGCTACCTGATGACGCGCGAGTCGGTGAGCCGCCTGTTTGAGACCGTGGCCCCGCGTTTCGGCGACCGCAGCGGCGGTTACCTGCGCATCATCCACAAGGGATGGCGCGCCGGTGACGGAGCCGCGACATGCTACATCGAGTTGCTGGGCAGCGAAAAGGTGATTGAGGCCAAGCGCGCCAAGCGGGCGGAGGTCCGTACGAAGCGCCAGGAAGAAGTCCGCAAACAGATGGAAGAAGAACAGGCAGCCGCGGCGGCCGAACAGGGCGGCGGCGAGGAAGAGAAAAAATAGCTGCTCAGCCGCGATTTATTTTTAGAAGGCGCCCTTTTGGGTGCTTTCTTTTTTGAGTGGAGTATCTGCCTGCTCGCATGCAGGGAATCGCGCAGGATAATAAAAATTCGTCTTCCTATGCACCTGAGCCGCGTCGCCGTGGAATTGCACTTTCCATTTGTGCGGCCGGCTCACACCCGGGGGCAGCTTGATTTCCAGCAGATACCCGGCCCAGGCAAAACGGATGAGTGAAGCCACATACTCGCTAAGCAGGCCGCCGGTTTCCTGGGTGATGCGGGCGAGAACTGTTTTCTCCAGTTCGTGCGTGTTCCACATGAAGTCGCGCTCCACGCGGCTTCCATGCAGTCTTCGCATCATGAAGAGCCGCGTCCCGCTGGCAATGAACTCCTTTTCGATGCTGCCGGCGGTGTGGTTGCTGGAGTCATCGTAGGGATCGCCGACCAGGAGAATAGTGTCTCCCGGTTGGTGAGGACCAAAAACTGCCAGCGCCTGATGCAGGGCATCCCAGAGCGCCACCCGCTTGCCCAGCGGAGGCGCTTCTTCGATGACTTGATTGATAGCGGCGGTGCGCATTTCCGGGCTGGAGGAAAAGCCCTTGGTAAACGAGGCTTTTTCCGCAAAAACTCCAAATGCCACAGGTTTGCCTTCGGGCGCCTGGCGGGCCTGAAGCGTGACCGTCTGCACCAGGTCGGCGAGTTTATCGTTCCTGGCTGACCCTTCGGTTTCAAGGAGGATCAACAGCCTGTTATTGAAGTCACGGCTGGCGCCGAGCACCGGCAGTTTTTTCCCGTCAATACTGACCTCAAGGTCCTCTGTCTTGAGTGTCTGTATTTCTTCTGTAGTGCGTTGATCGTAAAACGACGCCAGGACTTTAACGGTGCATTGCTGGGCCGCGGCCCCGGATGACAGCAGCAGCATAACCAACCCAATGCTCAGACGCATGGCGTGCACCTCACACGCCACTAAAATATCCTAGAATAGGACGTAAAGCAGGTTAAAACTTCAAGATGACGGATTACACCAGGCTTCCCATCGGCGACAAGGCCCCGCACCGCGTGAACGCGGTGATTGAAATTCCCAAAGATTCAGTCAACAAATACGAGTATGACAAGCAGCTCCACGTGTTTAAGCTCGATCGCACGCTGTTTTCGCCTGTGCACTATCCCGGTGATTACGGCTTCATTCCCTGCACTCTCGGACAGGACGGAGATCCTCTGGACGTGCTGGTACTGGTGGAAGCGCCGAGTTTTCCCGGATGCCTGATCGAGGTGCGGCCGATCGGAGTGCTCCAGATGGTGGACCAGGGCAAGAAGGACGAAAAAATCCTGGCCGTGGCGGAGAGCGATCCGTTGTATCGCGAAGTGAATGATTATTCACAAGTGTTCTCGCATACGGCGCGGGAGATCGAACATTTTTTCTCGATTTACAAGGCGCTCGAAGGCAAGAAGACGGAGATCGCAGGCTGGGCGAATGGCGATGCGGCGCGAAAAATCGTGATGGAAGGGCATAAGCGATTTAAATGGTAAGAACTTTTCGCCGCAGATTGAGCGGATAAGAGCAGATAAAGCCCTGGCCGCGAATGAACGCGAAAAGGGCGAATCAGACTTCCTGTTTGGGAACCAAGCTCGGCAATTCCTATTCTCTACGGTTGAAGTATTATTGCTGGTCTTTCAACCTCCAGCCGTAAAAAGGACAACCATGGCTGTTCCAATTCTGCTTGACACGAATGCGCGCGACGAAAGTTTCGGCGGCGTTACTTATCACATCCAGGGCGAACTGGTTCCCGTGTTGCACATCGAATTGGGCGGAGTCCCGGTTTTCTTTGAACACCACATCCTTTTATGGAAGGACGTTCCTGTCCAGATCGGGGTAAAATCTCTTGCCGGAGCATTCAAACGCGTACTCTCCGGCATGCCGGTTTTCATGACTGAGGCGCGCGGGCCTGGACGCATTGCTTTTAGCCGAGATGGCGCCGGGCACGTTTTTGGACTCCATCTGAAGCGCGGTGAAGGCATTGATATGCGGGAACATCAATTTTTGGCCGCGACCTCGCACGTGGACTATACATTTATGCGCGTAAAAGGCGTTGCCAATATGCTGATGGGCGGGACTGGCTTTTTTATTGACCAGTTCACAGCGAACACCGACGACGGAATTGTCTGGGTCCACGGATATGGCAACGTTTTCGAAGTCACGCTGCAACCGGGTGAACAGATTGATATTGAGCCCGGAGGCTGGGTCTATAAAGACCGTAGCGTTCGCATGGATACGCAGTTTCAGCGTCTGACAACTGGGCTTTTTGCCAGTGCCGGCCAGTTGGTGTGGAATCGCTTTACAGGGCCGGGGCGAATCGGCCTTCAGTCTATGTATCTGCACATGCCGACATCGGAATAAACAGAGCCTCAAATGGTTCTGTTTGTTGGCCTCCGCTGCGCCGATCTCCACCCTACCGAGCCCAAGGCGGGCTCGGCGGGGACCCGGCCTGCGATGTCTGGAAGTGGGTTGTGGAGCGTCTTTACGGCACGACTTCGCAGGACGCCACTCGCAAGCTCGTTCGGTCCTGAACTCTCAAGTCGTGCCCTGACACGTGTTTTGTGTCCTAAAGAGATTAGGCGCCTCATAAAGAGAACAAGAAATTTAAGCGGTCGGCGAGATTCTTTGACCAGAACACTTCTTCCAATCACCGGGAACATCTTTCGTCCTCTGAGTGTCAATTAGTACAGCGCGCAAAACCATGAGGGTCGCCAAAGGCGACCGAACGCTAAAGGAGCCAAGCCATGTCGATGATGGTTGGAGCGCGCGGCACACGCTCGTCTGAAATCAATGTCACGCCACTGATTGACGTGCTATTGGTCCTGTTGATCATTTTTATGGTCGTACTCCCCGAGCACAAATGGGGCGAGAAAACGCTTGTCCCGCAGCCGAGCAAGGAAAGCCGGGAGACGAATCCTGAAACGCCAATTGTCATCCAATTAAAAGATGCCGGCGAAAGCAAACCGCCGAGCCTGAAGATCAACCAGGAAGAGGTCTCGTGGGATGGCCTGGAGGCAAAGCTCAGGGCCGCATATGAACTTCGGGTTGACCGAGTGGCCTTCGCCAAAGGAGATCCGGAGGTGGATTTTGAGTACGTGGCCCAAGTGGTGGATATTACCCACCATGCGGGGGCTGATCGGATAGGGCTGCTGGGGCAAAAAGATTGACTGGGTCGCATTATCCTGGTGAGAAAAACCAACCTCAGACATTGCCCCAGTGAACTATCAGTAAAGAAAGGGTTTGTTAGCTTCTCTGAACGGAGAACCGGCATGCAAACCAGCCTGCAACGCGTTGTTTTTTAAGCCCGGGAGGCGTATTATTAAGAAGTTGTAGCTGGTTTCGGCTCAGGCCGGAAGGTGGTCTGAGTGGGTTAGAAATCCCCAATTCGGCGAACGTACCAGTGGGCGGATTGCCCACTTTTATTTTGGGGAGAGCCAGTCTGCACAAGTAACAAACTGTTCGGAAGTGGATGGCGGCAGACCTCAATACAATTCGCGAAATTGCCGGCCGGGTGGCCACGGCACAAGGTATTGAAGTTGTGGATGTGGAGCTACGGGGCGGCGGCAAAGCGCGCACCCTGAGAATCACCATCGACAAACCGGAAGGCGTAACGCATGAAGATTGCGCCATGGTCAGCCGGGAGGTTTCGATCATCCTGGACGTGGAAGATGCAGTTCAGGGACCGTCGTACACGCTGGAAGTATCTTCTCCGGGGCTGGATCGGCCGCTGTTAAAGCCGGAAGATTATCGGCGGTTTACCGGAAGCAGGTTGAAGCTGACGACGCGCGAGCCGGTGAATGGGAACAGGCATTTTGAAGCGCGTTTGCAGAGTTTTGAGAATGGCAAGCTGACCCTGGAAACGATTTCGGGCAAGAAAAAGCCGAAACCGGGCCACGCGCAGGCAGGGCAGAAAATTGAAGTTGATCTGGCCAACGTGGAAAAGGCCAATCTGGTACCGGAAATCTAGTAAACCAGGATTTAGCAGACGCAGGAATCAGGAAAGACCAGGAATTTCGGCACTTATAAGGACCATTTGGTATGGCAAGTGAGATTTATAACGTCATTGACGCCCTGAGCCGGGAAAAGGGAATCGATCCGCAGATTGTGGTGAGCGCGGTGGAAGACGCTATTGTTGCGGCCACTCGCAAGAAGGACAAAAGCCAGGAAAATCTGAAGGGCGAACTGGATAAAGAGTCCGGCATGATCCGCGTGTACGCGGTGAAGAGCATTCTTCCCTCGGAAGACGATATTGAAGATCCACAGCTGGAAATTTCCCTGGATGAGGCGAAAGCGATTGACCCCAACGCTGAAATAGGCGGCGAAGTGCGCTTTCTCAAGTCCACGGAAGGGCTGGGCCGCATCTCCGCGCAGATTGCGAAGCAGATTATTTTCCAGAAAGTGCGCGAAGCCGAGCGTGACACGGTTTACAACGAATACATCGGACGCGTGGGTGAAGTATTAAATGCCACGGTAAAGCGCATTGAAGGGCCAGACGTGATTTTTGACATCGGCCGGGCTGAAGCTCGCATGTCAAAGAAAGAGCAGTCGCGGCTGGAATCATTCTCTGTGGGCGAGCGCGTGCGCGCCGTGTTGGTACGCGTCGACAAGAATTCCAAAGGCCCTGCCGTGGTTGTTTCGCGCGCCGCGCCGGAGCTGGTGCAGAACCTGTTCCAGACGGAAGTGCCGGAAATTTATGACGGGACCGTACAGATCAGGGCCATTGCCCGCGAAGCTGGCGAGCGCACCAAGATTGCCGTGATGTCGCGCGACAAGGACGTGGACGCCGTGGGCGCATGCGTCGGGATGAAGGGCATGCGGGTGCAATCGATCATTCGCGAGCTGCGCGGCGAGAAGATTGACATCATTGAATATCACGAAGATCCGGTTACGTTCGCCGAAAAAGCGCTCCAGCCGGCGAAGGTAAGCCGCGTGACGGTGGTTGACCAGACGGACAAGCACCTGGAAGTTGTGGTGGATGACAGCCAGCTCTCGCTTGCCATCGGCAAAAAAGGGCAGAACGTGCGGCTGGCGGCCAAGCTGCTGGGCTGGAAAATCGATATCAAGAGCGAGGAAGAAAAGCGCCAGGAAGTGGAACAGCAGATGGAATCGCTGACCAGCCAGCAGGCAACTCCGCTGGCCAATGTTACTGACCTGGGCGAAGCTTTGATCGGCAAGCTGAGTGAAGCGGGAATTTCCACGGTGGAAGCTCTGGCGGACATGACGCCTGAGCAATTGGAAGAAGTGCCAGGTGTAGGCCCCAAGACGGTGGAAAAAATCAGCATTGCGGTGAATAATTACTTCTCTACCCTTGAAACAGGCGCCGTGGCCGCAGTACCTGAAGCCGGCGAAACAGCCGCCGTTGAAGGAGCGGACGTTGCAGAGCCGGGTGCTGAAATCATAGCGGCTGAGGTTTCTCCGTCTGAATATGCGGAAGCGGTGGAGACGGGCCAGGCCAGCGAAGCGGCGGCGATTGCCGGCGTGGAGAATGCGCCCGACGCCGACGTGGCTGAGGTGCACACCCACGGGGAAGAACAGCCGCAGCCGGAAGGCACGGTAGAACCCGAACTGGCGAAGCCGGAAGAGACATCGGAAGAAGAACCATCGTAGTGAGATTCAAGGCAAAAACCGTGAGGTCATTATGATCGCGTAAAAGGTACCCGGAGGAAATAGAGAGCGGATGAAAATTCGAATCAATGATTTGGCCAGAGAGCTTGAGGTCAAGAGCAAAGCGATTCTCGACGTGCTGGAAGCTGTCGGCGTGACCGAGAAGAAGACCCACTCAAGTTCAATTGAGGAGGATGAAGCGGTACGGGTACGAAAGCATTTTTCGGCCAGGTCCAACTCATCTTCG
This sequence comes from Candidatus Angelobacter sp., assembly GCA_036491195.1. Taxonomy (GTDB): domain Bacteria; phylum Acidobacteriota; class Terriglobia; order Terriglobales; family Acidobacteriaceae; genus Angelobacter. The sequence continues at coordinate 28,097 of DASXCL010000025.1, forward strand.
CGGGAGAGAGCTTCCGCTACGGAGGTCAAGCCAAAGATCGACCTCTCTAAGATCTCCAAACCTGGCGACGTAGCAAGGCTGCTCAGAGAGAGAGAGCAGCAGCAACAGCACCCCTCCGCGCCTCCAGCCAGACCTCCAGCAGCGACGCCTGCTATTCCTCCGACGCCGGTAAAAGCGGCGACACCAGCGGCAGCGCCTCCATCGGCCGAAAAGCCCGCTGTTGTGATCTCCAAACCGGCTGCTCCGGCAGCGGAAAGAAGTGTTGTGGTTACATCTCCTGTGGTCAAGCCAGTGGCGCCGGCAGTGGTTGCGCCTCCTCCGGTGGAAAAGCCGGTCGCTCCGCCCGCAGTCGTGGTCACGCCGCCCGTACATCCGCCAGCAACAACAGTCGCACCTCCAGCACAGCAGAAAGCTCCCGCAGCGCCGCCAGTCGCCGCAGCAGGGACGCCGCCCACTCCGGCTGCGCCATCGACCAAGCCCGCACCGGGCCAGGCGATCGTGCAGCAGAGAAGAATGATCACGCCGCAGACCGGGCCGCGTCCGGTTTACACAGCCCCGCCTCCGCGCGCGGCTGCGCCGAGCGTCCCACAAGGGCGGCCAATGCAGGGAGCCCCAGGAACACGGCCCATGCAGAGCCATGGCGGTCCGGGACAGCGTCCGCAGGGCGTGGTTCGCGGCCAGCCAATCTTTCAGCGGCCACGGCCATCCGGGCCAGGAGGCCCCAGCGGTCCTCCGGGACCGCGGCCACCCTACCAAAGCAGACCCGGTGAGCAGCGCCGTGGTCCGCACCCAACAAGCTCACCGCGTCCCGGTGGCTATCCGCCACGTCCCGGAATGGGTGGGGTAGGCCCAGGTGGACCACCGCCGCCTGCGGGAAGGCCGGCACGTCCGGGCGGGCCAACGCGCCGCCCAGGGCAGCCTTACATCCCGCGCGAAAAAGAAGGCACGATGAAGGGCTTTGTTCCACCGCCGCGTCTGGCGTTGTCGAACGAGCCGCTTCCTATCACGCGCTCCATTACCATTGGTGAAGGCATCAGCGTGAAAGACCTGGCGGAAAAGCTGGGCGTCCGCGCGAAAGACCTTATCGCCCGCCTGCTGATGAAGGGCGTGATGGCCACGGTGAACCAGAGCCTCGATTTCGAGCTTGCCAAGGACCTGGCGCGTCATTTTGGCGCTGAATCTGAATCGATCAGCTTTGAAGACCAGGCAGCGCAGGAAATGGCTGCGCTCACGGGAGTGACAGAAGAGAAAGCCGCTCTTGCCGCGGTGACGCGTCCGCCCGTGGTTACGATCATGGGCCACGTCGATCACGGCAAAACGTCACTGCTCGATGCCATCCGCGAAACCGATGTCGCCGGCGGCGAAGCCGGTGGAATCACGCAGCACATCGGCGCTTACAAGGTGAAGATCACCAAGGAAGATTCGCCGGCATTCGGCCGGCAGATCGTTTTCCTGGATACGCCGGGTCACGAAGCGTTCACACGCATGCGCGCCCGCGGCGCCAAAGTCACGGACATCGTCGTGCTGGTGGTGGCGGCCGATGACGGGGTGATGCCGCAGACGCTTGAAGCCATGGACCACGCCAAAGCTGCGAAGGTCCCAATCATCGTGGCGGTGAACAAAATCGATAAGCCTGAGGCATTGCCGGACCGCGTGAAAAAGCAGCTTGCTGATCGTGGACTGATGCCGGAAGACTGGGGCGGCACCACGGTATTCGTGGATGTTTCCGCCAAAAAGCGCACCAACCTGAACCTGCTGATGGAAATGATCTGCCTCGTTGCCGATCTGCAAGACCTCAAGGCCAATCCGGAGCGTCCAGCAACGGGAACCGTGGTTGAAGCCAAGGTTGACCGCGGTCGCGGCGTTGTCGCCACCGTGCTGGTACAGAACGGCACGTTGCGCGTAGGCGATAATTTCATCATTGGCAACACGTTTGGCAAAGTGCGTGCCATGTTTGACGATCGCAGCAAGGCCGTGGATGAAGCTCCACCTTCGACCCCGGTGGAGGTGCTGGGTCTGGAAGGCCTGCCGCAATCGGGCGACGTGCTGATGGTGGCCGACCGCGAAAAAGCGCGGCAGATTGCCGAGTATCGTGAACAGCGCGCGCGCGAAGCCACGCTGGCCAAGAG